>NZ_PJIZ01000015.1 GCF_021596505.1 Nostoc sp. CMAA1605 | reverse complement strand
CCCGCAAGCCTGATTCTGAAGTGGTCAAATTTGATGAATTTAGGTTGAAATAATCTAAATTTTGCGGCTTTAGGTTTTTATCCATGTCTCTATTATCAAACCTAAAGCCGCCTACTCCTAACACCTAATACCAATTATCCAAAATTACGTAACAGATGCAAAGCTTGAAAACCATTACGAATTGCGAATTGCGTTAGCGTAGCGGGACGCTAGTCCATTGCGAATTGCGAATTGGTATAATTATTTCTTGGCAATTACCCACACTGCATGAACGATTCCTGGAATATAACCAAAGATAGTCAGCAAGATATTAATCCAAAAATCCTTACCAATACCTACCTGTAGAAATACTCCCAAGGGTGGGAAGAAAATCGCGCACAGAATTCGCACTAAATCCATATCAATCTCCCTGTGAAGATACGCTAATCAAGATGTCTTTTGTTCTTGGTTTTAACTACTCTAGAAAAGGTTACGATTCCTGAATTTTATTTAACTGTTTTTTTGTGAGTTGTTTTAGTAGATTTTGGCTTGAAAGTGGTGAGTGCTGAGTTGTGTTAGCGGTAGCGCGGCGTTTAGCCGGTGCTGAGTGGTGAGTTAAGAAATAAAATCTACCTTGTCTACCTTGTCTACCTTGTCTACCTTGTCTACCTTGTCTACCTTGTCTACCTTGTCCCCAGTCCCCAGTCCCCAACTAGCCGCCACTAATTTTGGCTTTATAACCTAGACTAAGCAGAATTTCTAAAATTTTCTGCTTGTGGTCGCCTTGAATTTCAATTTCATTATCTTTAACTGTGCCACCTGTACCACACTGGGTTTTGAGCTTTTTGACCAAATCAGCTAAGGTTTCTGGTTTAGTTTGAAACCCAGTGATGACTGTGACTGTTTTACCTTTACGTCCGGCGCGGGTGGCTTGGACTCTGACGTTTTGTTGATTTGGTGGTAGTTCTGGGGTGGGTCGTTCTGTGGCGGCGGGGTTATCGTGACCAAATTCGCGGTAGGCGTATTGCTTTTTGTCAGACTTGGAATTGGAGGAAGACATAAAAATTTTAGTGGGAAAATACTGGAGATGCGATCGCAGATGCTTCTAGGAATCAAATTCTAGACTAACATTACATATCTCTTCCGACTTCTCTAATCTATTCTCTCTGCTTCAGACTTTCAATATAATAATGAAGCTATCTCATCACAAAAGTAATTTCCGTGACTACCACTCCCCTTTCTCCAAGTTCTCCCTCTACCACTCAAGTTCCCGATATTCAAGGACGCTTTGGACGCTTTGGCGGTAAGTACGTCCCGGAAACTTTAATGCCTGCTTTAGCGGAGTTAGAAGCAGCTTATCAGCAATACCGCCATGATCCCAGTTTTCAAGCTGAACTCCAACAACTTTTAGCAGACTATGTAGGACGCGCCACACCGTTATATTTTGCGGAACGTCTAACAGCTCACTATGCTAGACCAGACGGTACAGGCGCACAAATTTATCTGAAGCGTGAAGATTTAAATCACACCGGCGCGCACAAAATTAATAATGCTCTCGGTCAAGTCTTGTTAGCCAAGCGCATGGGTAAACAGCGCATCATCGCGGAAACAGGCGCAGGACAACACGGTGTCGCAACTGCTACAGTTTGCGCTCGTTTTGGCTTGGAGTGTGTGATTTATATGGGTGTTCACGATATGGAACGCCAAGCTTTGAATGTGTTTAGAATGCGGCTGATGGGTGCTGAAGTCCGTCCGGTTGCTGCTGGGACTGGTACTCTCAAGGATGCTACCTCTGAAGCTATCCGAGATTGGGTGACAAATGTGGAAACTACACATTACATTTTAGGTTCGGTGGCAGGCCCCCATCCTTACCCGATGATGGTACGCGATTTTCATGCGATCATCGGTCAAGAAACTCGCAATCAAGCTATGGAAAAATGGGGCGGTTTACCTGATATCCTCATGGCTTGTGTGGGTGGTGGTTCTAATGCGATGGGACTATTTTATGAGTTCGTCAATGAGCCTTCTATCAGGTTGATAGGCGTAGAAGCGGCTGGGGAAGGTGTAAATACAGAAAAACACGCCGCTACCTTGACAAAAGGACGAGTTGGTGTATTACATGGGGCGATGAGTTACCTGTTGCAAGATGAAGACGGACAAGTAACGGAAGCACACTCTATTAGTGCAGGGTTAGATTATCCTGGTGTCGGCCCTGAACACAGCTATTTAAAAGATATTGGTCGTGCTGAATACTACAGTGTGACTGATGCTGAGGCTTTGGAGGCATTCCAAAGATTATCTCGCCTAGAAGGAATCATACCAGCTTTGGAAACATCCCACGCGATCGCCTATCTAGAAACCCTATGTCCTCAACTTAGTGGCAGTCCCCGCATTGTGATTAACTGCTCTGGCCGTGGTGACAAGGATGTACAAACTGTAGCTAAGTTTTTAACCTAAGAATAAATCTATCTCAAGACATAAATTTGTCTCAAAAAATTGAGGTGGAAAATGACAAAATAAAATCAATTTTCCACCAAAAATTAGGAAATATCATTCTAATGATAGAGGGCGATCCTGGGCGATCGCCTTTTCTTTTATGAAAAACTAAGAATTTAAACGTGAGCAGAGAATATTCGTAGTTAGGTAACTGTAACCAAAGATATATAGACACATAGTGAGTTTGTGCAATCCATAACGGTCTGGTTATATGGTTGCAACAACTACATGGCTGGAAAAATGCTCCGAACGACAATTTATAGTCTTGCTTTAGGCAGTTTTGTTCTCGCCAGTGGAGCAAGTGCTGTTTCCCTAAAAACTCAACCTGTTCAGTCAAAGTCTACAACTACTACCTATCTTCTAGGACAATTTTTCCCAGGACAATATAATCGTCCTCCTAGACCGTATAATCGTCCTGTACAGTCTTTTCCCCAAAGACCATATAATCCAGGAACATCAAATCCTGGCTCTTTTGGTGGACAATCAAATCAAGGTTCTTCTGGTGGACAGCCAAATCAAGGTTCTCCGAGTGAACCATCAAATCCCAGTTCTTCTGGTGGAAAATCTAACTCGAATACTGCTGCTATCGAAGATTCAGTTTTTAACCAAATCAACCAATATAGAGCTTCCATAAATCTACCGGCACTTACACGCAATTCTGCTATTGATGAACAGGCTAGAATTCATAGCCAAAATATGGCTAGCGGTAAAGTTCCCTTTAGTCATCAGGGTTCTACACAGAGATTTCAAGCAACTGGTATTGCTTATAAAACCGCCGGTGAAAATGTTGCTTACAACCAAGATAGAGACGCAGCAACCAGTGCTGTAAAAGGCTGGTTAAACAGTCCAGAACACCTGACTAACATCAAAAGCAATACTAATTTGACTGGTATTGGTGTTGCAGTCAATGGCCGAGGTGTAGTTTATCTCACACAAATTTTCATGCGCTCATAAACTAGAATAAGGAATTTTAGATTTTGCTATTGAATAATTCAAAATCTAAAATTCCTTTATCTCCCGCCACTGAATAAATATTCAAAAGTATCCTGTTATATATTCCAGGATATAGAAGTTAGAGTATAGGTCTTATAGTATGTACACAAAGTAATTTCGCATGTCCCGACAACCTGCTTTTGGCATCGCTTTAAGTACGCTTGTCCTTTCTGGAGTATTACTTGCTCCTTCGATACCAGGCCATACGTCTACACAGTCACCTAATAATGAGCAATCGTTATCGACTGTTTCTCGTCAAGTGGCTACTTCCAACAGCTATCAAACTACTGCTTTAGAAAAATCAGTGTTTGAGCAAATTAATCGTTATCGGGTATCAAGAAAGTTGCCAAGGCTAACCTTAAATGCTAACATCACTCGCCAAGCTAGAATTCACAGCCGCAACATGGCTAGAGGTAAAGCACCATTTAGTCATGAAGGATTTGAGAGGAGAGTTTACGCTCTTCCCTTGAGGTACAAGAGTGCTGCGGAAAATCTCGCTTTTAATCGAGGATACAATGATCCTGCTAATCAAGCTGTGGTTGGCTGGTTAGAAAGTCCAGGACACTTGAAGAATATCCAAGGTAATTACAATCTTACAGGAATTGGTGTCGCTACGAACCAAAAAGGAGAAGTTTATCTCACACAGATTTTTCTGCGTACTCCCTAGAGGGAAAGGCAAAAGTAAAAAGGTAAAAGGCAAAAGAAAGAAGTAAAGCTTGATTTTGCTGGTTTTTCGCCTATTTTCAGGGATGGCTGAATTTATGCAGTGCTGTACTAGACGGCATTGGGGCTTTTCTGCACAATAATGATGTATTGTCTAACTGCATAGATTATTTTACGTAATTCATGACATTACAAGATTTTCAAGTAAGCGATCGCGATTTGAGTGACGCTGCGTTATCCCAATATTTACAATCGGAAGTATTGGCTGTTGATACGGAAACTATGGGATTGTTACCACAGCGCGATCGCTTGTGTCTAGTCCAGTTGTGTAATTCCCAAGGCCAAGTAACAGCCATTCGCATAGCCAAAGGACAAACAGCAGCACCCAATTTAAAGACGCTGCTAGAAGCTGATAATATCCTCAAAATATTTCATTTTGCACGGTTTGATGTTGCCACGTTACGGCACCATTTAGGCATTCATGTGCAACCAGTTTTCTGTACTAAGATTGCTAGTAAATTAGCGCGTACTTACACCAATCGTCATGGACTTAAGGATGTAGTGCAGGAGTTAGAAAATGTAGAACTCGATAAATCTGCTCAAAGTTCTGATTGGGGTAACGCCAGCAATTTATCTGAGGCTCAACTGAGTTACGCTGCTAATGATGTCCGTTATTTAATTGGTGTGCAACAGAAGTTAACTGCCATGTTACAAAGGGAAGATAGATGGGAACTTGCTCAACAATGCTTTCAAGTTTTACCCACTATTGTTGCTCTGGATTTATTACAATTCAAAGATTTGTTTGAGCATTAGTCAAATAGTCAACAGTCAACAGTCAATAGTCAACAGTCAACGATATCCTTTAGATAGAACATATCTAGGAAATCAACTATAGGCAATATCAGCCAAGATTTAAAGTTTAATTCCTGGATAATTCTAATGACTAATGACTGATGACTAATGACTAATGACTAATGACTAATGACTAATGACTATTGACTATTGACTATTGACTATTGACTAATCACACATCCTTTTGTTGTGTATCTACATGATTTTTGAGGCGATCAACAACATTATAGTCGTCTGCGCCGGCGGGGGTTTGGGATTCGATAATACCTTCTGTCGGGCCGCCAATTGCTTTCCATGCGGCTAAACCGCCTTTTAGTTCTGATATGTGTTCAAAACCAGCCGAACGAAGCATTCTTGCTGCTTCGGCGGTTTGTTCTTCTGTTGCACCGTAGACATAGATATCACGGCTTTTATCTAAAGATGGTACAGCACGATCTACCAATTGATCTATTGGCATTGTCATTGCACCCATGATATGACCTTCATTATAGACGGGGCGATCGCGGACATCCAAAATTGTAAAAGCTGGCTCACCCCATTCGAGACGGGATTTAACTACATGAACGTCAGTTCTTGCTTCTACAGGGGGTTGTGGAGGAATTACACCACCGAATAAATTATTATTCATACCTTAACTATTACTTGTTAATTGCATTATTTGCAATTTACCTAATTATCTCGATTTCAGTTCTCTGGCTACGGTATGAACAACGGTAAATTCTCAAGATAGATTTATGATAATGTAGCTGTTTAGATTGTTATTTAATCGAGTGATTATTGCAGTTGATTGTCTGTGAGTGATAAAAATAATTTATCCTCTATTTGCTGTTTTAGTTCCTGTTGAATATTTACCTTACTTCGCAAACAATCGATGATTAATTTGTTAGCATACAGGTATTTTTTTAATTTTTCTAATTGTAAGTCTCGCCACTGCCAATCATGCCCAATATTTCGATATTTAATGAGATTATCTCTTAATCTGGTTTGCCAAAGATGATAGTTTATTTGCCACCATAAATAAAATTTCTCAGGATTACTTTCTGTACAAGGTAATTGTTTCTTAATCTGGTAAATTTCTTGCTTAAACTCTCCATCTCCTACTAAATCAATGGCTTCGTCAAAAGTAATATTCAAGAGACGAGCCTGATTAAAAATATGGGTATAACTACAGTTATTGCCAAAAGCTAATTTTAAATCATCAACATAATTGAGAATATTAAACAGCAGTTCATCCAGTGCTAATTCTGATTGAAAGGCTAAATTACCTAAAAACTCCCACTCAAATAGATAATTTTCACTATCACCTAAACCCACACTACAAACAAAATAAAAGGCACGTACCGCACTGGCATTATTTTTAGTTTTTACCAACTGTGCTTTTTGATTTAACCAGGCAAGATAAGCTTGTATTTGTTCATCGTTAGCTACAATGTCAGCAATATAATTGCTCATATAAATAATTGCTTCATCAGCCCTGCAAAGCATATTTGTGATGAACAAAAATACATGATACCAACGCTCTTGGGTGATGTGATTAATTAAAGATTCATTAACTAAGTTACAGGACTTTCCTAAAATATCTCTAGCGGTGAGGTACTCTAATAAACCTAAATGGGTAAAAGAATATATACCCCTAGCTCTTTCTACTAGTAAGCTATCTTGAAAAATCAGTCCTTGTAAAGCTGATGTGTGGTCTAAGGGTGTTAATGATTGTTGTAGGCTAGAATTATTGATATTCGGTAAAAATTCAAATAGCAATTGTTGAATTCTTTCTTGTTCAAAAAAATACTCTCCATTCGTAAAGGTGGTAGCAGCAATGTGAGCAATCAATTTTTTCTTACTACCCAAATTCAAGTTAGTATAAAAATCATCTCTCTTAATCCCTCTGGTTTCATCCCAACGAGACAGTAAAACATTCAAGACTTGTTCATATAAATTGACTAGGTTATATGTAAATTGTCCCTTAGCCTGAAATGATAAACATATTAAATGGAGTAATAAAGGGACTCTGGCTAATTCTCGAATGCGCTGATTTTCAGGTAAATTGAGATTTTGAAGAAATAATTTACTATTAGTCTCTCCATCAATAACAGATTGATGAGCAACTACAACCAACCAATTCTTAACATAAATCTCTATTTGTTTGTCATTAAAATCTGCTAACTCAACTTCAGTAAATCCAGGAAACCGATATTTATAAGCAGAAATGCGACAGCTAATAACAAATTGATTTTTGTAATAAATTTGAGTAAATTTACGTATTTCTCTGGTGACTATATCTGTATATTCTAAAGGTACTTCATCGAGTCCATCTAAGATAATGAGGACACTGCCGCGACTAAGTATAGATACAGTGGCTTTCTCATCGACATCACAGCAATTTAAGCTTTGGCTGATGTATTGTAAAAGATTGAATTCCCCTTCATCTTGAGCATCTTCGGCAAATTCTTTTAACCGCACAAACACAGGAACAAGATGTGGTTGAAATTTACCTTGATTGCAAGCGATCGCCAAATACTGTAAAAATGTAGTCTTACCAGAACCAGATTTCCCTAGTAACATCAACTTAGGCGATCGCAATACAACCTCTAACCCTGGTAATGTATTGCAGTTATTATTGCCATCCAAAGCTGAATTATCCTTGAAATCAGCAATATCACGCCATTTTTGGCTAGTTACTTCTGGCAAAACTTCCACAGAAGTATAAATTTCATCTAGCGGTACTGCTCGTGCCACATCTAGCATTTGTAGCGTACTACACTGATCTTGAATTTTTTCTTGACATTTTTGGCGTAGTTCGCCGACTAAAGCATTGATATCAGCTTTTTGAGAAGTCAGAGAAGATGTAATTTCTGATACATCAAAATAATCCATGCCAGCAACTTGTTGCCAAGACAGTCCTAGTTGTTGGCAAATTTGCACAAAACAACTACGAGAAACAGGTTCACCCGCAAAAAACTTAGATACTGGTTGGCGTGTGATACCCAATGCTGTGGCTAATTTTTGCTGACTCAAGGTTTTGTCTGTTAAAGCTGTCTTTGCAGCTTTAATCCCTTCTGGTGATGCTTTGAGTCCTCGGCTTGTCATACTCCCAGAAAATATTTCATTAAACGCTAAAGATATGGCCTTGTACGTAGACGCACTCCGGACAAAGACTCGTATATATCCTGAGAAAGATTCTTCATCGGATATTTCAGAGTAGGGTATGGTAGATGGATTTTGAGTTGAAACGATTCAATGGCTGGAAATTTTCAGCCATCCACCAGCAGTTAGAGAATGATTGATGGGTAGAGGAACACACTGAAATTTAAAGTTTCTCTTAACTGTGAAGATTATCAATTATAGCATCAAAGCATAAAAACATACCAAACTCATACAAAACTCATACATTTGGTATGCAGTATGATAGCTGAAGTTTTGAGAAATTTAATGGAAAATTAAGTGTAGTTCAGTAGTACAGAGGCAGTGCATAGCGACAACTGGCTGTAAGTTTAAGTAATTGCAGAAGTAGGCGATCATGAACCGTGTACACCAGAACAAACAAATAGACGTTGGGCAAGAAAATTTTGGATTTTAGATTTTGGATTAGCTTGTTATCTAGAATCCAAAATCTAAGATTTAAAAATACTTATTCCCAATTCGTTGTTTTCTATACAGTTAATTAACTTGCCAAGTTAACATAAGGCTAAAACAATATGGTGACGCTGACCGCTTCAAATCCTAAAATTCTTGTTGTAGACGATGATTTTGGTGTTCGTAACCTGATATATCGCTTTCTAGGTCGCAAGTATCAAATCGAGTCAGCTGCTGATGGTAAAACAGCTTTGGCGTTATTTGAGCAGTTTGAGCCTGCTTTAGTAATTCTGGATTGGAACTTACCAGATACAAGTGGTTATAAACTGTGCCAAGAAATGCAGAGTCGGAATAACGTCTTAGTGATGATTCTCAGTGGGAGAACAGAAGAAAACGACAGAATCAAAATCATGGCTGCTGGTGCTGATGATTTTATTACTAAACCCTTCAGCCTCGCTGAAATTGAAGTGAGAGTCCAAGCACTCTTAAGACGCATTCGTTCTATTAAACCATCTCCCTCGCAACGTTTAATTTTCAAACAACTAGCAATTAACCCAGATGGTAGAGAAGTCACCCTAAATGATAAACCCCTAAACTTAACAGCTTTAGAGTTTAATATCTTACACTTTTTAGCTAGTCATCCTGGTCAAGCCTGGAGTCGTCCCCAACTCATCCAAAAAATTTGGGGTTGCGACTATGTGGGAGATGGTAGGGTAGTTGATGTTCACATTGGTCAGTTGCGGAAAAAATTAGAAGCTGATACTAGTGTGCCGGAGTTTATCAAAACTGTGCGGGGTTACGGTTATAAGTTTGAAATCCCCGAATAAAATGCTGAAAAATTCATCTGAATTCATCCGGTGTTTTTGAATAAAACTCTGTATTTGTTGATTTAGTGTTCCCTGTTTTTGATTATTTTTCTCAGCCAAAACTGTATGGAGTTTATTAATTACGCTCCCATACCAGAATAGCGTTTTAATCCCGCACGCCATAACCAACGATTTGCACCTAAAAATATTAATATCCAGGCAATTAGTGATAGAAATCCCCTTGTTATATCTACCGGCAGACCTACCAAAATACTAGCGGGAAAATCAATGAGGTATGGAAAGGGTGTAAATAAAACTACCTCTCGAATAGGTGCGGGAAAAACTTCTAAAGGAGCAATCAAACCTGATAAGAAAAGATAAAATAAAAACCAAAAATTCTCTATTGCATTAGCTCTTTCTGTCCAAAAAGCAAACATAGCAAAGGTGTATTGAATCACAAACCTTAAAATAAAAGCTAAACTCACAGCTAAGGTAAATAACAACACCTGACCCAAATTAGGCAGCCAAAATGCTTGAGGATATAGAAAGAAAAACAGGAATATTAAGATAATTGCAAAGGGTATGCGAGCCACTCTTTCTGAAAGATGAGAGGCGACATGATGCCACACTGGATCTAGAGGTTGTAATAATTTGGGAGATAATTTACCTTCTACCACTTCCCTTTCAAACTCCCAAATTACCCAAACAACGGAAATTTGTCTGACAACAAAAACTGTCAAAAAATAACGCGCAAAGTCAACAGAAGATAAACCAAACTGTCCACTTTGGGAAGCTTTAATCCAAACCCCCATTAAAATAATCGGCAAAGAACCAGACAGAACCCATAAAATCAGTTCTGCTCGGTACTCCACCATATAAGCGTAATAAACTGTCAGTAAAGTCAGTGCTTTTCTAATAATGCTTTTCATATAAATTTGAATTTTGTAGCTTTAGCTTCCTGTAGGGTATTTTCAATTAAGTAGAACAAGGTAAATAATTAAAGGTTGGTAGTGAGAACTTTAGTTCTCTCTCCGTTCGCGTAGCGTGTCGTAGACAGATGCTCCGCGAACAGAAAAGGACTAAAGTCCTTACTACGAACTGAATTCTAGTATTTTTACATTGTTTAACATAGTTTGTTTTTTCCAGTCGTTCTACTTGTTTACACAACTCCCGCCTGAAAAACACGTCCAATGACTTCTTCTATCGGTGGTTCTGTAACTGTTAAATCTATCACTTCTAAGTCTGTTAAAATCTGGGTAACTGTGCGCGTTAGATTTTCTTGTTGTACCATAAAACACGCAGAACGACCTTCTAAATGTTGCACATCACCATAAAGTTGAAGTTTTTCTAACGGTAACGCTTGGGCTAATTCTACATAAACTTCTCTATAAGGGGCAAAACGTTCTAAAAGTCCATCTAAGCTGCCATCATACATAAGTCTACCTTGATGGATGAGCAGCACACGTTGACATAAAGCTGTAATATCTGCCATGTAGTGGCTAGTTAATAATACAGTCGCTTGATAACGCTGATTGTATTCTCGCAAAAAATCTCGTACTGCTACTTGAGCATTGACATCTAACCCCAAGGTGGGTTCATCTAAAAATAAAACATGGGGACGGTGTAATAATGCTGCTAATAATTCAGCTTTCATCCGTTCGCCTAAAGACAGTTTCCGCACTGGCTGTTTAAGTTTATCTTCTAAGGCCAGCATTTCTGTTAATTCTCCTAGCCGTCGCTGAAATTCTTTATCAGAAATGTTGTAGACAGCAGCATTAATTTTCAAGGAATCTATAGCTGGTAAGTCCCAAAGTAGTTGTTGTTTTTGTCCCATTACCAAGGTAATTTTTTGTAGAAATGCTTCTTGGCGCAAAAAAGGAACATAACCAGCGACTCTGACTGTACCGCCAGAGGGGTGAATGAGTCCGGTGAGCATTTTAAGTGTGGTGGTTTTTCCTGCGCCATTTGGCCCTAAAAAACCCACAACTTCCCCAGGCGCAATTTCAAAAGAAACATCCTGAACTGCATGAATGGAACGATAAACACGACGGAAAAAATGGTTAATTGTACCTTTAATTCCCGGCTCTTTTACTGCCACAGGATAGGATTTACTTAAATTTTCGGCAATAATAATTGACATGGTCATCCGATTTGATGATTGAAGGTAATGGGATTAGATATTGGGGAAAGTAGTACGATTATACTTATTTTTTCAAAAATCAAATAGGAGTCTGATATCAGTAGTTAACAAAATCACTTAGTCACATAATTTTGATTTGGCGATACCAATTACGCAGTCGTGCTGGTGCTACACCAAAGAGATAACCAATAATCATAATTTGATTGATGAGTGTAGTTTGAAGGATACCTTTTTGCAGCCATCTCCTGGCTGAAGTAATGACGGGTGTAGCTAAAATAACTATTTTACCTTGGTGTTTTAAGCGTCGCATCAGCTCAAAATCTTCCATGATGGGAAGTTCTGGAAAGCAGCCGATTTCTTGAAATACAGCTTTGGTAATAAAAATTGCTTGATCACCGTAGGGCATTTGCCAAAAGTGCGATCGCCATTTTACTCCCCACTCTACTAATCTTAACGCGAAAGGAGACGCATCTATTTGTAAAGTAAATGCCCCGGCTCTAACTCCTACTTGCTGTAGACTGGTGCGAATCATGTCGTCAAACCCTGGAGGTAAGCGCGTATCTGCATGGAGAAACAGCAAAATCTCCCCACTCGCCACAGCCGCGCCTGTATTCATTTGCACAGCCCGCCCAGGAGTAGATAAGATGACTTTTACACCCAATGATTCAGCTATAGCTACGGTATCATCTTGAGAGCCTGCATCTACGACTATGATTTCTATATTCGTGCTAGGTTGAGTCGTGGCTATAGTTTGTTTGATATTCCCTGCTTCGTTGAGTGTAGGAATAATAATGGAAATCTTGGTTGCAGTGAGAGTTTGACTCATGATTTATGATCATTGCAGTTGTGCGATCGCTTCTTTGATGGCACTGGCAATAGTTCCTTCTGCAAGATTATCAATTATTTGTTGACCTTGTAAAATTAAAAGCTGCTTAAAAATTTTATCTTTTTCGGCTTCATGCAAGAGTAATTGTTTAATCAGTTCCGCTTGAGTTGCTGTTGTCGTAGCCACACTTTTTCCTGTGAGTTGAGCCAAAAAATGCTGTACCTTATTTGAGACTTGCATTGGTGCATCACTATTAGCCACAATACTCCGCACTTGCTCTGCCGCTTCATTATATTCTATTTGTCCAGAGCCAGTTAAATTAGTAATGGTGCTACCATTAATTACAAAACTGTTACCCAAGGGACGCTTACTAAATTCTTTAATCGCTTCTGCTTGACTACTAGCAATTCCTAGTAAACTGTTAATCTGTTGTTCTTTAGTAGCTAGTAATTGTCTCAGATCATCATAGGAATCATATAAACGTTGCTCAACTTCCTGAGAAGAAATATTTTCATTGTGAGTCACCTTAGCAACCCAAAGATCACCTTTCTTTTCAATTCCTTTGAGTTGTAATCCTAAACTTTCATCTTCTAATTCCAGTTTTTGCAAACTAAATGCAAAAGCACGCCAGTTTACCCCCTCTTTGAAAACCAATTCTACAATATTACCTACTTCCTGATACAATGATTCAAATTCTCTAGGTTCAAAGTTGCGGTCTAGTGGATAACGATCAATTGGTTCGCCTTTTTCATCTAGTTTGCGATATATATAATCACATTGAACGTTAGTAAAGCGAGTTTGACTGTTGACATTCCAATTTTGAATACAAATCCCTGTTAAATTGGCGTTTGTAAAGTCAACATCTATGACTTGAGCATTAGCCAGAATACTACCTCGTAAATCGGCATCTCGCAAGTCAGCACCGATTAAATTTGTGTCGATAAACTTCATCCGTCGCAAGTCAGCCCTTTGCAAATAAGCCCCTCTTAGGTTCAAATTACTAAAGTCTGGATCTTCTGAACAAGCATGAGTCAGGAGTTTTTGGATTTTGGGGAGTTTTAAGTCTAAATATCGACTATCTACCCTAGCACGTTCTAGTCCAGTGACACCTTGAAAACAGGTGCGGTAGAGTTTTCGGGCCCTTAAGTCTGTATTAGCTAGTTGGGCATTTTCAAAGTTGACACTACTTAAATCTAAATTGTAAAACGAAGTTCCACCCCAAGAACCAATTGCGATCGCCCAATTTCTCAAAAAATCTAAATTTTGCCAAGGCGGTGCTTGAAAATGAGTTATTCGTACACTGGAAATTACTATACCAAAGCCCAAAAATGCACTTAATAAAACTCCAAAAGTCTTAATTTGACTAACTGATAGGGTTGGGATAGTTAATTTAAATTTATGAATATCTTCATACAGTGAATAATTCAACTGAGCAGCCGTAAAACTAGCAAGTAAGATAATTATTAATATATATAATAAATCAACAAATTTTTGATATTTGCTGTTGATCAAAACGTCAGATATAGTTAGTGATAACATCGTAATTAAACAACATATTATAAAAATAGATGTCCAAATAATAGTACCTAATAAAACTCCTAAATTTACATCAGATTTTAAGATTCCTATAAATTTTAAAATTGTGACTATAACTGTACTGGAAAATAATATTAATAATCCTGTTGACAAAAAAGATTGTACATAACCCTTACTTAAAGTGATTAATGTCCAAAATATAATTGTTATGACAGCAAAAAGGTTCCCAATCCAATCATCTGGCGATTCCACAACAAAGATATTTTTACAAATCATTGCACCTATTGTCCCCATTAAAATAGCTGCAACTATGTTCAGTAAAATACATTTAGTAATTAATAAAATTTTGACGATTATGGAGTTACCTGTAACAATACTATGTAAGTCATTTATTACGGATTGTTGCAAAAACTTTTTTCCTCTATATATTTTTTTACATTTGTCCATGATTTAACTGCCAGTATTATTATGTTAGAATATTTAGCAAATTTATTACATAATCATACTGTAAAACTACATAAAGGCAAAGTATGTCTCAGATTATTGAATTTATTCCTAATTCATCAATTGGTGGTTTGGGGCGCATTCTCGGAACAAGCAATTCACCTACACTGACTCACCTTCCTTTCAAAGATAAAGATATTGATATTCAACAATTATTAAAAATAATACTTAAAAGAATTGCCTATAAGCAAAATCCAGATATTAATGCTAATCCCAGCATGACGACTGTTTTTGGTCAGCCAGATTTTTTGCCATTCCCATTTCTATCATTGGGGATCAGGCGAGGAGTCGCTGTGTGCCGCTTAATTAGAGAATTTTCATCGGTAACTAGTGCTGAGAGTTTTATTAATGCTATTTCCGAAGTTGAGAAATCGAGAAACAAGTATTTTTCGCTAGCAGAATTAGCTGAAATTTGTTGTATTTCTATTCAGGAAGCGGAAAATATATTTGAGTTCAAGGATAAGACTATTGCGGATGATAAAATTATCTTAAAGCCGGAGTATTTTGTGGAAAAAATGAAGCGAATTCCTGTGGCGACAGGATTTCTAGTGGGAAGAAATGAGTTGTTAACTAGTTATCATGTCTTTCCATTAAAGGATGATAACGACTCCACAACACAATTGAATGAGTCATTAGTAAGTAGTGAATATACTGCTGAATTTAACTATGAACAAGACATTTTAGGACGGAAAATTGAATCTTTAGAGTATGGATTTGAAAAATTAGTTACTTATGATCCCGATTTAGACTTTGCTTTGATCAGACTAAAACGAGAACCGAAAAATAGTAAATACCAAGATGCAGGACAAGCAGGTGATCAATTTGGTTGGATTCCATTAATAGAAGATGATAGCCTAATTGCACCGCCACTTCTTTCAAGCCTTGAACAATCGACAGATATAGGAACAAAAGATGATCTTAAATTCTTAGAGGAAATCTTAGAAGATGTTCCGAAAGAGATTGAGAATATAAAAGAATTAAAAGATAAAGAAAACGTTACTGTTAAAGATGTTATAGAATTATTAAAAAAGAAAGCTAAAGTTGGTGATCCTGTTAATATTATTCAACATCCTAAAGGCAGATACAAAGAGGTTGTGCTGTCTAATAATAGAGTGCAAAAACTGCTTGAAGACTTCATTCTTTATGAAGCTGATGCTGATTTTAGTTCATCAGGTAGTCCAGTCATGAATCAACAGTGGCAACTAGTTGGGTTACACTGTGGGGCAATACCTAAAAATCAATCACCTTCAGAATCAGTGGAAATTGATCAAGAAATTGGTGTCAGAACTTATAAAATAGTCAAAAAATTAATTAATCAACTAGAATCAGATATCAAAAAATATTCGACGCTTGACAATGAGAAGCAAAAAATAACTATTGAACTTTGGTTCTTCGTGAAGGAATTTGTTCAACTACGAGAGTCAAAAGATAAAATTCCACAACTACCCAATTTACAAAACATTGCTAACATTTCTGGAGACAAAATCCACATATTACAACAATTACCTTACATTCCAAGTTCACTTTATTAATTTCGGTTGCAATACTGGTGTCAAATGTTCGGCAACTCCTGCCATGCGGATATTGACGCAACCAGATTTGTAAGCAAATTCTACTGATTTACCTGCACCCAAAGCATCATAAAAACCCACAGCAAATTCAATAGCAGATGTGTCGCCAATTCCCTGACTCATCCCAATGACGTAAGGAACATGACGAGCGATCGCACAAGCTTGTACTTTTGAGTAGCAAGCATTAAGTATAATACACTCTAATCTATCGGAAAATAATTCAAATAAAGCGGCTAAAGCTTCTGTGTCTACTAACTTTGGTGTACCCGTCTCATCCTCTAATACCAAACCTTCTTCGCCACCTCCGTGTCCTGAAAAATGAATAATTTGAGGGTTGAAGTCTAGTAAAGCACGTTGCACATCTCTAGCACGTACAGCCCATTTTTGCTGTAGTACAAATTGTTCCCGCCGTTTAGTCCTTTCTAACCCAGCGTCAATCTCTCGGATTTCTTCATCTAGACGTAGTCTGGTTGTACCTTTAGGGTTAGCTGCTAAAAATAAGATGGTTTTTGTTGCAGATGTATGGTTGACAACAGGTGAACTATCGGCTTTTGCAGCTTGAACAGCCTCGTTGTAATAAATTGCACCAGAACCAGTCAAGTTAGTAATTGAGCCACCAGAAATGTTAAAAGTATTGTTTGTAGAAGAGGAATCTGACTCAGACATAAGAAATTACTACTTTATCTAATTAGAATGTAAAATGTCGTCAATCTTAAATCTCCAAGCCCCGTACCCAAGGAGTGGTCAGGGTCAATCTAAAATCTAAAATCCAAAATTGGTTGACCCATCATTACTTATACTAAATTTTTGTTTCTTTGGGTCA
The DNA here is from genome assembly GCF_021596505.1 of Nostoc sp. CMAA1605. Classification (GTDB taxonomy): domain Bacteria; phylum Cyanobacteriota; class Cyanobacteriia; order Cyanobacteriales; family Nostocaceae; genus Trichormus. The sequence continues at coordinate 90,535 of NZ_PJIZ01000015.1, read as the reverse complement.
TGATTCCATTTTTAGGTAACAGATGAAAGCTATTAGAGAATATTGGTTGTGTCTTGGTGATAAAAATATGATGCCAACGGCTGTAAAAGTAGCTGTCGTAGTTGGTTCTATTTTATTTACCATTAATCATGGGGCAGCAGTGATTACAGGGAAAATGACTCGCGATCGCTGGATTGCTGCAACTTTAACTTATATAGTACCTTACTTAGTCAATATTCACGGTCAATATATTAGTCGTAATAAATCAAACAATTAACTGTTTTGACTATGGATAACTTGTTCAAATTCAACCACTGCATCATATTGGTCAGCTATAGTCAGATAATGCAGCAATAAAGTAGGGTCTAAATCAGGGAAAATCCACTTCTGGTAACTGCTTCATATTCACCATTCACACCTAAACGGAATATTTTTATAGTATTAGATTTCCAAAACCAAACTTCCGGCACTTTTTTGGGTTTGAATAACTCTTTTCTGTCAATAGTGCCACTGGTGACAATCACTTCAATCACAATGTCAGGAATTTCCTTTTCTTGACCAATGCTGTAAGATTCATCCGGCGTACCAGAAGCATATCCTGGTTCTTCCAGTGTGAAACCTCCACGAGCATAGAAGCGAATACCCAATACTCTCATGTAAGCTTCTAACAGCAAGCTGAGAGTTCTTTTTACTTTTTCATGCTTTTCTCCAATGGGGGACATGATTTCTAAAACTCCTGACAAATAAGACAGTCTGACATTGCGGTTGTCTTGGAGGTGTGCTTCAATACCTTTGAATTGCTCCCAAGAAACATTTTTGAGAGTCACCAGTTTTTCTTCTGTGGCTTGGTCTACAAGTGGAATGCTCATAACCAAATTCTTGTGGATAATAATTTTGTATTCACTTAATTCTAGTATTTAATCTTTGTTGCTAGTTACGTAGCAAAACCCTTACCCTACACCTCTATACCCATTTACAAAGACTGGTAAGCTGTTTTATCTAGGCCTTATTTTCAACTTGACTATGGCAACCATTAACGACAACTACTTAAAACTGAAAGCTGGTTACTTGTTTCCCGAAATTGCGCGGCGGGTAAATGCTTTTGCTCAAGCCAATCCCGATGCTAAAATTATCCGCCTGGGGATTGGGGATGTTACCGAACCTTTACCAGAAGCTTGCCGTACTGCCATGATTAAAGCTGTGGAAGAAATGGGCGATCGCGCTACTTTCCAAGGATATGGACCAGAACAAGGGTATGCTTGGTTAAGGGAAAAAATCGCTGCTCAAGATTTCCAAGCACGGGGATGTGATATTGATGCGTCAGAAATCTTTATTTCTGATGGTTCTAAATGCGACACAGGCAATATTCTCGATATCTTCGGTGATAACAATACTATTGCCGTTACTGACCCAGTTTATCCCGTGTATGTTGATACTAACGTCATGGCGGGACATACGGGAAATGCTAATGAAAAAGGTGAGTTTGAGGGCTTAGTTTACCTACCCATTACCGCCGAAAACAACTTTACAGCCGAAATTCCTGCCCAAAAAGTCGATTTAATTTATCTTTGCTTCCCCAATAATCCCACAGGTGCGATCGCCACTAAAGAACATCTCCAAGCGTGGGTAGACTACGCCAAAGCCAATAACTCGATTATTTTCTTTGATGCTGCGTACGAAGCTTATATTACAGATCCATCTCTGCCCCATTCTATCTACGAAATTGAAGGTGCGAGAGATTGCGCCATTGAGTTTCGTTCCTTCTCCAAAAACGCAGGCTTTACCGGTACACGTTGCGCCTTAACTGTCGTTCCCAAAACCTTGACAGCGAAAGCCGCCGATGGTTCTGATGTCGAACTGTGGAAACTGTGGAATCGTCGTCAGTCTACCAAATTTAACGGCGTATCCTACATTGTGCAACGGGGTGCGGAAGCAGTCTACTCGGAAGCTGGACAAGCGCAAATCAACGCTTTAATCAGTTTTTATCTAGAAAATGCCAAAATCATCCGCGAACAACTTACAGCCGCAGGTATCGCTGTCTACGGCGGTGTCAACGCGCCTTATGTTTGGGTAAAAACTCCCAACGGCCTTTCTAGCTGGGATTTCTTTGATAAATTACTCAATACCTGCAATGTTGTCGGTACACCTGGTTCTGGTTTTGGTGCTGCGGGTGAAGGTTACTTCCGCATTTCCGCATTTAACAGCCGTGAAAATGTAGAGGAAGCAATGAAGCGAATTACCGCAAAGTTTACGCAGTAGTGATGGACTGGGGACTGGGGACTGGGGACTGGGGACTGGGGACTGGGGACTGGGGATTGGGGATTGGGGACTGCGGACTGGGGACTGGAGACTGGGGTGCTAAGATTTTTTACTCAGCACTCAGCACTCAGCACTCAGCACTCAGCACTGAGCCGCTTAGGCCAAATAATTGCCGTCACGTTAACAACTAGGCAAGTAATTGCTAACCCTGACAAAATATAAGTGGGGACATCACTACACCAACGATAGACCAACTATGCACGTGTAGCATCATGAAGGCGGCGAAAATACTGGCAACAATAGCAGCTAGGAAAACTTGAAAATTGGGGCGACCGATGACAGCCAAAATAATTGTTAACAATGTGGCTAGTAAATTGGCTGGGATGAGAAACGCGCAAATACCAATACAGTTATGACGAGAGAACTCAGCTAAGTGATGAATATCAAGCATTAATTTTGTTGGGATAATGTTGGCATCTAAAAACTTAATCTATTTTTAGATATATCAACTTAATTCAGCATATATCTAAAGTAAATACTGCTGCATATATTTAACATAAATTAAAATACATAAGTGTTTAACTATGCTTGTAATAAATATTCACCAATAGTTGAGCAATATTTTAGAGGTGGGTAATGCCCACCTAGACAATGATTAGCCCATCAAAATCACCGTATCAATAACGTGAATTACGCCGTTATCAGCTTCGATATCTGCTGCTAACACCGTGGCATTTTTAACTTCAAAACCATCAGAACAGTCAATCTTGATAGGCGAACCTTCCACCGATGTGACTGTACCCAGTTTGGCTAAATCAGCCTGTTTCAGCTTTCCTGGTACGACATGAAACGTGAGAATTCTAGTTAATTGAGGGATATTCTGCACCAAGGTTTGGATAGTTCCTGGTGGTAATTTGGCAAAAGCATCATCATTAGGGGCAAAAACAGTAAAAGGCCCTGGACTTTTTAATGTTTCTACTAAACCAGCCGCTTGTACAGCAGTTACTAGAGTGTTAAAAGCACCGGCACCTACAGCAATATCAACAATATCAGCCATGTTTTTCACCTTATCTCCTGCAAAGAATTTTAAATTAAAGTGAAACAAATTGAATTTTTATTAAAAAAAATATTCTTAACTGACAGTTAATTACAGGGTCAGTGTAGTGAGTTTTGAGACACTGCCCTATGATCATCATCAGCAAATCTGAGGTGAAAAATTATGAGTGGACAGCAAACTACGCTAGGCGATCGCAAGTATGCCATCATAGGCACTGGTGCATTAGGTGGATTTTACGGCGCAAAACTGCAAAAAGCGGGTTTAGATGTTCACTTTTTACTCAAGAGTGACTATGAACACGTTAGCCAGCACGGTTTAATCATCGAGTCTAAAGACGGTGACTTTACCCTCCCCCAAGTCAACGCTTACAACGATGTCAACAAGATGCCGCAATGCGATGTAGTAATATTGGCACTCAAAACCACACAAAATCATTTACTACCCCATTTATTACCGCCTGTCGTGAAAGAGGGTGGTGTAGTTTTAGTATTGCAGAATGGGTTGGGTATAGAAGAAGAAATCAACCAAATGCTGCCAAAAGTTCACGTAATCGGCGGTTTATGCTTCCTGTGTTCCAATAAAGTAGGTTTGGGACATATCCGACATTTAGATTACGGACACATCACTTTAGGGGAATATCTTCCTGAATATTCTCAAGCCGGAATCACCCAGAGAATGCAGCAAATTGCTGATGACTTTCAAAACGCCGGCATTGGGATGGAATTAGCGGCTGATTTATTATTAGCCAGATGGAAGAAACTAGTATGGAACATCCCCTACAACGGATTGTCCGTCATTCTCAACGCCAGCACAAATGAATTAATGGCAAATCCCCACACCCGCACATTAGTAGAGCAAATCATGTATGAAGTGAAAGCAGGGGCAAACAGTATGGGGAGAATAATTCCTGACAGCTTCATTCAAACCATGCTAGATTACACCGTCAAGATGACCCCATACCGCACCAGCATGAAAATCGACCATGATGAACGCCGTCCCTTAGAAATAGAAGCAATTATCGGGAATCCCCTAAGAACAGCCCAATCCCTGGGAGTAGATTTACCACAAATTAGCTGTCTCTACCACCAATTAAAATTTGTAGATGCCAGAAATCAAAAGTGAAAAATCAACACATACTCTACAGAAAACACCGGCTATTTATGTCAGTCCTATAAAATTTGCTGTATTTCATCAACAGAATTTGCTAAAAGCACAGTCCGCAAAATTCGCTGCAATTGTTCCAAGTCTTGAATAGGGGAAATTCGGGACATTAACTCTAGTCCTTGACTCCCAAATTTTGCTTCTAAACTCATTTCAATACTGCGAATGATTCCCTTGATCTCACCGCGTGCTTCACCGCGTGCTTCACCGCGTGCTTCACCCTCTCGTAATATTTCTTGATACCAAGGTGACTCTCGTAGAACGCCCATATCCCACCTCATAATCTCTTGAACAACGGCACTCTCTAATACAAAGGTAGCAAAAAAGGCTAAAACCGTTTCCAACTGGTTTAAGTCTTCATCCCGACGCAAAATTTGTAATGCTTCCCTGATTATAGATTCATCGTTTCCTCCTTGCAGAATCGGCACAAACGGCAATAATGATGGTAAAGGTTGTTGAAACGGGATGTTAACATCTACTTCCCATAAGTTAATTACCCGGTAATCCTGAATTGCTCTTAAACCATAAATATTTGATGTAAAACTTGTGGGGATTTCTACATCACCCGTTGGTAAGATATTAATTAAAACCGGATAGGTTGGTAATTCATATTTCTCTTCTGCTAATGCTGTGTAAGCACGCACTCGCCGAGGCATTTTGTGGTTGTAACGTAACTGTAATTCATTTAATACGAGAAATTCTCCTAATTCTGGACTTCTCGCCCGAATTAAAACATCACTTTCCCGACTAATCCATTGAAATTCGCCAGATAAAATTTCCCCTGCTTGAATATTGGGTATATTTGTCACCCATCGCACCCAATTATCAGGTGCAAGACTAATGAGTTTTTTAGTGCTGGTATCTGCGGGTTTTGGCATTATTTATCGATTTACTTTGGTGCGGACATTTATTTTACGCTGAATAGATACGTAGGTATAGCCCATCGGATGTATCGCTTATACCCATTTTGGATTAGCGATGTCCCCAGTTCCCAATACTTCGACAAGCTCAGTACAAGTCCCCAATCCCCAATCCCCAGCGATGCACTGAGCTTGTCGAAGTGTCCCCAATCCTCATTCCTGTGGCAAAATTTAATAGTCCTTCAAACGTAAATTTCCCAGAATGACCGCAACTATACCGAATCTTCCCAGTTTGTATGACCCTTTTTCTACTGAAGCGAAGTGGCAAAAATTCTGGGAAGACAACCAAGTCTACAAAGCTGACCCTAATCATGGTGGTGAACCTTATTGTGTGGTAATTCCGCCGCCTAACGTTACTGGTAGTCTGCATATGGGTCACGCCTTTGAAAGTGCGTTGATTGATGCGCTAGTGCGTTATCACCGGATGCAGGGAAGAAATACCCTGTGGCTACCGGGAACTGACCACGCTAGTATTGCTGTCCACACGATTCTCGAAAAACAACTCAAAGCTGAGGGAAAAACTCGCTATGAGTTGGGACGCGACCAATTTCTAGAACGTGCTTGGAAGTGGAAGGCGGAGTCAGGGGGGACAATTGTTAATCAGCTACGCCGTTTGGGTGTGTCGGTAGACTGGTCACGGGAGAGATTTACCCTGGATGAAGGTTTATCGAAAGCTGTGGTAGAAGCTTTTATCAGTCTCTACAATGAGGGCTTAATTTATCGCGGTGAATATTTAGTTAACTGGTGTCCCGCTTCGCAGTCGGCGGTGTCTGATGTTGAGGTGGAAAATAAAGAGGTTGAGGGTAATCTTTGGCATTTCCGTTACCCCTTGAGTGATGGTTCTGGTTATGTAGAAGTGGCGACAACCCGACCAGAAACTATGCTGGGTGATACGGGTGTAGCTGTAAATCCCAATGATGAAAGATATCAACACCTAATTGGGAAAACTTTGACTCTGCCCATTATGCAACGGGAAATTCCCATCATTGGTGATGAGTTAGTAGACCCCAGTTTTGGAACAGGTTGTGTGAAGGTGACTCCCGCTCATGACCCCAACGACTTTGAAATGGGTAAGCGTCACAATCTGCCGTTTATTAATATTTTGAATAAAGACGGCACACTTAACGCCAACGCCGGAGAGTTCCAAGGACAAGACCGCTTTGTAGCTAGAAAAAATGTAATTGCACGCCTGGAAGCTGACGGCGTGTTAGTTAAGGTAGAAGATTATAAGCATACCGTTCCTTATAGCGATCGCGGTAAAGTTCCCATTGAGCCTTTACTCTCTACTCAGTGGTTCGTCAAAATTCGCCCAATGGCGGATAAAGCTTTAGACTTCCTCGACCAGAAAAACACCCCCGAATTTGTCCCCCAACGCTGGACAAAGGTTTACCGTGATTGGTTGGTAAACTTGAGAGATTGGTGTATTTCTCGTCAATTATGGTGGGGTCATCAAATCCCCGCTTGGTATGCTGTCAGCGAAACCGGCGGACAAATCACCGACACGACCCCCTTTATTGTCGCTAAATCAAATGAGGAAGCATGGGAGAAAGCTAAAGCCCAATTTGGAGAGAATGTCCAACTTGAACAAGACCCAGATGTATTAGATACCTGGTTTTCTTCAGGATTATGGCCATTTTCCACATTAGGCTGGCCTGAAAAAACCCAAGATTTAGCTACTTACTACCCCACAACAACCTTAGTTACAGGCTTTGATATCATCTTTTTCTGGGTAGCCAGAATGACTATGATGGCTGGCCATTTTACTGACACTATGCCATTCCAAACTGTTTACATTCACGGTTTGGTGAGGGATGAAAATAATAAGAAGATGTCGAAGTCGGCTAACAATGGGATTGACCCACTGTTGCTAATTGATAAATATGGTACTGATGCCCTACGTTATACCTTAGTTAAGGAAGTGGCCGGTGCAGGTCAAGATATCCGCCTAGAATATGACCGCAAAAAAGATGAGTCATCATCAGTAGAAGCTTCCCGCAACTTTGCCAATAAGTTGTGGAATGCTGCGAGATTTGTAATGATGAATCTCGACGGACAAACCCCCGCACAACTAGGTCAACCACTCAGCACTCAAAACTCAGAACTCAGCACTGAATTAAGCGATCGCTGGATTCTTTCCCGCTATCATCAAGTTATCCAGCAAACCACAAACTACATCGATAACTACGGTTTAGGGGAAGCAGCTAAGGGAATTTATGAATTCATTTGGGGTGATTTTTGCGACTGGTACATTGAGTTAGTCAAATCCAGACTGCAAAAAAATGCAGACCCAGCATCGCGTCGAGTCGCTCAACAAACTTTAGCCTACGTACTGGAAGGGATATTAAAGCTACTACATCCCTTTATGCCCCACATCACCGAAGAGATTTGGCAAACTCTCACCCAACAACCAGAAAATTCTCAGCAAACTTTAGCTTTACAAGCCTATCCCAAAGCCGATACAAGCTTAATTAACCCCAGCCTAGAAGCACAGTTTGAACTATTAATTGGCACTATCCGCACCATCCGCAACTTACGCGCCGAGGCGGAAGTCAAGCCAGGGGTGAAAGTCACCGCCAATTTACAGTCAGAAAATCCCCAAGAACGAGAAATTCTCACGGCTGGACAATCTTACATCAAAGATTTGGCTAAGGTAGAGAATTTGACCATCAGTGGAGAAACCCAACCCCAAACCACCATCCAGCCACAAACCAAAAGTAACTGGCGGACAATTGTTTGGCTTGTCGTTGGTTTCATCTTCTTCCGTCTCGCCATAGCCGTAGGCGATACCCTAGATAATGTTCCCGTCCTGGGTATTTTCTTTGAAATGGTTGGTTTAGGCTATACCGCCTGGTTTGTTGTCACCACTTTATTGTCAGCTAAAGCCAGACAAAAATTCTGGGCGCAGTTCTTCCCACCCACCACAGCAACGACTGCTGTAGCACAAGAACCACCATCAGCCAAAGAACCAGAAAAAGCCATTGCGGGTGTAATTGGTACAGTGCAGGTAGTTATACCTTTAGATGGCGTTGTCGATATAGAAGCCATGCGTGCCAAGCTAGAGAAAAGCTTGAGTAAAGTGGAAGCTGAAGCCCAATCTCTCAAAGGTAGGTTAAGCAACGCCAACTTTGTTGATAAAGCTAGACCCGATGTCGTCCAAGCAGCCAGAGACGCTTTAGCCGAAGCCGAAAAACAAGCAGAGATTTTACGCGATCGCTTGCGTGGTTTAGCATAAATTTAAGGGTATGGGGGTATAAGGGTATAGGGGTATAGGGGTACAGAGGTAATAAAAATACCAATCATGTCAATTTTGGATTTTGGATTTGGAATTTTGGATTGAAAACCGAGATTCAGAGGCTGTTCCAGAAACTCATCACAATACTACCTATCCCAATTTGGTATTAATCATCCCTCACTCCGTTACACCCCTACACCCTCAAACCCCTACACCCTCAAACCCCTACACCCTTAAAACCCAAAATGCTATGCGATATCTTGCCCAAGTACATAAAAACGAATTTTTAGACCAGTATCATCTACGTCTATTAGCACGCCAAGAAGAAGATTATCTCTGGACAATTATCCCAGAAGAAGCCTTGATTTTACTGGGTAAAAGTAATGCCATGAGTGAAAAATTGCTTGTTTTAGTCGAGCTTTCACCCACAGGTGAAATTGAACGTTTAGAAGATGCTTGTGACTGGGTGCTAAATTTAGTGCAAACTTATCTTTCTTCAGGTATAACTCCAGAATTTTTACAACAAGAGACAGAAAGAGCCGAAGAATGGCGACAATCTCTAACTTTACAAAATCAAGATTTAGCCCGCCGTACACTAGAATTAGAAGCGCGTCGAGAACAAATTCAAGCCCTAGAAGAAAGTCTAAAACGTGATAGGAATGGTACTCAAAAAGATATCAGTAGTGGTTCCTAATTCAGATTGATTTTTAATACAAAATATAAATTTTGATTGAGATATAGTCAGGAAATAGGGAACAGAAAAGTAGGTAGATAAAACAATTGTGGATTTTGGATTCTGAACCCTTTATCCTAAATTCAAGGGTTTAAGACCCATTGTCTGCACGCAATATCAGTTGATTTGGGGTTTAAATCTCCAACTGTTTTGAATTTTGAATTGGTGTTAGATAGATTGTTAGCAAAGTCTCATCTTTAATCTTAAGAGAGAGATTTTCTTTGCTGAAGTTGGAGTAATTGATCATAAACCCGTTTTTTCAAGCCATTATTCCTTGAAATTTCCACGGTAATTCTATTGAATTTCTCAATAGTCAAACCCTTATCTTCAACAATTTCTTGAGAATTTTTACAGTAACTTCTGGCAACATCTCTAGCTTCTTGTTTAGGCAAGCTATCTATACTATCAGGTTCATTACAAACTATTTGCGGAATATTTCCACTACCAATTATTCTTTTAATTTCTCTAAAAGCTTGTTGACGCACAGGTTCTATCGCCAATAAAGCCTGAGCATAGCTCACAATCTCATTGTTACTAACTGAGAGATTTTGTGCTAAAGCTTTTGTATTCCATGTACTGACGAACAAACTAGTAGCAGTTATCAATCCCAAGAATAAGCTATGAGTTATTCTCTTGTGCAGAATTGTTGGGAAAAACCAATTATTAATAGACTCCATAAGACCTGACACAGAACCACGGCATGATGATTTAAGTAACTTTGAATTATTTGAGGGGCAATAAGTTCCACAAAACTGTAATTACTCCCATATTAATCTTAGGTAACGGGGAACAGAGAGAAGTCTGAGCGGATGTTTCCTCCGTTCAGAACTTCGGAGGAACAGGAAAGAAGGAATCAAAGTGTACCTAGCTTCGCAAAAATCAAATAGGAATCCTATATGATTTTTATATAGGAGTTACGCATTGACAAAAAAAACTAATCTATGTGGTTTAAGCAGCAGAGGCATTGGTAAGATTGTCCATAAAGTAGTCGCGCACAACTAAAGTAAATAGGTTTCTCTGCACTTCATACTAATGAGAAATTATGTTGAGGGAGCGCATTTGTTCTAAACGAACAAATGCTTGAAGTGAACAAAATATGTGTGTTCTGATGGCTTGACTATCTCTAACCCTTGCGGGTTAGCCAGTGGCTACCCTACGGGAACGCTCCGCGAACAAGTCGGGAAACCCACCCAACGCACTGGCTCACCATAAATCGACAAATTCCACATACTTGCTTGATAGTTCTATGAGAACTTGCAATTCCCCAATGAGTATCATGAATTGTTACGAAGGTACTTCTGGTTATTTGCTCGATAGCCCCTTCATCTGGTAGATATAATATATATTGCCTAGAGTCTTATTTTTTGAAGTCTTTTCTCAACAACCCGATGCACATTAACTAATTAAATGCCGTTTCTTGGATAAAGCCAGCAGCTGGATTTGAACCTGCGACCTTCCGATTACAAGTCGGATGCACTACCACTGTGCTATGCTGGCAAGCTAGAGAGTTTGTTTTAGTCACTCACCGATTTCTAATTGTATCATAAGGAAATTATTTGTCTAGTGTTTTTTTCATGAAACAGTAAGGTGATTTGAATTCGGAGCAAAGCGATGTCACCCTAGACTCGCCCATGTTCTCAAGCTGGGACTATGTCAATATAGTGAATAAAGTGAGTTGAGATGGAGCTAACTATGGATAACTTATCTCAAAGCAGTTCTGACTCTCTGGCTGGCGGTGGTTTTCCTGTGATTCAGTATTGGGTTGAACAAACCCTCTCACCCCAGGGCTTAAAATTATGGCAAACTCTGAACCATAAAAGTGCGTGTTTATCTTGTGCTTGGGGTACGGGTGGACAGAAGGGGGGATTTGTTAATGAAGCGGGAGAATATTTACAACGCTGTGCTAAAAGTGTAGAGGCGATCGCCGCAGAATTACAACCCGGAATTAAGCCAGATTTTTTCACAGAATATAGTATTAGTGAACTACAACAACTGACTTCTCAAGAGTGCGATCGCTTGGGGAGATTAACTTATCCTGTGATTCTCAGATCAGGTTCGTCCCATTATCAACGCCTTAGCTGGGAAGAAGTGTATCATATCGCTACCCAGGCTTTTAATGTACCACCAGCGCGCATTGCTAGTTATAGTTCTGGACGCTCATCTAATGAGGCGGCTTATTTATTACAATTATTCATGCGATCGCTCGGTAGTAATCACCTAGCAGACTGTTCCGATTTGTGTCACGCACCTTCAACTGTGGGTTTGAAAAAGGTTTTCGGTTCAGGTACATCAATGGTGAGCCTAGAAAACCTCAAACACAGCGATTGTATTGTTTTAATCGGCTCTAATGCACCCGCCAACCATCCCCGACTCATGAATGAATTAATTAAATTACGGGAAAGAGGCGGGAAAGTGATTATTATTAATCCTCAAGTTGAAATCGGTTTAGTTAAATTCGCTTCTCCTGCATTCCCCATCAAATCTTTGCTCACAGGTGGTTCTGATATATCTTCTCTATATTTGCAACCAATTCCTGGTAGTGATGTGGCATTATTTGTGGGATTGCAAAAATCCCTAATTGAACAAAATTTAATCAAAACAGAATATTTAAAATCATACACAAATGATTGGCAAAAAATTATCGACTACGCCAATAATTTATCTTGGGATGACATAACTAACACCTGTGGTATATCTCAAGAAGAAATTACAGCCACAGCTTATATAATTGGGAAATCAGACCGTGTAGTTTTTGCTTGGGCAATGGGCATAACTCAACAAGCTAACGGTGTAGACAATATTTTTAGTATTGCTAATACAGCCTTAATTACAGGGAACGCTGGTAAAGTGGGTGCTGGGACAATGCCTATTCGGGGTCATTCTAACGTGCAGGGATTTGGTTCAATGGGTGTCACCGTCAACTTGCGCGAAGAAATCAAACAAGCACTATCTCAATTATTAGGAAAACCCCTAAATGAAACTCCTGGTTATCATACCCGTGACTTAATCACAGCCGCAGAATTAGGCAAGATAGATACACTATTATGTTTAGGTGGAAATCTCTATGCAGCTAACCCCGATTTGCAACAAGCAAAACAGGCATTATCGCAAATAGAAACGATTTTTTATATATCTACTAAGCCAAATTTAGGACATTTTCACGGATTAGGTAAAAAACACACTTTAATCTTACCTGTATTTAATCGCTTTGAAAATCCCCACAAAACCACAACAGAATCAGGTAATAACTTTGTGAGGTTAAATGATGAAGGTAAAAGTCATCTGCAACCACCGAATGCTGACTTGATTTCAGAAATAGAATTCATCACAGAAATTGCTCACCGTTTACATGGCGAAACGCCGATAAATTGGCACAGACTCCAAGATACAGTTTATGTTAGAGAATTGATTGCTAAAACCATTCCTGGTTACGAAAAAATTGGTACAATTGACCAAACAAAACAAGAATTTTTCATTGAAGGGCGAATTTTAGAACAACCAAAGTTTCCTACATCAGACGGTAAAGCACAGATGTTTGTGACACCTTTACCACAATTATCTATACCAAATAAAGCAGCCTTTGGAATCAGCGAAAATCAGCCAGGGATTGTAGTTATTTTAGGCACAGGACGCAGTTACGGTCAACATAATACTGTAGTTTATCGTAGTGAAGATAAGTATCGAGGAATGCCCCATCGGCACTGTATTTTAATGAATCCCTTGGATGTCAAAAAAGCAGGATTTCGAGAACATCAACGAGTTACAGTCAAAGGTGATAAGGGAAAATTAGACAATATTGAGATTATTTGTGGAGCAATTCGTGAGGGTGTAGCTTTCATGTTTTATCCTGAAGCTAATGTTTTATTTACAGCAAAAATTGACCCACAAAGTGGCACACCTGCTTATAAAAGAGTACCGATTTGTATTACAGTCGGCGATTGTTGACAGTTTCTCCCTGTATTAGAGAATGTGGGAAAAATCGAAAAGAAACTAAAAACTCATTTTCCTACTCCGTTGAAAAAACGGAAGCAGGAGTAGAAAGCATAAGAAGAAAAACCCCATGTTCAATAACTCATGAGTAATGAGTAATGAGTAATGAGTAATGAGTAGTGACTAATCAATTCAAAATTCAGAACGCAAGATTCTGTTCCCTGTTCCCTGTTCCCTGTTCCCTGTTCCCTAATGACTAATAACTATTGACTATTGACAGTTGACTGTTCACTATTATTCTCCGCACTATATGTTACCTGTTTAACTTCTCCTTGTCCTCCCAGGGGTTGTGCGGGTTGGTTATCTACAGCGACTAATACAGCACCAGCATTACCAGAACGTACAGTCAACTCTTTTTGCGCTACCCAAGTGCGGCGTTCTCCTTTGGTTAAATTACCGACAAACTCCGTTTTACCGTCTGCTTTGACTTGTAACCATGATTCGCCTTGGAGTTCTAAAGTAATTTTCAGATTGGAATTATTGGTAATTTCAGGTAAAAGTGGTGAAGCTGTAGTTATGGGTGTGGGTACGTCAGCGACAGTTTGATCTGATGATGGAGATTCTTGAGATGATGGGGAGACTTGTTCTACCTGAGTAGATGATGAGCCTTTTTTGCTTGCTGATGATTCAGCTATGAGTTTAGGATTAAGGATGTAAATTAGCCCGGTACAAGCAACACCTATCAACACAACATAAGGAACAACAAGAGGTATGCGAATTTTAGGCTTTTTGTCTACGTTGGTATCTTCGTGTTTTAAGTTTACATCTTTAGGCGACTCTGGAGATGACGAAGCATTAACATTAAACGAATTGGCGATCGCACTACCATCCAACCCCAGAATATCTGCATAACGACGGATAAAACCTTGGACATATATGGGTTCTGGTAACTCATCAAAATAGCCTGTATCCAAAGCTTTGAGAAATGCTAATCGAATATTGGTTTTTATAGCTACTTCTTCTATACGTATAGATTTCTCCTCTCTGATTTTTCGTAAATCTCTACTTATTTCAAGTAGTTTCTCTTGTTGTGCTTGACTTAATAGCGTCATGGTATGCTCCTAGTTTTAGCTAATGTTGACTATTCACCAGTGAGACTACTGAACCAAAGTAAATAATATTACTTTTGACTAAAATAGTAAGGGGTTTAACTGATTTTAATTTTAATGAGAAATTCTAATCGGAAAATATTAACCTTTTTTCGTTATTCCAGAATAATTTTTGCATCAAGTTTTGTGAAACAACCACACTATGGCCACAATCATTAAAAAAATGCCGCCTATATTACAAATGTGTTTCAAATTGCTACCTTTAGTCGCAGCAGTAGCAGCGATCGCTTATTTGACAATTTGTATATTTCTCGCACGCCAACAAACTCGGTTTATTTTCTTTCCCTCCAGTGTTATCGAAGTTACACCAAAAGAATTTAGTCTGTCCTATGAGGATGTGTGGCTACCTGTAACAGCTAATTCAGGAAGGACAGAACGTATCCATGCTTGGTGGATACCAGCTAAATCCAAAAATGATCAAGTCTTATTATATTTGCATGGTAATGGTGAAAATATTGGTGCTAACGTCAGTCATGCCAACAGATTCCACCAACTAGGATTTTCGGTACTGTTAATTGATTATCGCGGATATGGTCGCAGTGAAGGAGCATTTCCTGACGAAATGAACATCTATCAAGATGCTGCAACAGCTTGGAATTATTTAGTAAATCAAAGAAAAATCGACCCTAAAAATATTTTTATCTATGGTCATTCTTTAGGGGGTGCAGTAGCCATTGATTTAGCAGTCAAACAACCCCAAGCCGCAGGTTTAATTGTTCAAGGCTCATTTACATCTATCCGAGAAATGATCGATTATCGTAATACGTTTCGCGTTTTCCCCATCGATTTAATTTTGAATCAGAAATTTGAATCGATTAAGAAACTACCCCAATTAAAAATGCCAGTTTTATTCATTCATGGTACTGCTGATGAAACCGTACCATCCTTTATGAGTCAGAAATTATATGCTGTTGCACCAGAACCCAAAAAAATAATTTTATTTGAAGGTGCAGGACATAACAACGTAGCACAATTAGCAGGAAAGCAATATTTTCAATGGATAGAAGAGTTTGTGGAGAAGTCAACAGTCAACAGTCAATAGTCAATAGTCATTATAGGAATCCGCTTTGATTCCTGAAATTATTTGCGTAGGGAGGGAACAGGGAACAGGGAACAGGGAACAGGGAAAAGGAAAGAAGGAATCAAAGTGTACTGAGTTCTTTTCAAAAATCAAATAGGAATCCTATAGTCATTACTCATTACTCATTACTCATTACTCATTACTTCTACCTTGTCTCCCAATCCCCAATCCCCAGTCCCCAACCCCCATAACCTGTATCGGGTATTGAGAAATTTTGCAAATTAATACTGAAACTTCCGGATCTATTTGAGGACGAGGGGAGAAAATATACAGGATCATCTGGTTTGCGTACTTAAATCTACTTTAATTATGTCTACTGCATCTGTATATTTATTAGATATGCCGGGAAAGTCGGTAGCTACACTTTCTCAAGATGAATTGCGATCGCTATTAGGTCAAATTGAAGCTCAACTTCATCGTAGTCAAGTTTATCGCCGCATAGTAACCAGATTACAAACATTACTTGGTGATGCTGGTGAACAAGCTAAGGTGTTATGTAAAGCTTTAGGTAGAGAAGCTATTGGTTTAACATTTCAACAGTTTTCTCAAGAATTTCCTCAGCAAGATCATCTTGATACTTCAACTAATGTTGCAACGGTTGATGAGCATAACTTATCTGATTTGCCAACGCAGGCATTATCAACTACACAGCAAGTAAGTTTAAATACAAATACTAGTATTCCTACAATCACAGAAGTTACAAATAAGACTACTGATAACTCTATCAGTAAATTTATTCAACATTTAACTTCCAATAGTAAACCTCCCAAAACTGAATTAGTTAAGCAACTAGCACAACAACAGCGTCTAGAGGCTGTGCGCCAAATCGGTTCACAACTCAAACAAGCCCGTGAACTGCAAAATAAAACTTTAGCGCAACTACATATATATACTCATATTCCGATTCCCCAGATGGCAGCAGTGGAAAATGCTGACTTAGAACTATTATCAGAGGATGTATATTTGCGTGATTGCATCCGCCTCATGGGTAATGCACTGGGAATGAATGGGATAATTTTAGCGGCTTCTCTACCTCCACTGGATAGAGTCAAATCAATGTTACCCCTGTGGTGTCAGCCTCAGAAACCATCTTTAGATTTGAGGTGGGAAATTCGCCCCCTACATTTATATCTAGGTTATACAGCCTTGGTTGCTGGAGCAGTAGGGGGATTATTCCATCTATCTCAGCCACCAGCAACTACCAATCTATTAAATCCGCATCCGGTAAATCCTCCTGTTCCGTCAGTATCCGATTCGCCAAAATCTCAACCAGGAGTCACTAATAAACCAGGAATTACAACTACCCCAACTGGTATTCGTGTCGGTAACGATATCGCCCCACCAGAAGTTTTTTAGGGACTTCTGGTAGGAGGCAGGGGTAGGAGGCAGGGGCAGGGGGCAGGGGGCAGGGGGCAGGGAGAAAGATTCTATTAATTTTGATGGGTTGCGGGTGTTCAGAACGCCGAATTTTTGAAAAAGTCGGGGATCTGGGGAGAGAATAACAAAAAATTACCAGACATTTTAGTATTAATGTACTATAATAAATTATTCCTCCCCATTACCCAAAATATTGCGTAAATATGCTGAATCATCGTCAAAACTCCCCAGTTAATTCAGCGAATGCCCTTTACAGACATGGTGACGTTTTATTGAGGCGGATAGGAACTATACCCAATCATGCCCAAAAGCGTTTAGGTACTGTTCTGGCTCATGGTGAAGTTACAGGACACAGCCATCGTGTCCAGCCATCTGATGCTGTACAGTTATGGGCGCATGGAAATGAGATGTTTTGGAGGTGAAACAAACAGGCGCGACGTTGATTCATGAAGAGCATCGGACAATTGAATTACCCCCAGGTATTTACCGTGTTTGGAAACAACGGGAATATCGTCCTGATGCTTATGTAGAGGTGGAAGATTAATGCTCAGATTCATGTCAAATGGGCGTATACCCAAAAAAGTAACGAAATCACAACCACAAGCCAGTAATGAGCCTGTATCACCGGAGCTTGCACGCCGACTAATTCTTGAACATCGCGCCCAGCCAGGGATGCGGGTTTTAGGTCATTTGAATTTAAGCGATGCGCCACAGCTTTACCATCTACCGGAAAATCTCACCTGTGAAAGTTTGGATATTAGCGATTGTGTCAATTTAACTCAGCTTCCTCTAGGCCTTCATGTCACCCATTGGATTGAGTTAGCCGGAAGTGGGATTACTAGTTTAGAACCTGGACATGGTTTTGTTTTGCGGTGGCGGGGTGTGCAAGTTAGTGACAAAATCGCCTTTGCTGGAGATAGTATCACTGGGCAAGATATCCTCAACACGGAGAATGTGGAATTACGCCGTGTGCTGATTGAGCGTGTGGGATACGAAAGATTTATCCAGCAGGTGGGAGGATTAATCCGTCACCGCGATCGCGATGCAGGAGGAGAACGCCAACTCATCTATATTCCTTTCGAGGATGACGAACCCCTCATGGTATTAAAAGTCATTTGCCCATCCACTGGACACATTCATGTATTACGTGTTCCCCCCTATATGCAGACTTGCCATCAAGCAGCAGCCTGGATTGCTGGATTTGATCAACCCGATGATTATCAGCCCTTAATTGAGGCTTGATCATACGCATTGAGAACACAGGCGGGCAGGGTAAAGATACAACTACATTAACAAGAAACTAAAGCATCTAATCTCCCCAATACTGCCATATCTTCTGCATCTAATTCTAAGGGTGTACCACTGCGAATTAGTTCGGAGAAGTCTTCATTAGGAACCATAATTGTTAATGTGTACAATCGACTATTACCTGTATTTCTAATTAAATGAGTTCCAGTTGGCGGTACTAATAAACTATCACCGGCTTGAATCGGAACTCTCTTCCCATCGCAAATTGCCATCCCTTCGCCCTTTAAAACGAAAAACATTTCTATCGCCCATTGATGGCGGTTTGGCGGTGTTTGTCCGCCCACATCAAAAATCTCTAAACAGCAAGTCAAAGAAGTGTTAGCATTTGTGGAATCAAAGATAATTGCTAACCGATTCGTATCGTGGGGACTAATGCGATATACTTGATAATCTTGGGGAGATTTAATAATAGGAATTACACAACGAGTAGCGCGCATTGATCATTCCTCTCCTGTGCTTTCAGGATGATTTATAGCTGTGAAAATTGCTTGTGAATCACTGACAAAACCAAAACATTGTTTGACGTTGTATAACGTCGCTAACCAACAATAATCGGGAGATGTTGTAGCTGTACAATCTTGAATTAAAATACAGTCGTAGCCTAAAAAATTTGCATCACAGAGTGTTGTTAATACACATTGATCCGCATTCACACCAGCAAAAAATAATGTTGTTATTCCTAAATTGCGGAGGATGCTATCTAAAGGCGTATCCCAAAAGCCACTCATGCGGTATTTATCAACACAAATGTCCTCTGGTAATGGCGTAAGTTCCTCGACTACAGCCGCCGCCCAACTCCCTGCTGTTAGTACCTTAGCACCATTTTTCGGCAATGGATCACCCAAACCCACACCATCACCTGTGGGATTGTAGACATGGCGAGAAGCTGCACTGATATTGAGTAAGTCGGGACGATTCCCCCAATTAATCCAAATTACGGGTACATTGACTGCCCGTAGTTCTGGGAGTAAATTTTTTAAAGGTGCGATCGCTTGACGTGCAGGAGTCACATCCACACCGATATGCGCTAACCACCCATCAGGGTGGCAAAAATCGTTTTGCATATCAATGACGAGGATGGCGGTTTTTGCTAAGTCTAAGCGCAGGGTTTTGGTTTCTGTGGAAAGGATGACAGGATATGGGGTTTTTGGGGGACGGGTGATATCTGCGATCGCTTGATTCACCATCCACGCATTCGGCGCAACTCCCAACATCCGCAAAGGCTGATTCATAAATTGCCATACCCAACAATATTTCTATTTTGTAGCGTGAAATCATGTTGAGAGTTAAATTACTTAACTAAACTTGAATTGAATGCCTTGGGATCAGTAGTATAAAAATACAAGCTATCGGTCTATCGCATTGATTTTAAAGTTTGTAGTTGGGCTTTAGCCATTTATTTAAGCGATAAATCGCAACTACGAACCCCTGATCATAAATAAAAGCAATGAGCAAATACCATATCACCATCTTTTCCATAACTGCGATTATCACAGGTAGTTTATTTTTAACTAGTCAAACGCTGTTAAGTAACAGTAACAATGGTGAAGAAGCAACGAAAATCTCTCCCACCTCAGTCGCAAAAGTCAACTCATCACCTGAAAATCCCCAAGACGCTAATAATCTATTAGCTCAAAAAAATCAGTGGCAACAACAATTAGGGATATTACAACAAGACTTAAAAAAATATCGCAATAGTGGTGATATTGAGAAAGAAATACGAACACTAAATAACATTGTAATTATCTATATCGAAATTAATGACTATCCCAAAGCAATTGAATATTCCTATTTAGCTCAATCAAAACTCAAGCAATCCAATTTATCGGCAGAGAAAAAATCCTTTATTGAACCCGAATTACTAATTGCTCTAGGAACTATTTATGCTGATCAGGGGAATTATCCCCAAGTGTTAAATATTACCAGAAAAATAGCCGAAATCCAAAACATCCGCATAGGCTCCCTAACTGCTGGAATAGGTGATGTAGAAAAGAGACCTGATAAAAAACCGGCACAACCAGATATCAGAAAAGATGCCCAAAGTCTTTATCTCATAGCCATTACACAACAAAAACGCGGCAAAATTCGGGAAGCATTACGCACAGCCGAAGAAGCTTTAAACATACTGAAGGCCGGAGGAGAAAAAGAGGGACAAAGAGAAGTTACTGAGTTTATTAATACCTTGCGTCAGCAGTTATAGTTATAAGCAAAACTCTTAAGTAGTGCCTACAAACAAATTCGCCAATTTACTTGCAAGCGAGGAACTGACTACCCCAACAACCATTGCACAAACAGGTACAAGCAAAAAATTACTAGCGATTCCACTCACATCTGTTGTTATTCCAAAAAATAATGGCAGCTTTACGATCGCAGATGGGATCAATCCAGCCAGTACAATGGTCAAACCAATGGCGATCGCCTGAAATAAACAAGATGAAGAATGATGTCTGCTGTAAATAGCTAAAATAGCTACCAGACAAGCTCCAGCGATCGCCCCCGTATAAGCAAAAAAAGGTAGTACAACAGGTAGGAAAATAAACCCCGCAGCTTGGGATTCTATCCATTCAGCGTGAAGCATTTGCAGCCAGAAAATCCCCGACAGCACAGTCAAAATTGCTCCGGCGATCGCTCCTAACAGCACCAGCATCACCGACACCAGAGATTGACTAGCTATAAAAGCAATGACTCCAGCGACAATCAAGGGACTGACGATGAAAACTAGCAGTAGGTAGTCTTGCATGGTTTAATCACGCCTGTTTTCTTCCTATGTACGCATAAAAAAGTAAAAATAATCACTCTCTCCCCTGCTCCCCTGCGAATACTAATCAAGTACAACATCTCATTGCGGTTATCCCCATGTGTGGCATATAACCGACGAAACCTCGATCAATTTTATATAATCAATGATTTTCCGCCAACTCAGGCGATCGCTGCCACAACCAATTACCCAATTAATCCTGACTAGCTTACTGGTATGCTGGCTTGTAATTTTTGGATACGGTGCTAATGCCATAACTACGGAATATTTAACCGAACAAGGTGCATTGTTTCGACAAGCATTAGCATCCGCTAAATTAACGCCTGATGATCTCAGGCGAGATCAAAAAGATATGGCTTTATGGGGTGGCGATCAATATCGAGTTAAAATGCTGGATTTGTTTTTTGACAATCCTTGGAAAATTAGTAGTTACACCCGCACCATGAGTAACGACTTATTAGCGGCTAAATCTGATTTAGCTTTAGTAGCTGCTAGTGTCCACAGAAGGATTGATGCTGGTATGAATCCGGCGTTGAATCGAGATTTATTAAGCAAATACCAAAAACAAGTTAAAACACTGGGCGATGATGCCTTGGCTGTGAGTTTAGGTCAATTAACTGGTAAATCTGTTGAGAGTTTCAAAACTAAGCAATATCAAGCCTTACCATCACAATTACGCTCTGAGGTAGCTCAGTTTTTATTCACGATACCCGATGTTCTGCACTACAGAGAATTGGGAATTTTGCGATCGCTCAAAAAATTACAATTGGATGCAGACACGACTTACAGTAATGTGGTTGACTACGTACTTCAAACCGTCAACCAAAGCACTGCTCAAGCACAAGATGAGACTCCAGAACAGGTAATTTTAATAGAATCTCTACTTGATAACGTTGATTTTAAATTTCTCAATACAGGAGCTATCTTAGCTATTAGTGCCACACAACGATTGCAGACTCAATTGAGTCAACAAAATCTCAGTTTGGTGGGTGATGATGATTACATTGTAGATACACCCCAAGGTAAAATTATCATCAGTGGTCAAGGTGATCATGTCTATCCTGCTGACGATTATTTACTCATTGTCGATTTTGCGGGTAATGATACTTACTCTGGTGGTGCGGCAAATCGAAATATCAGCCACGGTGTCAGTGTCACCATTGATTTAGCAGGTAATGATCATTATTCCAGTCCCCAGGGAAAAGTTGCCAGTTTTGGTGCAGGGATCTTCGGCTATGGGGTGCTAATGGATATGCAAGGTAATGACACTTACGAGGCAGAGTATACCAGCCAAGGTGTAGGGATTTTTGGTACAGGCATTCTGAATGACGCGCAAGGTGAAGACACCTATCGCGGCCTGGCTAACTTGCAAGGTAGTGGTAGTTTCGGCACAGGAGTGCTAATTGATCATCAAGGCAGCGATCGCTATTCTTTATATAGATACGGTCAAGGCTACGGCTTTACTAAAGGAGTAGGGCTACTTTTAGATAGCGACGGAGATGATCATTACATTGGCATGGAAGATAAATATCCTAATGGTGGCCCCTTCGGTTCAGAAAAACACATCCATTTTGCTCAAGGTGCTGCCTATGGTAGACGCGCAGATTACAATGATGGTCATAGCTGGGCTGGTGGTATCGGGATGTTAATAGATGCTACAGGCAATGACCGCTACGAATGTGATATTTACTGCCAAGGAACAGGTTATTGGTATAGCTTAGGCGTATTAGTAGACAAAACCGGAGATGATTACCACCGTAGCGGAGTCTATAGCTTGGGAGGTTCACCCCACTTTGCCATCGGTATTTATCAAGATGATAGTGGCAGCGATCGCTATAATGTGAGAATTTCTCAGAGTTTAGGTCAAGGTCGTGATTGGAGTATAGGTTGGTTTGAAGACAGTGCAGGCAACGATTATTACTTAGGACATCACGGAATATTAGGTAGTGCCGATATTAATGGCATTGGCGTTTTCTGGGATAAAAAAGGTGATGATACTTATCTAACTTTTGCCGAACCCGCCTATGGACAATCTTTTGTTGAGGGTGCATCTGGTTTGCGCCAAATTATACTCACTTTAGGCTTATTTATTGATGGTGGCGGCAACGATAATTACTTCTTAGTTCCAGAAAAATATAACCAAAACAAGCTAGAGGAAGTAGATATCAATCCTCAAGATTTAGTAATTAATCATGCGGTTGGCAATAATCGAGTTTGGTGTCGTCCTTCTATTCCTCGTAATGTTAAAAGAAGCTACGGTTGTGGTATTGATAATCAATCATGAAAATTCAAAATTCCAAATCTAAAGTCGGTATTATATGAGGTTAATTAAATTCATCAAACCCATGAATAAAATCAATATGATTAATCCTCCCAACACCCATAACAATTGAGTAGTACGCTCACTTTTAGCGAGAATTTCTGAATAAGAAAGTTCATGATTCTGAATCAGTAAAAAGGAATGGTTACTGAATATAAAAGGTAATAAACGATTTAAAATTAAGCGTGCGAAAAAATTAATACTCCACAGTCTTTTTTGCAAGGCATCTTGATTATATTGCCAAGGATAACTAATTTGCACTAAACGAATTAAGGCTTTAATATCTGGATGTCTTATGTCTTGATAGCGAGGCAGTGCTTGAGAAATATTATCTTGATTGACATTTAATAAGTCCCATAAAATATAGATATCTTCTAAGGCAGAATTCACACCTTGCCCGATGTCAGGAGGAAAACAGTGAACTGCATCTCCTAATAAAATTACGGCTGTACCTTGGTTGATTTCCGGTTTACCCCAGATTTTATACAATCCTGAACAGTATTGAGGCATGGGAAATTTACCCCCTTCACTGGATGTGAACCTAGCTATTTCTTCAGGAAGCATGATCTTTTCTATGGGTAACTGGGGAAAAGCTCGTTTGAAAAAATCTTCAACTTCTTCTTTGGTTTTTAGTTGCCAGATGTGATGATCTCCATAGGTAATAATATTTGCAGTTCTTGGCTGATCCTGATTCTTTAATGGTAATAATCCCAAAGAAATGGCTTTTTTACGTTCCTTAAAAGCGGATCTAATAGCATAAGCCATCGTAGATTGTGATACATCCCCTTCGCTTTCTGATAAAGGGAATTGAGGCGGTAAGGTAAGGACTTTATATTTTAAACCAGCACTAGGAGAGGAAAATTTTTGCATCTCAAATAAATCTGATTGACCTGTCATTTCATTAAGAGTTTGACGGACAATAGAGTTTAATCCATCACAACCTACTATCAAGGTTGGCATGAAGGTCTGTTTTTCCCCTGTGGAAGATTGGGTAACAACTTCTAAACGCTCTAGATTTTGTTTAATCTCTACACATTCAGTATTAAATATAACCTGAATATTATCTGACCAACGCTGTTGAATTTCTTGATAAAGTAATTGTACAAACGATGCTCTTGGTAGCCAGTAGGCAGTTTTGCGTTGAGAATCGGCAATGGGTAGTTTACTTGTTTTACGTGTGCCGTCTTTTTGGATAATGGTTAAGTAAAAGTCAGTGTTAGGGACGCTCAACTCAGCGAGTTTAGTAGTTAGCTCTAATAAATCGGTGAATTTCTGACCTCGACCATCAATTTGATAACTAAATGATTTATCTGGTTCATAATAATCTGCTGATGGTCTTTTTTCAATAACCGTAATCTCTTTCCAGCCTCTTTTAGCTAACATTAAAGCTGCACCTAATCCCGCAGGGCCTCCTCCGATAATCACAACGTTTTTCTGGTATAAATTATTCATTTGTGCAAATTTATTTGGTTAAACAACGCAAATTTTATCACTTTACTTTTAGTGTTAAAATTAACTTTTAGGAATAAATCCACAGGTAAATGATGGTTGCCCACTCATAGAAGATTTAACTGCTACCAGCTCAATTTTACCTTGGGAATTACGATACCAAGATGTTGCTTGTAGCGGAACTTTAGGCGGTGAGGGAATTTGTGCTTTTACTGACTCAGTTTTGCGGTATGCAGCCAAATCGCGGATATCAGACCAAGTGCGATCGCTCCTCACTTGTTGAAGCGGATTTTGTGGTACACCACCCCGTCCCGTGGCAATAAAACTACTCCCAGTGGTATCAGCACAACCTGTAGCAATTTGCTGTGATAGTTCAGTAATATTTACAGGTAATTGCACTAAGCCAGAATTGGGATCAACACCAAAATTATTAATATCTACCGTACCGTTGATGCCAAATTGAGAACTAGCAGTAATATCACTCTCGTTTGTCAATTGAGGGCGATATTTGATTCCGAAAATAGCTTGAGTAGTGATGTCAATATTACCACCACGACCTTGAACTGCATTGGCAATGATGTTGCTGTTTTCTAACCCCACAATCACAGGTGAGTGAATCGACAAATTACCACCATTACCTGTACCCACAGAAGTAGCAGAAACCCAGCTACCTTGACGCATCAGCAAATAATCTTGCAGATTTAAGTTAATATTTCCCCCGTTACCAGAGGCTGTGGATGCAGTGATATTGCCTTGGTTATTGAGAAAAATTGCCTTAGCATTAACTTGTAAATCCCCGGCTTTGCCTGGCCCATCATTTTTGACGCTAACTAATGCGCTATCAGTAACCAACAGCAATGGAGTATTAATTGTCAAATATCCGGCATCGCCATTGGGAATAGAGGACACTCCATATAATGCTTGAAGAACGGGATCGACAAACGCAGAGGTCGAAGCAATGCGGCTTGATGTAATTGAACCAGGTGCTTGACCACTAACTTCTATAAAATCTGAGGCGTTAACTATTACACTTCCTGATGAGCCTTGATTGAGAGTATTAGCTCCTAGCGCACCCCCCTCTCGCAAAATTAATTTGGATGTATTAACTACTACACTAGTTGTATTGCCTGTACTAAAAGTTACTAAACCGATAGTGCTGGGTGATAATGTAAGCGGGTTAAGACCAACAACTTCTATTAAGTTGTCTGCATTGATTAGCAGACTACCAGACTGTCCAGAACTCAGAACACCAGAAGTAATATTACCTCCATCCACAATTTTGATGTTGCCAGATGAAACAGTAACATCACCTGCATTACCTGAGTTGAGTGTAGTTGTTCCAATTAAGGTGAGAAGATTGGGATTGATAGGGGTAAAACCATTGATGTCAATAGAGTCTTGTACTTTGATCGTGATATTACCACTAGCTGCTGTAGTAAAGGTTTTTGTCCAAATTTTTCCTCCATCTTGTAAAGAAAGGTTCGCTGCGGAAACAAAAATATCTCCTGGTGAATCTGTTCCTAAGTTTTCGATTTTGATGACACTGCCCGATTTTTGTTCTGAGGTATAGCCTGCCAAATACAGTGAATCTGTGGCATAGATGTTAATTCCTTGCGATCGCGTGTTTAAGTTTTGAATCAATACATAAGAACCTTCTGTTAAGTTAATATTTTGCCCTTGTAGTTGAATTGACCCATTGCTGCCGCTAGCATCTAGCAGAGACTGTTGAGCTAGATGAATATCATTAAATTGCTCTACTTGTGAATAATTTCCTTTCCATCCTGTAACAGTGGGATGAAGTTCAACTTGTCCTTGGCGAACACTCCCTATTTCTAAATGTCCACCACCAGTAACTGCTACAGTTCCACCTGCAAAATTTACTTGATTGCCAATCAATGCTAGGGTATTGCCTGCTTTGATTTCTAGCCCATTGGGATTATTACTGCGATCTTGGGGAAAAAATAGCTCATCCTGCATCGGATGTCCTAACCCGTAGACTGTAATTGCTCCCGAATTTTGACCCATCTGTAACCCAATGGGTACACTCACAGTTAATAGAGGTGGATTACTCGCATTGATGGCACTAAATTCTGTTCCATCGGCAAATCTAATGCTATTGGCAGTTGTCCCTACAAATGAGCCGCCAATACTCAACCTGGCATTTTCACCAAAGATAATTCCATTGGGATTGAGTAGGAATACATTGGCTTTACTATTGCTTTGAATCAACCCATCGATACGAGAAATGCTACCGCCAGTCACGCGACTAAAAATATTTTGAATGTCGTTAGCATGATCAAAAAATACAGAACCGTGATTGGGAATAGAAAATTCCTTAAAGCTATGAAATAAATTATTACCGACGCGACTACCATCAGTTATGGTATAATTACCAGTCCCTTGTACAGTGGTTTTCAATGTGCTGTCAGGAATCACCTGAGCATACACTCTCGTGTTGTAAATATCAAACGCTGCGATCGCGGTAATAAAACCAAAGATAACAAAAGTGACTTTCATTAACTCATGACTAATTTTCTGTGCCGTATTTATTATTCCCCCATCAGTAGCTTTTAATACTCTTCTATCCCAATTACTTTACTCATGATCTGTTGCAGAAATTCGTTGAAACAGATATCCACTCCCCCTAGATGTCAGTATATATTCTGGATTGTCTGGGTCTTTTTCTAGCTTGGAGCGCAATCTGGAGATATGCACATCGACTACACGAGTATCTGCATTTTGTTCTGCACTGTAACCCCACACCTGTTGTAAGATTTCTTTCCGAGAGAACGATTTGCCACTGTTGCTGATCAGTAACTCTAACAAGCTATACTCAACACCTGTGAGGCGAATCTTGTCATTACCTCTGTAAACTTGTCGCTTATTCGTATCTATTTTCAGCGTATCTGCTTGAATTACCCCCGAACTGGGAAAACCTCTACTATTTGTTTTACTGACTCTCCGACGTAATATTGAACGGATTCGCGCTTCTAGTTCCTTGGGCGAGAATGGTTTAACTATGTAATCATCAGCCCCCAATTCTAAACCAGTAATGCGGTCTGCAACATCTGACAATGCCGTCAGGAGAATAATGGGAATATCAGATTCTTTGCGTAGTTCTTGACAAACACCATAACCATCTAACTTTGGCATCATCACATCTAGAACTACTAAGTCTGGCGAACAAGAGCGAAAAACTGTCAATGCTTCTTCACCATTGCTAGCCGTTACGACATCGTAGCCAATCATTGCAAGACGAGTCTCCAAAATGCGGCGAATACTTGCTTCGTCGTCTACCACCAAAATTTTTTCTGCACTACTTTTCAAATTGCCTACCGCTCCCTCAAGGCAATAACTTTAACTCATCACTATCATCCCTAAGTAGATCAATTTTGCCAGTCGTACTGCAACATATCTTAATTAAAATACTGAGTCATCAAAATTACATTTATAGTATTGCGCTGATTTTTGTTCACATCAATATCATGGTAAAAATGTAATTAAAATTACAGGTTATTTACTGAAGAACAATCTCTGAAATTATGAACAGTAAATTAAAAACTCAACTCAGTTTGTGGAGTATTGCTATCTTGACGGGGATAGTGGGAATCGTCAATTTGTTATCAGCAGTTACTCCTAGTTTAGCTGAGAGAAATCATTGGTTAAAAGAATTTCTGCCTTTTGAAGTTCGGGCGACTGGTCATATCTTTGCTGCGTTGACGGGGTTCATTTTATTAACATTAGCTACTAATTTATGGCGCAGGAAAAAAGTAGCTTGGATACTGACTATCTGTCTATTAATTATTTCTATAATCAGTCATTTAATTAAAGGATGGGATTATGAAGAAAGTATTTTATCCGGTGTTTTATTAGTGCAGTTAATTTGGATGCGTCAGCTTTTTACAGCACAATCTGACCGTCCTTCAGTGGCGCGGGGTGTGCGGGTATTGATGGGTGCATTACTGTTTACCCTCGCTTACGGCACAGTGGGATTTTATTTATTAGATGGCAAATTCACCGAAAATTTTAATTGGGGTGAAGCTATTTTGCAAACCTTTGCCATGTTTTTTACAGAAGATAATTGGGGGTTAAAACCCAAAAGTCAGTTTGGGGGATTTTTTGCTGATTCTATTTATATTATTGCCGCTAGTACAATCACATTTGCTGTGGTGATGTTGTTACAACCAGTATTTTTACGCAATCCAGCTACCGTAAAAGAACACAGAAAAGCTGAAGATATTGTACGGCAATATGGACATTCTTCTTTAGCAGCGATCGCACTTCTAAATGACAAAAGCTATTATTTCAGTCCTTCTGGCCAGAGTGTCATTGCTTACGTTCCCAAAGGTAGGGGTGCGATCGCTTTAGGTGATCCCATTGGCCCCATTGCAGACAGAAAAGAAGTGATTGTGAGTTTCCAAGAATTCTGTCAACGCAATGACTGGTATCCAGCTTTTTACCAGACTTTACCTGATCATCTGGAACTATATACCTCATTGGGGTTTAGAGTTCTCAAAATTGGCGAAGAGGCGATCGTGGATTTGAAAACCTTTACATTACAAGGTAAAGCAGGTAAAAACTTTCGCTCATCTATCAACCGTTTAACAAAATCAGGCTATCGAGTCAGTTTTTATCCACCACCAATTACAGATAAATTATTACAGCAACTCAAATCGGTGAGTGATGAATGGTTAAAAATGGTGCAAGGTTCAGAAAAACGCTTTTCTGTGGGATGGTTCGATGAAGCTTACTTATGCGGCTGTGAGATAGGCATTGTACACAATCCCAATGGGGGAGTCGATGCTTTTATCAATATTATGCCCAAATACCAACGTAACCAAGGAACTATTGATTTGATGCGCCATCGCCAATCAATGGAAAATGGCACAATGGATTTTTTATTTACATCCCTACTACAACATCTGCAAAATCAGGGTTACGACAGTTTTAACTTTGGGTTATCTGCATTGGCGGGAGTTGGGGAAAAACCAGAATCACGACGCTTAGAGAAGGGATTGCGCTATTTATCCGAACATTTAAACAGTTTTTATAATTTTCAGGGACTACACGCCTACAAAGACAAATTTCATCCCCAGTGGGAAGGACGTTATTTGATTTATCCCAGTTTAACTGCTTTACCTGATGTGATTGTGGCACTGATTCGCGCTGATTCAGGCGATCGCCTCCTTGATTATTTCCAACCAGGCGCGTAAACGAGCAACATTAGCCGCTAAAGCTAATGTTGGCTCACCATCAAGATTTATCAACCTCAAACCACTTATCATAGAGTGCTTGATAAGTGCCATTTTCCTTTAAACTCAGTAAAACTCTATTGATTTGTTTACGGTAGGGACTATCATTAGGCAAAACAATGCCGTAATTTTCCTCACGGAAGATACTACCCACAACCTCAACCTTCCCTTTACCTTCATTGGCTGCATAAAACAGCAGCACTGGCGAGTCAAACACCACAGCATCTGCTTTTTTACTCAGTAAAGCATCGTAAGCCTGCTCAATTTTGGCAACTTCCTGCACAGGAATTCTG
This sequence comes from Nostoc sp. CMAA1605, assembly GCF_021596505.1. Classification (GTDB taxonomy): domain Bacteria; phylum Cyanobacteriota; class Cyanobacteriia; order Cyanobacteriales; family Nostocaceae; genus Trichormus. The sequence continues at coordinate 60,257 of NZ_PJIZ01000015.1, read as the reverse complement.
TGTTCTTTGAGGTAAGTTGCAGCCGTACTACCGGCAGTAGTAGCGACGATATGACCAGGTAAATCACTTACACTACTAATCTCTCCCTGTAGCTGCTGCACAGTTAAGGAAGTAGTAGCACTGGCTGTAAAGTAAGCGACAAATAAAACACCGATAAACATCCAGATAATGGCGATAAACCTACCAATAGCACCTTTGGGCATTTCATCGGCTTGAGTCGCTAAAGTTGCAGCCGCCCACCAAGAAGCTTTGAAAATCCCAGGAATGTATGATTTAGATATCATCCCTTCTTCATGATTCCGTTCCGATAACCAAATTACATGAGCTGCAAAAACAATTAACACCAACGCCAAACCAATAACCTGCAACAAAGAAGCAGAGAAAAACAGTTGGAAAATATTGGGAACACCACCACCACCGCCAGTCTCAGAATTTCTCACCATGATTTGTAAACCCCCAGCAAACATGGGTAAAGAAAAATCAAATTGCTGTTGGCGTTCGGCGGTAATGGAGATAGCTGCAATTCCGACATTGGCTTTACCATCTTTCACCGCAGACAGTAAATTTGCCACATTGGGATATTCCACAAACTGATAATTTAGACCTATTTCCTTAGCAATACTTTGCCAAAGGTCAATACTAAATCCTGATAGTTTACTTTTATCCTTATCTGCAATCACAAAAGGTGGGATAACTCGTGTAGCCACCAACATTTTATCTGTATTGGCAGCTGTAGGTGTTGGCGTGACTGTAGGTGTAGGTGTTGGTGTCTGAGTCAAACCTGGGTGTATTACCAAAAACAAAACTAGTATGAAACTTCCCAACCCTAGACTAATAGGTGGTATTAATGAACGCCTACCTTTTTGAGTAGTAGGAGTGACCAATCGCCTAAAACTATTGATAAATAGGCGAAATATTCTGGCGATCGCAATGAGCATAGGCATTTTCTTGCAGTAAAATCCAATACTCCTTTATAGTGCAATGCTTACCTATGAGCAATAGAGGAATTGGGGATTGGGGACTGGGGATTGGGGATTGGGGATTGGGGATTGGGGATTGGGGACTGGGGATTGGGAGACAAGGGAGACAAGGGAGACAAGGGAGACAAGGGAGACAAGGGAGATTTTACTTTATGCCTAATGCCCAATGCCCCATGCCCAATGCCCCATACCCTAAAAACACTTTTTTTTACTGGGTACACTGAAAAACAGAGCATATGATCAAGCTAACTACTGTTTAACAATCATTTCAAGGTGGAAAATATGATTAAAACAAGTTACGCATTTGACCCAGCTATCTTAACTGTCGGATCTGCATTAAAAACAAACGCATTGCTGCGGTTTCGGGCTGATATACCAGAGTCTCCCCGACGGGATCTTAACTTGTCCCTGGTAATTGACCGTTCTGGCTCTATGGCAGGCGCGCCTTTATTTCACGCACTCAGGGCGGCTGAATCTGTGGTAGACCAACTAGAGGCTAATGATATCCTCTCAGTAGTTGTATACGATGATGCTGTAGATACAGTAGTTCCACCCCAACCAGTCACTAATAAATCTGCGTTGAAAAATGCTCTGCGTCGGGTTCATGCAGGTGGTATTACTAATCTATCTGGGGGATGGCTTAAGGGTTGTGAATATGTGAAGCAGAAACTTGACCCACAAAAAATCAACCGTGTACTGCTGCTTACCGATGGTCACGCTAATATGGGGATTCAAGACCCCAAAATCCTCACAGCGACAGCCGGTCAAAAAGCTGAGGAAGGTGTAATCACAACTACGTTAGGATTTGCCCAGGGTTTTAATGAAGATTTGCTGATTGGAATGGCAAGGGCTGCTAGTGGTAACTTCTATTTTATTCAAAGTGTTGATGAAGCCTCAGAAGTATTTAGCATTGAATTAGATAGTCTTAGAGCCGTAGTCGGGCAGAATCTCAAAGTTACCTTAGAACTAGCTAATGGTGTGAAGCTGGTTGATATTTTAAGCCTGGCTAAAGTCAGCCAAAATCAGAAAGGTCAATCGGTAATTACTCTAGGGGAACTCTACGAGGGTGAAGATAAACTTTTAGGGTTAAGTTTAGAAGTCTCGGCGGCTCAAATTGGTGAATTACCTTTGATGAAACTGCATTACAGTGCCGATGTGGTGCAGAATAATGTCATTCAAAGTGCGTCAGGTATAACCGATGTCATCGCTAAAGTCGGTACAGTTGAGGAATCTGCTTTTGCGGCTTCTAGTGATATTCTCCTTGACTTGAGCCGTTTGACTATTGCCAAGGCGAAAGAAACTGCCCTTGATTTAGCAGAACATGGTAAGCATCAAGAAGCAGAGAAAATCTTACGTTCTCTAATTGAGGAATTGCGAAACAAAGGCTTGAATGAAAACTTTGAAATTGCTGAGGAGATCGACCAACTAGAGTATTTTGCTAGCCGCATTGCCCAAAGAACTTTAGGTAACGCAGGACGAAAAGAACTATTAGATCAAACCTATCAGGCGATGAACCGCACCCGTACCGATTTGGTGGGTCGTGGCGTGACTGCGGGTGATGAAATATACGCTATGCCCACTGTCAATGATGTGGGTTCAGGTGTGGAATTACAGTGTGTGCGGGAAGGTGGTAAGCTGCGGGTCAAAGTCCTGTCTGCTGGTTATGATGCTAGCAAAAATGTCCAATTTCCCCGCGCCATTCGTGCAGAGGGAGCGCGCTACGTTGTGGAAGGGGTGGAACTGTCAACTGATGGTAGTTTTTATCGTGTAACTGGTCAAATTAACCGTTTAACTAAACCCGGTGAAGCTGATATTTTCGTTGCACCCGGACAATCAAGGTCTGTGAGTACAGGTAAAGCCTCTAAAGGCCCCGCCAGTGCGGCAGATTTGCCTACCACTGACGCTGTTAATGATGGCATTTTGGTGCAGTGTGTCAAAGATGGCAGCAAGTTACGGGCTAGAGTGGTTTCTGATGGGTATGAACCCGATTGGAATATGCGTTTCCCTCGCTCAGTGCGTGAGGAGGGAATGCTGTACGTTGTCGATGAGGTGAAAACTGCTCCTGATGGCAAGTCTTATATTGCCTGTGGCGAAATTAAACGTTTCGTACAGCCGAATACGACTAATTGAGATGTTTTTAGTTAAAAACCATACTATCCCTCTTTTGTCAGAGTAGGAGAATGCAATCACCCAAATGCTTAGAGGGCTTTAATTTCCAAGTTTTGTCTATCAATTTCAGTCTCGTACCGACTTACATCGCCTAAACCAACAGTCATTAGCTTAAATAGTGAGTTGAACAACGATGCCTGTGACGTGTGATGGCTTGCACCCACACACTAACTATTTATATTAATTCTCAAAATTTTTGGCGTTGCTGAATCAAAGTATGAAATGCAAAAATTACCCTTGTTTTTCTTTGCACCTTTGCGTCTTTGCGCCTTTGCGTGAGATAATTCATATTCTCAATCAGCAACGCCAAATTTTGAATTCCCTGAAGAGAGAATGCAGACATTGAGCAGCACATCATCACGGTATATCTTAGCGTTGGATTTAGGTACGACAGGCAACCGCGCTTTTATCTTCAACGCAGACGGTAAGATTGTCGGACAAGCATATAAAGAACTCACACAATATTATCCCCAGCCGGGCTGGTTGGAGCATGACCCGCAACAAATTTGGGATGATGCTTGCTGGGTAATCAAAACTGCTATCTCGCACGCTCAAATTACCCCATCAGAAATTGCTGCTATTGGTTTGACTGTACAACGAGAAACTTGTTTACTCTGGGATAAAACCACAGGGAAACCGTTACACAAGGCCATTGTTTGGCAAGATAGGCGTACTGCTCCTTTGTGTAATCAATTACAAGAGCAAGGCTATGCCCAGGAAATATACGATCGCACTGGTTTAGTTATCGATGCTTATTTCTCGGCAACTAAGCTCAGATGGCTATTAGACCAGATGAACAGCGTTGATTTAAGTCATGTCTTAGCAGGTACAATTGATACCTGGATATTGTGGAAATTAACAGGTGGACAAGTCCACGCCACTGACCACAGCAACGCTAGCCGCACCATGTTAATGAATCTCCAAACCTGCGAGTGGGATGAGAGATTATTAGATATTTTCCAAATTCCGACGCAGATATTGCCGCAAATCCAACCCAGCTTAGGCGACTTTGGCGTTACCGATGCTGATTTACTCGGTGCAGCAATTCCCATCACAGCTATTTTAGGTGATCAGCAAGCCGCTTTATTTGGTCACGGCTGCGATCGCCCTGGTTTGATGAAATGTACTTACGGCACTGGTAGCTTTTTAGTGGCTCATACTGGAAAAGAGATTGTGCGATCGCAAAATCAATTAATCTCTACAATTGCCTGGACGCAAACCAATACCAGTCAGCCTTTAAATGTTGGTTATGCCTTGGAAGGCAGTATGTTTACTAGTGGTGCTTGTATCCAATGGTTGCGAGACAGTCTGAAGTTAATTAAAACGGCGGCGGAAACAGAGACAATGGCGACGCAGGTATCAGACAACGGCGGAGTTTATTTTGTCCCAGCTTTTAGTGGATTAGGCGCGCCTTACTGGGATATGACCGCTAGAGGCGCATTCTTAGGCATTACCGCCAGCGTCCAACCCCAGCATTTAGTCAGAGCCGTATTAGAAGCGATCGCCTATCAAGTGGTAGAAGTAGTACAAGCCATTAACACCTCATGTAGTCATCCCATGCAGCGTTTAATAGTCGATGGTGGTGCTTGCGAGAATAATTTCCTGATGCAATTCCAAGCCGATGTATTAGGAATTCCGGTAGAACGTCCCACCATGCGCGACACTACCGTCCAAGGTGCAGCCTTTGCCGCCGGTCTAGCCGTAGGATTTTGGGACAGTTACACAGCATTAGTCAACCAAAGACAAATTGACCGCATATTTGAACCCAACCCCATCGCACATAACTTTACCACCTGGCGAAAAGCCGTCAAACGCACCTTAGATTGGGCATAGAAGAGGAATTGGAGCAGGGTGCGGGGGGCAAGGGGGAGAAAAATTTCCTTATTTCCCCCTGCCCCCTGCCCCCCTGCCTCTTCTCTCCCCCTAATTCGCCAAATCTACATCCAAAGTGTAGAAACCAACCTTTTCCGGCATTCTGTCGAATCTGCCGATGCGATAACCGCGTGATAGTTCATTTAAAACTTTGCCTTTAACCTCACGGTAATCTTCATCATTGATGTCTCCATATAAACCTGTGACGACTTCCGCCACACTAAATACTTTTCCTGGATTGTGTCGAAAGAAAACAGTGAGAGCATCAATTAAAAATTGGCCTTCATAGGGTTTGAGCATCGGTACAACTCTGGCTTTCGGAACTATTAAAGGTGGCTTCCTCTTACTTTTGCCATTGCGAGAGTAAGTATGAGTGCGATTGGAATTAACCAAAGTTAAGTCTATGGTGTAACAACCAGGTTCGTCAGGTATCCCAAACCATACCTTTCTTTCTCTACCTTGGGTGAGGGAAGATTGGACTCTACCTTTAACTACTTTAAAAATATGTGGATCTAACTCACCATAGAGCGATCGCACGATGAAATCTATATGACAGACAGCACCCAAGTGTTCCTGTAGTAACTTTTGAATAGCTTCCATCCGACTCATCGCTTTATACTCAGGTAGCATAGGGAAATCAATTCCCTTAATGCTTTCTGCTGTCACCTGTTGACTAAATGCAGTTTCCGTTTCTCCAAAGGTCGCTGCGTCTTCGTCTTCTTCACTATCCGCGCTGGATTCTACTGAATTAATAGCTACCTGGGAAACTTGATCAGACGAAGACAACAAAGGCTCATCTTGATGATTTTTGGATACATCTTGACTAACTTCGAGGGTAGCAACCTGGCTTTTAGTTTCTGTAGCCACAGACCAATTTGCTAACAAAGCTTGTACATGATCAAGTTGCGATCGCGCCTGTGTGTACAGAGTTTCATACTCTTCTACAAGACGACTGTAGTAGTCCCTGAGTTCTAATAATGGTGAGATGAAGTCCTGCGGGGGGGGTTCTAAATTTAATTGATTATTCATTGTGTAGTTCTCAATCAACCTAAATCAGTATCACTTTTATAAGACATGGGTCGAGGTTTAGCCTTGCGAGATGGCTGTTGAGATTTTTTCGGTGGTTGTGGCGGACGACATCGTTCACAATATAAAGGACGAGGGCCAAAAGTCTCACGTTTTGTAGCTTCGTTGCACTCTTTACAGACAAAATTAAACACGCGAGTGTGAATCAGTCTTTGATGAGCTTTGACTGTATATTCTCTAACATCAATTAACTTACTGGGCATAATCAAAAAAGTGAAGTTGCAATCCTATCAATATAGCTATTCAAGCAAACAAATTGAGATCCGTGTGTGTTTCGTCGTCTACTTGATTCTCATCAGCAATCTTGTGCAGAAGGATAGATGTAAAGTAGCCATAGTAAAAACCAGGAGCAATCAATTAGTTGTTTTATTAGCATATAGTTCATTATCGACATTTAGGTACTATTGACTGCCATATTTTTGGCGTATTAAACACCAAAAATTTAGAGACTAGGTAGCTGAAAACTTTCTTCACAAAGATTTATGACAAACTTTCACGATTGTAAACATTGTACTTTTAGTTATCAAGTTTTATGCTCATAGCAAGATACAAGGGCAGTACCTAAAGTATTCGACCAAACTTATCTTGCTACTTTGGGAGTAAGTTTCTTGAGGGAAAAGTTTTAGTGAATTTTGTCCTGTAAAAAGTAGATATAAGTATTTATGCGATTTAGATTTAATTTTTGAACAAAAATTACCACAAAATACTGTTTCCTGTTCCTGCTTGAGACATTTCCTAATACCAATTCTCTGAGTAGAGACGTTGTATACAACGTCTCTACAACAACCGATAAATTTCATCTCCATCAAGAAAGGGTGTAACTACACAAATAACTTCAGTAATCAAATTGGATTCCTATATATTAAAGTGCCGAGTAAAACATTTTTACTCAGCACTCACAACTCAGCACTCACAACTCAGCACTCACAACTCAGCACTCACAACTCAGCACTCAGCACTCAGCACTCAGCACTCACAACTCAGCACTCACAACTCAGCACTCAGCACTCAGCACTCAGCACTCACAACTCAGCACTCAACACTCACTCTCATCCCACATTAACTTTCACCACTTTTTGTCTTTCTGATTCGGCTTTTGGTAGCGTTAAGCGTAGGATGCCATTTTTGTATTCGGCTTGTACTTTGTCGTTTTGAATTTGACAAGGTAAAGGAATTTCTCTTTGGAATCTGCCGTAACGGAATTCAGAACGGGTAACGCCGCCTTCTTCAGTTGTGGTTTCGGATTTGCGTTCACCGCTAATCACAATCGCATCTGGTGTAGCTTCTACAGTAATATCTTTGGATTCTAAGCCAGGTACTTCTAATTTCAGGTGAATTGCATCTTCTTTTTCTTCGATTTCAGCCGCAGGTATGAATGCAAACCCCATTCTTTCTGCACCGTCTGTTGGCATTAATCTTTCAAACAGACGATTCATTTGCCGTTGCAAGGTGTCAATTTCACGGAATGGTTCTAAGCGTTCAATATCTCTGAAAGGTTCCCAACGAATAAGTGCCATAATATCACCTCTAAAAATGCACTACCTAGTATTAGGAAGCCTCATACCAATTCAAAATTCAAAATTCAAAATACCCTTACGGGAAGGCTTGCGCCTACAAAATTCAAAATTCAGAAAGTAAGATTATGGAGTTTGAATTTGGGTGAATTGGTATAATTTTGAGCTTTTTTACTGGATACACAGCAATAGATTTATAGTTCAGTGTTGTGTGTTTTAAAGCTTTTGTTTAAGCTTCCTCACTACCACACTAGATCAGGTAAAATAGCTGGAGGTTCGGTTTGATGAACGTTATAGATAGCAATAACCGTACATTGAAAGGCAAAAGGTAAAAGAAAGTTAGGAAAATTTCTATCTATTGGCTGATGTACGTTTGCGATTACAATACATAACTAAAATTATAAATAATCCTAAACCGAATAGATACTTAAACGGGTCGGGAATTATAGGATTAGGAGAGAAAAAGCCTTCAATAATGCCGGCAATTACTAACATCGGCACAATGCCAAATACTAACTGTACTGCTTGATAACCGTAGAATTTTAAGGCATCACCTCGACGATATTGACCAGGAAATAAAATCGCTTTTGCTATTAATAAACCAGCCCCACCGGCAAAGAAGATGGCGGGTAATTCTAAAGCACCGTGGGGAAAGACAAATGCCCAAAAGGGTAGGCTAGATTATTTTGACCGACTAAAGTGGCGATCGCACCAATTAATAATCCATTAAATACCATAATGTAGGTTGTGAAAGCCCCGGCTGTAATCCCTCCAGCTACCGCCCCAAAGGACACCTTGATATTGTTAATCATGATGCCGCTAGATGCTAAGGGTTCAACGCCGACAATTGACCCCATCCACAATTCACCTTTATCTCGTACCTGGGAAATTAAGCTTTCTGGCACAATTAAGGACAAAAAAGTCGGGTCTTGCCAAGCGTACCACCAACCCACGATTAAGCCTAAAAAAAACAAAGCTGTCGCTGTGAGCGTATAGGAAAATGTCGTCCGCACAATCGCAGGAAACCCCCAAAGATAAAAATCCCATACGGCTTGCCATTCCTGTCGTCGAGAACCTTGATAAATTTGGGAATAACCACGGGTTGTTAAAGATTGTAAATTATGAACCAAAACATTACTGACTTGCTGAGTACGGGCGCGTGCTAAATCAGCTGCTACGGAACGGTATAAACTCGCTAATTCTCTGATTTCCGCAGATTTGAGGGATTTTAACCCTTTGCGTTCTAATTGTCTAAGTAAAGCATCTAAACGCTGCCAATTTGATTCTCGCCGTGCAATCCAACGTTGAATATTCATAAATTTTGGGCATATTAGCTTTTAACGTACCTTAAGATAGCCTCAAATTCATACCCGTAATTTTCAGGAAAATTTGATTTTATGGCAGGAAATCTTGGTTCATCTCCTATACAACCATTAGATGTGGGCAATGTTGTCAGTGCAGGAATGCGCTTGTATCGCGCTCACCTTAAGGACTATTATTTACTGGCACTCAAAGCTTATGTGTGGCTGTTTGTTCCTGTTTATGGGTGGGCTAAATTTTATGCTCTCACATCCCTGATTTCCCGTTTAGCTTTTGGTGACTTAGTTAATCAACCAGAAAGCATCTCCTCTGGACAACGTTTTGTGAATTCGCGTTTGTGGCAGTTTTTATTGGCCATGCTGTTACTGTTTCTGATTAGTATAGGAATGGTAATAGGTGTAATTATAGTATTCGGTATATTGGGATTAATAGCTGCACTCATAGTTAATGGCACAGGTTCGCAAAACAATCCTGCTATTTACATATTTTTGGGTTTAATTGCCTTTGTGATCGTAATTGTGGCTATAGTAGCAATATTATGGCTCTCAACCAGATTCTACCTAGTCAATTTACCTTTGGCGGTAGAAGACAACGTTGATGGCGCAACAGCAATTAGTCGGAGTTGGGAACTAAGCCAAGGCAACGTTTGGCGCATTTTATTAATTTCCTTTGTGAGTGTTTTAGTCACCACACCAGTGCAGATTGTGGTGCAGATTCTCACAACTATTTTGCAAATCATTTTTACACCCCTAATTCAAGATGGATCTGCTGTATTCAGCCTGATTTATTTTGCGTTGATCATGGCTGTCAGCTTCGGTAGTGGGGCGTTGATTGTGCCATTTATCCACACCACCAAAGCAGTTATTTACTACGATCTGCGGAGTCGCCGAGAAGGGTTAGGCTTAAAACTACGCGATCGCGAAATTTAACCCCAAGCATGAATTGAAATTATGCACCTGTTTAACCGTGTTAAGTACCGCACACCAGAAAGTGTAGAGTTAGAATTTACCCTTGCAGGTATTGGAAATCGTGCTTGGGCTTTATTAATTGACTACTTGGTGTTAGCAGCAATATTGACCGCTTTTTTAATTGTGTGGGCGATTATTGTTGGTCAACTATCTGATTTTTGGTCACAAATTTTTGGTGATGCTGTTGGAGTCTGGTTAGTAGCCATTACATTAATTGTCAGTTTTGTCATTTACGCCGGTTATTTTGTTTTTTTTGAAACTCTATGGCGAGGACAAACCCCAGGTAAACAAGCTGCAAAAATTCGTGTGGTTCGTGATGACGGAAGACCCATAGGAATGCCGCAGGCAGCCCTCCGCGCACTAATGCGACCATTTGATGAGTTCATGTTTATCGGAGCTTTTTTAATTATGTTTAGTCGCCAAGAAAAACGTCTTGGCGATTTAGCCGCCGGGACAATTGTAATTCAAGCTGAAGCCGCAACTACATCAGCAACAATTATGATTTCCGAACAAGCTCAAGTTTGGCATCAGGAATTAATGCAGATTGCGGATTTATCGGTATTATTACCTGACGATTTTGCTGTCATTCGGGAATATTTACAGCGACGTAAAGCTATGTCTCCAAAAGCTAGAAGCGCGTTAGCTCTAAAATTATCCCAGCAGGTCAAAGAAATTTTGCATATAGACGAATTACCAGCAGCAATTCACCCCGATATTGTTTTAGAAGCCGTTTACTTGGCGTATCAGAACCGGATTTGAGGCAGGGGTGCAGGGGGCAGAGGGCAGGGAGACAAGGTAGACAAAATACATAAATCAAGTTTCTTATTTATTCCCCAGTCCCCAGTCCCCAGTCCCCAATCCCCAGCCCCCAATTAAAACTCTAAACTAGGCCAATGTGATTCCCGATAATAACGGGTCATATCGTCAAATTTTCTCAGTTCTAGTCGGCGCACAGAAATTTGTGGCAGGTTAAACATCCACTTTTTATTTAACTCAGTTAGTTCATCAGCAAGTTTTATCCGGTCTAAATCTGGCGAGATATCACCGAAATAACCCAAGGTGACATGGGCTGTAAAGTGATAGTGTTGTTCAATTCCCAAGGCGATTAATTTGGGATTTTGATAAATGGTGCGGCGAAACATCACAATCTGTTCGTAGCAACTTTCATCTTTGGGTACTAGACATACACCTATAGCTCTAGGCATCATGACTATTCCTAACACTTGCCATGCGATCGCCTGACTGACTTGTGTCAGGAGTTCTTGATATTGTTGAAATGTTTCGGCAATACAAGCTTGTAATTGTGATTCAAACTCAGGATTTTTCTCACAAGCATGACGGTAAGCACTGTCCCAAATCAAATCTGCTAAGGTTAAGTGGAAACTCTCAGCAGGTAAAGGGACAATCAGATTTTGATTGCTGGGTAATTGTAAAATTTCCTGTTGATACCCTTGTAAAGTGGAGTAGAAATCAGAGTTTTCCCCATCTTCCGCCGCCGGAGGAGTAATCAAAGTATAACCAGGAAAAGGTACTGCAACTCTAGTTCCCTCAGATGGCTGAAATTTATAAGATTCCTGAATATTTTGCACCTGAGATTTATAAGCTTCCGGTAGTGTCAGCCTTGCTACCCGATTCAGATAAGTTTGGTAGTTGTCGTCCAATCTTCTTTGCCTCGCGCTCTAACTTGATTGATTTTAGGGAAAATTTGAATTAAATAGTAGGGGGTGGGGACTGGGGATTGGGGATTGGGGAGCAGGGGAGCAGGGGAGGCAGGGGAGGCAGGGGAGGCAGGGGAAGAAAAACTAATGACTAATGACTAATGACTATTGACTATTGACTATTGACCAATGCCTATTTACTTTTATTGGGGCGAGGATGATTTTGCGATGGAAAGGGCGGTGGCGACTTTGCGCGATCGCGTCCTCGATTCTATGTGGACTAGTTTTAACTATACTGTTTTCCTCCCAGATCAAAGCGATGCGGTGATTGCGGCTCTTAATCAAGTGATGACTCCACCTTTTGGGGCTGGGGGACGTTTAGTTTGGTTAGTTAATACTAATATTTGTCAACAGTGTCCTGAAAATGTATTGACAGAATTAACGCGGACTTTATCAGTAATCCCTGATAATTCCCATTTATTATTGACTTCCCAGAATAAACCAGATGAACGCCTCAAATCTACGAAGTTACTCAAGCAATACGCTGATTTTCGTGAGTTTCCCTTAATTCCTCCGTGGAAAACAGAGTTAATCATCCAAGCTGTTAACCAAGCAGCGCAAACAGTGGGAGTGAAACTTACAGCTAAGGCGGCGGAAGTTTTAGCGGAAGCTGTAGGTAATGATACACGCCTCCTTTACAATGAAATGGAGAAATTACGCTTGTATGCAGGAGGTAGTAATCAACCAGTAGATATGGATACTGTGACGCTGTTAGTCAGAAATACTACTCAAAATAGTTTGCAACTAGCCGCAGCCATTAGAACGGGTGATACCGTAAAAGCGTTAACTGTTGTTGCTGATTTGGTGAATGCAGCCGAGCCAGAATTACGAATTATCGCTACTTTGGTGGGTCAATTTCGTACTTGGCTATGGGTAAAACTGATGATGGAAAGTGGTGAACGCAATCCCCAAGCGATCGCCAAAGCGGCTGAAGTCGGTAATCCTAACCGTATCTACTTTTTACAGAAAGAGGTGCAATCTCTATCCTTACGTCAACTCATCTCTTGTTTACCTCTACTGCTAGAGTTGGAGTTTATGTTTAAAAGAGGCTCTGGAGATATCACTGTGCTGCAAACTAAAGTTATAGAACTGTGCCAAGTCTGTCAACGTCATTAATAGGGATTGGGGAATAACAAATCAAGAGTAAAACATTTTAGATCATCTAATGTTAGCGTTCGGGGTAGCGTCTCGTAGAGAAGCGGGACGTACCTGGAGGGGAAGCAAGCTACACAGATACCTTATTGATAAAATAATTTGACAGGGACAAGTACGCAATAAAAGGCTATGTACTTACTAAAAAATTAACTATGAAAGCTGAAGCAGAAAACTATGAAAGGCTCACTTGTGAAGTAGAAACTACTTTAAAAGTCATTGGCGGACGCTGGAAGGTTTTGATTATTAGAGAACTTCTATCGGGGATGAAACGGTTCGGTGAATTGCAGCGTTCTCTACCTGGAATTACACAAAAAATGCTCACTCAACAATTACGGGAATTAGAAGAGGACGGAATAATACATCGAGAAGTATATGCACAAATCCCCCCAAAGGTAGAATATTCTTTAACACCTTTAGGTTTAAGTTTACAACCAATTCTCTATGCTATGCACGAGTGGGCTGTTAAGCATTTTTATCAAAATAAGGGAATGGGTAATGGGGAATAGGGCATTGGGCATTGGGGAGGCAGTGCGATGGGCGGGTTTCCCGACTTGTAGCAACTGCCGTCATTGGGTATTGGAAATATTAATTAATTTAGTTAGATTTTAGATACTCAATTGCTGCTTCTAGCTTGGAAGGATAACTTTCAGCGAATCTTTCAAACCAAAGTCCTTCAACAGATAGAGGATCTAATTTCGCTAGCCAATCTTGTGCTTGTTTTTTCAAAGCGGCTTTTTGTTTTGCTTTAATTTTTTCTTGTTTAATTCTTTCTTGTTCTAATTCTTGTTGCTTTTTCAGTTCCTCAGCTTGTGCTTGGGCTTCAATATCAGCTTTAACTTCTTCTAAAATATTATCTATAAAAGAATTTGGTTGATTGGTATCTCCTAAAATCTCATCTATAAGAGCATTTGCTGAATTTATAGACAAATTTACGGGTAAATTTATCGGTAAATTTGTCGATGGTTGATCAAAATTGGGTTGTGGTGGTTGTGTCTGTTGTGATTTATCCCCGTTGTATTCTGCTTTAATTTGCTCCAACAATTTATCAATAGAGTCCATAGTTATTAGTCATTAGTTATTAGTTATTAGTCATTAGTCAACAGTCAAAATTCCTTCCCGTAAAACTTTTAACCCCTACACCCTTACACCCCTAAACCCTTACTTATTAGTCAGTAATTGCATTTAATAGCACTTCTGACAAGCTCATATCTTCCATATCTTCCATTGTAATGGTGTCACAAATATCAAATTTTGCGCCAGCACTTTGTAATTCATCATCCAAAATTTTAAGGAAGCGAGCTGCTTGGGGGTCTTGACCGACTTGAATGAAGGAAATAGCTAGTTCTTCATCTCTATCCATCCGTCGGGAAGCTTCAATAATGACTCTCATTACTGCTTTGCGATCGTCTGGTTCACCATCAGTCACCACTAAAATTGTTTCACCATTGGCTTTGGTTTGACCAGATGCTTTACGTTGAAAATAATCATCTGTGGCGTGTTTTAAAACTCCTGCTAAATCAGTCGTTCCCGCAGGATCATTTTCCATAAATATTTGCGCTACTCTAGCAACAGTAACGTTTTCATATCGCTTAAATCTGCCAGAGAAGACGTATACGGTAATGCCATCTGGGTCGAATTGTTCGCACTTACTGGCTAAAGCTAAAGTAGATTCTTGAGCTGTGACCCACCTATTTCTACCACCCTTTTGATCTGGAGTAGCCATGCTACCACTTTTGTCAATAATGAGAGTGTAATCGCGATTATCTAGCATAGTCTTTATTTCAACTCATAATTAACAACTAATGACTAATGACTAATGACCAAAGACTAATCAGTAATTGCATTCATTAAGACATCTGCAAGACTCATCTCTTCTAAATCATCTAGAGTGATAGTATCGCAAATATCGAATTTAGCCCCTACGCCTTGTAATTGGTCATCTAATGCTTTGAGAAACTTTGTAGCTTGGGGGTCTGAACCGACTTGAATAATGGAAATGGCTAATTCTTCATCACGTTCCATCTGGCGTGTAGCATTAATAATAACTTCAAATACGGCTTTGCGATCGTCTGGTTCGCCATCGGTGATCACTAAGATTGTTTCACCATTGGGTTTAGTTTTGCCGGCGGCTTTGCGTTGAAAGTAATTATTGGTCGCATCCAGGAGGACACCTGCTAAATTGGTTGTTCCGGCTGGGTCATTTTCTTGAAATATTTGGGAGACTTTAGCGGTGGTAACGCCTTCATAGCGTTTAAATCTACCAGAGAAAACATATACAGTGATGCCATCTGGGTCAAACTGTTCGCACTTTCTAGCTAAAGCGATAGTTGATTCTTGGGCGATTTCCCATCTGCTTCTACCACCAGCTTGGTCAGGGGTAGACATACTGCCGCTTTTGTCGATAATTAATGTGTAGTCGCGATCGCTCATCATAATTTCCCTTAAATTTAGTATCCTGTGGTTATAAGTCTAGTCTAGGTGTCTCAGGTAGAGACGAAGACATTAAGCTTTTGTATCAATCTCTAACTTTGGCGCAACATCAAGCCACAAACCGAGATTAATCACTAAGTATCTACAACCACACAGGAACCCATTCCGTTTTTCCCATTCCCAATTCCCAATGCCCAATTCCCAATTCCCCATTCCCAATTCCCCAATCTCCTTGGGCAGACTACAGCGTCCGTTATAGATTAGTAATGTATCTGTATCACCTGACTAATTCGGGCTTGGTCTTTCACAGCGAAGGGTTTGGAAATGTTTACTTCGTCAGAGACTCCTATTATTGGGACAATTTTATTAGTGGCTTTTGCCATTTTAGGTTGGGGCTTTTATCGCGCCAGACCTTTTGGAAAACTGGGAATCTTGGCCTGGTTGCAGTCGGTGGTGTTAATGACTCCCTGGCTGTTATTCTTCGGTTTATTTGCAGCCGGAATTTACATCAACATAGTCGGAATTTTATTCTTGGTGGTAGGTTCGGCTGGACTGTATATCTACTTGGGTAGACAATTACGTGCTGCTGGTCAAGATGCTATCCTCAAGCAACGCGCCACAGACAGGCTAACGGCAACAGAATCCTCCTCTGCAACAGAAAATCCTCCACAACCAGCAGCCGTGGTAGTGGAAATCATGCCAATTCCAGAAGAAGACTTGAGTGTGATTAGAAGTGTTTTTGGCATTGATACGTTTTTTGCCACAGAAACGATCGCTTACCAAGAAGGTGCTATCTTCAAAGGGAATCTGCGCGGCGAACCCCAAGAAGTTCACACTCGTTTAACTGCGAGTTTAAAAGAAAAGCTGGGTGAGAAATATCGTTTGTTCTTAGTGGAAAACAACGATGGTAAACCTGTAGTGATTGTTCTTCCTAGCAGCAACGATCCACGCCCCGCCATGTTAGCGCAAAAGGCTTTTGCGGCTATTTTGGGAATCGCCACTGTTGGCACTAGCCTAGAAACAGGGGGATTATTACTCAATTTTGATTTCTTGGCGCATCCAGAAAGGTTACAAGAGACTTTACCCATCGGTTTAGGCATATTTGCCATTTTAATCGCCCATGAAATTGGGCATTGGTTACTGGCGCGTCGTTATCAAGTGCGTCTTAGCTGGCCTTTCTTCTTACCTGCGGTGCAAATCGGCTCTTTTGGGGCAATTACACGCTTTGAGTCGTTGTTACCTAATCGCACAGCTTTATTCGACATTGCCGTAGCCGGGCCGATCGCTGGTGGTATCGTATCTTTACTGATGTTAATTGCAGGTTTGTTGTTATCTCATCCTGGCAGTTTATTTCAGTTACCCAATCAATTTTTCCAAGGTTCGATTTTAGTCGGTAGCCTAGCAAGGGTGGTTTTAGGTTCAGCATTGCAATCACCCTTAGTCAATATTCACCCCCTCGTAGTGATTGGTTGGCTAGGTTTGGTCATCACTGCTTTAAACTTAATGCCAGCCGGACAATTAGACGGTGGACGCATTGTCCAAGCCATTTACGGACGCAAAACCGCCAATCGAGCCACCATAGCCACGTTAATTGTCTTAGGTTTGGTAGGCTTGGCGAATCCTCTAGCATTATATTGGCTCATCGTGATTGTCTTCCTACAACGGGACTTAGAACGCCCCAGTTTAAACGAAGTGAGCGAACCCGACGACGCTAGAGCTGCAATTGGTCTATTAGTATTGTTCTTAATGATTACCACCCTTTTACCCTTAACTCCTGGTTTAGCTGGTAAGTTAGGAATTGGGTAATTGGGCATGGGGCATGGGGCATGGGGCATGGGGCATGGGGCATGGGGCATGGGGCATGGGGCATGGGGCATTGAGCATTGAGGATTGAGGTAAAATCTACCTTGTCTACCTTGTCACCTATTCCCAATTCCCAATTCCCAATGCCCAATTCCCAATTCCCCAATCTACGCTTTCCACCCTGTCAACAAGTTAGGATACTTAGCTGGTTTGGGGAAGATTTTTTGTAAGGCTGTCTGACGTTCTAGGGGTTGTTCTTTCGTTAAATTCCACAGAGTTTCATAGAAAAAGAAGGAAACTCCGGCGAAATTGCGATCGCGTGTTTTTTGGACTTGGGTTTGTATTTGCTGTATGGTAATGGGTTTATTTTTTAAGCCAGTTAAAATTCCCACACTCACAGGTATATGTTTCTGGGCGGCTTTGACTTCTGGATACTCTAATTCTTTGACGAAGACGTTGAGATCATCACGGTAAATCTGCAATACCAATTCTTCCACTAGTCCCATTCGTTCCCATCTTTGCCAGTCTGCAAGGAAAAATTCGTAAGAAAAACGCTGTGGGTTGGGTGCGACGGAAACTAAACAATCTTTTTTCGCGGCTTTGATGGCTGTAAATACTCGCTTCATGAAGTCAGTGATTTTGCTGGCTCGCCACCTTAGCCACTCTGCATCTTTGGGATTTTTAGAAGGTGCTTGCCCACGGTGTTCTTTTTTGTATAAAGCCACAGTGTAGGCATCATAGCCGAGTTCTGAAGGTAAGCCAAAATGGTCGTCAAATTGAATACCATCAATATCGTAGTTTCTGACGATTTCGACGATTAAATCTTGGATAAATTGCTGTACATCAGGGCGAAATGGACTTAACCATACACGGTCATGTGTACCTTCTTTGACAATGCGTGTACCGTCACTGCGATTGGTGAGCCATTGGGGACGATTTTTGGCTAAGAGGGAATCAGCAGGAGCCATAAAACCGAATTCAAACCAGGGAATGACGGTTAAACCTTGCTTATGTCCTTCAGAGACGATTTCTTTGAGGATATCTCGCCCTTGTAATCCTGGGGTGGGGTCAAGGGAACGACCAATTACTTTGGCTGCAACTTGACTAGGATATAGAGTGTATCCCCAATTCCATACGGCTGGATAAACGGTGTTAAAGTTGAGTTCATCTAATTTTTGCACAGCTTGACGCAGGCGATCGCGCCCAAACAGCACATCACTATCAATATTCGTGAGCCATACCCCTCTCAATTCTGTTGCTGATGATGAGTTAGGGCTGATTTGGGCGTTTAAAGGTAACGATAAAATTACCGTAGCCACCGCAGTTAAAAGCCACATCATTGCTAAAAATACGGGCTTATTTTTTTGGGTAAAATTATGTAACAAAAACCTCATACACCACTTTCTAAGTATTCCATAAAATTTTACATGAGCAGGGAATAACTTAATTAAATGGACGCGTTTAATAGCTAAAAGTTGCTCTGGCGAAGATTTATAGACAAGGGTAAAATTCTGGAGATGATGCGAAACTGAAGAATCTTTATCTTGTTTTTACATTGTTATTGAAAATTTTCATATTGTTTATCTGTTAATACCGATACATCCTCTACATATTTGTTTCGACAATGTGAATAATACAACTTATACTTGACTATCAATGTATATTTATGATTATGCTATGTATTAATGAATAAATCTCCATTTACCTACTGAGTGATACTTAAACAGTAAATAGCTTGTAAGTAGTAATTTCACGGTTATGCTGACAGCTTTTCACCTAAAATCCCAAATTTAGTAATGAAAACCTTGATTAATTCACCAGATCATCTTGCACAAACAACAGCAGCCACTCAGAGGTTAGAGAGGGCAATTATGCTTGCTGCGGGTGATTTTGCGTTGATATTAGCTTGTTGTAACTCGCCTCAAAAGCAACAGCAGATTTTAAATTTATTAACTCCGTCTTCAGCACTAAAGATACAAGAGATTGTGCTGCAAGCGACTGACGAAACACTATACACAACCATTCAAGATAAAATTGGCAATCTTCACCCAGAAGTATTGATGATTACGGGTTTAGAATCTGTAGTGGCTATTAACCAACTCATTGCTAGTACCAACATTATGCGGGATGAGTTTCGTAAATCTTTTCATTTCCCCGTGGTGTTATGGCTCAATGATGAAATCCTCAATAAATTAGTGTGGTTAGCACCTGATTTAAAAAATTGGTCAGCCAACACTATTCGTTTTGATTTCCCCCAGCACCAACTCATTGATAACCCTATTCTTATTGCTTGATGGTCAATAGTCAATAGTCATTAGTCAATAGTCAGCACTCAGCACTCAGCACTCAGCACTCATTACTCCCCCCTATTTCCTCTGTTTTGCGCTTCTTAACGCTGTCTTCTTTCCATCAGTAATTGAGGTTCGACATTTTCTATATTTGCTATTGCTTTTAGTTGCGTAATTCCTTGCAAAGCATCGCTGATTTTACCTGATTTAGCAGTTAACCAAGCTGCATGAGGTGCGTAAGCTAAAATTTGAGTAATTTCATAACCAGCCTGTTCTATGGCTGCTTGTTGTGACTCAATCAGAATGTTTTCTGGAAAGCGAATGAAGACTAAACCTGTAGGGACTGCTAGTAAACCTCCTGGTAAGGTATAAACGGGGCTGATTGTATCTTCAATTGTCGGTTTTGGTTCACCTGTAAAGACGGCAATTTTACCTTCATTCAACAATAAAATTGCTGTGGAATTTGCTGCGTTTGGCTGTTTGTAGTGCATAGCATAATATCCAGGCTGTTGGCTAAATAAACTCACTGCATCTTTGCCAACAGAAATTTGTTGGGGATATTCACTAAAGTAGTCTGATGAAAATCTCACTTCAGCAATTAGGGGTAGAGAATAAGCCTGGAGAAAAAATTCGATCATCTTGCTTCAATTCTACTAACAGGGAACAGGGAACAGGGAACAGGGAATAGGGAACAGGGAATAGGGAATAGGGAATAGGGAATAGGGAATAGGGAATAGGGAATAGGGAATAGGGAATAGGGACTGTCTGTGTAGACGGCAGAAAGTGGGCTAAAGTTACTGTTTACTTACAGTTTGTAACTTTTTTGGGCGATATTCTGGAAAAATCGGGGGCTAGTTTGTATTTAGTGGTTAATACTAAATGTTTTCTAAGCTGCGGCTAGCGGGTGATGCTTTCCAGATATCACACGCTAGCCAGAGGCTTAGATTTAACTAAATCTCAGGAGATGAATTTTATGGTTCAGGTTCGCTATGGCGGACAGAATGGTGAGCAGTATGAACTGGTCATTAGTGATGACCATATTGTAGTTCGTACTCAAAACCGCAGTGTGCTTGTAGGCGATCGCCCGTTTGAAGTAGCGTCTGTATCACCGGAAGCCCGTAGTATCCTCAATCAGTTTGACTTAGTAACGCGATTTCGGCAAGCAGGTGTAGAAGTTTTGCAATTAAAAGCACCAAATCAAGACGGTGCTTTACGTGACCAAGCCAAGGAAATTTTAAATCAAGAACCTGAAATCCAATTTGCCGGACGGGTATTGATTGACCCGCAGTCGCGACAACCAGTAGTCTACACTGAAAACCTCTTTGTCAAGTTTGATGATGAAGAAGAAGCTAGCACCTGTGAGGCAGTTTTAGGACGTTATAATTTGACGATTAAGCGTCAACTAGAATATGCCCGGAATGCTTATTTTGTGAGTGCGCCAGCCAATACGGGTTTAGCGATATTTGACCTCGCTGAAACACTACTCAATGAGGAAACAGTAGAACTTTGTCATCCTGAATTAGTCAGAGAATTTCGTCAACGTCAAGCTTTCCCGCAGCAATGGCATCTCAAGGAAACCACAATTAATGGTAAGAATATTAATGCTCATGCCTATGTAGAAGCAGCTTGGAAATTAAGTGAAGGTGCAGGCACAACTATCGCCATTATTGATGATGGTGTCGATATTGACCATGAGGAATTTCGTTCCTCTGGTAAGATTGTCGCCCCCAGGGATATGACACGCAGAAACAACAACCCCAGACCAGGTAACTCAGACAATCACGGGACAGCCTGTGCAGGGGTAGCCTGTGGGGATGGGAACTTCGGCGCATCGGGTGTAGCACCAAAAGCCAAATTAATGCCAATTCGCTTTGTATCGGCGTTGGGTTCTGTAGATGAAGCTGAGGCTTTTGTCTGGGCGGCGCAAAATGGTGCAGATGTGATTTCCTGTAGTTGGGGGCCACCGGATGGGATTTGGTGGGAACCCACCGACCCCGGACACCTGCAAAAAGTCCCTCTCCCAGACTCTACACGGTTAGCGATGGAATACGCCTTCACAAAAGGGCGTAATGGGAAAGGCTGTGTAATTTTATTTGCGGCGGGAAATGGCAATGAGAGTGTTGATAACGACGGTTACGCCAGCTACCCCAAAGTAATTGCCGTGGCTGCTTGTAATGACTTTAACAGAAGAAGTGCTTTCAGTGATTTTGGTAAAGCCGTCTGGTGTGCTTTCCCCAGCAATAACGGCTACAGTTCCCAAACTCCCGGCATTTGGACAACAGATCGCACCGGACGATCTGGTTACAATAATGGCAGTGTTAGCCAGGGCGACCAAGCAGGCAACTATACCAATAGTTTTGGTGGTACTTCTAGTGCTTGTCCTGGGGTAGCTGGAGTGGCGGCTTTGATTCTTTCCCGTAACCCGAATTTACGCTGGGATGAAGTCAAAGATATCATTAAACGCTCTTGCGATCGCATTGATGAAAGTGGCGGTAATTATGATGCTGATGGACGCAGCCCTTTTTACGGTTACGGTCGCGTCAATGCCCTGAAAGCCGTAGAATTAGCTTCCCCGCCCCAAATCGACCCAGTGGGAATTTTCACAGCTGTGCAGGATGTCCCCATTCAAGATTTGCAGACATCCACACTTAGTTTAGCGATCGCTAACACCAACCCCATTAAATCTATCAAAGTAACGGTAGACATTGAGCATACCTACATAGGAGATTTAATTGTTACCCTCATCCCGCCCACAGAAACAGGAATATCATCGATAATTCTGCATAATCGCCTGGGTGGTGCAGCAGATAACATCAAAACAACCTATGACGAAATCAACGTCCCCGAACTAGCAGGATTCAAAGGCAAAATTCCCCAAGGTAACTGGACTTTAGAAGTAGCAGACAAAGCCCAAGCCGACACCGGTAAGATTCGCAGTTTGACCATTGAAATTGGCTTTTAAAAACGGGAATGGGGCATGGGGCATAGGGAATGGGGCATGGGGCATAGGGCATGGGGCATGGGGCATTGAGGTAAAATCCCCAGTCCCCAGTCCCCAGTCCCCAATCCCCAATCCCCAGTCCCCAGTCCCTAAAACACGAAGTTTTCAGGATTGTTCATTGCTGCTGGGGTGACGTTTTCCAGAACTATGAATGGACTGAGAACGCCACGGCCGGGAAGTCCGCCGTTATCCACTTGCACGAAGGTGGTGTTAGGAGTGCTACCTTGGACTAGACGCACATAACCATCTGCGATCGCATTGGTTCCCTGATAACCACCACGGATGATGCTATCTAGTAATTGTGTCAGCACAATCTTGTCTTTACCTACCTCAAAATCGGTGATGGTATGACCCATTTCTCGGAGGCTGGTGTAAACTAACTCGTCGTAACCTCTGCCTGTGGTGATGGTTTTGCGACCAATACCACCAACAATTCGGTCATTGGCATCAGTTCCAATAATGGGGTCACGTTTACCGTTACCGTTGATGTTATTGAAATCGTTATCAAAGATGTTGATGGTGGCAGAGGCGTTAGCACCTAAATCATAATTACTGCCATCAGTGATATTAAGAATTAGGGTTTCCGTCGCTTCTGCTAAAGCATCATCAACAGGGGTAATGGCAATCTCAACGTAGGTTTGTCCGGCGGCGATGGTAGCTGTGCCTGTGAGGTTGTTGTAATCACTACCATTGCTAGCAGTACCTTCTACAGTGTATTCCACTGTCAGCGATTTGCTGGTATTACCTACACGCGCGATGCGGAAAATTCCTGGTGTCGAATCACCTTCAGTAATGTTTGCTGTGGTAGCAGTGAGACTAATTACTGGGGTAGGAATATTGAGGGGTTGGTCTAGTTCCAGAATGATGAATTCGTTATTATCAATTCCTGGAGGACGACCGATAGAGAAGGGATAGTTATTATCGTTAGCCAGGAGTATGGTTTTTTCATCCAGCACTACTACAGACTCGATGGTTTGGAAGGGGAAGGTAAATTTGGTGTTACCATCGCCATTTAAATCATTGGGGTCGGCGATATTTAATAAATCACCAATTTCTTCCTTGCTGACAAAACCATTTGCGTCTTTTTTGGAGAAGTCAACTTTAAATAACTTCTTAAATTGTGCCGTCGCACCTTGACCATTATCACGTTCAATGACTAGAAACTCATTCTCGTTGATAACAGTAATATCCCCAATGGCGTGACTGGGATTTTCTAGGTAGTAGTAGCCGACTAAACCTTGATACTGTTTGGATG
Source organism: Nostoc sp. CMAA1605 (assembly GCF_021596505.1). Lineage (GTDB taxonomy): Bacteria > Cyanobacteriota > Cyanobacteriia > Cyanobacteriales > Nostocaceae > Trichormus. The sequence continues at coordinate 36,698 of NZ_PJIZ01000015.1, read as the reverse complement.
CAACGTCAAATTCATAAATCCGTAGGGAATTAGCAGGATCACCAGTCACCGTCCCTTCCAACATGGGGTATAGGGTTTGCTTATCTAAGCTGATAGCCATCCCTTCAAAGCCACGGGAGCGAGACAGGTTAGGATTAGAGGGTTCGGTGAGGAAATCAGGGTTGTCAGGCGATCGCACAAAATCACCTGCTAACAAATCACGGATGCGATCGCCTGTACCTGGAAAGTCTGTGAAGTAGCCATCAACACCTAGCTGAATGAAATCTCTGTACTCAGCTTCGGGGTTGTTGTTGTAGTCTGCTGCTAAATAACGGCCTTCATTACGGAAGGTGTAAGCATGGACAAATAAACCTGCTGTGTGTGCATCTTGAATCAAGGTTGTAGGTGCAGTCAGGGTTTTATCTGCATCGTTAACTGTACCATCACCGTTAACATCATCTGCTTTACCATCACCATTAGCATCGACACCTTGCACTGATCTAATCATCCGTTTCCAAGGGCCAATCCCATCGGCGTAGGTAGCAATTTCCGCTAAACCTGCGGCTGACCGTAAATCTCCATAGGTGCGAGTATCACCACTAACTACAAAATCGTAGGGGCGAACCTCTTGCAATGAACCATCAAGATTAACATCAGATGCGTCTAGTAACTGCACTAAAGGTATATCAACCCCAGCCGCAGGCATAATAACATTGTTCAGTGCTTTGAGATTGGCTGTCTCGAAAGACTGAATAAATATCCGGGTTGGGTCAGTGAAATTATTAGCTAAGAGAGTATCAATTAATTTCTGACTGATATCGTAGCCTTGCTGTAAAAAGTAGGTCGGGTGCTTGGTTTCGGGATAGATGCCGATTTTTTTGCCTGTATCAGCTTCTACCTGTCTTACCAAAGCGATGATTTCAGCCAGTGTGGGAATTTCATACAAATCATTAAAGCTTTGGTCACGGAAACTCGGCTGAATTCTGGCGCGTAGAGTCTTAATTTCCGCGAGGGTGAAGTCTTCTGCAAAGAAACCTTCTTCCGCAAACCCATCGACAACTTTTGTTTTGCGGCGGTCTGCAAACTGTGGTAAGTCTGCAACGTTGGTAGTATTAATTAAATTGGGTTCGTGACGGGCGATTAATACGCCGTCTTTGGTGGTCACTATGTCGGGTTCGATGAAATCCGCACCGCGTTCAATTGCTAACTTGTAGGATTCCAGGGTGTGTTCTGGGCGTTCACCGCTTGCGCCTCGGTGTCCAATTACTAACGGTGCTTCGCCAGTCAGAGTATTGAGATTAGTAATGTTGGGTGTGGGGATGGGTGCATCTAATAATTTACCTGTAGCATCAAAGTGCAGTAGGTAGGGGCCAAACTCATCACCAACCCAGAGTGTACCATCGGCGGCGATCGTTAATGATTCAATATCGAAATCTGCACCAGTGAGGAGGCGATCGCTAGTATTTTCATTCACAATCTGGAAGGGTATTTTCTGATCTGGGTCAGATAGTTGAATGAAACTTAAGACATTGACGGATTTGTCGCCGTTTTCTGTACCTTGGAAACTGGGGTCTAAGCGATGAATCCGCAGTAGATAATCTGCACTATTAGCTTTACTACCAAAACCATTGTCTGATAAGAACCAGTAGGAATTATCATCAGCTACTTGGACTGCGCTAAAGCCTTGGATGGGTTGGCTAGCAAATGGGATCGGTCTACCGTTAGTAGTACCTGTGATGAAATTACCGGATGGTGGGCCTGCTGCAAAGCTATCAGCAGGAAGGACAGCAAAACCTTTGAGTGTTAATTTTGGGGGAATCATCGCTTGGGGATTACGCGGATTGTAACTTTCGGTGTCAATAATTAAGGAATTGGTAAAGGCTTGGGCGATATTTTCCCAAGGAACAAATTTAAAGTTGGTGTTGACGTTTTCGAGTTCGCCGTCATCTTCTACCAGTCTGGCGGGGTCGTTAGAACCGTCTTGAGTGACGAATAAACCATAGGGGAAATTCGCCCCCAGTGGGACGTTGACCACATCTGCACCGTCAGATTCCTGTACGCTGTCAATTGAGCCATTATTTCCAACAGCGAACCTACCTAAATATTCGTTATCACCGCCACGGTTGTAGACTGCAAAAGTATTGTCACCTTGACTAGATACCAACAAGTAACCTTGACCATTCTGTCCATAGTAAATAGTCAAGCCTTCCACATCGTCGGTGAGGTAAGAACCGCCCAAATCCTTGATTTTATCAACGAGTTTACCGGTATTGCGCCCGTTTGGTTCAGCATCAAATTTCCAAATCCCCACATTTTCTTGACCGATGTAGAGATAACCCATTTCTTGGTCAGCTACCATTCCCTCAGTTTGGGGGTCAATTCCTTCCTCAGTGGGGATGGTGAACTCCCGCACCAGTTCCGCGCCAATTTTACCGTTACCTTGGTCGATGAGTTTAAATTGGGCAACATCGCCAGTTTCCCGACGGTTGACAAAGGCGTAGTAATCATTGGTCACAGGACTGCGATATAAAGCTATACCGTAAGCACTGCGTTCATCTGAAGAGTAGGGAGGCTCAAAAGGTGCGCCTTGGAAGAGAGTCCCGATACTGCTATCGGTGATGTCTTCGAGATATTCGCCAGGGGTGGTGGGATTGGGGTTAATTTTAAAGATTACCAGCTTGTCGTTATTGCGATCGCTCGCCACGGCGATATCGATAGATTCACCACCCAAGTTAAACCCATACTGCAAATCTATGTTGTTGTAGCGGATATCCCCAGGGTTAAAGGTTTGTAGGAGATTTCCCGACAAGTCATAAACCCGCAAACCTGCATTTTTCACCACAGTTAACACTAGACTGGCTGAGGGGTCGTTAGCGTTAACGTAAATGGCTGGGTCATCAGCATCCGCGTTCTGGTCAACTTCGGGGATACTGCCATCATCATCATCGAACAAGTCGGGACGAGTTTCTACAGTCGGGGTAACGGTGGGAATTACCTCTGCACTTAAGGTAAGGATTTGGGTAAATTGGGCTGAGTTAAAGTTGTTATCACTTACCAACACAATTGATTGACGACCATCAGCTAATTTGGGGCCGAAAGTAATCCCTTCGATGTTATCTGTACCTGTCGGTAAATCAAGGTCGTTTAAATTCAACACCAGACGCTTGCTAGCGGGTCTGAGGGCTGTTAATTCTGCTTCAGTGAGACTAGCTAAGGAGTCAATAGTGCTGATATCTGTCGCCCCTTGCAAAGATACCTCATAGATTTTGATGGTATTACCCACACCTTGAGCAAAGGAACGTTCTACAGCCAAAAGAGTACCGCGATTATCAATGGCTAATAAATCTACCAAACCGTTATCTGCTGCACCTGTAGATGGGTTAGGAACATCCGCGATCGCATCGGTAATATAGAGATATTCTTTTTCTGGCTGACCGCTAACTAAGTTATATTGCAGAATGCGAGAACGGCTACCATTAGCTAATGAAGCCCTCGCACCATCTTGAAATAGGGCGTTTTCGGTAGCTGTATATAAGGTTTTCTGGTCAGGGGAGATAGTCAAACTTTCAAAAGCTAGGTTATTTCTTACCCCTAATGTCTGCGTATCACCTGCATTGACAATCCCATCATTGTTAGTGTCTTGGACGACTGGTAAAAACTTCACAGGTACAGATAATGAGCGTAATTCTTGACCTGTAATTAAGTCAAATTCTTTAATCCAGGGGTTACTTACACGACCAGCATTAGGATTTGCTTCCCCTTCAGAGGAGATAAATACAGTCCCATTTTTAGTTAAGGCGATTCCTTCAGGATCAAGACTGAGGGTGGGAAAAGTATTACCATTGCTGTCTTTAAGGGTGGTGACATTGGTAAACTCAATTTCACCATCATTAGTAAATGTATAAAAACGGGCTGGGGCGATTTGCGAGCGATCGTCTGAAATTGCATAATAAACATTATTGACCGCATCGTAAGTAACACCAGATAAACCCCCTACCTGAGTTGGTACACCATTAACTGTTCCTGCTGTACCTGCTGGAATAAAACCTGTAGGAAAGGTTGCTTGTTCTACAAACTCCGCTTCCGGGACAGTATTACCTGCTGGTGTCGCACCTAATTCTACATCCACATACACTAAACGATGGTCGGAACTGGGGAAAGGGAAAGTTCCTACAGGTGCAAATGTTGGGTCGCTATTCACAGGCCAAAACACCCCTGAGTTGCTAATCTGCAAATCTGTAGAGGGTAGAACATAATCTGCACGCAAGTTACCAGGAGTCCCATCAGCAAAATCAGCTGTGTCAAAATACGGATTTCCTTGGTGATTTGCGTTTGCACCACCTTGTAAAGCCCCTTGCTGGGGTGCGCCGAGACTAGTGGGAATGGAATTAGTATTGATATTGGGATTTTGCAACAGTTGGAGAACGGCGTTATCGTAGCTGTCTCCATCGTAAGGATCAGCATTTTGATCACCCATAATCACGAAACTTGAACCAGCCGCTAAACCGCCTGTATTCCCCGCATCATCATAGATATAATCGCCCTGACCTGGAGTTATATAATCTGCCCAAAAGCGAATCTCGTCATGGTTGCGCTTACCGTTGCGGTCTTCTGTAGTATCAAAAACTGGGGGTGTGGGATGACTTACTAATACATGAATTGTTTCACCATTCACCTGAATCGGTACATCCCAATGACTCTTAGAAGAAAGACGCAGTATATTAATTTCTTCTGGTGAATAAAAGCCGTTGAGATTTTCGTTTACAGAAGTATTAGGATTATCTACTGTCGGGTCATTAGTTAATAGATTTCCCGGCATATCCTTCCACAAGAAATTTTGGAAGGTGCGGATATTGGCAGTGTCTATAGGATATTTTGATAACAACAACATCCCAAACTGACCAGGGAAAGTGCCAAAGCCAAAGGCATCATTTCCACCACCAACTGAGCCACTATTATCTAAGTCAAATCCTGAAGCGATTCCTGTATTAGAAGGTGCAATATAAACGTAGGGATACTCAACAGGAGTTGCACCGTTTTGACTGACACTGAGGTAATTTTGTTGAAATAATTGGACTGGCTCTAAAGGATTAGCTGCAACATAGTCGAATTCATTAATCAACAGCACATCTGGGTTATTGCGCTGAATAATTTCCGCCACAGCCTTGGCTTGAGCATTATTAGGAGTAGATAAATCACTCACTAACTGACCTTCCGCATTGCGGTTGAGAGACGCGTTAAATTGAGAAAAGCGGATTGTTGGGTTAGTCATAATATCAATTAAAAATCCCCAAATAAGAGAGTGTTACGTAGGAATGGATGTAAATCTTCATCTATGGCTTGAGGGCAAACAAGAGCGATAGTTAAACCTTGTAGATATCTGCATTAGCTGGGGAGGAAATTCCCATTGACGAGACTGGAGATTGGCAGCACAAATGCTACCTTCAAAGTCCGAACTGGGGAGAATTTGAAGTGTAAATTTCATGCGTCTGGGTAATTGAAAATGCAGTTGACATCAAAGGCGATCGCTCAACCCTCACAGAAAATTAAGGCGATCGCCAAAAAACAGCGATATACCTTAATTCAGTATTTATTCGGATTGCTAAATTTCAACCTATCCCAGCTAGATTAAGAAATTGCTAGCAAATGGTTAAAGTTATTCATTAGTCACTACTCTGACGCGCTGATTTTTTCACCAGACTTTAGCCGTTATCATGAAAAGAAGCGACTGTCAAAGGAAATATCAGCCATGTTTGCTCTCGTTTCCCCAGAAAAAACTCAATTACCTCCTGGTTCTGTAGTGCGCTTACCTGCGACTTGGGAAGAATATCAGCGTTTGTGTGAACAACGGGGAGACGGTTCAATCCCGCGCCTCAAATATCGCAATGGAGAAGTATTGCTCATGTCGCCATTACCAGTACACGGCCGAGATGCTAATCTACTGGCTGATATTGTTAAAACCCTTTTAGACCACGATGGGAAAGAATATGATGCGTTTACCCCCGTCACTATGAGCTTACCCCAAGAAAGCGGAATTGAGCCAGATTATTGCTTTTATATTGACAACTGGGAAGTGGTATCAGGTAAAAAAACGCATTGACTGGGGAGAAGATCCACCACCCGATTTAGTGATTGAGATTGATGTCACCAGTTATTCTGATATACAGGATTATCTTCCTTTTAAAGTTCCTGAAGTTTGGTTTTTCAAAAAACAACAATTATTGATTTACCAATTACAAGGTGCAGAATATCAATTGCAAACTTACAGCCGCTATTTTCCCGATTTTGATTTAGCAAGTTTGATTGCTCGTTGTGTGCAGATAGCTTATGAACGTAACACCAGCGCAGCTATCCGCGATTTGAAACAACACTTAGGCAAAAATTAAAAAGTCATGAAAAAATGCTTTGACTGCATCGTTTCATGACTATTGTGGTCTGATGTGAACAGTATTTACCTATCAATAATTGCTTTTTCTTTTGTCTTTTGACTTTTACCCTGTTTCATCCTTACCGGAATTTATTAGGATTTAAGCGAACACCTGTTTGAGATGGACGACGAATAGCTACGCCATTTCTTAAATTTGTACCTGTTCCGCCGTCTTTTACATCAAGGTAAGGCTTGAGATTAATTCCACTTCTTAAGGAAGTGACTTGATTTCCGCTACCTAGTAAGGTACGACCTATATTATATAGTTCGTCTCCGCCACGATTAGTATAGGTGTTGACTGCTGTGGTTTGTTGACCGCTATCAGCAGACGTGAGGTTTTGGAAAATACTATTACGGACTGTGTAGGGGTCTTTGTTGCGAGGTACGGTTAGCACAATTCGACATCTAGAATTGGCTTCGGTGGTGACGCAAACGATATTTTCGTTATTTTCCCGACTAATCTGGAGTTCTTGCAGTCCATCTGGGCGGTATGATTCTAGGCGGGTAGCAATAGTTTGACAACGTGCTTGGGGATTCCAACCACCGCCTAAAGTACCAGGCGCAGCCCAAGGGAAGTATTGTCCGGGTTGACTTTCTGGCTGGTACATGACGGTGTATTGACCGTTATATTGTTGACAGAAAAATCTTGCGCCACCGACAGCATTAGGTGTATTGGTGGCGTTGGTGTCTGTGGGATAAGGTGTAGTTGTAGTAGGGGTAGTTGTGGGTGTGGATGAACCTGAAGGTACAGTTGGTACGGTTACATCACTAGATGTATCATACTGAGCTAATGCCACACCGTTACCTAACAACAAAGACAAACCCAAACCACCCAAACAGGCTAAATTCCAGCTTTTTGACAACATAAAATGCTCCTCCAGTGGACACAGAATAGGGAATTAAATCAGTTATCAGTGATCACTGGGTTTTAAGTCCCCATTACAAAACGTAATTGCGTTAGCGTAGCGGGACGCTAGTCCATTGCGAATTGCGAATTGCGAATTGGTTTAATATCTTCATTGACGCAAAATTTTGTCTTTTGATTCATCAGTTGGTTGCTTTTTTTCTGCTTGTTCTTTTCTTTCTTTGAGGAGTTTCTTCACCCTAGCTTTAATTTCTGTGTGACGTTCTACACCTTCAAAAGCATAACGGTTGTAACTATTACGAGTAATCATTTTTTCTAGATAATCGACTCGTTCGTTTCCGCCTGGGTGGGAGGATAACCAAGTAGGAATGCTAAATTTCTTTTGTTTGTCTAATGTCACCATTAAGTTACGCAAGCCATCAGCCGCATAACCGCTAGCAACTATTAAGCGTGTACCAAGAATATCGGCTTGTCGTTCCATTTCCCGGCTGTAAGTTAATGCAAATAGTTGTCCGATGGTGCCGCCAAAAGGTAAATATTGGGTAACGTTGGAAATGAGATTACCTTGGGTAACTAGTTGAAAGCCGTGGGATAAAACTACGTGAGATAATTCATGGCCGATTAATCCGGCTAATTCGGCCTCGGAGTTAGTTTTAGCGATCGCACCTGCGTTAATAAAGATTTTCCCCCCTGGGAGTGCAAAGGCGTTGAGGTCTTCTTCAGGAATGACGAAAAACTCATATTTAAATTCGTTTCTACCTGCGATTTTGGCTAATTTATGCCCAATATCATTGACATAAGCTAATGTCGGCTCATCTATGACTAAAGGTAGCTGCTTTTTCGCCTGTTTCGCCACCGATTCCCCCACAGAACCTTCTCCCTGTAACAGCAAAATCGTCGAATCCAGGGCGGAAAATGGCCCCAATAAACTACCAGTAACGGCGTAACCTAATGCACCCGTAATTACATTACTAATCACATTACCTCGAATTTCTGAGCGAATATGCGATTTGTAACGTTTGAGGTTGGTGTCTGCTAGTTCGTTAAATTCCGACGCTTGGGGACTTTGGGGGTAAAGAATGGCAAATTGACGGGCGGCGATGGATGCTTCCATCCATTTCTTTGCATTAGCTAAGGCTGTCACCCTCGCTTTAATTAATTCTGGTTGGTCAGGGTACAGCGAAGAACCCCGTTCTAAAACGTCTAATGCTTCCTTAGTGCGATCGTATTGAGTTAAAACCTCAGCATAGCTGATATGACCAGGAATAAATTCGGGATTCTGCTCAACTAATAATTGCAGAGGTACTAGAGCTTTGGTTTGCAGCTTTTTAGCGATACCGTCTTGTGCTTCGCGCCAGTATACCCTACCTGCGGGTGAAAGTTGGGCTGGGTCGGTGATGGCTGGTTTGAGTTCTGGAGAGGCTTCACCTGCTTTGTTAAAAGGTGCTTTGGCTTCGCGGTAAAGCTTTTGCGCCTCTGCAACTTTACCTGCTAAATATAGTTTGTCGGCTTCTTGGAGTTTGAGCAACCGAGCGATTTCTGCTGGGTCAGGTGGGGGAATATCTGGAGATTGACGCGATCGCCTGAGTGTATCCCGAAGTGTTTCGTCCGATGATGTCTCTGAGTTGGCTGGGGTGCTATTTTCAGTATTTGGCGTTTGGGCGGGGGCTGGTGCTATTGGTTGTGTCAAAATAATCAGAATTGACGTACCAATTGACAGCAATATCCAACTCAAAGTTAGTAACAGAGATTTCCTGCTTCTGCTGATAGAGAAGCGGAAAAATCGGGGGCGGTGAGGTGAGGAATTTTTCATCTGTGCTGGTTTACGCAGTTCATGCTCGCCATGAGACAGTAGGGGAGCAGAGAGCAAAATAACACCGCTTGTGGGTGTTAGCGGAGCAGAAGAAAGTAGTTCGGTTTGTAACTTTAATTTCCCCCTGCCCCCTGCCCCCTGCCTCTTATTTTAAGGGTAGAAGCAATTGCCATCATTCGCCTAGAGCGATCGTCAAACTACGGTGTTTACACTATTACCAAGCGGGTGCATGGGTGTGGGGGTGTAGGGGGAAGAATAGGTTGCCTGCTCCCTGGGGTATCCGTGTTGGGTTCTTTTTCAACACCCGTCCCACAATTTCAACCCCTATACCCTTACACCCTTATACCCTTGTACCCCTAATTACGGAGATTAATTGCCGTGTTGCAACCATTCGCATTCCGGCTGGTGCAGCTAAGGTTAAACCACGGCGCACAGGACGCACAGGAAGTTTATTCACTAGAGAAACTTGATATTGAGCTAAAACTGTCGCCAAAACAATTTTCATTTCATACTGAGCAAAAGCCAAACCTATACACCGACGATTCCCGCCCCTAAATGGTAAATATTCATAAGGGGAAAATTGCCTTTTTGACACTCACCGCACTTTTAGGGCGGTGATTCTTCCTTCACAGAACCAACTTGCTCAAACAAGATTTCTCCAGCATGAGTAGCGGTCGAATCTCCAGAAGCGTTCGGGTCTAAGACCCAAGTTCCCGTATGCCCTACGGTACTCAAGGCTAATTTCAGAATGTTAATCGCCGCATTCCAATCTCTATCCATCACCAACCCACATTCACAAACATGAGTTCTTGTCGATAGAGATTTTTTGACGACTGCACCACAATTAGAGCATTCTTGAGAAGTGAAGCGCGGATTCACTGCCACAGTGATTCTGCCAAACTTCACCCCAAAATACTCCAACCATTTTCTGAATTCATACCAACCAGCATCATTAATCGATTTCGCCAGACATTGATTTTTCACTAAATTTTTAATCCTCAAATCTTCATAGGCCACCAAATCGTGAGATTGGATAACGCAACGCGCCATTCTCTTAGCGTGTTCTTGACGTTGCCTACTTATTTTGAGGTGTACTCGCCCTAATTGATTAATGGCTTTCTTACGGTTGATAGAGCCTTTGTGTTTACGAGATACACGACGTTGATAAAATTTCAGTCGTTGTTCTGCTGTTTGATAAAACCGTGGGTTAGGTTCACTATATCCGTTACTGTCCGTGTAAAACTCTTTTAATCCCACATCCAAACCAATGGTTTTGCCGGTGGGTTGTGTTTCTACTTTGTTGTCTACACTAACTAAGAATTGAACATAATACCCATCAGCACGACGAATTAACCGCACCCGTTTTATCTGTTCTAATTGGTAGAAGTTTAAATCCCACGTTCCTTTGAGCTTGAGGTTGCCAATTCCTTTTTTGTCGGTGAAAGTGATTTGTTTCCGAGTTGGAGATAGTTTCCAGCCAGAGGTTTTATACTCTACTGAGCGAGAATGTTTCTTAAACTTGGGATATCCTTTCTTACCTGGAATGGCTTTCTTGCAGTTGTCGTAGAACCGAGCAATGGAACTATAGGCACGTTCGACAGCCGCTTGGCAAGCACTGGAATTCAAAGCTTTGACAAAGGGGAACTCATCTCGAAGAATCTTGCTCAGACGATATAGGTCTTTTTGTCCGACACCGTGGTTATCCATCCAAAAACGGATACTTTTATTGCGGACAAATTGCGCGGTTCTGATGGCTTCATTAATAGCGGTGTATTGAGTTGTTTTCCCTTTGGCTTTGAATTCTAGAACGAGCATCTTACGTGGAAAACTTCTACGCAACGTATTTTAGCACAATTACTCAGAGCCATCCTGGAAGGACGGGGCTTTCAACCCAGTTTTTTGGTAAAAATATTTCCCACTCACTGCTGACTTGTTGCGTTATTTCTTGAATGGCTTGACCGTAAGCCCGCATTCTTTCACCATGAAAAGGCGGGGTGAGTAATTGCCGTTGACGCTGGTGGCGATCGCCATCTAATAAAATCAGAGAATTATCACCCAACAAAACTTTTAAACTACCGCCCCTCCCCCACTTTGAAAGTATTTACCATCAGCCGTGAAAATCTGCTCTAAAGCTTGGGGGTGACTGAAATAGACTATTTGATTTTCTTTATTCTGTCTCCAGATGGTGAAATTATCACCATAAACACGGGCAAAATCTTCTAAATACCCAGTTGGCTGAGTAATGAATTTAAACAACCGCACAAAATAAGGGAGTTTCGGCCCGTCGGGTAGGTTATGAGTAACTGTCATCTGAATTAGAGTTTATAGCGATCGCCTTCTATTGTTACGATTTTTTTTGAGATAGGACTCATATTTGATTTCTGAAAAAACTCACTATACTCATAAATCCCTTTTTTACTGTTCCCCGTTCCCTGTTCCCTCCCTACGCAAATATGTTCATTAATCAGCTATTAAATTTTTTCTGTGGCTATAAACGTGCCGAATGACCCACTAGTTTGCTCTAATTGAATTAATTTTGCATAAGGACTATCCATCTGTGACATCTGTTGATGATTACCTCGCTGTATTACCTGACCTTTTTCTAGAACAATGATTTCATTACAGTCGCGGATGGTACTTAAACGGTGAGCCACAATAATGCAAGAACATCCTCGATAGCGTAGATTTCGGTCAATAATTTTTTCTGTCTCTGCATCTAAAGCACTGGTTGCTTCATCCATGACTAAAATTGTCGGATCATGGACTAATGCACGAGCAATTTCCAAACGCTGACGTTGTCCTCCGCTTAAATTAGCTGCACCCTCAAGTAAGTAGCTATCATAGCTCCCAGGTAAAGCTAAAATAGCTTCGTGAATGGCAGCATCTTTACAAGCCCGGATTAATTGGGCATTGGGTACAGTATCGTCCCATAATGTTAAATTTTCTCTGACAGTACCAGCATATAAAAAAATCTCCTGTTCTACGATCGCCAGAGAATTAGACATGACTGACCTGGGGATGTTTTCTCTGGGAATACCATCAAACAGAATTACTCCCGACCAAGGTTGGTAAAGTCCGGCTAACAATTTAGCAACTGTTGATTTACCTGAACCGCTACCACCAACTAAAGCAACTCTTTCTCCTGGTTGTAGCTGAAAACTCAGGTCTTTAATTAGTGGCTCATCTGTGCGCGAATAGCCAAATGTGACATTTTTAAATTCTACGTATCCCCGGAGTTGACAGGGTAAAGCATACTGTACCTGCTGCATATCTGTATTTTGACTGTCCAATTCTGGATCAGTCGGGTTTCGCAATACATCATCCAAACGAGTCAAATCACCCTCTAATTCTTGTAGGGTACTGCCAAAGTTAACTAAAGAGTTGACCGGAGTTAAAAAACTAGTCATTAAACTTTGGAAAGCAACTAACATCCCAATACTGAGATGTCCATCCATGACCCGCAGTCCACCGATCGCTAAAATTGATAGTGAACTTAAACTAGTCAAAAATGGCGGTAAAACGCCTAATACTTGATTGGTGATGCCTAGTTCCTGCTGACCATTAATCAATTTTGTATAGTAACCAGACCAGCGTGAGAAGAAATCTGACTCTAAAGCTGAGGCTTTTAGGGTTTCCATACTTTGGAGTGCAGCAATTTCTGTCCCTGCGACTTTTCCCCGGTCTTGTATAGTTCGCATATACATATCTGTGCGTTGCCGCGAAACCCACTGTAATGCCAGGATATTAATTGCCACAAAACACACACTAATAGCCGTTAATACCCCATCATAAGCAAACATCACTATGGCATAAAATACTACCATGACCGTATCAATTACAGTCCTCGCTAATTGACCTGATAGCACTTCTGCGACTTTGGTATTAATATTAATCCGACTGCTGATTTCTCCGGCAAATCTTTGAGCATAAAATCCTACTGGCAAGCGCAAAATATGGTGGATAAATTGGCTGGACATTTCCACTGATAACTTAATATTTAATTTTCTTAAAAACCGTCTTTGCAAAAATGTTAACCATCCCTGAATAAATATAGTGATGCCCATGCCCAAAATCAGTGGACGCAACCAATCTGTGCGGTTTTCCACAAGAACTCTATCAACAAAAATCTGATTAAATACTGGTAAAACTAAACCTGGAATAACTAGGAAAAATCCCGCAAGTAAACAATAGAGAATAGCCCCCCAAGAACTCTGTAATCTATCTACCAAAGAGCCAATTAAGCTAGGTTTACGACCACCTTGTTGAAATTCTGTCCCTGGTTCCATGACCAGGACAACCCCTGTATAAGCTTCATCAAATTCTTGATAGGAAACTCGTCTTGGCCCTGTGGCTGGGTCATTCAGGTAAACCCAATGGTTTTTAAATCCTTCAACTACTAAAAAATGATTGAAATTCCAAAAAACAATATATGGGGGACGGACTGTTTTTAATTGCTCTAACTGCTTTTTAAAGCCTTTAGCTTGCATTCCGTAATTTCTGGCTGCCTTAATCATATTCGAGGCTTTGCTACCATCACGGGAAATGCCGCAACTTTGGCGCAGTTCAGCTAAGGGGACAATTTTACGGTAGTACGCCAAAATAATTCCTAAAGCCGCCGCTCCACACTCCACGGCTTCCATTTGCAAGAGGGTAGGAGTTTTGACACGGGAGGGGATTTGACTTTGTGCTGTTCCTAATTCTGGTGGTGGTGTTGGTTTGCGAAAGGGATTGAGTTGGGAAAGTGAGACGATTAAATTCATTGCTCAAGGGAGGGAACAGAATCGCTAGATTTGTTTAGTTAATTCCAGTAAATTCACGGAGAATGGGCAAAACAAAAGTAATGGGGGCCTGCTCTGCTACTTTTACCCGCACAGTGGTGGTTGTTCCCGCAGAAATGTCTAATTTTGGCCCCTGGGAGGAAGACCAACGATAACCGCTAAAGGTGGATGGGTCAATGACCATTTCTGCTCGCACTTCCATATCTCCGCCGCCAGTCGGTAAGATTTTTGCCACTAAGTCAGGATTGCCAATCAGCGAATTTGCACCTTCTTTAGTCACAGGTAAAGCCGAAACGGAGGTGACTTGAGCCACAATACCACCGAAGCGTTCTCTTTTGACGGAGTCGGGGGTGATTTGTAGGGTCATTCCTGGTTGAATCAGTTTGCCATCTTTGACGTTAAAGTAAGAGATGGCAATGAGGGGAGTGTTTTGGTCGCTGGTGTTGACAGATACAAGCGGAGTTCCGGGACTAGCAACTTGACCAACAAAAGCGGAAATTTCTAATACACAACCACTACTGAGGCTAATAATTTGACTATTATCTAATATTTGTTTTTCTAGTTGGGCGATCGCTCGATTGGTATCCTGAACTTGATTAACTTTAGTATTAATATTTTCTGCGTTTTCTTGATCAATACGTTTACTCCTCGTTTCTAAGTCTTTTAATTGCGCTTGCAATTCACCGACGGAACTGAGATTTCCTAAGTATCTCTGCTGTGCTTCCGTTTCTTGCACATCTAACTGCTTGAGTTGTGCTTGGATATCATAGACGGTTTGTAACCCTTGTTTATATTCTTGCTCTGCTTGTAACACGGTATCTTTGGCAATTGCGCCTGCGTCTAAAAGTTGCTGACGTTTTTGAAATCTATCTTGCAGCACTGGTACAAGTTCCGTAGCATCTTTGAGGCGTTGCTGTAAACTAATACGCTGTTGACGAATCGCATTTAAGCCTTTTTCATAAAATGCAGGTGTGAGAGTTTGGGTGTCTCGCAAACGTTGAATGTAGCTAACTCTAGCAGATGCGATCGCTTCTTTTTCCTTGGCGGTACGTTGTCGCTGAAGTAAAATAGAATCCCGTTCTTGTGTTTGCAACTGCGCCAATTTGGAGCGTTGGAGCTGCAATTGTTGTTTGAGATCAGTAGGATCAATTGTGGCGATAATATGTCCTTTTTCGATACATTGTCCGGTTTTCACATTCAGACTTTTCAATTGTCCAGAGATGGGAGACTCAAAAGTGACAACTTGATTGGGTTTAATCAGTATTCCCTTACCTGACACTGTAATGGGAATCCGGCCAAAGATACTCCAAACTAACCCCAAAACGATAAAAGCACCCAAAGTGGCCAAAGGTAGCCAATCTAAAGGGTTGACTATTTGCATTAATTGATCCAATCTTTCTGGAGAAGATAACCGCTCCAGTGATTCTTTGCGAAATATACTCTCTTTATCAGCCATTTATTTGGAGCTTGGAATTGGGTATAGTTGACCTTTTGTTGTTCAAGATTGCCTATTCAGTCGTTTAATCATCCAGTCAAATCTAGCACCTGCTAGGGCAGTATTGTCTAATGTATCTAAGTCGATTTCATCTTCAACTTCGATATTTTCAGATAAAAGTTCATCTAATTGGTAAGCTAATTTGCCAAATCCTCGCCGGAATAATCGATCACGGATTCTATCTGTTAAAACTACCGCGATCGCTCGATAAAAACGGGCTGTAAATCCTGTATCCTGCTTTAATTTTGCTGCTAATATTGCCTGTGGTAGTGCCAATAATACTGAAGATTCTGCGGCTTTGACTGTGGCAGAAGCATTTGTATTTTCTACAAAAGACATTTCTCCTAAAATTTCACCTTTGACTGATTTAGCAATTTCCTTTTGAGCCAGTTCATTCTGTGGTGTGCTAACAAAAATTCCTAATTTACCATCTAATAATATATATAATGCCTCAACAGGTTTACCTTCCTCAATTAGCATCGTTCCCGGATTAACTTGCT
Source organism: Nostoc sp. CMAA1605 (assembly GCF_021596505.1). Classification (GTDB taxonomy): domain Bacteria; phylum Cyanobacteriota; class Cyanobacteriia; order Cyanobacteriales; family Nostocaceae; genus Trichormus. The sequence goes on along the minus strand of NZ_PJIZ01000015.1, from coordinate 20,841 downwards.
TTCTGATTCCTTGGGAAATCATCCAATCAATATCGCTATCATTCAAGATGGCAAATACAAATAAAACTTTACGTAACGGTTCACCAGGAAAAACGTTAGTTTTAGCGAGAAAATCAGTTAATCGTCGCAATTGCTTTGATAGTGACAGAGACAGCATTTGATAAAAACGAGCAGCAAACGCTTTATCTTGCTCTAACTTTTGAATTAATGCCAGTCGAGGTAGAGATAACACGCGTGAGTTTTCTAAGGCTATGCAACTAATAGAGGGGGGACGATGATCTATAAAAGATAGAGATTCGGCAATTTCTCCCACCGCTACCCGATCAATTTCCACCGCATCTTCTATATTTCCAGTGGGAGAAACACGAACACTTAATGCGCCTGCTAATAAAATTTCTACCGTATTGATAACTGCTTGACCTTCTTGAATAAGAACTTCATCAGTATGATATTCTATGAATTTACTTACACTAAGCATCCAATCAATATCTCTATCTCCCAAAGCTAGGAAATGAGGGAAATTAGCTAGTATTTGTCTGAGCATATTGTCTAAAATTGATGATGAGTGAAATGAAGTTATCTATTGCAATCAAATGTCAGCTTGTAAAGTTGTCATAATAGTTAAGTTAAAATTTCTTTTTGGACATTCAGGTAGTATTAGTTTTAATATAGGTAATTAATTTAAATTAATATCACCTTTGGCATTAGCAAATATAGTTGTTGTTTTTAGAGGCTGGAAAATTAACCTAACTTAATATGAATTTGATAAAAAAATTTATAAATCTGACAGCAGTTTCCCTCTCTTTAGGATTATTAAGCATTTCTAGTTTGCCCAAAGGCATAGCTGAATCACCACGAAGATGGCAAAACTGGCAAATCAGCCAGAAATTTATCCCTCCAAATCGCCAAGCACCCCGCACAACTGCTGGTGGGGGAAGCCGTGGAAGGTTCTGTGAGTTAGCAAGTAAAGAAACTATACAGCCCTTAATACCGCAAAATAAATTCGGTTTAACTTTGGCTGAACGTCCTAGTTTTTACTGGTTTGTGCCGCAAGTTAGCGTACAAAAGGCGCACTTTTCATTACTAGATGATCAAGGTGTAGTCTACGAAACAACTGTTAAACTTCCTAAAGAATCGGGAATTGTGGGTTTTACTCTGCCATCTAACGCATCTAGCCTGAAAGTTGGTAAAAAGTATCACTGGTATTTGGCGATCGCCTGCAATCCAGAAGCAGAAAAAGAAATGACTGTAGATGGTTGGGTAGAACGTATCCCAGCCACGCCAGCCTTATCCCAGCAGCTAGCCAGGACAAATCCCCAGCAACTATCCCAAGTGTACGCAAATGCCGGCATTTGGCATGAAGCATTGCATACCTTAGTACAACAACGTTTAGCACATCCTAGCGATCGTAAAGTAGCAGCCAATTGGCAAGTCTTTCTAGAGTCAGTCGGGTTAAAAGATTTAGTTTCCCAACCTTTGCTCAATCAATATCTAGAAAATGTCCAGACTCTAAAAGAAAACCACAAAGGTGAATGTGGGAGTCAGCTTTAAATGCTCTTATTTAAATTTTGATTTAATCTCATGTGGAGTCAAATTAAGAAACAAATTTGGCAATGGCGCGGTATCTTAATTACTGCTCCCAGCGTAGGTATATTTGTGTTCATTCTGCGCTTGAGTGGACTATTGCAGATGTTAGAATTAGCTGCACTGGATCAAATGTTTCTGTTACGTCCTCCAGAATCTCTAGACTCGCGCATTGTCATTGTGGAAATTAATGAATCGGATGTGCAGAAGCTCGGTAAAAATGGTAATTGGCCGTTACCAGATGGCTTACTTTCCCAGATTTTAGGAAATATCAAACAACAACAACCCAGTGCAATTGGTCTAGATTTATATCGAGATTTGCCAGTGGGTTCTGGCCATGATTCATTAGTGAAAATCTTTGAGACTACACCCAATTTAGTTGGGATACAGAAAGTTGCGGAAAATGATGACAGTTCAGCAGTTGCACCACCACCAACACTGAAAAAACTCGGACAAGTAGGTGCAAATGATTTTCCTTTAGATGGGGATGGAAAAGTTCGTCGTAGTTTACTGTATTTAGCTGATAAAAATGGAGAAAATATATTTAGTTTTGCTTTTAAATTAGCTTATCTTGATTTGAGCGATCGCCATATAGAGGTCGGACAAACCGATGATTTTTTAGTCAAAACAGGTAATGTCATTTACCCATTATTTAAAAGTAATGATGGTGGTTATGTGCGAGCCGAAGACCAAGGTTATCAGGTACTAATCAATTATCGTCATGCTCAACCAGGTTTTCAGCAAATATCAATTATAGATGTGTTAGAAAATCGCATACCCCAGGATTTATTCAAGGGACGCATTGTGTTAATTGGCTCCACGGCCGAAAGTCTCAAAGACCTATTCTATACACCTGCCAGCAGCACAATATTAACAGCACCAAAACGCATGGCAGGCGTAGCAATTCATGCTCATGCTATCAGTCAAATTTTAAGTGCGACTTTAGATAATCGGCCGTTAATTAAAACTTGGAATAAACCGCAAGAATGGTTATGGATTTTTCTGTGGGCATTGATAGGAGCAACCTTAAGATGGCAACAAAGATATAGTGGCACTTCTAAAAGAAAATCACTGTTACCTATTATTAGCTTATCACTGGCTGGATGTAGTCTCATAGGTATTAGTTATCTAGCTTTTTTGGCAGGATGGTGGATTCCTTTCGTCCCACCATTCATGACATTAATCGGTTCGGGAATTGCTGTAACTGCTTATGTTGCTAGGACTGCGGGAGCTATTCGCAAAACCTTTGGTCGTTACCTGACTGATGAAGTAGTTGCTAATTTACTAGAAAATCCTGAAGGTTTAAAACTGGGTGGAGAACGCAAAAAAATCACAATTCTCACTTCTGATTTAAGGGGTTTTACCGCTACATCTGAGAGATTATCGGCGGAAGAAGTGATTAAAGTTATTAATATTTATTTGGGATGTATGGCAGATGTCATTACTCAATATCAAGGTACTATTGATGAGTTTATGGGTGATGGCATTTTAGTTTTATTTGGCGCGCCCATTACTAGAAATGATGATGCAAGTAGAGCAATTGCTTGTGCCGTAGCCATGCAGTTAGCAATGACAGATGTGAATCAAAAAATTCAGCAAATGGGATTCCCAAAACTAGAAATGGGCATTGGGATTAATACAGCAGAAGTAGTAGTCGGTAATATTGGTTCAGAAAAACGCACTAAATATGGAGTTATTGGTAGTCAAGTAAATTTAACTTATCGTATTGAATCTTATACAGTGGGCGGACAAATTTTCGTTTCCGAATCAACTATTAATGAAGTTGGTGCGATCGCCCAAATTTTGGACATTAAAGAAGTACAAGCCAAAGGTGTGACACAACCCATAAAAATATATGAAATTGGTGGCATCGCTGGAGAATACAATTTATATCTGGCAAAAGCAGCAGAAATATTTTCGCAACTAGCAGCCGCAATTCCCCTACAGTACGCAATTTTGGATGGTAAAGACGTAGATAAAACTGTGAGCAGAGGGAACTTAGTTAAGCTGTCAGCCACAGGAGCGCAAATATGCCATGATTCCATCGCAAATTCAGTAATTTTGCCACCATTTACCAATTTAAAATTAAACTTTTTTCTACCCCCTCATACCACAATTACTGAAGACATCTATGCTAAAGTCTTAGACAAAACAGCAGAACCAAATAGTTTTTATATTCGCTTTACTAACATACCCCCAGAAGTAGCAGTGCAATTGCAAAATGCCATAAGTCCAAATGAATGATTCCCAGTTATTGCTCACCAGCAATCAGTCCTTGTTATTAGACGATCCGCACACCGTGTGGCAGATGAAATCAGGTGCGATCGCGCTGTTTGCGATTCCCATTCACGAAGGAATTGACGGAATACGCCGTTATCTATTTACTGTCAATCCAGGGGAAGCATTGTTTGGCATAGCCACTCAGACGCATAAAATTTTAGCGGTAGCAATGGAAGAGACTGTACTGTGGCAATTAACTGATCAGTCTCAAGGTTCGCTGGAGTTAGTGCAGACTTGGGGGAAAAATATTTGTAGTTGTGTAGGCGATCGCTGTGTCATTCCTCCTATATTCTCCCATCCTGATAAGGTGAATAATTGGGATAGCATCCAAGTAACTCTCAATCAACTGCACAGCGATTTTTGTCAAATTCTCGTGCAGATAGAACAAGAGGAGTTAGCCACTAAATTAGAGCAATTCCAAGCACGAGAACAACTTAACCATCAAGTCAAAGTTGGTGCTTTAGGGAATTTGGCATCAGTTCTCAAACCCAAACAAGCAGAACTGTTACAAGCCGGGACACCCCTGTTAATTGCCGCAGGTGCAGTAGGTAGAGCATTAGGGATGAAGATTTTGCCTCCGGCGCGTTCCGAAGATATGAATCGGATTAAAGAACCCCTAGAAGCGATCGCCCGTGCATCCCGCATTCGGATTCGGCGAGTATTACTGAACAATCAATGGTGGCTAAAGGATACTAGTCCTCTACTGGCATATACGCATCAAGATAATCGCCCAGTAGCGATTTTACCAGCAGGAACTAGAAAATACGAAATTTTTGACCCAGAAAATCATACTCGTATCCCTGTCAATGATTATACGGCTCAAAAACTAGCTCCCTTTGCCTATGTGTTTTATCGTTCCCTACCTGAGCAAAATTTAACTGCGATCGATTTGTTAAAGTTTGCTTTCAAAGGGCAGATACGAGAACTAATCATCATCCTCCTGACAGGGACAATCGCCGCCTTACTAGGGATGTTAACGCCCTTAGCCACCGCCATTCTCATTGATGCAGTCATTCCCGATGCCGACCGAGGCTTGTTATTTCAAATCAGCTTAGGTCTGTTAGCAGCCACTTTCGGCACAGTAGTTTTTCAAACTGCCCAAGGGTTTGCCGGACTGCGACTAGACAGTAAAGGTAGTTTAGATTCCCAAGCTGCCCTGTGGGATAGATTGTTGAATTTGCGAGTATCTTTCTTTCGGCAGTATTCCATAGGGGATTTACAATCTCGTGTTTCCGCTATCACTCAAATTCGTCAGAAACTCGGTGACACAGTATTACGCACCATCTTTACTAGTTTCTTCTCCCTGCTGAATTTGGGATTGTTGTTTGTCTACAGTTCTAGTTTGGCTTTAGTTGTGTTAGCAGTAGCACTTGTGACAATCATCTTTACCACTGTCTCTGGTATACTTACCCGCCAGAAATTGCGTATTTTAGAAGAAATAGAAGGAGAAATTTTTGGTTTTACTGTCCAGATGGTTGCAGGCGTATCTAAACTGCGTGTTAGCAGTGCCGAAGACCGAGCCTTTGCTTACTGGGCAAAAAAGTACAGTCAGCAACTCAAACTCAAACTAAGTACAGAAATAGTAGAAGACATCTTAGCTATATTTAATACTGTCATGCCAACAATCACTTCCATCATCATCTTTTGGCTGGCAGTGGTATTAATTACACAAGCCCCATTTCAAGGCAGCGCAGGATTATCTACAGGGACATTTTTAGCGTTTAACTCAGCCTTCGCTATCTTTATCTTGGGTGCAACACAACTGAGTAACACCATAGTTAGCATATTAGACATCAGCATTTTTTGGGAACGAGCCAAACCAATCTTTCAAGCACAACCAGAAATTGACCTCAACAAAAGTGATCCTGGACGGTTAACAGGTAAAGTCAAGATAGATCATGTGACGTTTCGTTATCGAGAAGACGGCCCCCTGAATTTAGATGATGTCACCATTGAAGCCGAAGCGGGAGAGTTTATTGCCTTAGTAGGGCCTTCTGGCAGTGGTAAATCGACAATTATGAGGATGTTGTTGGGGTTTGAAACACCAAAAGACGGGACAATTTACTACGATGGTCAAGATTTATCAGGATTAGATATATCAGCAGTGCGCCGACAGATTGGTGTTGTTCTGCAAAATGGGCGCATTAATAGTGCTTCCATGTTTGAGAATATTTCTAGCGGCGCATTGGTAACAATGGATGAAGCTTGGGAAGCTGCACGCATGGCCGGGTTGGCGGATGATATTCAATTAATGCCAATGGAAATGCACACAGTCATTTCCGAAGGTGGTACAAACCTGTCTGGTGGACAAAGACAGCGACTATTAATAGCCCGTGCTTTAGTATTGAAACCCAAAATCCTGATTTTTGATGAAGCCACCAGTGCCTTAGATAATCGTACCCAAGCTATAGTCAGCAACAGCTTAGACAATTTAGGAGTCACGCGTATAGTAATTGCCCATCGCCTCAGTACCATCCGCAATGCTGACAGAATTTATGTGATTGAAGCCGGTCGAGTTGTCCAGCAAGGTAAGTTTGAGGACTTAGTTTCTCAAAAGGGGTTATTTGCGAATTTGATGGCGCGACAGATGGCTTAGGGTAAGGGGTGTGGGGGTAGGCTATGGTAGTAACTGAGCCTTATTGAAGCGTGGTAAACGCGGTAGCGTTGCCAAGCATGGAAAAGCCATCGCTCTTGCACGGCTGTATTGTTATACTTATAGCAAATTTGTCGATTTTATTACAGTTTTTATCCTAATTTAATTAACTTCAGGAAAGTGGGGAACGATGATCAAACTATCACATCTTCCGAGTATTTTAGTGGGGATGCGCTTCGCTCTAGCTCCTTTACTAGTTTTCGATGCTTTAGACCATAAAACCAGTTTTTGGTTCATCATTGGTTACGTTATTGCCGTACTTTCAGACATTTTTGATGGTATTATTGCCCGTCGCTTAAAGGTTAGTACAACCCAACTTCGTCAAGCAGATAGCTGGGCTGATATTTGTTTGTATTTGTGTGTGGCTATTAGTACCTGGTTAGTATATCCCCAAGTAATCATCGCTTTTCGAGTACCTTTATTATCCGCGATCGCTATCCAACTAATATTGTTCGCGATTAGTTTAATCAAGTTTCAGAAATTCCCTAGTTTCCATACCTACACTGCTAAAGCATGGGGATTAGCCCTACTTGCGGCGACAGTGGGGCTATTTGGTTTTGGTTACGTAAACACCCTTTGGTTTGCGATCGCACTTTGTTGGCTCAATAGTTTAGAAGAAATTGCTATGACGCTGTTGTTACCAACTTGGCAATGTGATATTTGAGTATCTTTCACGCAGTTGATTTACGTAAAACATTAATGCACTCGTCAACCAGTCAGGACGGAGTGTAGTTCAGTGAGATTAAAGCGTCTACTCCGCAAAAATTTCCAGATATTACTACTGCTGAGTGCAATCTTACTCTTTTTCACAACTCCCTTACGGAATTTGCTCAATCAAGAGATTCTCTCATTTTGGTTGCAAAGATTAGGTATTTGGGCTGTTCCCTTATTTATATTCACCTACGTATTGGTTACAGTCTTAGGTTTACCGATAACAATTCATACATTAACTGGAGGTGTAGTTTTTGGTTTGGGATGGGGAAGCCTTTGGTCTACATTAGGCGCAACATTGGGAGCAGTAGGAGCATTTTGTCTGACTCGATACCTATTTCGGGATTGGGCAGTAGCAAAATTTGGTCAACATAAACTGCTGCAAAAATGGCATCAAGCACTTGAACGCAATCCCTTTTTCTTGGTTCTATCTCTGCGCTTTGCCCCGATTGCTCCATTTAATATTATTAACTTTTTATTGGCACTAACCGCAATCAACCTGAAGATTTATACCCTTGGAACTTTAATTGGAGTCATTCCAGGGACGATTGCTTATACCTGGTTGGGTGCTTCTGGAAAAACCGCTTTAGAAGGAAGCGACGCGTCCTCTTTTATACTCGCGTCGGTTTTTTTGGTATTGTTATCGGTGTCACCGTTGTTATTTAAACTCTCTCCGAGACGCTAACGCGTAGCTTGCTTCCCCTCCAGGTACGTCCCACTTCTCTCCGAGACGCTACCGCAATTAAAAAACTCAGATGCAGCAAGGTTTTCAGGATTTACATCTGTATCATATTTTTCGTGAAATGGTGTAAGGGTGTGGGGGTGTAGGAGAAATTTTGCTCCCATGCCCATATTTTATTGCCGAAAGTATAGAGGGTAGTTATTGTTTGCGTAAAACCTTTCTTATCGGGTGAATTTAAATATATATAGGATTCCTATTTGATTTTTGAAAAGAACTCAGTACACTTTAATTCCTTCTTACCTGTTCCCTGTTCCCTGTTCCCTTCCTACGCAAATGATTTCAGGAATCAAAGCGGATTCCTATAGAGATTTTCAACTACACAAAATATGCGCTTATGTAGGGGGCAAGACATTGCATCTCTGCAAAAGAGTGTTGTGTTTATTAATAGCAATAAAATATATGAATACTCTAAATCAAATTTTAAGTGTGACATCAATTTCTATTTTTTTGGGATTATCTGTTATTTCTGGTGTATCCACAAAAGCAAATCCAGAGCCGCAATTTGGGTTAACGCCTGTGCTAAAAATGCCCCATCTAAAAACTAATCAACCATTTATTGCTCCCAATAGAGGCGCACCTCAAACTACTGCTGGTGGAGGAATTCGTGGTTTTTACTTACAATCAAAATGGTAAAAAATCAGGGTTGTATTGTAGCTTTAATAATTAATTGGTAGGATATTTTCTTGGTTTGAAATATTAAGATTACCTAGTTTTAAAACCTGAATAATTTACATAAGGCCAAGACTGATTTTTAACTGAAATATCTGCTTGTGAAAACATGAGAGCATCCCCAGGGCGCAGCAGACAAATTGAGACGGGAGACGCGATCGCTCCATCTTTGCGAGTCCCTGAACGCTGATTTGCTACCTGACAAACATGGTCTGGGGTAGGATCAACTGCCATAATGTGCGGTTGTGATCCATCTAGACAAGGGCCAAGACCACGCTGCCAAAACCAAGGCGCACCCCCATCTGAGTACGGTACAAGACGTTGAGCATTCCAGATTTCCGCTACATCAATGACATCATCGGCATCGCACATCATTTTTTGCCGGACTTGCCAAATCTTTTCAGGTACAAAAGTCAAATACCGAGCCACTGAGGAAAATAGGTACTGAATTGGATAGAGTCCAAAACCACGATAACCACCAAAGAGAGTATCAAGCGAACCATAACGCTCTTTGGCTGTAGCTGCTAGTTCTTTGACATTTCCCAGATAATCACGTCCAGAATCGGCAGTCAGTGCCACACGGCGATCGCAATACTCAACCAAATAAGTGTTACCTTGATTACGAATCTCTGGGTGGAGGACATCCCCGACGGTAGCCTGTTCCCCGTAAAATGGCAAGGCGATAACTCTCATCCCGCCAATTTGCCTTTCTTCAAACCAACTCAGGGTGTGAACATTATCAAACCCCAACTGACGCAGCCGCAATGCCATGTCAATTGCCAATACAGATTCTCGCTGCACTTCAGGAACAAAGATTGCTGTGTTAGCACCAAGTTTGAGCAATGTGCCTAAATCAAAATGATCAGGATGAGAATGGGTGATAAATACGGCATCAGGTTGTCCTAGTTCCTCTAGGCTGAGGGGTTGATAGTTGGGTGGATAAACCTCAGACTTGGGCAACACAAATGGATCAAACAAAATACTAGAGTTGCCATCACTGAATTGTAGAGTTGAGTGACCCACAAAGGTAGCATGACTTGATAGAGACGTTGCTGGCATAGCCTCTTGAACCAGCGCGCCATAATCATTTAACACATCCCATAACTCACGAGCCAGGGTTGTAGTCGGAGCATGACTTCCTTGTTGCCATTCCCCTAAATACAATGCTAAATCAGATAAGAGATAGGGCGAGAGTTTGAGGGTGGCGATACTTTCACCAATATTGTGTTCTAATTGCAATGCGACGGGTTGAACAGCTTGACTATCGGGATAAAGCCAATCTTCCCGCAGTACCCCAGGACTTGTATACAAATCTGCTAGTCCACCAGGAATCATAGTTGCTGCTAGTAATTCCCGTGAATGCGCCACCACATCTGCCAGTCCATATTGCTGACGATGTGCCATGATGCTTTTGCAGTAACGCCGGATAGTCGTGTCGCATTGTCCAGTGACAGCACTGCCAAATTTTGTTTCATCCTGATAAATCAGTTGGAATCTAATTTTGTTACTTAATCTGCGAAGTGTCATAGATGATATTGGGTATGGGGCATTGGGCATTGGGCATGGGGAGCAGAAGCAGCAAAGACTAATTGACTAATTACTCTTAACTCCCCACTCAGCACGGGCTAACGCCCCGCTTCCGCTAACAGCACTCATCACTCAGCACTTTCAAGTTAGATTTTTAATTTCCTCCAACCGTGTTCACTTCGGGTAAACGGTATGGCTAGTTCTGCCATGTAATGTTGTCCTTGGGAGTCAACTAGCCAGGGTTGATTGACTAACTCTTCGACAATCAGCCAGGGAGTTTGTGCTGGTAAGTTTTTTTTGAAAAAGGACTCTATTGCTAGGGGGCTATCTCGATGTATTAAAAGTGAATATTGACCAGAAATTTGTAGATTCAGCAGCATCGGCCAGCCATATGTAGCTGCTAATTGCTGCCACTTAGCAAAACGCTCTATTGCAGGCATTTGAGCAAGTTCTGTTAAAATTTGCCCACTCAAAACAGTCCGACGGGGACGTACAATAGCGTTTTTTGGTAGTCGCACACGCGGAGTAAATCGGGGTGCGGTGAGTTCAATCGGCATTGGCTGTGTAGCAGCACGAAAAACAGCCATCGGGTGATCCTGAAAGGTAGTCCAAAGTAACTGTTCACAGATGGGGTCAAAATTTGCGATCGCAGCTGAGGAAAACCAAAATACTGCTACTGGATTGGTAAAGGCAGACAGTTTTAAGAAAGGTAGCTGTGTTTGAGCATCAAGAAAAATTTTGGCATTAGCTAGGGATGGAGTTTCTGCACTTGCGCCCCACAATTCAATCGGCGCAATCCCGAAATTAGGACGAGCTAGAACATTGGGGTTATGCTCAAAGGGTGTTTGTAGTTCTGCCACCTGAATGTGATGTTGGGTGGACAAATCCTCCAGTCTGGTTTGAAACCAAGAATGCAGTACATGATCACACTTGAGTAATTCGCTAAATCGGGCAAAGATTCGCACGGGTTCATCACCAATGCCATGAACTAAAAATTCTAGGGGTGTGGGGGTGTGGGGGTGTGGGGGTGTGGGGGTGTGACTAAAAGAACCTAACCCCCTAACCCCCTTCCCTACAAGGGAAGGGGAATATGTAGAGACGTTGTATGCAATGTCTCTACAGTTGCTCCTGCAAATAAATTGACAAACAAGCAACCAAAAGGGGCTTGAGAAAGAGGGGAGTTGAGCCTATTGTTACTAGTTTCTAGAACTATTTCCTCTGTGTCGTGAGATAAATAGCTTTCCCACTCTGCTATGCGGGTGACAACTGCGGGATGACTATGAGCTTTAGTCATTTCGGAAGTTAAGCTGGATTTTAGATCACAAAGAGCCACACCCATTGCAAATTCCTGTTGCATTCGTTCACGGAAGGCTATCCGCAAGGCTGAGGCTGGACTAATGCCTTGAATCCAGCCGTCTTCGTAGTCTCGGAGTGTTTGCAGTAAAATATTTTGCTGTGTCTGATCAAGGGTAATCTGCAATGGTAGCCCCAAATCACAGTGCAGCACTGGATCAGGTAGCTGGATGAGTTCAACGCCAAGACCTTGGGCGAGTTCCTGAATATATCTCTTGGCTTGTTGTAGACACTCTGCTAGTGTATCCACAGACATGACCTCAAGCTGCGCTGCTAGAGTATCGCTCAGTTGCTGAAGATGGTGAATAGCTGTGCGCCAGAGATGGCGATCTGACTCAATCAGGTTGTCTGCTACTAGAACTAAGGCTTGCCAGGGATTTGCAAATTGATAGGGTAGGTCGAGTCCGCCTACAAGTACACCCTCATCGATGAAAATATTCAGAATATCTTGTATTTTAGCTGCATAGTGCCATAGGGGTGAAGCTGCTACTGTTGTGGACAGTTGATCTAATGTTCCCAGTTCTAATTTTGTGAGTTCCTCCAAAAGAACATCTACAATTTCTTGGGAATCAATTTCACGCTGTTCGACTAACCCATCAGGCTTTCTTGCCCAAAAACGCCAAGAGCCGTCTGTTTGCTGCTTTAAGGTAGGATTGATTCGCCAAGTTGCAGCTTGACGGTATTCTGTACGGTAGGCGATCGCTCGCAATATCCTTTGCCAAGGACGCAAATCAGGTGTAAAGGAATACTCTGCCTTTGTTGATACCTGTTGTGCTGTCTTGCCCAATTCGACTAAACCCACACCAGCCCATAAACCATAGGGTGTGGTGCGTCCCGCCGCCCTTGCTAGAAAACGATACAGTGCTGTTTCTAAATGGCGAATTTTTTTGGTGCGTTTCCCTTCTCTGAGTGGTAGCCCACGTTGTACCTCTGTAAAAAGGGATGGATTGGACAACAGCAATGCTTTCATAAACCAAGAATCGCCTGCGGTAATTTGCCACAGTCTTTCCCGCTCTTGGGCGTGTACCTGTTGATAGGCATCTGTGTATGCTTTCCAGATGTGAGCATCCTGACTGCGGCTGGCTGCGAGTGCCAATTGGGCGAGTTCTGGATTGCCGAAACCTTGAATAGTTTCGATAGGCCAAGCCGCAGCCCGTAAGATAGCCGCCGGGGCAAACTCAAATCTTGGCTGATTATTCATTGTCTGTTGAGTCTGGATGCGATCGCGCATAACGAGCTGTAGCCACGCGGCGATGATTGGCCAGCCACGGCTCAATGACGCTAGTGTAATGCTGCTCTAACTTCAGGACAGCAGTAAAGTCTCGCATCACGGCTGAGTATGCTTCTAGACTTAATCCTGCTGCCTTTAACCATTGCTCAGTTGCTTGGCTATCTTGCAAATTAAATTGCTCTCGAAAGGAGTCAGACATGGCTTGAATTTCCGCATCAGAAATATTCAGCCCTAAACGTTCTGCTTCTTTCACCGCCAAATAAGCCAAGAGAACTTTTTTGCTGATGACTCCTGCGTTTTCCCCCAGACGCGTCAAAATCTGAATATCATCGGGACTTGCTAGAGAATTTTCTGCTGTCTCTAGCTGCTCACTGGGGATGTTTCCCGCCCCAAAATGACGGAGATAGTAAGTCAGGGGATCTGAGGGGAAATCTTCAGGTATATTCGGCCACTGGGGAGCGGCAAAACAACCATTGCGGAGACAGATTACTTTTTCATAACTCCGCACCTCCCCAGCTAGCCAAAAAATTAGCCCTGGTTTGGCACCAGTCATCACCTCTGCTAGAGCTTGTCCGGCTATGTGGGTAAAAAAGTTAGCTTCTGGATGTTCACCGGAAACTACAGCCAAATCTTGGGAGCGAAAATCAATGGCATAGTTTAACAGTTCGCCATCTCCAGCATGAACTACCAATTGCCAAACAACCTGCTCAGAGGGAAACTTAGCCCAAATAGTATCAGTATGCTTGACTATGCTTTGCAGCCATGAGACAAATTTTCCTGTGAGTAATAATGCCTCTAGCTGTGTTTGTAGAGTCTGTCGTGCTTGCTGTGTTGGTACTCCTGTGAGGGTGCTGATATCGACGGGTTGCCAACGCAATACCGGAGAGGGCTTGACTTGGACGAAATCGGCTGCTTGTTCATGTCGCTGGGGATGCTGACCAGCCTGAAGTTCAATCACATCACCAGGACGCACCGTTGTTGCTCGTTCTGGAGAGCCAAGGCGACGTTGCAACAAGCGCACCGTCTCTTCTGCACTTAAGGGGAAGGCATAACGATTAAACCAGGCGTGACGACCACTAAAACACAGCCCAGAAGCGTAGGGGAAGATTAAAGCCGGGTTGCAAGCACAAGCTGCTTCTAACCAACTAACTACCCCTTCCCGGTCAAACGTTGCCCCCATACCATGCTGATAGCCCATGCTAGCCCGGACTACTGGCTGATACTTAGTAGAAATCAGATCAATTGCACCATAGGCTTGGGTGAGGCGATCGCCAATTTCTACCGTTACTTCTGCGTCTGCCATGTGCCAAAATGTTCCTGTCACATCCCGCACCACTAACCCAAACTCTGGTTCTTCGTGGTCGGAAGGCGTGGGGAGCAGGTGAGTTTGTCCGAGGGCGATCGCTTGCCAAGGTTGACAGACTCTCACATCAGCAAATCCCATCTGTTGTAACTGCGCCAACAGTTCTGGCTCATCGGCTGTAATGACAGGTAGTTCACGGGGCAATTTTTCCAGTGTGGGACGATGAAAGTGATCAAAGTGTCCGTGAGTCACCACTATAGCCGTCAGGTTGGGCAGTTTATCTAAGTTAAACACTCGACCGGGATAGTAGATAAGTGTCCCGCCCACAAGCTCATTAGCAAAGCATGGATCAAGCAAGATGCGTTGATCAATAGTTTCGATATATAAAGCAGCATGACCACAGATAGTGACACGCATTATAGTTATTTCCGTATCTTATACTGTCAGCAAATCCTAGCCGATTTGTCTCATGAACAGTACAAATCTTTAAGTAATTTAAGAAGAAATTCTAGAATCTATTGATAAGATTGGTGACAAACAATTGCTAAATCTAATTAGAGAGCGTTTGTAAATGAATTTTAAGTTATGAAGTTGTGTTTAACCGCAGCTAAAATTTCTATTGAGTGAGATGAAGTTATAGCAAAAATATTTATTTATGCTATATTTAGCTCTCTTCTCAAATGTCAGTCTGATATGAATACATAGACATCAAAAATTGTCTACTTTTCTTAAAAATTTTTGATAAATAAGTTGATATTTTTGAGTTATTCATGTGGAAAAGATAATACAAAATGTTGTAGTTTTCGGCGGAGGTAGTGCAGGGTTTCTATCTGCTTTAGCTCTCAAATTCAAAATGCCATTTTTAAACGTGGTGGTAGTTCATTCCAAAACAATCCCCATTATTGGAGTTGGTGAAGCAACTACCGCTTGGATACCTTGGTTTCTCCATCAGTATCTAGGATTAAATCGTGAGCAATTTTACGAGGAAACCCAACCCGTTTGGAAATTGGGAATTAAGTTTATTTGGGGTGATCCTAGCCAGTCTCACTTCAACTATCCTTTTGTGACTCATTTGGCTGATAAATTGGCTGTTTTGCAAAAAAGCACGGCTTATTATTGTCTAGACTCCACAACAGACTCTAGTATTTACTCTCTGTTGATGGAGCAGTATAAATCGCCTTGCTTCCGTCGCCAAGATGGGGAATTTGTCATTGATGAACGCTTTGGCTACCATATTGAAAATTCTAGTTTTGTGGCGTATCTAGAAAGGCTAGCTTTAGAACTTGGCATTAAGATTATTGATCAGCCTGTTGTAGATATTACAGTTGCAGAAAATGGCGATATTCACCAACTATGCTTGCAAGATGGAACAAGTGTAACTGGTGATTTGTTTATTGATTGTTCTGGGTTTCGTTCTACGTTGTTAGGGGAAATTCTCCAAGAACCTTTTTGCAGTTTCGCTACTAGCTTATTCTGTGATTCTGCCGTCACAGGCACATGGATGCGAGATGATTCGATCTATCCTTTCACCACAGCCGAAACTATGCAGGCGGGATGGTGTTGGCAAATTGATTTACAGGATCGTGTCAATCGTGGCTATGTCTATTCATCTGCTTTTATCAGTGATGAGGCAGCACTGCAAGAGATGAGACAGAAAAATCCCCTGATGAGGGATGATTTTAGTCAGATTAGGTTTAAATCAGGACGACATCAACGATTTTGGGTGAAGAATGTTGTCGCAGTGGGTAATGCGTCAGGTTTTGTAGAACCCCTAGAATCAACGGGATTACACATGATTGGCGAAACCATTAAATGTGTATGCGATGTATTAATTGATTCAGACCAACGACCCACCCCAGCGTTAATTAATTTGGCAAATCGGGCGATCGCTCAAAAATGGGATGATATTCGTGACTTTTTATCGATTCACTTTAAGTTCAATCACTATGTAGAATCGGAATTTTGGCAACACTGTCAACAGCACACTGATATTGGTGAAGCAGCCGCGATCGTAGACTTTTTTCAAAACAATGGGCCGTCACCCATAGGTCAAATTCTCCTCCGCCCTAATAGTGTTTTTGGGTATAACGGTTATCTGAATCTACTGATGGGTCAACGGGTAGCAACAAAGTATCAAAACAAACATGAAACCCTGGATTTAGATTATTGGCGACAAGTCAAAAACTATTTCATGAAAAATTGTGACAACGCCTTATCAATTCATGAGGCAATTCAGGTTGTGAAGGAAAGGAAATGTCAATGGCTGAGTTCGTAAATACTATTCCCTCAGTACCTCGCATTAATCCCAATGCTCATTTACTCCTCAATCCGGCGGGTGAGGTGTGTAGTTGGGTAGATAATGATGTATTCGCCCTCGAAGGCATTCAGCCCGATACTATCCGCGAGTTACTCACACTAATTGATGGCGTGCAAACCCTAGAAGCAATTTATGCTGAACTAGCAAATAAATATCATCGCCACTACCTACAGGAAATTCTTTCCGCTTTAACTCAACTGCATATCTTAGAGGAATCGCAGACAACTGAAGTCACACCCCAAAATCAAGGCTGGAAATTGCCCACAGTCCCCGATGATATCAAGCAAAAAGCGATCGCTATTTTAGGCAATCACCAATTACTAGATACTCTCACTCACAGTTTTACTGACGCAGGGTTTCAAAACTGTCGTGCTTTAAACCTTACAGATTTCGCTTCCTGTAAAACGCCAGAATTCGTTACTTTCCAGCAAGAACGGATAATTTTTAACGGCTCTTTCACAGTACCCCACAATAATGTAGACGCTGTGACTGTTGCTCAACTCTGTGAAATTTTAGCAGAATTTGACTTTATTATCTGTGCATTGGAAGGTGTGCCATATCAAGCCCTTTTCGATGTCAATCAATCAGCCTTAACCACTGGGAAACCGTGTTTATTTGTCACGGCTTCCCCAGACACAGCACTCATCGGCCCCACAGTGATTAAAGGTGTAACCGCTTGTTTTGGTTGTCGAGTCGTCACCTTGGAAGCGATTCCCTCCGTTTTAAAAGATATCTTGCCGCACCTGTCAACCCCTATTCTTTCCCCCACACCCCCACACCCCTACACCCCTACACCCTTCCCATCCATAGCCCAGACTTGTATTGAAGAAGCGATCGCAGTTTTGGCTACTTTCACCCCAACTCGCGCTACTAGCGTTGTCAAAATTAATCGTCAGGGCGATCGCATTGTCAAAAGGCTGTTTCCTAGTGGTGAATGTCAAGAGTGTACACCCCAATTAGATGCACCGTTGGGAGTGTTAGAACGAAGTGCGATCGCAGCTGCGGCTGAGGAAATCGGTAGAATTTGGCCTAATCCCCTGCAAGCTAATATCCGTCCAGCCGCCGATAGTTACCAAACAGTAGGAATTTTAGGTGGTGGTACGGCAGGATATTTAACAGCTTTGGCTTTTCGTGCCTTCCATCCCGATATTAAAGTGACATTGCTGGAATCGAGTGCCATCCCAGTCATTGGTGTGGGGGAAGCCACAACCCCTGAACTGGTGAAATTCCTCCATAGTCCCCGCTTTTTAGGGTTGGACATCGTTGATTTTTATCGGCGGGTTGCGCCTACCTGGAAATTGGGCATTAAGTTTCAATGGGGACTACCAGGTGATTACGATTTTACATTTCCCTTTCAACGGGGACGCTTGCTAGAATCAGTCCTCTATGATGCCACGTTGAATAATCAGTCCTTGGGGGCAATGTTAATGAGTAGCGATCGCGCCCCTATTTTTGATCGGGGTGATGGTAAGCCGTTATCATTACTACATCTGGTGCGCTGGGCTTATCACCTAGATAATCGGCGGTTCATTGGCTATCTCAAGGAAGAAGCCTTAGCATCTGGGATTGAACATTTAGATGTGCAGATTTGTGATGCTCAACTTGCTGCTGATGGCGAAAACATCACCCATTTAATCACCGACGATGGGCGCAAACTCGCTTACGATTTGTATATTGATTGTTCTGGCTTTCGTTCCTTCTTACTAGAGCAGAAACTTGGTTCAAAATTCGTCAGTTATCAGGATACACTCTTCACTGATCAGGCGATCGCCGCCACTGTTCCCCATAACGGCACTATCAAACCTTACACCCTAGCGGAAACCATGAATAATGGTTGGTGTTGGAATATACCCTTTGAAGATGCCGACCATCGAGGCTATGTGTTTTCATCTGCATTCTGTAGTGTGGATCAAGCAGTAACAGAAATGCGGGCGAAAAATCCAGGGATGAGTGAACCTTGGGTAGTGAAGTTTCGCTCTGGACGACATGAGCATTTTTGGCGTGGTAATGTTGTAGCGATCGGTAATTCCTATGGTTTTGTCGAACCCTTAGAATCAACAGCACTACATATGATTGTGCTGGAATTAGAACTTCTGATGAATAACCTACCAGCTTCCAAAAGAGATGAGGCGATTAAATCTACACTCAATCGCAAAATTAATGAACGTTGGGACGCGCTACGCTGGTTTTTGGGAATTCACTACAAATTTAATCACCGTCTCTCTACCCCCTTCTGGGAAGCAGCCAATAAAGACACAGATATTTCTGGTGCAGCAGAACGTCTAGCGTTGTATCAAGAACGCGCACCTCTGTCTTACCGAAATTCCCTATTTTATACACTGCATCCACCAGAATTTTTCTCGGATGATCACTCCTATGACACTTTATTAGTTGGACAACAAGTACCCACACGCTTTGTAGAACAGGTAGAAGATGCAGCCACCTGGAAACGCCAAATGGCAATTCTTCAAGGACTGGCTAAAACCGCCATGTCTCAACACGAAGCCCTCAAATGCTTGCGGGAAACAAGACCAGATTTGCTGTATGACTTTGCCCAGCGTCGAGATAGTTGGTTACACACCTGGCTACCAGCTTAATATCAATTCAAAATTCAAAATTCAGAGAGAAGCGACGTGACAAAATCTTCTGGTTCACTAAAATCTAACCAAAAAGCTACTTGGGTGCTGTTACATACTGGGGGAAAAGCATTGAGTTGATAAAAATCTCTCAGTTCAGTTTCCTCTAGCTCAACTTGGGCAATTGACTGTACTGTTTTGCTTAAAATGCTGTAAAACCCAGATAACTTTAAGGCATCGGCCAGAAAACACTCAGTAACAGAGAAATATTCGCTCATCCCTCGACCCCACCATCGGGGTACATTCACAAATCCCTCTAAGCGGGCGATCGCTGTCATCATCTGCGAAAATTCAGTTGCACTCAAGCCTTTATTCTCCAGCCAAGTCTCTAATTCAGCCTCGTTAGTCACTCCCTGTTGTTGTAAAAAATTTTGGGTAACTTTTTGCACAATACTAGGTCTTAAATTTACCTCAGACTCGCTGTGAGTCCGTTCTGCTAAAGTCCAGAGAGTCGCAACCAAACGGTACAATTGCCGCTCACAACTTACTAATACTGATTGAGTTTGATTTTCTTCCTCTTCCACAGAAAGATTTTTACCAACCATCGTCAGAATAAATCCATGTAGTTGCTCAACCTGTTGGTGAAATCCATCATCTTCACTATAAATTTTCAGCAATGCTTGAATTCGTCCCCAACGTTCTCCTAAAGCGGGTTCTAACTCATCTGAAATAACATTCACTTCAGCTAAATTCACATTTAGGGGTAGCAGATTTTGACTTTGAGCTATAGCATCACACCATCGCATTAATCCAGCCAAATTACGTAACTGAATGTAAACTCTGCCCAGCAATCGGGCTTTTTGACAGACTTTTTCCGTTAGAGGTAGCCAAGAATATGCTTTTGCTAGGGGACGGATGGCTACTCTAGCCTGGAGTTCCTCTATAAACATTGACTTGCTGAGTTGAAAGTTGACCTGATTCTGCTCAAGACTTTCCCCAACCATCGTTACCAGATGTTTCAGCAGTCCAATGGCATCCAATTTTTTTTGGTCTACATAGCCACCATTTTCGACAAAATCCCCAAAATGAGCTAAAACTTTGGCATCACCCCCCAGTGCCTCAGCATCGGCCACTGCTTGGCGCAAATATCGTTGACTGAAGAATTGCTTTTTAGCACAATTGATAATTAAATTGGCGATCGCTGGCTCAAGAATGTTTTGGGACACCGCATGGTTAACTGTGGCGCGAATGTTAACTAAAGCATCCGTCAAGGGTTTGTATTGGGATGTTGCATTGCTATGTAAAATCGCCACCTCATCGTCCCCGATATACTTACCATCTCGATAAGCAGTAAAAATTTCCCCAAAGCCCTCCATACCAAAGGTTTCTAGTTCAGTAGCTCGGAGTGCGCCCATACTACTTGCGCCAAACACCCGTACCCCTGCGGCGATCGCCCAAAGAATTTCTTTATGCCACACTGAAGCATTGCGATCAAAAAAACCATCAATAATCGCAATCACACGAGGTTGCAACCGCAAGCAAGCCAGAATATCACCACAACGGACAGGAGCAAGGTAACGGGCTGGTAAAATTTGACTAGCTTGGGTAACTGAGAGAGTCGGGCCAAGATAGATGAAAATCTGACTAGGTTCTAAAGCCATCGAGTCCATGTTGATAGATACTGACAAACAAAGCTAAGAGTTAGAGGGCAAAAGCTGACAAGTTATACCAATTCAAAATTCTGCGTTGCTGATTGAGAATATGAATTGTCTCACGCAAAGGCGCAAAGGCGCGAAGGAACAAAGGAAAAGAAAGGTATTGCTGGCATTTCATACTTTGATTCAGCAACAGTTGCTCAATTTTGGAGAATTGGTGTTATGTTGCTCATTTCCTCA
>NZ_PJIZ01000014.1 GCF_021596505.1 Nostoc sp. CMAA1605 | reverse complement strand
CGGCGACTTCTTCAGCTACACTCATATTTAATGCTTGTTGATAAACTAGATTCCCATTGGCTGTGGTGATGACTTGTTGATTGACTGTGTTAATAAAGTTACGTACACCCAAGGTCAAACTTGAAAGCATACTACCATTCCCAGCATTACTGAGTAGAACTACGACGATAAAAGGCCAAACTAATGCAGATATCGGGCGCGAATATTCACTATGAATGACATCTTTGAGCCATTGAATCATGAAAAATAAAAGTGTGCCGACGGCGAAGAAAATACCTAAGTTAGTTAATGCGCCATATAAATTGTTACTGGTATTATTTTGCAGTAAGTCTAGCCATTGATTATCCCAGCTTTCTGCTAGGCGGCGTGCAGTGGTGACACCATTATTGAGGGTGTCGGTGATACCAATTTCAGCTAGGATTTGTTTCGCGCCAAGGCGCAAAGGCACAAAGTTATTCATAGCTTTAGTTATCGGGTTTTGTCCCGAATAAATCGATTTGGGAGGTGGTGCGTAAGAGTCTGGCGGCTTCTGTGGCTGAATCTATTCGTCGCGCTCGATTTGATTCTTCCATTTGTTGGGATATGTTGGCTAGGTTTAAATTGGAGTATTGGATAAATTGATTGGTTTGCAGGTTTTGCGCTAAGGTCTCGGCGATGAGTTTTGATTGTTCGCTTTGGATTCTAATGCTTTGATACTGTAAATTAGATTGTTCTCTAGAGGCAATATTGGCAGGGTTATCAGTGGGTATAGCTCCCAAGAGTTTACCGAGTATACCATCAGATTCACTACTAATATTGGTAATATTTTCTATTGTTTGTTCTGTGTTTTCTAGTTTATTTTTTGTTCTGATTTGGGCATCTCTACCTAAAACACCAACTACGGAACTACGGGTGATGACTCGGTTAATTTCGTTAGTAACTGAGTTAGAATATACTGCCTGATTGTTTTCAAATTTATCGGGGATAGTGTTAAAAAATAAAATACCTTGGCGGGCTTGTTTGCCTGCATCTATGGGATTGGGTAAATTTAAATCTCCACGAGCATTGCTAAGAGCATTTTGAGAGTTATTATCTAAGCTGTCATTGAGGTTATTTCTCAGATAGTTTTGAAAGTCTGTAGAGTAATATTGAAAGTCTGTCCAAACCTTACCTAATTGCGCCATTGCTGGCAAAATTAAGAGGGCTGAGAATGTCAGAGTTAATAAAGTAGTTTTTTCCATATGTATATCACCCCAGTCACATAACTTAATTTTGAATTTGGAATTGACACTGTTAACTACCGCGTAATGCAGCAACTAATTGCCGGGCAAATGTGGAAATTGCTTCATATTTATTTTCATAAATTTGCATTGCTTGTTGGCGTGCGGTTTGTTCGTGGGGGTTGTTGGCGACGACTGCTAATTGTTCATAGCCTGGATAATAACGGCAGAAGTATGGATACCGTTATCATCTAGTAACCATTGGCTATAAACTCCTTCTTTGCGGGGAAAAAAGCTTTCGGTGGCGTTGCGTCCGATAATTTCACGGGGATATTTTAAGATGTTGATGAAACTATCTATGGCTACGGGTTGAATGCGTCCAATTAATCGGGTAGTCAGGTTTTGTAAAATCTTAGATGCGGCTCTAGATTTAGCGATGGTATCGGGGTCTTGGGCTGATAAGATGACTCTAATACCAGCTTTAGCACCGTTGGCGCACATTCTGCCGACTAAATCCGAAATTTGGTCAAATTCAAATAAAATTGGGGCTTCATCGATAAAGAAGATAGAAGCGGGACTACTTAAGGCGCGACGCAAGGCGGCCAGAATATGCACTTAAGGACAACACCGCCGCATCTTCGTTATCGGAGAGGTTCCGCAGTGCAAATACCAATAATTGCGCGTCGGTGGGAAAGCTAGATGGTGCAGAGATGGCTTGTCCGACACGGCTGGAAAGCCAAAATCTTAAGCGGAGGTGAATTTGGCTGAGTGCGTCTTCAACTCTACCACTGACAGAATCGAGTCTAAGATGTTCGGGGGAACAAAAATGCAGAAAGTCTTGGAGTGTGGGGGTTTTTTGCCAAGCTGGAGAACCAAAGCCGCCTTCTATAGCCATGCGATAGCGTTCTTGGATACCGATATCAGCAAAGAATGCACTTAAGGCTAAGTTGAGGAGGGAACGAACGGTTTGGGCGAGGAGTTGATTTTCACTGGATGAGCCTAAGACCATTGTCATTAAGGCTGATTCCAAAAAGGCGGTATAATCGAGTAGGCGATCGCGCTGTTGTTCTGGATCTAGCGATCGCAAGTCTGGTTGTTCAAATAAGTTATTCGACTGTTTAGAAATATCAAAATAGGCTCCGTTCCCTTCCATAAACTGGGCATAGTCGGTAAAGGTAGATGTGCCATCAGGTTTAGGAAAGTCTAAGGCGACTACGGGGATATTATAGGCTAAAGCTTGGGTTAAAATTCCCGAAACTAAGACTGATTTACCTGCACGGGTGGTAGCAAATAAGGCTAAATTCTTGTGCTGGTTAAATAAATCTAAATGTATGGGTGTACCGCCTTCTTCCGCAATTAATTCAAAGCCTTTTTTATCGCCTGCTTTGGTTAAAACTAAAGGCATTAACCCTGGGACTTCACTAGTTAAATATAACTGACGACGGTTAAAGGGTTTAACTAATAATCCTTCCCAAACTATAGGTAATGACTGTAACCAAATTTTCCAGGCATATTCTATTTCTCTAACTACTTGTGCTGGACGTTGGAAACAGTTTTCAATATATCTTGTGGCTTCATCTAATTTTTCTACAGTAGGACGATGCACGAAAATGGCTAACCCCGTATAAATGGGAATCGCCCCTTCATATAATTGTTCTTGAGCTGCGACGGATTTTTTTAACTTTAATTGAGCATTAACATCAATAGTTCTACTTTTTTCTTGCGCCATCAGTGCTGTCATGTTGGACTGTTTCAGCACTCTTTGTAAGGTGGTTTTGACTAAAGCGGGGTTAGCTGGTGTCAGTTCACAGACTATTTCTGTATCAACTATTGTTTCCCGCGCTAGGAGTTCCCATAAGTAACGCAACTGAGCAAATTTATTCGGCCAGCCACCTGGTTTTTCTAGGAAAGTCAACGCACCAATGTAATTATTCTTTACGTTTACCCATCTGCGATCGGCACAAGGTACAGCAGTTTCCATTAACATGGTTGTACTGTGGATATTTTCAATTAGTAATTTGGTGCTGGGTAAATCTGAATAAACTTGCTCATGCAGTCCATTTTCATCTAAGTGAACTAACTGGGGAATAGGGATAGCTGGAGTATAATTAAATCTTCTCCAAATATTTTCCCAGAGTTCATCTGCATTCAGGGGTTTGATATCTAAACCCATCTTATTAGATAATAACTGTTCCCAACGACAAAAGCCTTGTTGATAAGCTCGGATGATCACAGTTTCTATCCGTTGATTTTCAACTTCTGCAATATCACCCTTAAATTTTAACCACCAACCTTCCGCTTGTCCTAACAGTTTTTCAATCCAGTCATTGGCATGACTGGCGTTGGGTTCAATTGTATAAGTTACATAAATTCTCAAGAATTTGGGCTTACGTAATCCCGCATTCGTCAGTTCTTTAATTCTGGCTCTCTCCGCCATTAATAGATATTTTATATCCCGTGATTGAGTGGTTTTGATTAAATCTGCAAGCTCCTTTTGTCGTTCCCCATCGGAACTAAAAGAACCCATGTGCAGAGTCATCCTTTCACCTTCAGGAATATCTTTCAGCCCCGATTCAATGTTATTAAAAATCGTATCCATTTGTTCGTTTCTTAAAGTGGTATGAATACCACGACACTCAAAACCAAAAACAAAGCAAAATCTATCTTTTTGAGTTCCCTTAGTTAAAATGTACGCACCAACATCTCGCCCATCTAATAAAATTCGCAGCATGGTCGATAAATGCAGTGCGTCTTCAAAAGGCGTTAATCTACTTTCTTGTCCGCCGATACCGACGCTTTGTTTTCCGATTTTTTGCTTCATGGTTAACTTCCAACAAGCTTTGATAACGAGCAAAGCCTCTTGTCCAAGTGGGAACTCCGATAAATTTACTTAAAAACCGCCAACTCCTACCACCACTTAAAATCCACCAGGTTGCTATTCCCCAACCTGCAATGAGTGCAGTCCATAACCATCTTTGAAAGTCATCTGTAAATAAACCTCCAAAAACTCCATTGACGATGAAATAAGCAGCCAAAACAATGACTGTCCAAGGAAATATTTGATCAGCAGGAATTGGCCCCAATGATGGTTGAGAACCGAGAATTTGATTAACTGGACGAAACTCTTGCTGTTTTTCCTCAGACATAATTAACTAATTATTTATTACTACTATCGCCAATCACAAAGCCTGTGAGAACATCTGCTACTGTGACAGCTACCACCACTAAAAGAGGAGTTCTCGCTACACTTTGCCAATCTTCATCTTTGCGGACTGCATTAATCACACCAACCAAAGAAATCGCTATGTATAGTAAGTAAATGCCTCTGAGAATATTGAATATTAAACTGACTGCTGCTTGACCATTATTATTTGCTGTTCCCTGAGTTAAAGTATTTTTGAAAAAATCTTCGGCTCGTCTGAAAAATTGTGCCTGAGCCGGTGCAGCAAAATAATCTAACCAAAACAGGCTCATAATCAAAGCCAATGCTAAAATTTGGCAGACAATTAACCATCGTTTCGGCAAATGTGACTGCTGTCCAATTTGTTGTATCACTATGGTGATTAAACTACCAAATAGCAAACAAAACAGCAACAGAGGACTTTTTAAACTGATCACGCTTAAAAATACAATACAAGCTAATAAAAACGGTACTGATTCCAGCAATTGCCGCCACAAAAATGCTAATTTTTTTCTCACCTTACCAGTACCGGGGGCTGAATTAGCTGTTAAAACTTGCGTATTCTTTTTGGCATGAACAATTTGTCTAGGCATTTACCAATGTCCTTATAGTGATTGCAAATATAAGTTTGTGATGATGTTGAAACCTTGATAATTTAGCATAATATAACAGTTGTTATTCAAAAACTTGTCTGACCCTATTTAGAATATCTATCCCTACCATTGTTCATTGTTAAAATTTAGTTAACAGCATCTTAATATTACATTAAATAGCAATTTGATATTTTCTGTGAAATGGGTTTAAATATGATATTGAGAATTAGATATTAGGCAAAAATTGACTGCTAACTAAATAAATCAACCAAGTAATTTTCTTGAGCATAAACTTGAGCATGAAAGTCATTTTTAATTATTTTTTCTGCTACAAGAAGCCTAATCAATGATAGGATAATAGTAAATTAAGTTGACGCTACAATCACCTCTCTGAAGTTCTTCACAGACAATAATTTTAGCCTAATGAGCCTACCGAGAATAATGCAAATGTTCCCCAGGCTGAAAGGCTGCAAGTAAAAACACTGTTAATTAAATTGTATGATTTTGGCGATCGCCTAGCCAATAACCTCTGCACTAGGTTACTGGATAGGGGGCAAAATGTCTAGTCTAAAAGGCTACTGATTCGTTTTTTGGGGATTGATTGGGGATTGGGGACTGGGGACTGGGGACAAGGTAGCAAGTGAGAAAAACCGTTCCCTGTTCTCTAATGACTAATGACTAATGACTATTGACTAATGACCATTGACTAATGACCATTTACTAATTACCAACCAACAATCATCATGAAACATCTTGAGGGGAAAGTGGCGTTAGTCACAGGTGCAACCAGAGGTCTAGGCAAAGGAATTGCCATTGGACTAGGAGAAGCGGGAGCGACTGTGTATATTACAGGACGCAGGTTAAACCCAAACTCCAATGATGAGGTTGCAGGTAGTTTATTAGAGACACAAGTAGCTGTAGAACAAGCTGGCGGTGTGTGTATTCCTGTACAGGTAGACCACAGCGACGATGAACAGGTGCGGTTACTGTTTGAACGTATCCAAGATGAGCAAGCAGGAAAGCTCGACTTACTAGTAAATAATGTATATGCCGGAGTACCAGCATTAACCGACGCACAAGGTCAACCATTTTGGGAATGTGAACCGTCTTTGTGGGATGCTTGTAATAACGTCGGTTTGCGTAGTCATTATATAGCCAGCGTGTTTGCTGCCCGGATGATGGCAAAGCAAGGACAGGGATTAATCTGTAATATTTCCTCTTGGGGTGGTCTTTCTTATATCTTTGGTGCAGCTTATGGTGCTGGTAAATCAGGCTGCGATCGCCTAGCATCTGATATGGCGGTAGAACTCAAACCATACAACATCACAGCCGTTTCCATTTGGCCGGGAATCGTCGGGACAGAACTCTTTTCCACCCTCGCCACCGAACTAGCACAACAAGATAATATTAATCCCAGCAACTCAGTCCTCAGTGAGCGATTCAATTGGGAAACCCCCCTATTAACAGGAAGAGTCATCGCCAAATTAGCCACAGAACCGAACCTGATGCGCCGCACCGGCAAAGTGCAGATTGTCGCCGAATTAGCCCAAAAATACGGCATAGTCGATCAAGAAGGCAACTTACCCGCCTCCCTCCGTTCCCTACGCTTCCTCATTCCGGCTGCAATACCCAACCTCAGAAAAAACCCTTCACTCATCCCAGACATTAAAATCCCGTGGTCACTTCTACTATTAACCGCCCTCCAATCCCCTAAGATTTAATCAGACTCTCAAGGGGTTTAGGGGTTTAGGGGTGTAGGGGTGTAGGGGTATAGGGAAAGAAAAATCCCATACCCAATGCCCAATGCCCAATGCCCAATTCCCAATGCCCAAATTTTGAATTGTTAAATGACCCAACTATCCCAGACAGTTATTCTCATCACTGGTGCATCCGGTGGATTTGGACAGGAACTAACTAAACAATTGTTAGCAGCCGGTAGCCGACTAATTCTGACAGACATAGATGAAACTGTCTTGCGTCAGCGCGTTGCAGAAATTCAACAACAAGTCAAAACCGGTGAAGTGTTAGCTTGTCTTGCGGCTGATTTATCTACATCCGCCGGGTGTGAAACCCTTTATCATCAAGTCAAAGCCTTAGACATCCCTGTTGAGATTTTAATTAATAATGCTGGCATTGGCTTATTCGGTCGTATGGATGAAGTACCGAGCGAAAAATGGGAACGTCTCATGCAGGTAAATCTCCTCTCTCCCATGCGCTTAAGTTCCTTATTTGCTGCTGACATGATTACTCGCCGCCAAGGCCACATCGTCAATATGTCCTCCTTAGCTGGTTGGTCAGCATTTGCTGGGATGGCTCATTATGCAGCCAGCAAATTTGGCTTGCGTGGATTTAGTGAAGGACTATACCAAGAAGTCAAAGACTACAATGTGAAAGTGACAGCAGTTTATCCTTTCTTTAGTCGTACCCCCATTCTGGAGTCAGAACGTTACGGCACTCTCGCCAAACAATTTCAGGGATTTCCAGAAGATTTGGTGACAGACCCCGCCGATGTGATGCGTGCCACAATTCAAGGCATTATTCGTAATCAACTGCACGTATTTCCAGATAAAACGGCTAAAACTGTGCATCTGCTGAAAAGATATTTCCCTCAGCTACTCGATTGGGTAAATGCTGGGTTTGGTAGGAGGTTAAAAAGTGGTGACAGTAAGTAAATTAGATACAACTCAAAACCTAGTCGCTACTCAAGACAAACATCTCATTATTGGCGCAGGATTTGTGGGATTGGGTATGGCTCAAGCACTGCAAGCAGCCAATATATCCTATGATCAAGTGGATGCTAGTGATGATATCGGTGGTAATTGGTATCACGGTGTGTATGAAACTGCACATATCATATCTTCCCGCAAGATTACCCAATTTACTCATTTCCCCATGCCGAATAGTTATCCCGACTTCCCCAGCGCACAAAATATGCGGGATTACTTAAACTCTTTTGCTGATCATTTTGACCTACGGCGCAACATAGAATTAAATCGTCAAGTCAACTACGTGCGACCAGTAGAAAATAACCTCTGGGAAGTCACCTTTGATAATGGAGAAAAACGCCTGTATAAAGGTGTTTTAATGTGCAATGGTCATCACTGGTGTAAACGCTTTCCCCAATTTAAAGGAGAATTCAACGGGGAAATTATCCACACCAAAGATTACAAACACCCTAATCAATTGCAAGGTAAACGAGTTTTAGTCATTGGTGGCGGTAACTCCGCTTGTGATGTCGCAGCAGAAGCGGCGCGTGTCGCTGCTAAGTCGGTTTTAAGTATGCGGGAATCAGTCTGGTTTATTCCCAAAACCTTTGCAGGTGTTCCCGTTGCAGACCGTGCCAAAGGCTCATCACCGTTATGGTATCAAAGACTGATGACTCATTTACTCATCCGTCTCACCTTCGGCAAACATGAAGATTATGGTTTACCCGAACCCAAACACCGAATTTTTGAGAAACATCCCACATTAAATAGTGAAGTTCCCTATTACATCAAACACGGTCGAATTACCGCTAAACCAGGAGTGAGTTTTTTAGATGGCGATGAAGTCGAGTTTGTTGATGGTACTCGCGAAGCATTTGACCTCATCGTTTGTGGAACTGGCTACTATGTTTCCTACCCCTTCCTTCCCCCAGAACTTCAACGCGTAGAAGGTTCAGTGGTGAAATGCTATGAAGGTTCATTTTTAGATGATTACAAAGGATTATATTTTCTCGGCTGGGAACAACCACGGGGTGGGGTAGGTTCAATTATTTCTGCTTATGGGCCACTTTTTGCACGTTATCTAAAACTACAAGATGAAATTAATATTCCTCTGGGTTTAGTGTTAAAAGAAATGGGACACAAGCTACCAGGAACACATTTATGTGACCCACATAAATATTTTAGACAATGGGAAAAAACTAACCGCTCATTTCATAAGATTGTCAAAAAAGCCCATCAATTAGAACGTCAAAATCAAGACTTTCAGAATCAGGTAATAGCAAATTAGATTAGAGGTTTGTAGTAAGGACTTTAGTCCTTAGATGAGGACTGAAGTCCTCACTACAAACTAAAAGTACCACATTTATAGGATTTCCACGAGATTTTTGAACAGATACATAGCGTAGGCAAATTGCAGTGTGGATGTTCCTCCCCCAATATTAACTTTGTGTTAGCAGCGAGAGTACAGGTCTTCGGTGCGTTACGGCTTACGCCTAACACACCCTACATATACTACATATACTTAAGATTTTTCAGAAATTAAATTGGATTCTTATAGTTAATATTTCTTCTCAAATGGGAACTCTAGACTTAGACATTGCTGGAAGTTACCCACGCTATGAGCAGAACAATTACTAGTCTTCAGGCTGCATTACAAAGTCTTCCTGACAACGCACAAGAACCCGTTGTAGACCATCTTTTTGCGTCTCATCTGTTAAATTCGTTAGGGTTTCAAACTGAAGAGATTCATCCACAATACAGCACGGGTAATGGATCTGTTGATAAAGCCGCAAGAAAAACTATTGGGGACGATGCTTTTTTACACACTAAATCAAATCCATACCTTTTGCTGGAGTTGAAAGGTAGAGATATTAATTTATCTCAAGATGCTGCACAGTATCAAGTAACAGTTGAGCAAATAAAGCGTTATCTTCTTGCGCCTAACTGCACAACAGTACAATGGGGAATTATTACTAATTCCTGTCATATTCAACTGTTCCGCAAGCATGGGAAAGTAATTTTTCCTGCAACAAAGTGTATTTCAATTGATGCTAACAACATTGATAATGTTGCTGCTGAAATTCGACAAAAAATTGAAAATACTAATAAAGCGTTAACTATTGCTGTTTATAACAATAAAGGTGGAGTGGGAAAAACCACCACTACAGTTAACTTAGCAGCTATTTTAACTTTTTTAGGGAAGAAAGTTTTAGCAGTAGACTTTGACCCAAATCAACAAGATTTAACTAGTTCTTTAGGGATTCCACTCAGTCAAGGAAGTGTATTTGAGGCTCTTACAGAAAGGAATATAGATTTGCTAACTACTCTATATCCTTATAAATTTCCTCTTAAAAAACTACACAGAGAACTGAGGTTTGATGTTATTCCTGCTGATCAAAAACTAACGGATACACCTGAACATCAGTTGCTTAGTCATCTACAAAGTCATACTCTTTATCGCAAGCTAGAACCAGCACAGCAAGAATATGACTATATTTTGATCGATTCACCACCAAACTGGCGAATTTTTAGTCAATTAGCTGTTTATGCCGCCGATGTTGTTCTCATTCCCACCAAGCATAACAATCTTTTTTCTTTAGAGAATGCAGCAATGGCAATGAAAAAGTTTATCCCTGAAGTACAATCCAAAAAACTTGATGGTAGTCCCATTCCATTACCAATCTTTTTTAATGGAGAAAAGATAACAGATCCTCAGTTGAAAGTTGCTCAACAAGAAATTAATAATATCCTTAAAGATGCTAAACAAGAGGGATTTAATTTACTACCTTACTTCTATCCTAAGTATACTAAGGCAAAAAAAGACCTGCATATTCATGAAGTTCCAAGCTACGCTAACATAGCTGGTTCAGCTTTCTCGCGTATCCCTGCTGTTTATCGAGATATATCTGCTCATGAATATTACAAAAATTTAGCCAAGGAGTATTTTTTACAATGAATAGCCTCAGCAATATCGGCAATTTAATGCTTTTGTATTTAGATGAAATTGACCCAGGCGAAGGAACTAAAGCACCTGATTTTTTAATCAAAGCTTCAGCCCATTTACTCAATCAAAAAGGCGGACGAAATTGGATTCCAGTTATTGTCAAAGAAACTGGTAAAGATAAGTATCAAGTAATTGCTAACTCATTCATTTACGCTATTGCAGAAGCGGCTGGTTTAGAACGCGTTTGGTGCATTATCAGTGATGGTAGTGATGAAACAGTCGAAGTTACGAAAATACTTGCAGGGGAAGAGATGCCAAAAATCAATCTGTCTAAGGCATCTAGAGACGAAATTATGTCAGCATTGGAATATTTAGTGAAACAACCAGGTAGTGTCCTCACAGGAGTGAAACCTGCGATCGCTACTAATCGTATTGATGAAGCTCCCCGTCAATACTGGAAAACATTAGAGCCAATTGTGAATCTAAAATGTGGCATTACTAAAGGTAAAAAACTAGATGCCTTAAATCAAGTTTTTTATCTAACTCCTCAACCAATGCCCGATACAACCCATGAGACTAGTATCCTCAAAACAATGTCAACGGCTGAACTAAAAGCGATTGCTAAAAAGCGGGGTATTGCTGGTATTAGTAAGATGAAAAAAGATGACCTCGTAGCGGTATTAAGTAAATCGTAAAATTGGCTTGCATAGAGTTTTAGAAACACTCAATATCAAGATGAGTGTGTAAATTTGAGCGTAATTACATCATCCTAAGCTGTTACGCAGCCAAATTTAATAAACAGAGTTACCTGTATTTCTAATCATACTAACTTATTGACTTGATCTCGTATTATACAAGCTGCGTAGCTGCTTAGACCGAATTCCTCAACCAAAACCCATTGTATTTGACCGAATTTCTCAGCCAAAATTCATTTTGGTGTTTTAGTTTAGCAAGTAATTCTTTACCCGGAAGAAGACAAGGAATCTAAAAGGTTAAGAGGTATGATGAACAACAGATACTCATTTGTTGGTGGTAAGCAAGGCATCTGGCGAGTAACAGATGTGCGAGGCGTTTTTGGACTAAGTTTAGACCTTGTTGAAAGAGTAAATGTGGTGAATGATATTGTTGCAGAATTGCCATTAGATAGTTCATGGGTTCTGCAAAGTTTCGTCAGTAATATTCGCTACTCTAAGCGTGATGAAGTTTCTACTCTTCGGGCGGTGCAGCCTGCGCTAAATCGTTCGGAAGCCTTTTCTGCCGTGCTGATTCCAATTAAAAAATCTCTCCATTGGTGGGAAATGGCACAAGATGAGCGACGAGCAATTTTTGAGGAAGAATCTCATCATACAGCTGTTGGTTTGGAATATCTTCCAGGAGTCGCACGTCGGCTGCTTCACTGTCGGGATCTCGGAGAACCCTTTGACTTTCTCACCTGGTTTGAATTCGCGCCGGAGCATACCAAAGCTTTTGACGAGTTACTGCTGCGGATGCGCGCCAGCAAGGAGTGGGAGTATGTGGAGCGTGAGGTTGAAGTTCGCCTAGAGCGAGATGATGTATCGCAAATGTAGGCAGGTGGGCAGGGAGAAAAGGGGAAATTTTTCTCCCCCATGCCCCCTGCACCCTGCACCATTTCCTCTTTTATGCCCTATGCCCCAAAATAATCTCCTGATTTACCACCTGTTTTAGTAACTAGGCGAATCGCTTCAATTTGCATCGACTTTTCTAGGGCTTTTGCCATGTCGTATAAAGTCAACGCCGCTACGGAAACAGCCGTTAAAGCTTCCATTTCTACACCGGTTTCGGCTTTAGTTTTGACTGTCGCCTGAATTTGATAACCAGGTAGTTCAGAATCGGCGGTAATTTCGACGGTGACTTTTTGCAGTGGTAAGGGGTGACATAGGGGAATCAAATTAGAAGTCTGTTTAGCCGCCATAATTCCAGCTATCCGCGCCGTGGCTAAAACATCGCCTTTAGGAGTGTTTCCTGCTTGAATCGCTGCTAAAGTTTCTGGCAGCATCCGCACTTGGGCAGCAGCTACAGCTTCCCTGACAGTAGAGGCTTTCGCGGACACGTCTACCATCTGTGCTTGTCCTTGATTATCAAGGTGAGTGAGGTTTGCAGAATTTTTTGGAAAAGTGTCTTGCATTATTCTCAAAAGAAGTGTTACTATATATTTCTTGTAAGGGCGTGTAGCTCAGTGGACTAGAGCACGTGGCTACGGACCACGGTGTCGGGGGTTCGAATCCCTCCTCGCCCGTTTAAGAAGGAAAAAGTAAAAAGGCAAAAGTGGGTTTTTGATAACTGGCTTTTGCCTTTTTGGTTTGTAGGTATGGGGAATAGGGCATTGGGCATTGGGCAAAAAATTCTACCTTGTCCCCCTTGTCCCCCTTGTCTCCTCCCGATTCCCTATTCCCGATTCCCTATTATTCACTGAAGCGATCGCTAGCTTTACCTGTGAAGACTCGGAAAGAGAAACTAGCGATCGCGGAAATCATCATAATTGTTACGTCAGTTAACTTTTTTTGCCACTACTTCCCGCACACGATATATTGGTTTGCCTTGAGATTCGTGGTAAGTCCGCATGACTAACTCTGCCAACAGTCCAAAGCAAAATAGTTGTACTCCTGTAACTAGTAGTAGTACCGCCAAAATCAACAAGGGACGATTACCGATAATTTCACCAAAAGCTAACTTGATAACTGTTAAGTAAATCCCTAACCCTGTTCCTAAAATCATCGAAACTAGCCCCAACAAGCCAAAAACGTGCATGGGACGGGTGAGGAACTTTTTCATAAACAAAATGGTGAGCAAATCCATTAACACGCGAAAAGTCCGCGATATGCCATATTTGCTTTGACCAAAACGCCGGGCGTGGTGGCGCACAGGTAGTTCTGTAATTCTTGCCCCTTCGATGTAAGCTAGTGCAGGTAAAAAGCGGTGGAGTTCACCGTAGAGATTCATATCTGCCACTAGTTCTGCACGATAGGCTTTGAGGGAACAGCCATAATCATGGATATAGACGCTAGTAGTGCGACGAATTAGCCAATTAGCAATTTTAGAAGGTAAAAGCCGATTTAAAGCCCCGTCTTGGCGATTTTGCCGCCAACCACTGACTAAATCATAGCCTTCCTCTAGCTTGGCTAATAACATAGGAATATCGACTGGGTCATTTTGCAAATCAGCATCTAAAGTGACGATCGCTTTACCGATAGCATATTTAAATCCCGCCGCCATCGCCGCCGTTTGTCCATAATTTCGCCGCAGAATCACCGCCTTTAAATCAGGGCGGATTTGTGCCTGTTCCTTGAGAAATTCTGCTGAACCATCACTTGAACCATCATCGACACAGATGATTTCATAGCTTAACTGACTAGCGGTAAGAGTAGATGCGATCGCCTCCAATAACAAAGGCAAACTCTCCACCTCATCCCGCACCGGCACTACTACCGATACATCGGGGACAATGGCGGAAATTAAACCATCATCCTCACTTAATCTATCTGGAATCAACCCACTCCTCATAAGCAATTAGTTATTAGTCATTAGTCATTAGTCATTAGTCATTAGTCATTAGTCAACAGTCAACAGCCTTACTCTCATAACTTCTCACAACCCGGCCAGCCCCTCGCAACTGCTGATAGTATGACTTACTAACCACATCTCCCTGTTCCGAGAGGATGTCAATCCCTATGCCGTTGCGTCCTTGTTCTTTGCCGGAACTATGGATGTAATGACCATCACCTAAATACAAGCCGACATGGGTGGCTTTGGTGGGTGTGCCGAAAAATACTAAGTCTCCTGGTATGAGTTCGGCTATAGTTATAGGTTGGGTGAAAGCTTCTTGTTGATAAGCATCTCTCGGCAACCGAATTCCTACGGAAGCAAAAGCAGATTGCATTAGTCCTGAACAATCATAATTTGGCCCCACTGTGCCACCCCAGAGATAATAATTAGGCGGCTGCATGGCTTTATGGGTAAAGGCAATCACTTCTGGTAGCAGTTGTTGAATTTCAGCTTCGGAAAGTGACTGAGCCTGATAAAGTACAGTAGCAGGTTGTAATAAACTAACATCACTAAAAGATACCCACCCTGGATAGTCGTCCTCACATAAATACACCTCAACTGCTGTACCTTGCTGATTTGATGTTACCTGTAAATGTCGCCCTGCTGCTGCTTGAGTTGCAAGGCGGGTGCATTCGGGAGAATCATATAAGTTTAAATCGGCTAGACATTCACACTCTTTTGCGGTCAAGTTGAGGATTTGAGATTCTATATTAGAGAGCATTCTGCAATGGTTTTTTTTAGCAAAGATGAACAACTAGAAAATCTGGGTAATAGCGTTTTAGAGGCTACTTGGTCTAAATTTCCTTCTTTAGCCCGTAATCAAATAGCGTTGACTTGGATTGTTTATGATCCGCCTGTGCCAGTTAATACTGGTGGGGCGTTAACTCCCGATGCTTTTTGGCATCATCCTGTACGTGGTTTTAATTATCGTGGTGCAGAACGAATTTATCCGGCGAGTGTGGTTAAACTGTTTTATTTGGTAGCAGCTAACGAATGGCTAGAAAAAGGGATGACTCAGCCATCCAAGGAATTGGATCGGGCTTTGCGCGATATGATTGTTGATTCTAGCAATGATGCTACCAGTTTGATTGTCGATATTTTGACAGGGACGACATCAGGCCCGGAGTTATCCCCAGGCCCCTTTGAAAGTTGGAAACAGCAACGTAATTTTGTCAATCGCTACTTCCAGTCTTTGGGATGGGAGGAGATGACAAGTATTAATGTTTGTCAAAAAACTTGGGGTGATGGCCCTTACGGACGAGAAAGGGCTTTTTATGGGGAGATGTTTGAAAATCGTAATATGTTAACGACAAATGCGATCGCTCGTCTTTTACATAGTATTGTAGGAGGCGTGGCGGTTTCTAGTGAGCGATCGCAAAATATGATGGCTTTACTTCAACGCAGCATTAACCCCGATGATTTACCCAAAGATGTTGAGGAAGACCAAGTAACAGGTTTCCTGGGTGGTGGACTTCCCCCCAATAGTCAAATCTGGTCAAAAGCCGGCTGGACAAGTCAAGTGCGTCATGATGCCGCCTACATTGAGTTATTAGACCAACGCCCATATCTATTAGTAGTGTTTACTGAAGGCAAAGAACAAGCCACCAATCGCGCCATTTTACCCTTTGTCTCTCAGTTAATTGCTGAAGCTGTTAGTCGTCTTTAATGGGCATTGGGCATTGGGCATTGGGCATTGGGCATTGGGCATTGGGCATTGGGCATTGGGCATTGGGCATTGGGCATTGGGCATTGGGCATTGGGCATTGGGCATTGGGCATTGGGCATTGGGCATTGGGCATTGGGCATTGGGCATTGGGAATAGTGCGAATGTTGGTGTGCTATAAATCCACACAATAGACCTGATAACGGATAGCTGATAGGGGTGGTAATGAATGAAAAATACCTAAAACCAATATTATCTCCCCTCATAGCGATCGCCTCTGCTTTGATGGTCGGTGCTATTCTCATACTATTGGCTGGGGCAAATCCCATCACGGCATACACAGCTTTATTACAAGAATCCTGTT
The DNA here is from genome assembly GCF_021596505.1 of Nostoc sp. CMAA1605. GTDB lineage: Bacteria > Cyanobacteriota > Cyanobacteriia > Cyanobacteriales > Nostocaceae > Trichormus. The sequence continues at coordinate 78,259 of NZ_PJIZ01000014.1, read as the reverse complement.
TTAACTATTTCGGATTTGGTAATACTCTCACTAAAATGACACCCCTACTCTTGACTAGTTTAGGGGTGTTAGTTGCTCTTAAGGCTGGTCAATTTAATATTGGCGGGGAAGGGCAAATTTATTTGGGTGCGTTGGGTAGCACTTTAGTAGGGTTATATGTACAAGGAATCCCAGCATTGATTCACATTCCTCTAGCTTTGTGTGCCGGATTTCTCTTTGGGGCAATTTGGGGCGCAATTCCTGGTTATCTCAAAGCCATTAGGGGAGTGAATGAAGTGATTACGACGCTGCTATTAAATTACATCGCCATCAATTTGGTGAGTTACTTAGTACAAAACCCCTTAAAAGCACCTGCTGCACCTAGTCCTTATTCCCCATTGATTGCCAAATCTGCTCAATTGCCGATTATCTTACCCCAGAGTTTAGCCCATGCCGGGATTATTTTAGCCGTCATCGTAGCGGGGATATTGTGGGTTTTATTAGTGCGATCGCCTCTAGGATACCAAATCACCGCCGTCGGATTTAACCCCACAGCAGCCCGTTACGCCCACATTTCCGTAGAACGCACCATCATGCTAGTGATGGCTGTAGCGGGAGGATTAGCAGGTTTAGCTGGTGCATCAGAAGTGATGGGGTCAAAGTATCGTTTATTTGAACAAGTTTCCCCTGGTTATGGATTTGATGCCATTGCGATCGCTTTTTTAAGTCGTGGTAGTATCGGCGGTGTAATTTTAACTTCCCTATTTTTCGCAGCTTTGCGTAGTGGTGCCAACGTCATGCAACGCAGCGCAGGCGTTCCCGTCACCGTAGTTTACGCCATCCAGGGTTTGACTGTATTATTTATTGCCATTAGTCTTGCTGTGGAGGGCGAGAGGAGGCAGAGGGGCAGGGGGCAGGGGGCAGGGGGAGAATAGAGTGATGGGTGCTGACTAATGACTAATGACTAATGACTAATGACTAATGACTACCTCATTGCCAGTTTACGTTTAGCTGTCCCTTTGGCGTTTGCTGCCCTTGGGGGAATGTATTCTGAACGTTCGGGAGTTCTGAATATTGCCTTGGAGGGGATGCTTTTGACTGGGGCTTTTACTGGTGCGGTAGCTACTTTTTACACTAATAATCCTTGGCTTGGTATGTTGGCTGCTTTGATAGCTGGGGCTTTGGTGGGATTACTGCACGCTTTTTTATGTGTGAGTTTATACGTTAATCAGTTGGTTTCGGGATTGGCGATTAATTTGGTGGCGGCGGGGTTGACTGCTTTTTTGGCGAGATTGGTGTTTCATGGTGCTAGTACACAACGATTACCAGGAATTGAGCCAATTATTATTCCTGGTTTAGCTAATCTACCTATATTGGGGGTATTGTTCCAGCAAGATATCTTCGTCTATTTATTGTTGGCTTTGGTTGTCGCAAGTCTATATATTTTATTTCACACTAGCTTCGGGCTGACTTTACGGGCTGTCGGGGAATATCCCCAAGCGGCGGCTACGGCTGGGGTGTCGGTTAAGAAAGTGCGGTATTTAGCGGTGATGCTGAGTGGTATTCTTGCTAGTTTGGGTGGGGCTTATCTAGCTTTAGTGCAGATTAGGTTCTTTACAGAAGGGATGAGTGCAGGTAAAGGATTTATTGCGATCGCTGCTTTAATTTTTGGCAGATGGCATCCTATTGGTAGTACCTTGGCTTGTTTATTATTTGGGGCGACGGAAGCTTTGCAGTTACGTATCCAAGCCTTGGGGGCGAATATTCCCTATCAATTTTTAGTTATGTTACCGTATGCGATCGCTTTATTCGCACTACTCGGATTAGCAGGTAAGTCCAAACCTCCCCAAAGTTTAGGTATTCCTGACACACCAAAACGGTAGACAAGGTAGACAACGGGGACAAGGTAGACAAGGTAGACAAGGTAGAATTTACTTCTCATTTCAAAATCGGCTAAACGCCACACTACCGCTAACAACACTCATTACTCATTACTCATTACTCATTACTCATTACTCATTACTTATTACTTATTACTCATTACTCATTACTCATTACTCATTACCCCTTACTCCTTACTCAGCACTCAGCACTCCAACTGATTTGTAATTTTTGTGTGAACTATTATTTACTAAGTCTTTACATGAAATTCGGTAGTTCGTTGGCATTTTTAAAATTCTTGTATGTTCATCAAGAATTGCGGATAAGTTTATATACTTAAGTACAGATTAGTAGTGTTACTTAATACAATAAAAAGCAATTAATTGCTGAATCAATAATATTACTGAGATAATTTTTACCAGGAATTTAAAAATCAACGAAGCAAATTGAAACGAAAGTTGATACCTTGAGTACAAGGAGAAAATTACTGAATATCGCTAATCTCAAATTCATGGATTCTTTATCAATCAGCTCTCTACTTGAAGATTTGAAAAATCCTGATGCTCTAGTCCGGGATCAAGCAACAAAGAAACTCTGGCGGATTTGGTTCCAGCAAAAGGGGGTTTACGGCTTGGAAAAAATCGATCAAAGTCAAAAATTGCTAGATGCTGGGGAAATTACGCAAGCAGAAACAACTCTTACAGAACTCATCAAAGAACAGCCTGATTTTGCTGAGGCTTGGAATCGTCGCGCTTTCCTCTACTACAGTATCGGCGATTATCGTAAATCCCTAGCTGACTGTCAGATGGTGATTCAAATCAACTCTGTACATTTTGGCGCGTTGCATGGAATGGGTTTGTGTTACGCCGCACTAGGACAATACAGCAAAGCTATCAAATCTTTTAAACGCGCTTTGGAAATTCAACCCTATTCTTTGGTGAATCAAAAACTAATTTTAGAATGTACACTGAGACTTAGCTAAACAGCTTAGAGGAAAACACGTAAGTAGTGTTTCTCCGCAATCATCAGGAGACATTCTATCTTTGTATGAACTGGTTTTCACCCACGTCAGCCGCTATTCCTTATCTAAGTCGCCGTCGATTCCTTCAGTATGGTGCAATTTTTGTTGGTAGCAGTGTTATCTCTGCTTGTACCAAGCAAAACCAAGCATCTACCTCTAGTTCTGGGTTAGATAAAGTCACCTTCGGGACTAATTGGTTAGCCCAAGCCGAACACGGGGGATTTTATCAAGCGATCGCCACAGGTATCTACAAGCAACACGGCTTAGATGTCACTATTAAAATGGGTGGGCCACAAGTACCCAGTGGCGCGCAACTGTTGACGGGTGGTGTGGTAGATTTCTTCATGGGGAACGGTATTGACGCTTTTAATGCAGTCGCCCAAGCAATACCGACAATTAGCGTCGCCGCTATCTTTCAAAAAGACCCGCAGTGTATTATTGTACATCCCAATACAGGGGTCAACACCTTAGCTGATCTCAAAGGTAGACCCATATACATCTCTGCGGGTGCAAATGTGACTTTCTGGCCATTATTAAAAGCTAAGTTTGGTTTTACTGATGACCAGAAACGCCCCTACAACTTTAACCCTGCGCCTTTCTTAACAGATAAAACTTCTGCACAGCAAGGTTATATTACCTCTGAACCCTTTGCGATTGAAAAGCAAGGCGGGTTCACACCACAAGTATTTTTACTTGCAGATTATGGTTATCCCAACTACACCACGACTATTGAAACGACAAAAGAAATAGTCAAAAACAAGCCAGATTTAGTGCAGAGATTCGTTGATGCTTCGATTAAGGGATGGTACAGCTATCTAAAAAATCCCCAACCAGGAAATCAACTAATTCAAAAAGATAATCCTGAAATGACCGACGCACAACTTGCCTACGGTCTACAAAAACTGCAAGAATACGGAGTGATTATTTCAGGAACAGCCCAACAACAGGGTATTGGTTCGATGACTGAGGAAAAATGGCGATCGCTATTTGAGAGTATGGTGAGTGTAGGTTTGTATCAGCCGAATCTCAAATATCAAGATGGTTTTACCTTACAATTTATCAATAAAGGTGTGGAATACTATCAAAAAGGTTAGGGCGATCGCCAAACTTTTACGGTATTATCTGCACTACCACTGACTAAGGTTTTACCATCTTTACTAAAACTCAGGGAGACTACTTGCTTATCGTGAGCGGAAATGGTGTGTATGAGTTTCCCTGTGTCTAAATTCCAAAAGCGAATCTCTCCATCTAAACCACCACTAGCTAACACCTGAGCATCGGGACTGATGGCTAGGGATAATACAGAGTAGGAATGTCCTGTAAGGGTACGCACCAATTCCCCGTTATTCAGTTTCCACACTTTAATTGTTTTATCCAGACTACCACTAACCAGAACTTTGTTATCAGGACTAATTGCTAAAGATGTCACCCAACTTGTATGTCCTGTGAGGTTTTGCAGTTGTTGGCCGGTTGTCACATTCCATAACCGAATAGTTCTATCTGTACTACCACTTGCTAGAGTTTGTCCATCGGAACTCAAAGCCACTGATAATACTGGTAGTGTATGCCCGTAGAGTGTGCGTATTCTTTGACCATTGGTTGCATTCCACAACCGCACAGTTTTATCCGTACTACCAGTAGCGAGAACCTGTTGGTCTTGACTAATGCTCATGGCATTATTCCATGCCACATAACCATTTGATTTAAAACTACGAATTTGTTGACCACTACTCAAATTCCACTGCTTAATAGTTTCATCCAAACTACCACTTGCTAAATCTTGTCCATCTTCACTAATTGCTAATGACAAAACAGGTAGTGAATGTCCATAGATCGTGCGAATTAATGTCCCTGTTTGAGCATTCCATAATTTAATAGTTTTGTCATGGCTACCGCTTGCTATAGTTTGTCCATCTGGGGTGATAGCTACGGAAGCAATAGCTTCCGAGTGACCAGTTAGAGTTTCCGCTAAAGCAATTTTTTTCGCCCATGATTCGGCAGGATTCGCCCCTACTAAAGATAATAAATCCTCTCGCCAAAAATAAAGTATTCCTGGTAAAATTAATCCCAAGACAACAATTAAGCTGATGGTTTTTAGTGGTAGGTTTGGCAAATTTTGCCCACTCCACAAACCGCCGCTATTTCTGTTATTCAGGAGCGATGGTTTGAAGAAATTTTGTCCAGAATTGCGTTTACTTTGTCGTTTAATTTCCCGTTCAATGTCTGCCAAACGGCGGAGAATTACACCTGTATTCTGTGGACGTTGGCCAGGCGATCGCCGCATTAATTCATCAATTAAAGTTGCCAAACCAGGGGAAACATCTGTGGCATAATTACGCCAGTTTATTTCATCTTTATTGGGGTCATAAATATCTTGGTCATTGGGAAATTTACCAGTGAGTAAATAAACAAAAGTTCTCCCTATCGCAAAAAAATCCGATGTAACGACAGCTTGACCATTGAGTTGTTCTGGCGGCGTAAACCCTGGAGAATTAATCCCCGTAACCTGACCTGCGGCTTGTTTAATTACGTAGGTTTGGGTAACTTCTCTCGCTGCACCAAAGTCAATTAATACTAACTGACCATCTGCCCTGAGCATAATATTAGATGGCTTAATATCCCGATGAAAAAAGTTTTGTCCGTGGACTTCATGCAGAATATTAAATAACTGCTGTAACCATTCCAAAGCTAAGTCTTGATTGATAGGCCGACTTTGGCGTTGATACATATACTGCTCAAGATTTAGCCCTTCAATTTTCTCCATTACCAGACAATTTAAACTTTCTTGAGCATTGTTTGGTAAAAAAGTGAAATATTTATCCCCCTTGGGTATACCTGGACAATCTAACTGACTTAATACTTGTCCTTCTTTTTGAAAGAGTGATATGGCTTTAGGGTGAGTATTTAACAATATCTTCAGCACCTTTTTTGCGCCATTGCGTTCTACCACTTCATAAGTCTTACCAAAACCGCCACCACCTAAAAAACCAGTTACCTGATAGCGACCTTCCAGCAACAATTCTGAACCACAACTTTGACAAAATAAAGCATGGTTATTATTTTGAGGGTTTGGGCATTGGGGATTAATACAGAGAATCATCGTTTTTATAAAAGAATTTTTTATATTATTTCCAGATGATTAGATGATAATATTTCCTGTAAATTAACTACCATCTTAGCCCACTATGGCGATTCAGCTTGGGAATTTATGAATATCTTATACTATCATCTTTCAATAGTATTGAGTATCTTTAAATACTTTAATTTTGCCAACATGAGAGGCATAAGATGAGTCAAGCTGATAAATTATTACATGGTATATCTAAGATAAATCGCCGCAAATTTCTTAAATATAGTTCCATAGCCACCGGTAGTGGTATCCTGGCAGCCTGTACAAATGGTGGCAAAAGTCCCTCCGTAAATACCACATTCCGTCCGAGAAATACCGGACAACTAGACAAAGTGACCTTTAGTCTGCACTGGGTAGCAGAGGCTGAGTATGGTGGTTTTTACCAGGCTGTCGCCACCGGTATTTATCGGGATCATGGTTTAGATGTCACCATTAAACCAGGTGGGCCTAGAGGTAATTACACATTATTATTGATGGGTGGGTCTGTTGATTTGATTATGGGACATAGTGGCGATGCTCTGGGAGCATTGAGAGACGGTGTTCCGATGATTACCATCGCTTCGATTTTCCAAAAAGACCCCCAAGTATTAATTGCTCATCCTGGTACGGGTAACGACTCCTTAGAAAAACTCAAAGGGAAACCAATTCTTGTGGGTTCTGGGGGGGAAGCGACATACTGGCCATTTTTAAAAGCCAAGTATGGTTTTACCGACGACCAAAAACGCCCTTACAATTTTGATGTGCAACCCTTTTTACAAGATAAAAATATTATTCAGCAAGGTTTGCTAACAGCCGAACCTTTCGAGATTAAGAAAAAAGGGGGATTTGATCCGACAGTTCTGCTTCTAGCAGATTATGGTTACAACGCCTATAGCTTCACTATTGAAACCACTAAAAAACTCGTAGAGGTTAATCCCGATTTAGTGCAGAGGTTTGTTGATGCTTCTATTAAAGGTTGGTATAGCTATCTAGAAGATCCAGTTCCAGGGAATAACTTGATTAAAAAAGATAATCCCAGTATGTCTGATGAGCAAATTAGCTTTACCCTGGAGAAGTTAAAAGAAAATGGCATCGTCACCGGCGGAGATGCTCAACAACTGGGTATTGGTGCTATGACTCAAGAACGCTGGCAATCTTTCTATGACAATTTAGTCAAAACAGGGGTTTTTGATAACAGTATTAACTACCAAGAGGCGTTTACTTTACAATTTGTGAATAAGGGAGTAGACCACTACAAGTCTTAATGAAACACTATCCTGTCATTCAACTTCATCAGGTAAGTAAGGTCTATCGCAATGGTACAGTTGCCCTCAAAGACCTGAATTTAGTGATTCCAGAATCGCAATTTGTCAGTTTAGTAGGGGCTTCTGGCTGTGGGAAGAGTACGGTGTTGCGGTTGATAGCTGGACTAGGAAGCGTCAGTTCAGGAACTATTGACTGGGGAATAGACACAGCACAACGCAAACTCGCATTTGTGTTTCAAGATGCAGCCCTCATGCCTTGGGCAACGGTGAAGGATAATGTCCAACTACCATTAAAATTGGGGGGAATGTCCAGCCAGCATTCCCAAGGGTTGGTAGCCCAAGCTTTAAAGGTAGTGGGGTTAGAAAAGTTTGCCCATAATTATCCCCGTGAGTTATCAGGGGGAATGAAAATGCGTGTTTCCATTGCGAGGGCGTTGGTAACTCAGCCGAATATTTTATTAATGGATGAACCTTTTGGGGCTTTAGATGAAATCACCAGGAGTAAACTCAACAGTGATTTAGTTGATTTGTGGTTACAACATCGCTGGACAGTGGTGTTTGTCACCCACAATATTTATGAAGCGGTGTATTTATCAAATCGGGTGTTAGTCATGGGGACAAGTCCAGGAAGGATAGTAGCAGATATAGACATTAATGTCCCCTTTCCCCGTGGTGAAGATTTTCGCACTTCATCGGTGTATAACGAATATTGTCGGACAGTATCAGAGCATTTAGCAGCAGCGATGAGATTTGGTGATATGGTAGGATTTTGAACCGCCAATACAGGCTAATTATTCCAAATATGTTATTTTTTCGTAGTTCTGGGTCAAGACAGAAATATTCTAAATCTAACCTGGCGGAGATTTTTGCCCCCATATTAGTCGGTGTTGTCGCTCTAATTTTATGGGATTTATTGGTGCGGGTGACACAATTACCGCCTTATATTTTACCTAGTCCTTTTTTAGTTTTCCAAACATTAATTACCGATTGGGGTGAACTATTTCCCTCATTATTAATTACGCTGCAAATTACGGTAACGGCTTTTATGGCGGCGGCAATTTCTGGGTTATTAACGGCGATTTTATTTACTCAAAGTAAATGGATTGAGCGCAGTTTATTTCCCTATGCTGTCATTTTACAGACAACACCGATTGTGGCGATCGCTCCCTTAATTATTCTGTGGTTTAAAAATAATACCTTTGCCGCCCTTGTTGTTTGTGCTTGGATAGTCGCCTTTTTCCCGATAGTTTCTAACACGACTCTGGGTTTAAAAAGTGTAGACCCCAATTTACTCAATCTCTTTCAACTTTACAACGCCTCCCGATGGCAAACCCTGATTTATCTGCGCCTACCCAGTGCTATGCCTTATTTTCTCGGTGGGTTGAAAATTAGCGGTGGTTTAGCGTTAATTGGGGCGGTTGTGGCTGAATTTGTGGCTGGAACTGGTGGTGCAAAGTCTGGTATCGCCTACCGGATTTTAATTTCTAGCTACAATCTGCAAATACCTCGGATGTTTGCTGCCCTACTACTCACCACAGGCTTAGGTATTTTAATTTTCGCTGCCTTGAGTGCCTTATCTGACTTTATATTAAGTAGGTGGCATGACAGTAGTATTAACCGTGATTAAAACGCAAAGACTACCCGTGTCTTTGCGTACATCTGTATGAAAAAAAGGATATAAAAATAATGGTAATTGATAGTTTTTTAAATACTCTCGACAACATTGAAACTATTACCGATGCCCAGCAAGTCGCTAAATTATCCCAAGACTATCACACCTTTAGCCCAGTCTTAGTTCCCCAACTAGCGGGGAAAGTGGGGGATATTGTGGTTCGTCCCGCCAATGAGGAGGAAGTAATTAAAGTAGCAGCCGCCTGTGCGAAATACCGTATCCCCATTACCGTTAGAGGTGCGGGAACAGGGAATTATGGGCAATGTGTACCTCTGCATGGTGGTGTGATTTTAGACATGACCAAAATGCAAAATATCCTGTGGGTGAAACCAGGGGTAGCACGGGTAGAGGCTGGGGTGAAATTAGCGGCTTTAGATAAGAAAGCACGAGAAATTGGTTGGGAAATGCGGATGTCTCCCTCTACCTACCGTACAGCGACAATTGCTGGCTTTGTGGCTGGGGGAAGTGGGGGTATAGGTTCAATTCAGTATGGATTATTAGGCGATCGCGGTAATCTATTAGCATTAAAAGTTGTTACTGTAGAAGATGCACCCCGTGTGATTGAGTTGCGTGGCGATGATGTCCAAAAGGTCAATCATGCTTGGGGTATTAACGGCATTATTACAGAAGTCGAAATCCCCTTGGGGGCTGCTTATCCTTGGGCTGAGGTAATTGTCACCTTTGCAGATTTCATGACAGCCGCTAAGTTTGGGCAAAGTCTAGCCCAGGCTGATGGTATAATGAAGAAGTTAATTACTATCTTTGCATCACCCATCCCCCAATACTTCCATCCCCTGCAATCATACATCCCTGAAGGTACTCATCCTGCTTTTCTACTTGTAGCAGAACCCAGCTTGGAATTATTACCAGGTTTAGTACAACAATATGGTGGACAAATTACTTACCAAAAACCTGCCCAAGAAGCAGGTAAAGGTTTAAATTTAGCTGAATTTACCTGGAATCACACCACCCTACACGCCCGTAATGTCGATTCCAACATTACATATTTGCAAAGTATCATTCCTCCAGAAAAAGGGCTGCAATTAGTAGAGCATCTATATCATCATTTTGGTGATGAAGTGATGATGCACTTAGAATTTATTCGGATGAATGGTGCAGTAGTTCCCGCCGCTTTACAATTAGTACGCTACACCACAGAAGCCCGTCTCAATGAAATTATTCGCTACCACGAAGACCAAGGAGTTTTTATTGCTAATCCCCACACTTATATTATTGAAGATGGCGGTAGAAAAGTGATTGATCCTGAACAATTAAAGTTTAAAGAACTAGTTGATCCCTATGGTTTAATGAACCCTGGAAAAAGTAAAGTATTAGCTCATGAGGAAAGGTAAAAAAGCAGGGTTGCAGAGGACAAAAACCACCAAAAGAAAAAATTAAACACTCTTTATGCCCTTTACCTTTTACCTTTTACCCTTCGGGTTCACCACTTGCTACAAGTCGGCAAAGCCGCCCAAAGCAGTGGTTCACCTTTTACCTTACTTCGCTGTGTTAACAAGCTGACTCCAAGCTTGCACTACTGTTTGTACATTATTCGGTAAATTACTGCGAGAAATATCGTTGTATTGTACCGTCCCTTTACGGCTAGTGAGTTTGTAAGTAATAAAATCAGCCGCACCACTAGGCGCAGGATAACTCACATTACTAAATACATTTTGTTCGCGGTTCAGGACTCTTTGAAACTGACTTAACTGTTCTACAGGAACACTCCTCACACTTCTTTCTGAATCATTAGCATCACCAATTCGCACCCGAATTAATCTCCCATCATTTAGTAAAACTGTTTCGTAAGTCCTACCAGCAAAACCCCCAGTAGAAATTTCTCTAAATACTGTATTTCTATCTAAAGGTGGTGGTAATTCGTTAGCAGGAATGGGAACAGGACGCAGAGTGCTATTGTTATTATTTTCTTTTAATCTTAATACAGAACCATTATCATTGGTGTGATAAACCCATTTTTGTCTACCACGACTCACCACAACTAACCAACCAGGTACTAAAGCTTGGGTACAAAATTCATCTGGTTTGGGCAGTTCTAAACAACCATTACGCCAAGTTTGACGACTATAGTCAGTAATTGTGAGTTTGTTAATAGCAATTCCCTCTCTGCTGCTAATATCTCGCAAAACTGCATTAGCTACAGCACTGGGTAAAGCTGTTGATTTTGAATTTTGTTTGACAATTTCTTGAGTATTATCTGCTAATAAGCTCACAGATAAAGCAGTTGCATTTTTGATGAAAATGAAGCCACCACTAACAGATAAAATACTAGTTAGCATTAAAGCAGTAAAAATCCGAGCTTGTTGAGTTCTTAGCATAAGTTTATTACCTAAATAGATGATTTAAAATCATCAGTAGCTATGCAAAATATTATGCAGCTATTTGGGTCATTTTACATAGTCAGTAAAAAGTTTGTTTTCCCATTGAAGAGGATTAAACTGCGTATTCCCTCTATCTTATGAAGCAGATATAAAAATAGACACTAGTATATTAATTTTTTGTTCCAAAATATTTGTATAGAAGTATGAATAAAGGTGATGGTGAAGCGATCGCACTCCATTCTCTCACAATCAGCGATCGCCTGCTCAAAATTAACGCACAGTTCCCCGCAAAGCCTCTGTATCTACGGGTTTAATTAGGAAAACTAACAGTAGATTCCAGATAATGGCTGCAATTAAGGGGAGTTTGCGAATTAGCTTCACCAATTTGGGTTGAGAACTGCGCTCAATCTCTGCAATCTTTAAGTTATAACCTGCACAGTGTTGTAAGCGAGGGAAAAACTGGGGATGTTCGGTGTTCAACATCACAGGAAAGGCTCGTCCAGCTGTTTCATTGGTATTTTCCACCACTTGACGGTCAAATTCCGTCGCGTTTAGTCCCAAGGACTTGTAAAAACCAGTCCGTTCATGAACAGTCATCGTGTGGGTAGCAAACACCGACAGTAAAAAAAAGCGACTCCAAAGCCTAGCTTTCCAGGTTTTCCATAATTGCGGTTGTGAACGTAACAGGGCTTTGAATATATCCCCGTGGCGGTTTTCATCCTGACACCAACTCTCAAAGTAACGGAAGATGGGGTAAAACTGGTTTTCCGGGTGCTTTTCTAGATGTCTGTAGATAATGATGTAACGCCAATAGCCGATTTTTTCTGATAGGTAAACAGTGTATAACACCCATTCAATCGGAAAAAATGTATAGGTGCGGGTTTTCGTCACCGTGGCTAAATCTAAGGATAGTTTAAAATCGCCCATTGCTTTGTTGAGAAAACCAGCGTGACGGGCTTCATCTCGCGCCATCAGTTGAAACATCTCCGCCAGCAAGGGACTGCGGTTTTTCAGTTTACGGGATAATTCCTTAAACAGCAAGAAGCCGGAAAACTCAGAAATACATGAGCGTTCCAAATAGTCAATAAATGATTGTTTGGCTTCACCCTGAATGTGTTCCCAAGACTTATCAAACGCCTCATCCCGCACAAAATGATGGCGGTTGTAGTCTGCGCGCATTTCCGCCAACATCGCCTGTAATTCCGTTTCTTGAGCAGATAAATCCAAATTGGCGGCGGTTTCAAAATCTGTAGTATAAAACCGAGGCGTGAGTATAGTTTCTTGGCTGGGAGTTTTAATTCCTGGTTTGGGTAGGGTGTTAACCATAAGTAATGCGGTAATCAAGTAAATAATTTCATAGCTATCAAGTTATGATAATTGGAGTTCTTTTGCTAGCCCTCTTTACATTCCTTCAGCAAAGTCAGAAGCACTCCACCCAAAGCAGAGAATAAAAGGCTTTGAAATATAGGGTTTGGAGAATTTATTAAGTTTTGAAACTACTCCGATCAAAAATAAATCAATAACTATAGAGTTATTAAGTATAGTAATTACCCTTACTCAAAGTTTAGAGGTTTTAACATGGCGCGTCATTCCGATAATTCTCTGCAAGAATCTGCAAATCACACCACATGGCTAATATCACTGAATAACGGCATTCCCCAGGATTCACGGGAAAGAGTGCAACAATTCATGCAGAACTTACAGGATGAGATTTGCCAAGGGTTAGAGCAAATTGACGGAGAAGCCAGCTTTCATCAAGATTATTGGGAAAGAGAAGAGGGCGGTGAAGGACGTACCCGCGTCATTCGAGAAGGGCGAGTATTTGAACAGGGGGGAGTGAACTTTTCCGCAGTTTGGGGAAATAGTCTCCCAGCGTCGATTGTGGCGCAACGTCCAGAAGCAGCCGGACATGAGTTTTTTGCCACCGGCACATCAATGGTATTGCATCCCCGCAATCCTTATGTACCCACAGTACATCTTAACTATCGCTATTTTGAGGCTGGCCCTATCTGGTGGTTTGGTGGTGGGGCTGATTTAACACCATACTACGCCTTTGCTGAGGATGCCGTTCACTTTCACCGAACACTGAAAAAAGCCTGTGATACTCATAATCCAGAATATTATCCAACTTTTAAACGCTGGTGTGATGAATACTTCTATTTACGCCATCGTCAAGAACAGCGAGGTATTGGCGGTATTTTCTTCGATTATCAAGATGCTAGCGGTAAGCTGTACTTCGGGACACAAACAGATAGTCCCGCCGCAATTTATAGCCAAAAAGTGGGAAATATCAGACGCAATTGGGAAGATATCTTTGCGTTTGTGCAGTCCTGTGGTCAAGCTTTCTTACCCGCTTACTTACCAATTGTAGAACGACGACAAGAAACAGAATATGGCGATCGCCAGCGTAATTTCCAACTATATCGCCGTGGTCGTTACGTCGAGTTTAATTTAGTCTACGACCGAGGAACAGTATTCGGGCTACAAACCAAAGGACGAACAGAATCGATTCTCATGTCCTTACCACCCCTAGCACGTTGGGAATATTGCTATCAAGCAGAACCAGGAAGCCCGGAAGCAGAACTGACAGAAGTTTTTCTTCAACCTAAAGATTGGGCTTAGGAAAAGGCAAAAGGTAAAAGGCAAAAGATTGTTAAAGCTGTAGTTGCTGATCACATTTTCGATTTGATGAAACGCCAAGATAGACCAGGTAGTACAGACCGTACTACTGAACAAAATAAAGAACTGGACTATACCAAATTTATGTGAAGTTACACATATTTAGATACCCCGAAATCCACGCCGCTTACTTTCAGGCGGGGTGTGAATTTCGGGGTATCTATCATGTTTAAATTTCACTAACTGAACCGTATTGACCCAACATAGATATTGGGTTGTGCCTGACCACGCCACTACTATTATTTTCAGGCGAAGCCAATCACAGAAAACTTTGAATAGCCTCAAAAACCTCTGCTGAGTATTCCTCGTGCATTCCTAAAGTACCAGGAAGGACAACGCTTCTAACTCCTGGAAGTGCCGCGACGGTTTCCATTTGGGCGAGTGATTTAGGTGGACTAGATTCGCCGATAACTACCATCAGGGGAACAGATAAGGACTGTACTAGGTTGAGAAAATCGGCTTGATTGTTTATTGCGTCAATGTTCCCTGTGACAAATGCCGCCGATGCAAACCGCGCACCTGGTTTTTGGGTAGTTTGCCATTTTTTGGCGATAAAGCTGGGGATGAGTTTCGCTGTATCGACAAATACATGGCGACGGTACATAAATTTTAAGAAAGCGGGTGTGGTATTGAGATAGTAAAGGATTTGACCGATAATAGGCGATCGCACTAATCCCCTAACTGCACCAGCTACCTGTAGATTTGCTCCCATCGTTGGTAAAGGGCCACGCCAAGTAGGTGCAACTAACACAATCTTGGAAAAAGCATGAGGTTGTTGCTGTGCTAATTGCAACACATAACTAGCAGCGTGGCCAGCCGCAATTACAGTAATGGGAGTAGAAAAAACAGCCTGAACGAAATCTGTGAGAAATTGCTGATAAATTTCTGGTCGGTAATCTAAATTAGGGCGTGAAGATTCCCCAAATCCCGGCCAGTCTAAAGCTACTACTTGAAACTGAGGCGCAAGTAGCCTAGCTAAATCAGCCATTTCCTGGCGAGTAGAAACACTGCTAAAAGCAGGCAATAGTAATACAGGTGAACCATTGCCGAGAGTTTCATAAACCACTCGCAATGGTTGATTTTCCCATTGCCATTGATATTCGTGAACTACTCCACCAAATCCAGTAGGCTCATAGGTTGATAATAAACTAGTAGACATCTGACTAAAGTTTGGTATTGATGACGGCAAAAAGTAAAAGGTAAAAGGTAAAAGGCAAAAGGCAAAAGGTAAAAGTAAAAAAGCTTGGTTTTTAGCTTTTTTATCGATTTCCAAAATTATTTCCCCCTGCACCCCTGCACCCTTGTACCCCTTATACACCCCTAAACCCCTACACCCCTAACTAGGAAGGTCTAGCTTACATTCCAGTGCCTTTTTTTGCATAGTTTTAAATATGTTGTAAAATCCATTGGCACGGGAAGGCGTGAGGCTGACGTTTAAACCAGTTTCTTGAATGAAATCTGGTGTGAGTTGTAAGATTTCTGTGGGAGTGAGGCCGTTTAGTCCTTCAATCAAAAGACCAACCATCCCTTTACTGATGAAGGCATCAGAGTCAGCCTGAAACATCACCTTACCATCATGGAGTGTAGCGGTGATGTAAACCTGCGAAACACAGCCAGGAACTTTGTTTTCTGGTAATTTTTCGGCTTCAGGGAAACCTTTTAGCTTGTTACCATAGGCGATTAGCTGTTCGGTGCGTCTTTTTTGGTCTGTCACCCGTTGAAAACGCTGGACGATTTTAGCAAGCGCAGGCGGTAAGGAGTCTAAAGTTGAAGACATGGCAGCAGTTGTAAATGGTCTTCCTTTGAGTTTAGATTATCTTCCCGGCGATCGCGCTTAGAATTAGTGGTGTGGGGGTGAGAAGCTTTTTTATACTGTCTCAGTTTCCAGAGTTTTCTATAAGTGTATATAAATAATTGGGCTAATTAAATTAGGTGAATTTTGGATGAATAAAATCAATCGTGTTGCTATTGTTGGGGGAACTCATGGAAATGAATTTACGGGTGCATTTTTAGTAAATAAATTTACTCAATATCCTCAACTAATAGAAAATTATAGTTTTGAAATTTTGACTTTATTAGCTAATCCTCAAGCCTTTGCTGCAACTAGACGCTATATAGAAAAAGATTTAAATCGTTGTTTTTTAGCTAAAGATTTACAAGATAATACCTTATCAACTTATGAAGATATACAAGCAAAAAATATAGCGAAAATTTTAAAAGAAGACACTCAAACTAAAGCAGATTTAGTTATTGATTTACATAGTACAACTGCTAATATGGGTTTGAGCGTAATTTTAGGGAATCAGCAGCCTTTACTTTTGCAATTAGCGGCTTATTTGAGTGCGATTAATCCTTTAGTTAAGGTTTGTTACACCATACCCGAAGCAGGTAGTGATTTTCTTCGTTCCCTTTGTAATTTGGGGTTTGTAGTCGAAGTGGGTGCTGTGGCTCAAGGTGTATTAAATGCTGAGTTATTTCAAAATACTGAAAACCTAATTTATCAAATTTTAGATTATTTAGATAGATATAGTCGGGGCGAAACTCTGGAAATCAAAAATAAACTTACATTGTATAAGTTAATAGGTTCTATAGATTTTCCCAGAAATGAATACGGTGAAATCCAAGCAATGATTCACCCCCAATTACAGTATCGTGATTATGAGCCATTAAACCCAGGCGACCCAATATTTTTAACTTTAGATGGTCAAGCGATCGCCTACGAAGGCACATCGACAGTTTACCCTATTTTTATTAATGAAGCTGCCTATTACGAAAAGGGAGTTGCTATGTGTTTTACAGAGAAACAAGAGTTAGTCATTAGTCATTAGTCATTAGTCATTAGTCAATGGTCGTTATTCAGTCGGTGCAATGAATCTTACTTCTTACTCAGCACCGGCTAAACGCCGCACTACTGCTAACAGCACTCAGCACTCAGCACTCAGCACTCACAACGGAGTTACTGTTTCTAGAATAGGTGGACGCACACAAAGATAAATCAACACACCAAAGAGGGGAAGCGCAGTAAATAACCAGAAAAACTGCTGATTTTCCCAACCACGATGCGCCATATCATCTTTGAGGAGAGTGGGAAATAATAGAGAAAGTAGGCAAAAATCTAGGCTCATCACATGAATAAAGCGGCTAGTTTGCCATTGCTGAAGGAAATTACTCCAGTCACCCGCAATTAAACCATAGGCTACTAGAATGGCTGCTGTTAAGGTGAGAAAAATACCAGTCAAACGAGAATCTAACCTTTTGATCAAAGCGTCTTTCTGTCCGGTAAATTGAGGGTGAGGTTCTCGTAATGCTAAATAGGGTAAAAGCGCGAATGCACCGACAGCAAAAGAAGCAGCCGCAAACGGCCAGGCGGCGATTTTTTGCCCTCTCCCGTCCACAAATAAAACGGCACTATAAACCATAGGCCAAATGCCCATGAGGTTGAATAACGCTATGACTAGGGGGTTTATACCTTGCCATTGACCAGTAGACAAGTTTTTGATTAACTCAAAAGTATCGGGATTATCAGGTGGCGCGAAGACGAAAGCGTAAACGATGAACCCTAACCACAGCACCCCAAAGGCAATTTTTCTGACCATGATTTAATCTAATTAACTGAAGGCTTCCGAGAGATAATCAGCCGCCGCCGCCACAACTGCGATCGCATTTTCATAGTCTAAGCGTGTCGGGCCTAAAACTCCCACACTCCCCACAGGAACTGTACCCCGCCGATAGGTGGAAGAAATCAAACTACAATTCCGAATCGGTTCTAGGGGGTTTTCTGCGCCAATTCGCACTGTTACCTTGGATTTAGTGGCTTCTTCTACCTCTGGCTCTTCAAAGATTAACGGCCAAAGCTGTTCCTGTTCTTCTTCCAGGAGGTGGAGAATAGTCTGCACTTGTTGGAGTTGGGAAAATTCCGGCTGGCGCAAAACTTCCGCCACACCCCGCACCATAATGTGAGTAGCGGTTGGTGCAACTGTACGTCGCGCCAATTCCGCCACGGAATCCTTTAAAAATTCCCCATAAAGTTGAAATTCCCGATCTAACTGACTCCAGTCTAAATTACTAATTGCTAGTAGACTTTGCCCCCGCAAATGACTGTTGAGGAAGTTAGAAACAATCTGCAATTCTCTGTCTATAACTTCTGCTTCGGGTTGTGTTTCTTTTCTGGTTGGGGGTAAGTCCATCAATTTGGAATGGGTTTCATAACCATCCGTCACCAAAATCAGCATGATGCGTCCGGTTTCGATCTGCATTAATTGCAGATGTCGCACAATAGCTGTATTGGTTTGCGGCATTGTAATCAAGCTAATACACCCACTCAAACTGGCTAAAATCTGCGCTGCGCCTTGTAGGAGGATTTCCATACTCCAATCTTCCCACTGGAGACGCTGCTGTAAAGCTAGTTCGACATTCTTGGCTAAGGCATCTGTGCGCGTAACGTCTTGCAAAGAGGGGGTAATGAACTGGTCAACATAGATGCGATAACCTGAGTCAGAAGGCACTCTACCTGCGGAAGTATGTGGCTGGTAGAGTAACCCAGATTTTTCTAGCATACCCATAACATTGCGAATGGTGGCTGAACTAACGCCCAGGTCATACTCATCGACCAAAGCTTTTGACCCCACCGGTTCTGCTGTAGCTATGTAATGACGCACCGTTGCCCAAAGTATATGCTGTTGTCGATTTGTCAACTGGACTTGCATAGGAAGATGTTTGGCAGAAAGCAGATTTTAATCAAGTTTTAAAAAAGTTTTTGAAATTGAGTGTCAAATATTGAATATTGACTAATTAAATTGACGAAATATTTAGTTCTATTTTAACTGCTCATCAGAAAGAATGTACTTGCTATTTGGAATAGCATATTTTGAGGCAAAAAACCTTTAATTCTAAATATTATTTGTTTTTTAAGTATTATTCTATAGATTGATCAAGTAAATTGTATTTTGGGATACGTATTTTTTGGGGTATTGGGAATAGGGCATGGGGCATTGGGCATTGGGAATAGGGTATGGGTGAAAATTTATTTGTTTCCCTTACTCCCTTACACCCCTACACCCTTATACCCCTGCACCCCTAATTAATATTGAGGAATAGAACTATCAACTAAAACAGAATAAGCATCAATTCCACCAGCAATATTTTTCACGTTTGTAAAGCCTTGAGCCATTAACCACTGACACATTTGAGCAGAACGCATACCGTGATGACACAGCACTAAAGTTTCTGCATCAGGGTCAAACTTAGCAGGAATTTGCTCTGACCACTGAGCGAATTCACTGAGTGGTAAGTTCACAAAACCGCTAATTTGTGCTAATGCTAATTCTTGGGGTTCACGTACGTCTATTAACTGAATACCTGCATCATTAGTAGCCAGACGCTGGGCGAGTTCTTCTACACTAATTTGAGTAATGGGTTGACCAGAAATATTCCCTGTCATGTCGTTTTTTTAAACAATCCGATATTATTCATGTTGACAGAAATTGGGGGATTGGGGATTGGGGATTGGGGATTGGGGACTGGGGATTGGGGATTGGGGATTGGGGATTGGGGACTGGGGACTGGGGACTGGAAGGTGAACAAGGTAGATTTTATCCCTATGCCCTATGCCCTATGCCCTATGCCCTATGCCCTATGCCCAATTTTGGTAAACTTTCGTGCTAGATAATTAGGTATATTGTGAATACACAACGCTCATTCTCTGGTTTTATCGTGGCTGGTGCGATCGCATTGGTGATTGGGGCGATCGCAGCTGGTTATTGGTTCTTTACTAAAAGTCCAGTCAGTCTAATTACTTCTACCTCCCAATCTGGTGCAGCCATATTTGTGTCTAAACTTGCACCTGTTACAGTGTCTTTACTGGTCAATCCTGACCGTTTGCAGTCTCTGGAAAGTTCAGGGGAATTATCTAAGCTCAAAACTAGTTTATTGGCTAATAGTGGTCTAGATTATCGCCAAGATATTCAACCTTGGCTGGGAAATGAAATTACTCTGGCCGTAACTACTCAAGATATTGACCGTGATTTTGCAAATGGTCAACAACCAGGCTACTTGATGGCTCTAGCGACGGAGAAGCCAGAAAAAAGTAGTGAGTTTTTAGAGTTACTCTTTTCCAAGCGCGTGTTATCGGGGGCTACCCTCGCCACTGAGGAATATAACGGTACTAAGTTGCTTTACGATGACGCACAACCCAAGCTAGAACCATTAGCAGGTGCGGTGGTAGATAACTTTGTCCTATTGGCTAATGATGTGAGAGTGCTACGGGATGGGATTAATAATGTCCAAGCACCTGATTTGAATTTGACTAGTTCTCCCCAATACCAAAAAGCGATCGCACAGTTACCAAAAGGTGCGGTAGCAGTAACTTTCTTCAATCTCCCTACTTTGGCACAATGGCAGGGGTTGGAGTTACCTGAACCTATTTACGATAGTCAAATTCTGGCTTTGACATTAAACCCCAAAGGACTGTTAGCTGAAACTAGTTTTCTTGCTACCTCAGAAATTGCACCACCATCTCCCCCGTTGTCTCAACCTGTGGGAGCATTGCAATACATCCCCGCATCCGCAGGTGTGGTAGTTTCTGGTTCTCATTTAAATAACTTGGGTGACAGCGATTTAGGTAAATTATGGAAACAAGCGAAAACAACCATCTCCGGTTCAGAAACAGACGTAATTTCTCGCCTGGAACAACCCTTACTAGCCATCCAAAAAGCTTGGGGAATGAATTTGCAACAGGATGTATTTAACTGGGTACAAGGGGAATATGCGCTGGGAATCATTCCCCGTGGTGGGAAAACTCCTCCTGGCTGGGTTTTTGTGGTAGAAAAACAAGAGGCTGTGGTAGATGGGATTGAGCGTTTAGATGCGATCGCTGCTGCTAACGGACTTAACACTGATTCTCTGAGTTGGGAACAGCAAAAAGTCGCAGCTTGGATAGAATTAATCGCCAATAGCAAAAAGTCTGAGGCTCAAAACCAATCCTCATTTACGGTAGATGCTAAGGTTAAAGGTATACATACAACTGTAGGAAATTATGAGGTCTTTACCTCTGATTTAGAAACAATTAATGAAGTTTTAACCAATCAAGATAATTCTTTGATCAAGAATCGTAATTTCCAAAATAGTATTGCAGTAATTCCTGCACAAAACCAAGGTTATGTATATCTTAACTGGGATAAAAGCCATAATTTATTAGAGCGACAGTTGCCTGTTTTAAAGCTCTTAGAAGTCTTTGGTAAGTCATTTTTTCAACAACTGCGATCGCTCACCTTCAGCAGCTACAGTGATGATACTGGAACTCTCAAAGGCGCAGTATTTCTGGAACTTAATTCTTAACCAGGATTCAGCAAATAACCGCAAAGTTAGCAGACATAACGGCTGAATTATTGCCTCTTAATTTAAATTGACAATGTTTAGTAAAATTTCAATTGTGGCACATGAGAATGTGTCACATTTTTTTGTTACTTCATCGAAAATTATTAACTAAAATATGTATATATCTTTATTGTTATAGAAGCATATTTGGCAGGTTAATATGAGAAATTTTCGTTCAGGACTTTATTCTGGTGGTGTATGGCTATCAGCGTTATTAGCTGCTATAATTGCTACCCCTGTAATTGCCCAAACTGTACCCAATTTCAGAACGTTGAAATTAGCACCAGGGTTTAGTTCTACAGAGGGAAAAACCAACGGTTATACTGGTGGGACTTTTTCTCTATCAGCCATCAGCAACCGCGATCGCGATGGCAAGATGTGTATAGGCTTTGCTGACTCTAACCCAGATTTCATCATCGAATTAGACAAGGATTTTTCCCGCTTACAGGTGTTAGTGAATAGCGGTGGTAAAGACACGACCTTAGTCATTAGAGGCCCCAACAAAACTATTCGTTGCGGTGATGATACTGGTAAAAGTAAAGATGCAAGTATTGATGACCAGCAATGGTCGAATGGAAAATACGAAGTGTGGGTGGGTGCGTTCGAGCCTGGTGTGAAGTTCAATTACACTTTGAGCGTTAAGGAAAAATAATAATACCAATTCGCAATTCGCAATTCGCAATTCGCAATTCGCAACGATGCTCCCGCCCCGCTATGCTAACGCAATGGACTAACTTCCCACTATGCTCTAAGCGCAGCTATGCCGCAGGCTTTACGCAATTAAGAAAGTCATATAGCATCTGGGTTTCAAGCTTCGCATCTGTTGCTTAATTTTGGAGAATTGGTATAAGAATCTAGGCTTGTAATCCAAAATCCAAAATCCAAAATCCAAAATTGTTATATCCAGGGGTCTTTTTTTCAGAACGCTAGGTGAACAAACAGTGGCAGGTTAGGCCTTCACTGTTTGTCCTCTTAAATGTAAAGAATTTTGAGTGAATTTCATGAGACAGTTCTAAGCCATACTGACAGCTAATAGCTGTTCTGACATATCGAAGTTGGATGTCACATTTTGGACATCATCTAGACTTTCTAGGGTATCAATTAACTTGAGGAGCGATCGCGCTTGGTCTGGTTCTGTCACTTCGATATTGTTGCTGGGAATCCAGCGCAATTCTACTTCAGTGACTTTAAAGCCTTGTTCTTTGAGGGTTTGGTTGAGAATTTCTAAATTGGCGACTTCCGTAAAAACTTCTGCTGTCTCTTCCTCAGTCATTTCGTAAGACTCCGCACCACCTTCTAAGGATGCTTCTAATAACTGGTCTTCATCTACAACACCTTGGACTAGACACACACCCTTTTGGTCAAACATCCAGCTAACACAGCCAGTTTCACCTAAATTTCCGCCATTTTTGCTAAAAGCTACCCGCAAATCAGCCGCCGTGCGATTGCGATTATCAGTCAAAGCTTCTATTAAAATAGCTACACCACCAGGGCCATAACCTTCGTAGCGAATTTCCTCTAGGGTACTATTATCGCTAAATGTACCTGCACCTTTGGCGATCGCTCTTTCAATATTGTCATTGGGAATACCCGCAACTTTAGCTTTTTCAATCGCTGTCCGTAATTGAAAATTCCCGGCTGGGTCTGGTATGCCGTTTCTCGCCGCTACAATAATAGCTCTAGATAACTGTGTAAAAGTTTTTCCTTTTTTCGCATCGACTACCGCTTTTTGGCGTTTAATATTTGCCCATTTACTATGACCTGCCATAACCTGAAAATATTCCTGCACTCTCCAATAAACTAGGATATACATAGCTTCTGCTGGAATGCAAAATAACTGGAAATTAGCCTTCAGAGGGTTGGTTTGTGTCCCCTAATCAGCATAGTCTGGCTGTAGAAAATTACGAGTCAGTTTGCTATGCGGTTTTTTTCTACTTTCTACCCATCCAAAGTGAAAAACAGAAGATGGCAACACAGTCTGCGTCGTTTACTATTGTTGATGCTAGTCACTATATTAACTGTAAGTGGATGTCAGGCTTGGCGGACTGGAGTAGAAGCTAGTAAAGTTACTCACATCACTTTTTGGCATGGAGTCAACCCACCACCGAATCGGGATGTCTTACAAAAACTGGTAGATAAATTTAATCAAACACATCCCCAGATTCAAGTAGAGTCACTGTATGTGGGACAGCAAGATCAGCAAATGCCAAAAATTTTGGCGGCTGTGGTAGGTAATGCACCACCTGATTTATTGTGGTTTAATCCGACGATCACAGGTCAATTAGTAGAACTGGGTGCATTAATTCCTGTGGATGAGATGCTGTCCCAATCAGCAGTTAAGCCAGAAATTGACCCCACTTTATACTCTTCAATGGAATATCAAGGTCAACTGTGGTCAGTTCCTTTTGCTACGAATAATGTCGGCATTTTCTATCGTCCTAGTTTATTTCAAGCCGCAGGGATTAAAGCCATACCTCGTACTTGGGAAGAGTTCCGCCGAGTTGCTAAACAATTAACTCATGATTTGGACGGTGATGGACAAATAGACCAATATGGAATGTTCTTACCTTTGGGGAAAGGGGAGTTTACAGTTTTTACTTGGCTACCGTTTATGTGGAGTAGTGGCGGTGAATTGGTTAACGGTGATGGACAGAATGCAGCAGGTGTGATGTTGCAAGATAATCAAGGAGCGATCGCCGCCTTACAATTTTGGCGTAATCTAGTGCAGGACGGTTCAACAATGCTATCTAGCCCGGAAAGGGGTTATGAGACAGACCCCTTAGTTTCAGGAAAGGTAGCAATGCAAATCAATGGCCCTTGGAATTTAGGACAACTGCAAACAACTAATGTAGATTTTGGTGTGTTTCCGCTACCTGTAAATCAAACTCCAGCTACTAGTATAGGCGGGGAAAATCTCTTCTTTTTTAAGACCACACCAGAACGCCAAAAGGCAGCATTTAAGTTTGCCGAATATACAATGAGTCAAGAATTTCAAACGGAATTAGCTTTGGCAGCAGGCTATTTACCAATTAATTTAAAATCTCGTAGTAGTGAGAAATATCAGGCTTTCGTGCAGAATTTACCACAGGCAAAGGTATTTTTAGAACAAGCACAATATGGTCTTAGCCGTCCTATTTTTCCTGGTTATAATCGCATTTCCGATAGTATAGGTAGAGCCATTGAAGCCGTTGTGTTGGGTAAAATTTCTCCCCAAGCAGCACTGCAAGCTAGTCAGCAACGTTTAGATTTAATTTTTAAATAACCATTCATTGTTTGCTAATAGCTATCAACATTCATTATGCACATTACTTTTCTCTTTTTGCTTATTAACAGGAAGTTGGTTTTTTGACATTTGGATTAATTCTTGTGGCGATAAGTGGCGATTTACCATGAGTCGGGGAATTTGATAATGATTATTAATGCAACTATGATTCAAGATTTCATTATTATATAAATAACCAGTAAGATAATAGCGAGAAACATAAGATGCTACCTGTTTATTAGTAGCACCATAAGGATAAGCAAAATGAGATGCGACTTGCTGTTGAGGATCTAAATCTTGTGTGCAGTTTCTGAGGATAGTTCTAGCTTGTACAAGTTCTCGCAGAAGTTCGCGCCGAGATAGGGTAGTTAGGTCTTTATGCTTTAAACCGTGAGATTGAATGTCATAAAATCCCTTTTTTAAGCCTTCCCTTAAGTCCTGACATCCCATGTGGGTTTTACTATTAACACCTGGTTTGGCTAAATTACCAGGATTAATAAACAAAACAACTTTAATTTTTTTCTGATATTTCTTCTCTAACTTCGATAAAATCGGTAATAATTTTGTATGTACTGATTTATAACCATCATCAAAAGAAATCATAATAGGCTTTTGTTGACGGCGGTTATCGGGTATTGCTTGAGATTTTGTGATAAAAAAATCGTATAAATCTTGAGTTGACAAAAACCAATAATCATTAATAATTAAGTAATCTAAAAGTTTCTCTATTTCTTGTTGAGAATATTGCATCTCATTAGTATTGCGAGCTACAGCAGTGTTTTTCGTATCAACAAGTCCATGAAATCCTAAAACTGGTACTATCGGATCATTGTGATTGAGGTTAAGCACTGCTAATGAAATTACAGACACCAAAGCGAGGTTAAATAAAAAGTTTTGGGGTTTAGCAGTGGGTAATGGTGTCTGTTCGTAACTATCAGTCATTCTGGTGATTAATTTAATAAACGCTGCTGAAACTGCAAAGCCTGTTGAGAGTCTGGAATATTTGCAGCTAGTGTTTTGACAAATTGTATCCGAGAAATGGATAATCCAGCCGATTTGATAGTTTTTTGAATCAAAAACTTACCCATCGGGCCGATTAAATTAACTAATTCTCGCTCACATTCAGCAATAAAACTTTCGCTGAGAGTGGAATTAATGACAGGGGGAGTGATATTACCTACAGGTTGAACAGCAGTTGGCGGTTGACTAGGTGAAGGTTCTAATAATAGCGACATCGCTGTTTTTTGAAATTGAGTACGCTGATTTTCAGCTATGTGTAGGGATAAACTATCTATGAGTGTTTGATAATTGGGTGCTGATGCGGCGCGACGTAATAATGTTGTGGCTACAGGGCCAACTAATTCTAAGAGTAATTTTTCCAGGCGATCGCTTTTTTCCCGCGACAAAATAGTCCCAGTTTGCTGACTAGTTCCTTGTTGATGAGATGGGGGAATTGGTGATGACGATGTCCCCCAGGGAGTTTGAGTAAATAAAGTCGCAGCGTCAGGATGAAAATTTTGCTGGAGTGCTTCTAAAACTTCTGTCGCAGATTGATAACGTTGTTTGTAGTTATTCACGACCATTTTCGTGATCATCGTCCCCAGTTCAGGACTGACTGTAGCTCGATGTCGCCACAGAATTTCCCCCGTTTGGGGGTCTTCTTCAAATTCTCTGGGATGCAGTCCTGTCAGTGCTTGGATACAAACCACACCCAAAGAATATATATCGCTATTGGCGTGGGGTTTTCCTCGTCCCTGTTCGATGGACATATATCCTGGTGTCCCAATCGCCACAGTCATTTCTGTTTGACCAGGAGCCGTTACCAGTTTTGTATGAACTTGCTTGACAGCACCAAAATCAATCAGCACTAACTTACTGTCATGCGATCGCCTAATAATATTTTCTGGTTTAATATCCCGATGAATGACTTTGTAGCTATGAATAAATCTCAGAATACTTAATATCTGCTGCAACAAAAAGATCACTTTGTCTTCTGCCCATTTTTGCCCAGCAACCATTTCAACTTTGAGAGCATATCCATCAATATACTCTTGCACTAAAAAAAATTCTTGCTTTTCTTCAAAATATGCTAGTAACCGAGGTATTTGCTCATGATGTCCGAGTTGTTCTAGGGTTTCGGCTTCACTGGTAAATAATCTTCTAGCAGTTTCTAGAAATTCTGGGTTATGAGTGACAGGCCGAAAGTGCTTGACAACACATCTAGGATTCCCTGGACGTTGGGTGTCTAGCGCAATATAAGTTTGACCAAATCCTCCTCCCCCTAAGATTTGGAGGACTTGATAACGACTAGCTAGTAAGTTTCCTAACATTGTATGACTTGTCTAAGTCCTCACCTTCATATTGACATAATCACTAATGTAGAGAGAAATTATTCAAAACATCCACAGTAGAATTGAGATTTATTGTCCAAAATTCTAGGGAACCGCTAAAGGCATCGACCGTCTAGAGGAAAATAAAACTGAACAGTTTATCTCTAATGAGTGATGAATAGAGAATTCTGTCAAGCATCTACGCACGCCCCCGTATGCTTACCCTTTTCATTCTGGGGTATCGTGGTTAACAATGGGTTGAATGTTTTTGATGAAGATTCAATCTTATGGCTAGAACCCGAATGAATATGCAGTCTACCTCTTACTAGAAAGTGGTCATCGTGAGGAAGTGCGGTTTCCCTCAATTCAAGAATTCCAAAAATGGTATAGTGGGGAACTTGTACCCAAATCTGCTTCTAGTGATTTTATCAGTGTACCAATCAAAATATTCAAGGTGAGTATATGGTGGTGCGTCCATCTCGGATTGTTGCTATCCGAGTAGAACCAGTTTTTAGTTCTAGTGTTGAAAGATAGATTCAACTAATGATGAAAAAACCCTTGCTTTGCTTTCCTTGAGTCTGGGAATTCCCCTTGTCAGCCAAATTGCTGTTGCTCAGGTAATTATTAATGTCCCCTTACCTAACTCACCCAGTCCTGAGTTACAACCACCAGTCAAGCCAAGCACACCTGAAAATGAAGCCCCCTCAAACTGGTAAACATTGGCAATTGCACTACCCAAAGCACTTGTTTGGGTTGGGATGAGCAACTTTTCGGTAGCAGGGGTCAACCAGGTGATCGCCAAGCTCTGTTAGCATCAATTGATAACAGTCTGCGCTATCTAGAAACGAGTACAGCACAACGTATATATCAAAATTATCCTGTACGGGGAATTACTTTAACCCGTGTACGTCGGAGTTTACTGCGGTTTCGTCAATTAGCGGCTAGTTCTCTGTCTCCAGCCCAATTACAAGCCGCAGTGCAAAAAGAATTTGCTTTTTATCAGTCTGTTGGTAATGATGGGCGGGGGACAGTCAAGTTTACTGCTTACTATGAACCCGTTTATAATGCCAGTCGTGTCAGAACTTCGGCTTATAAGTATCCTTTGTATCGACTACCACCTAACTTTGAGAAATGGTCTAAACCCCACCCTACACGTTTGCAACTAGAAGGCAAAGACGGTTTACAGGGAAATAAGGGCAAGTTACGCGGTTTAGAATTGCTGTGGTTTCGCGATCGCCTCGATGCCTATATGATACATATTCAAGGTTCTGCCCAAATTCAATTAGCTGACGGCACCAGAACCGCCGTTGGTTACGCAGGTGCAACAGATTATCCTTGGACAAGTATCGGACGAGAATTAGCCAAAGATGGCAAAATGCCATTATCCGGCTTAACTATGCCCAAAATGATCAGCTTTTTTCGGGAACAACCCCACGAATTAAGCAACTATCTTCCCCGTTGGGAAAGATTTATTTTCTTCCAAGAATTCAAAGGCAGACGAGCTACTGGTAGTATTAATGTACCAGTTACTCCCGAACGTTCCATTGCCACAGATAAATCAATTATGCCTCCTGGCGCACTAGCACTAGTTCAGACCTCATTACCTTATCCTGCTGCTGGTAGATTAGAACATCGCGTAGTGAATCGCTTTGTCTTAGATCAAGATACAGGCAGTGCCATCAGAGGAGCAGGCAGAGTTGATTATTTTATGGGAACTGGTAAACTAGCAGGCGATCGCGCCGGTGTTACAGGCGGCAATGGTTCATTATATTACTTGCTGTTAAAAGAATAGAATTTGGGTATGGGGCATTAGGCATTGGGCATAGGGCATAGGGCATAGGGCATTGGGCATCGGGCATGGGGAATCGGGCATGGGGAATCGGGCATAGGACATTAGAATAAAATCTACCTTGTCCACCTTGTCCACCTTGTCTACCTTGTCCCCAGTCCCCAGTTCCCAATCCCCAGTCCCCAATCCCCAATCCCTAATACGGCGGATAACCAAAATCATCTTCATCAGGATAAATATAGGAACTAGCAACACCGGCAGCTACTGCCATTTTCGGTGTTTCTGTTCTCACAGGTTCCTTGGCGAAGTCTTTATAATCTTCAAAGGCTTTGCAAATAATTGTTGATTCTGGAGCATCGGAAGCAATTAAATAATTAGTTAAATTCGCCACTGTGGGATGTTCATAATCTACAGTGGAAGCTACTAATACTGTATTTGGTTCAATGCCTCTTTCTTCACATTCAATAATTGGGCAGAATATGCCGTGGGCGTGGAATAAAGGGCCTTTGGGTGTAATGGGTTGCTTACGAAATAAGGCATAAGCCCTTTCTAATTCCGATACAAAACCGCTAACTACTTTCCCCTGTTGAAATTCACAATAGGTTTTACTAAAACTTGCTCCGGCTGCACCGTTGAGAGTTAATTGCAGTGGAGAATCATGTAGGAATTTTTTGTTTTCACCTACTAAAAATATTAAGTAGCGAGTGAAGGTTTTAAATTTTAATTTATCTGCTAAAAACGCATCATAATTATCTTTGAGTGTCCCCAGTTTTATCCCTGTCTCTCTATCTTTGACAGACAAAGGCCCCCGACGCACTATCACTATGCGGGGTGTAGTGGTGATATAAACTGTTTCTCCTCCCGAACTAAATTCATGTTCTATTTGTTGCCAATTACCGTCAGGCTGAAAACCCACAGCTTGAGCGTTGTCCAACTTAATTGCTAATCCGTGAGATTGCACACCATCTGCACCATACCGAGGATTAATCATCTGACACCAGGGGATGACTTGAGAAGGCGGTGCATTAAATTTCTCATCCTCAAAGTCGAATTTAGCAGATGCTTTCATCGTTTTAGGCACGGTGGTACTTTACTATACAAGTTTATCAATAGGTTGCTGGTGCCAGACAGGGGGTCGAGCAAACAGGCGTACTGTTTTTCCAGATTAGAGCAGAATCAATCTTTGTTGCAATCCCTTTTTTGTTTTTTAACACTCTTAAAGAGTATGTAGGGTAAGTCAGATTCTCATATGAGCATCTAGGTTCATTTTTTTATCATTTTTGAGGACTGAAGTCCTCACTACGAACAGGGTTGAGAGGAAGTTTTACAGGCTGTGTTTTGACAAAGTTGCCAGTATCCCTTAAATGTAAACAAATATGCTAGATTTATCACTCATTACTATTCTGGGGTTCTTGGGTAGCTTTGGGCATTGCTTTGGGATGTGTGGGCCGCTAACGGTGGCGTTTTCCCTGTCTAGTCGCCCAAATTCGCAATCCCACAAATCAGCACAAGTATTATCTCTAGAGCCAACTGCCGTCACTTGGCAGCAGCAATTAATCTTTCATTTCTGGTTAAACTTAGGGCGGGTATTGAGTTATGCCCTAGTTGGTGCTGCTATTGGGGCTTTGGGTGCGGTACTTTTACAAGGTGGACAATTAGCTGGGGTAGGTAGTGACCTCCGGCGGGTAATGGCCATAATTACCGGTGTGATGCTTATTTGGTTTGGTTTGGGGCAAATTACACCTAATTTACTGCCTCATGTGCCTCTATTGCATCCTTTCTTAAAAAGTGGCTTGCATAATCGCCTCAGTGCGGTGATGATGCGGCTATCTGGGCAGCAGCGATGGTGGACACCGTTAATTTTAGGGATGACTTGGGGTTTAATGCCCTGTGGTTTTTTGTATGCTGCTCAAATTAAAGCGGCGGAGACTGGGAATTTGTGGCTGGGAATGACGACTATGTTGGCTTTTGGTTTAGGAACAATGCCAACTATGCTGGGTGTTGGGGTTTCTACAGCTTTGGTGAGTCGAGATAGGCGTAGTCAGTTATTACGTTTAGGTGGTTGGGTAACGCTGATTATTGGGGTGATTACTCTGCTGCGGACTGGCGACACAATGGTAGATTACACCGGACACGCAGCTTTATTTTGTCTGATGCTGGCGTTAATTGCTCGGCCTGTAAGTAAATTGTGGGCATCACCTCTGCGCTACCGTCGTGCTTTGGGTGTGGGGGCTTTTGTGTTGGCGGCGGCGCATACTACCCATATGACTGCTCACACTTTGCAGTGGAAATTGTCGGCTGTGTGGTTTTTACCGCCACAGTTTCAAGTGGCGATGGTTTTAGGTGCTGTAGGATTAATATTGATGACTCCCGCCGCTTTCACCAGTTGGGAATCATTGCAGAAAACTTGGGGTAAAAGGTGGCGACAAATCCATTTATTGAGTGTGCCTGCTTTGCTGCTAAGTGTGATTCATGCGGTGTTGATTGGTTCTCATTACTTGGGTTCTTTAGAATTAAGTTGGGGGAATCAACTAGCAACACTACTGTTAGGACTAATTAGCATGGGTGTATTGCTAGTGAGAACGCGCTTTTTTTGGTCAAAGTTAACTCTAGAAAAGTTTTATGTCCCACCCAATCAATCAAAGTAAATTGGTTACAAATAAGAGTAGAAAATATATTAAGTATTTTACGGCGTTGAGTGGTTTAATGTTGGGACTCACCAACGCTGAATTAGTTTCCGCCCATAAGGTAGAGATAGCCGCAGATGTGGGTGCAACACTGCACATTCAACCTAACGATAATCCTCGTGCTGGGGAAACGGCACAGGCTTGGTTTGCTCTGACGCGCAAGGGTGGTAAAACAATTCCTCTTGCACAATGTAATTGTCAGTTAGCGATTTATGCTGAACCCCACAGCCCAGGAGAACCAGCACTGATAGAACCGTCTTTAAAGCCTGTGAATGCGGAACGTTATCAAGGGATTCCTGGGGCAGATATTACTTTTCCTAAGCCTGGATTGTATCAGTTGCAACTTACAGGAAAGCCCAAGTCAGGGGCAAACTTTCAACCTTTTAAGTTTAATTTTGAGGTAACTGTGGCGGCTGGTGTTGGGGTCAAGAAGAACCCAGTATCTAGCCAGCAAACAATTGATGATGTGGCTATTGAGAAGAATTTATCATCATTTCCAGTTTGGGCGATCGCTATCCCGACTGTGACTTTTTTAGGCGTAGGATTTGGTGTTTGGCAATTGCGAAAAAGCAAGGGAAGTGCTGATTAAATTTGCCGTCAACTATGCGGCTGACTCTGCTGGTTGTGATTCTTTCGCTGCGCTGGCTTCTTTCTTTTCTCCCGTCGCTTCGCTACTTTGCTGTACTTGTTGGAGATGAATACTATTCACTTGTTGAATAAAATATTCTAATGATTGACTAGCTTTTTGCTGCTGTTGCAGTTCATCGGCAATGTCATAGAACCGATAAGGTGGTGTGACTCCTAAAATAAATTTTTCCTGTTCAGCCTCTAATAATTCTACGGCTGTATTTGCTGCCACCCAATTTTTTTGGAAAGGAAATGAGGTGACTATACTGGCTAAAATAGAGGCGATCGCTGGACAAATTACTGGTAGCCACTTTAACCAAGTCTGCCCTGATTCTATTTTATCTACTAACACTAAAATCGGTGTAATCCCAGAAAACACCACAGTGGTAATTTGCAATAGGTAGTAAATATTTCTCGATAAATTGCGAATTCGTTTATAGTCATCGATTAAATCTTGGCAATATTGTAACGCTTTGGCTTTGACTGGTGTAAAGTTGTTGACTTGCCAAGCATTATTATTCAATAGATAAGTATATATTTCGGCTTTTCTATTAACTTCATACTGATAGACTAATTTTTGAGAATCTTGAAATACTTGTCTGTTGATAATAAATAATACCAAAATTACACAGAGAATTATTACACCATAAATTGCCAAGTTACTATTCTTAGAAAAGGCAATTATAATTATGCTAGTTAATAAGAAGGCTGCTATTAGTAAATTCTCAATTATCCTCAATGTCAGCAGTGTTTTGGTCTTATCTGAAGATAGATTTGTACTGCCATCAGGAGTTAAATTTGGGGATTGATTATTATTGATAATTGTAAAATCTGATGTTGTCATGTTGCTTTGTTCCCAATTCAAAATGCAAAATTGGTATTACTCCATTAAAAAAGAAGGTTCGACGCTGAATATTGATGTAAATTCCGCATAATAATTAATTCGTTTCACATAAATTGACAAGCTGCCAAATAGAATTCAAAGGCTTTGTATAGATATGGCTTTGCGTCCCTCCTACAATGAAAATGCAGAAGGGATATAAGGCAAGGCCAATAGATATTGTCGAACTAACTACAAAATCGATATTCGCTGCTTTCCAATATTAAATAACCAGCTAAAACACTGATATTAACTAACTGCATCAAAATTTAACCGAAGTATAATCGAACAATTCAATGAGGTGCAATGATGATTCGGAGAATTAAGGTTTTTTTAAGGAAAGTAGTCAATAGTCAATAGTCATTAGTCATTAGTCATTACTCATTACTCATTACTCATTACTCATTACTCAGCACTCAGCACTCAGCACTCATTACTCATCACCGGCTAAACGCCGCGCTTCCGCTAACAGCATCTCCCATGCCCCAGTCCCCAATCCCCAGTCCCCTACTTATGCCTTCCCAGATGCCATTGCCAGGCGTGGGTGACGATATCTTTAATGTCTGGGTATTGGGGTTGCCAACCTAAGATTTTTCGGGCTTTTTCGCCGCTACCAATGAGGCTGGGGGGGTCTCCTGGGCGGCGATCGCATTCTACTATGGGGATGGTTAGTCCTGTGACTTGTTCGGCGGCGGCGATGACTTCACGAACTGAGAAGCCTTGACCATTACCTAAATTAAATACGTCGCTTTCGCCACCTTTTAAGAGATATTCCAAGCCTAAAATGTGGGCATCGGCTAAATCGTTAACATGGATATAGTCGCGGATACAAGTCCCGTCGGGTGTGGGGTAATCTGTACCGAAAATAGAGATGGATTCGCGCTTACCCAAGGCTGTGAGGAGTACCAAGGGGATAAGATGGGTTTCGGGGTTATGGTCTTCACCTAATAACCCTTGGGGGTGTGCGCCAGCCGCATTGAAATAGCGGAAACGCACAGATTTCAAACCGTAAGCTACATCAAAATCTGCTAAGATGCGCTCAACCATTAATTTGGTAGTACCGTAGGGATTGATGGGATTTTGGGGATGATTTTCGGGAATCGGTACTACATCGGGTACACCATAGGTGGCACAAGTGGAAGAAAAGACAAATTTCTTAATAGATGCTGCCTGCATGGCTTCTAAAAGCACTAGTGTTCCGACAACATTATTGCGGTAGTATTTGGCTGGGTCGGTCACAGATTCGCCTACATAAGCGTAAGCGGAAAAGTGCATAACGGCGGCAAAATTGCGACTTTGAAATAAATTATCTAATAGGGCGCGATCGCTCGTATCACCAATAATGAGTTCGACTTGTAAAACTTGTTCTACCAAGTCACGGTGGCCATAAACTAAGTTATCGAGTATTACCACGTCATAACCTGCTTGTTTGAGAGCTAAAACGGTGTGTGAGCCGATATATCCTGCTCCCCCCGTGACCAAAATACTGGGTTTTCCAGGTGACATAGTTTTTCCTCTTGAGTGACAACTAATCAATTAATCAATTTAGTTCACCGACGTACCACATTCCTAATCTGGAAAATTATAAATATTAGACGCAGTGGCAAAAAATTGCACTAAAATCACTACGACGGTAGTCATTGGTGTGAGGGTCGGGATATTTTAAGTCAAATTACCGTTGACGACAAAATAAATCCACTTTAAGAAACCTCTAGGCTTACCGCAAAAGGAGATTTGAGTGTAAATCTATGTTTGAACTTTTAAGTCGGGTCTTGGTGTGGTTACTGATTGGAACTATCGCTTACACGTTGTTTCAGAAGTTTTACCCCACAGGAACTTTTGTAGGGCGGACAGTTTTCGTCATCATTATTGTTGTGATTGCTTTGTCATTCATCAACCCTAATGAGCCAGCCGTCGCATCATTGTGGAGGTTAATATCATTCCCTCTCAAACCATTGGGAGCGTCAGTGTTAATGTTAATGTTTGCGGCACAAAAAATCAAAGCCGGTGGCATTGATAAACCGGCAGGGTATTTAGTAGGTTGGTCACTAGCAATTTTACTTTTATCCAGCACACCGGCGATCGCCTACTTTTTGGTCAGAGCGCCCTTAGTCCCTCAAGAAGCAATGATTCCTCGTTCTGAGTTAGTCGCATCACAACCGGAAACAATTGTGGCTTCACAGGTTACAGATGTCACCGGAAATGGCATTTTACCCAGTTCTAGAATCGGTCAGACAGATTTAGCATTCAATTACTGGCAAACCCAAATTCCCCCTTACCTAATGCAGAATCCTCAACAAATCAGAGAACGAGGCCTACGGATAGAAGATTTTGTACCTAGTGCCGAAACACTGCAACTTACAACCCAAGTTTGGGAAAGTTATCTCAATCAGGTTTACACTTTCTTGCGTGGTCGTCGGGGATAGAAGCAATAGTCAATCGATACTATGTATACTGAGGGCTGGATTGGGGATTGGGCATCGGGGACTGGGGATCGGGCATTGGGCATCGGGCATTGGGCGCGAGGTTGAATTTCTTCCCCTGCTTCCCCTGCTCCCCCTGCTCCCCCTGCTTCCCCTGCTTTCTGCCTTACTTCCATGCAAAAATCTCGGCGAATTGCTAAAATCGGTGCTTATCTACGTCCCCACTTGCGAGATGCGACGTTGGGGATTTTGGCTTTGTTGTCTGTTAACGCATTAGGTGTTTATATTCCTTGGTTAATTCGTGCTTGTATTGACCAAATTGCTCAGAACTTTAGCTGGCAGGAAATACTCCGTTATGTTGTAATCATTGTTCTACTCAGTTCGGCGATGTGGTTGATTCGCATGGCTTCGCGCCTGTGGATATTTGGCGTAGGGAGACAAGTAGAATTTGACCTCAAACAAAAGATTTTTGAACATTTACTGCAATTAGAGCCAGCTTATTTTGCCACTAATACTATTGGTGATTTAATTAGCAGGGCTACTAGTGATGTAGACAATGTGCGGCGGTTGTTGGGTTTTGCGGTGTTAAGTTTAAGTAATACAGTGTTTGCTTATGCCTTAACACTGCCAGCAATGCTAGCAATTAGCGTCAATCTCACATTGGCTGCTATTGCGATGTATCCTTTTATGTTTCTGCTGGTGCATTTATTTAGCAATCATTTACGTCAGAAACAAGCCACAGTCCAAGAGAAAATCTCTGATATTAGTGAACTCATTCAAGAAGATATGAGTGGCATGGCTTTAATTAAAATCTATGCCCAAGAAACAAATGAACGTCGAGCCTTTGCTCAAAAAAATCAAGAATTATTACAAGCAAACTTGGGATTAGCGAAAATTCGCAATACTTTGTTCCCCTTGATTGGTGGTTTAGCGGGGTTAAGTTCACTCATCATTATTTGGTTAGGAACAGCACAAATTACAACTGGTAATTTGGCAGTTGGTGATTTTTTGGCGTTATTAATTTATGTAGAAAGACTAGTTTTTCCCACAACTTTGTTAGGTTTCACTATTACCTCTTACCAACGGGGGGAAGTGAGTATAGACCGTTTAGAAGCGATATTTAGTGTCCAACCCAAGATAAAAGATAATCATGATGCCATTCATTTACCCTTAGCTGAAGTCAAAGGGGAATTAACCGCGAAAAATTTCAGTTTTAGTTATCCAGGCGCAAAGCAATCAGCTTTAGAGGGGATTAATTTTACAATTCATTCTGGGGAAACAGTCTCAATTGTGGGGGCTATTGGTTCAGGAAAGTCTACTTTGGCTAATGCTTTACCGCGATTGTTAGATATCGCCCCAGGACAGTTATTTTTAGATGGGGTGGATATTACTAAGATAGCTTTAGCTGATTTACGCAGTGCGATCGCCTATGTACCTCAAGATAGCTTTTTATTCAGCACTACCATCAAAAATAATATCCGCTACGGCAACCCAGAAAGCGACCTATTAAATATAGAATCTGTGGCTAAATCAGCCCAAATTCACCCAGAAATCATGAACTTTCCCCAACAGTACGAAACTATTGTAGGGGAAAGGGGAATTACTCTATCTGGCGGTCAGCGACAACGCACAGCTTTAGCAAGGGCAATGTTAGTTAATGCACCAGTGTTAATTTTAGATGATGCCCTTTCGAGCGTAGATAATCAAACTGCTACCCAAATCCTCAATCATTTAGCCAGTGGTGCAGGACGCAAAACCGTAGTATTTATCACTCACCAACTTTCGGCGGCGGCAGCAGCTGACCGAATTTTCGTCATGGATAAAGGTAAAATCGTCCAAGTAGGCAATCATCTAGAACTGATGCAGCAAGAAGGAATGTATCGCAAACTCTGGAGCCAGCATCAGGTAGAAGAACTATTGAGATAGGGGCATAGGGCATAGGGCATTGGGCATGGGGCATAGGGCATAGGGCATAGGGCATAGGGCATAGGGCATTGGATATATAATCTACCTTGTCCTCCTTGTCTACTTTGTCCCCAGTCCCCAATCCCCAGTCCCCAGTCCCCAATCCCCAATCCCCACCCTAGCGGAAAGTCTAATGGTCATCGCCGCCAAATCAGGGTAATATGCGATGCCAGAAGCGCGATCGCTAGGGGTTTTTAGTTGTGGTTTATGCACAAATCAAAGCCAAGTTAACTGGACTTTTTCCCCAGTCACCAGGGGTAGAAGTTACTAATAATGCTGTTGTTTCTGGGGAAGTGACTGTTGAACCACAAATTCCTTTGGGGGTTGATGAGGTCTATCGGCGTTATGTTTGTGAGAATAGCAACCCTTTAACTTGTGCATGGACGCAAAAAAGCCTGGAACAAGACCCCACGGCGAAACAATGCCTTAATTGCGGTTTTCCGGCGATTTTACCCCCCAAAACTGAAATTCGCGGCTATCGGGGACGATACCGCATAGATGGCTTTTTGGGAGGACGGGGAATGGGACGCTTGTACCAAGGTGTGCAGCTTGCAGACCAGCAGCCTGTGGTCATTAAGGAATATCTTTTACCACAACGGGTTTTTAATCAAGAGGAAACCAGAGAGAAAAAACAGGCTTTTGAACGGTTGGCGGGTTTAAGTTTAGCTGATGGTCGAGTTCAGGATATCCGCTTGATTTTACCTTGGGATGCGATCGCTGATCCCACAGCCGAGCGTTGTTATCTCGTCACCACTGGTATTCAAGATACCTATCCCACTTTGCGGAAGTATCTTCATGAACGTGGTGCAATGAATGAAAACGAGGTTTATCATGTGCTGAACCAAGTTTTGCAAACATTGCAATTTCTCCACGGTCAAAAATTTAGCTTACCTTCTGGGCAAGTACAGCAAGGAATTGCACACGGCAATCTCAGTTTAGATAGTTTGTTATTAATTGCCCATGAACTAGAATTTTTTACCCATGTTTGTGATTTAGCAGTCTGGGAAAATTTATTTGAATTCCCTAATAATAAAAAAAGTCCACCTACATTTACTCAAGATTTAAAAAATTTAGGATATATTGCTTTTTATTTATTATCTGGCAAGACGGTAGACTCCCATAATCAGGCACTTGATCCGAAAATAGAACAGCATTGGCCAGTCGTGAGACAGGAATTTCAGGCTTTCCTGTTTCGCCTGTTAGAACTAGATAAACCATTTATTAGTGCAGAAGAAGCCAGACAAGCACTCATTCAAATTACACCAATTACTCACAATCAAGTTTTAGTTATAGAAGCAGAAGAAGAAACCAAAAGAAAGTTTCATCCTCTTTATTGGTTATTACTAAGTCTTTTAGGTATAGCATTTTTGTCTGGAATTATTTGGCTATTAATCAAAATATTTTATAAGCCAGAAGTTAATACACAAGATGCAGTAGTTTGTTGTTTAAAAGATGTCCCTGGCGTACCTCCAGGTAAATACAATTATACAGGTGAAAAATCTGCTACTTGGAGTTACATTTTACAACAGAGTAATTTAATTTTACAAAACCAAACCTTAGAAGAAAAGCTCAAAGAGAGCCAACCGAAACTGGAAATTAATTATCAACCAGAAGAGAAATTAGAAACCGCGATCGCTCAGGTGCAATCTGGTCAGTATAATTTTGCTGTGACTAATTTAGTTAATCAATTACCACCACAAATGAGATATAAAGAATTTGCCTATGATGGCTTGGTGGTTTTTGTGGCTTTTAGCTACTCTAAACGAGAGCAAAATTTACCTGAACCCTTGCGGGGTCAAATTAGTCTTGAGCAATTGCGAAATCTATACACAGGCAAAATTAAATATTGGAATCAATTAAATCCTCAGTTACCTAAATTACGTGTAAATTTATATATACCTTCAGAAGAAGAAGCAGTAAATATTTTTAAAGAAAGAGTTTTAAAAGAACCTAATGCTATAGATACATTTGAGCGACTACAGAAAATAAATAAACAGCAGGATACATTTACAGATAATGAGCCTATAGTAATTACTCAGTTGAAGACTTTAGAAATGGTGAGGAAGATTTTACAAGATTTTGAAAAAGACGATAAAAAGCTGGGTAGTATAGGTTTTGCGACGCTTAGTCAAGTATTTGGACAGTGTTCCGTATATCCTTTAGCCATCGTAGATGGTAATAAAGAATCCGTACAAGCTTTAGTACAGAATGATACAAATAAACCGATAAATCCCAACACAGACTTATGTGATGATAAAGGAAGTTATAGTCCTAATCTTGAAGTTTTCAAGAACGGAACTTATCCCCTGAGTTATCCAATGGTTGTAGTTTATCTAGGAGATAATAGCCGTCCTCCCATTGGACAAAAATTTGCTGAAATGCTCAAAACGCAAGAAGTACAAAATCTCCTAGAACAAACTGGATTAGTACCTTTACAAAAAAATAATAAGTAATATGAAAGATACAGAAAAACAGATATTACTAGCAAAACTAGCAGGTAAAATTTTAGGCGATCGGCAATTATTAGAAACGCTTGGCGATAGGATTTATGAGTTAATGCTAGAAGAATTACGTCTCAAAAAAGAGCGCAATAGAAATTAATTAAGAGGTAAATAATGACTAATACTGCTCGTGAATTAAATTATGTAACCACTAATAGATTTTATGTAGAAATGGAAAGCAGCATCACTGCTTGCTTTACCGAATGTCAAGGATTAGGTGTGACAGTCAAAACAGAAAAATTCTCCGAAGGTGGTGTAAATGATCAACAAAGAGTGCTGTTGAACCCAGCAGAGTTTTCTGATGTCACACTGAAGCGAGGAATTACTAATGATTTAACATTTTGGACTTGGATGAGTCAAATTTTGAGTAGTGTTGGTGCTAATGCTAAACAACGTCGTAACGTCAATATTTTATTATTTAACCAAGCTGGAGAAATCATGCAATGTTGGACTCTGATTGGTGCTGTTCCTGTTGGATGGAAAGCACCCAGCTTCAGTGCAGAATCCAACACAGTAGCTATTGAAGAATTGACCTTAACCTATGAAGGCTTAAAAGTTGATAAAACTAGAGCAGGTGGTGCATCCATTTTATCAGGCAGAGATAGTGCTGGATACTTTTCTAGTAATTAGATTAATGATTTATGACAGATAAGTTAGCAGCTAATTTTGGTGATTACCCAGAACTAGGAATTAAAAAACCATTACTTCCTCACAAACCCTTGGGACAAAAATTAATCAGTCCTAAATTTTTGTCGCCTTTAGGTTATCAATCTCTATCAAGTTTTGATAATTTAATCTTTTCTGATTTTGAACTGACAGATGATATATCTTCTAATAATTTAAGCACCACACAATTTTCATCTGAATCTCAGCCAGCGAATTTTAAAAAAACAAATTTAAATTTACAAAGATTTCCTGATAACAATAAATTTATCAGTAATAATTATCCAGATAAGTTATTTATTCAAGCACAATTAGAAAATTATCAACCCATTTCCCATTCACCAGAAATTACATCAACAACACCAATAACCTCTGCAACTGAACACAAAGCCATTCAACCACAACTAGAGAATTATTCATCAATTAATAATTCAGAAACATTATCGCCCGATGAAATAATCACATCAAATATCACTAACTTAACACCTGAAACTACGATTGTTCAACCACAAAGAGAAAATCAGCCATCAGTCTCCAATTCCGCAGCAATTACACCAACGACATCAGCAAATTTTGCACCTAAAAACACAGTTGTTCAGCCACAACAGGAACATCATTTATTAGGTTATAATTCAGCAGTATTATCGCAATCAGAAATAATTTCATCCAATACAACTAACTCAACACCTAAAAACACAGTTATTCAACCACAACTACAAAATCAGCCATCAGTTTTTGGTTCATCAGAAATCACATCAACAACATCAACAAATTTTGTATCTGAAAACACAGTTGTTCATCCACAACAGGAACATCATTTATCAGGTGATAATTCAGCAGTATTATCGCAATCAGAAATAATTTCATCCAATACAACTAACTCAACACCTAAAAACACGGTTATTCAAGCACAAAGAGAAAATCAAAAATCAATTTCCAGTTCACCAGAAATCACTTCAACGACACCAACAAATTCTGCAACGGAAATCACATCAACAACACCAACAAATTCTGCAACGGAAACCACATTAATTCAGCCACAACTAGAACATCATTCATCGGGTGACAATTCAGAAGCATTATCGCACTCAGAAATAATTATATCCAATACAACTGACTCAATACCTAAAACTACAGTTATTCAACCACAATGGGAAAATCATTCATCGAGTGATAATTCAGCCGCATTATCACAGTCAGAAGTAATCACATCAAATACCACTAACTCAACACCTGAAACTACATTAATTCAACCACAACTAGAATATCAGCCATCAGTTTCCATATCACCAGCAATCACATCAACAACACCAACAAATTCTGCAACGGAAACCACATTAATTCAGCCACAACTAGAACATCATTCATCGGGTGACAATTCAGAAGCATTATCGCACTCAGAAATAATTATATCCAATACAACTGACTCAATACCTAAAACTACAGTTATTCAACCACAATGGGAAAATCATTCATCAATTGATAATTCAGCCGCATTATCACAGTCAGAAGTAATCACATCAAATACCACTAACTCAACACCTGAAACTACATTAATTCAACCACAATTAGAACATCAGCCATCAGTTTCCATCTCACCAGAAATCACATCAACAACACCAACACATTCTGCACCTAAAAACACAATTATTCAGCCACAACGAGAAAACAATTCATCAGTTGAGAGTTCCGAAAAAATATCACAGTCAGAACTAATAGCATCAAATACTACTAACTCAACACCTGAAACCACAGTTATTAATCCACAAAGGGAGAATCATCCATCGGGTGATAATTCGGAAGCATTATCACAGTCGGCAATAATTACACCCAATACCACTAACTCCACAACTGAAACTACGTTTGTTCAAACACAACGAAAAAATCATCCATCAGTTTCCAATTCACCAGAAATCACATCAACAACACCAACACATTCTGCACCTGAAACCACAATTATTCAGCCACAACGAGAAAATCATTCATCGGGTGATAATTCAGCAGCATTATCGCATTCAGAAATAATTACATCCAATACAACTGACTCAATACCTGAAACTACAGTTGTTCAACCACAACGAGAAAATCAGCTATCAGTTTACAATTCACCAGAAATCACATCAACAACACCAACAATTTCTGCACCTGAAACCACAATTATTCAGCCACAACGAGAAAATCATTCATCGGGTGATAATTCAGCAGCATTATCGCATTCAGAAATAATTACATCTAATACAACTGACTCAATACCTGAAACTGCAGTTATTCAACCACGACGAGAAAATCATTCATCGAGTGATAATTCAGCAGTATTATCACACTCAGAAATAATCACATCAAATACCACTAACTCAAAACCTGAAAACACAATTATTCAACCACAACGAGAAAATCATCTATCAATTTCCAATTCACCAGAAATCACATCAACAACACCAACAATTTCTGCACCTGAAACCACAATTATTCAGCCACAACTGGAACATCATTCATCGGGTGATAATTCAGCAGCATTATCGCATTCAGAAATAATTACATCCAATACAACTGACTCAATACCTGAAACTACAGTTGTTCAACCACAACGAGAAAATCATCTATCAATTTCCAATTCACCAGAAATCACATCAACAACACCAACAATTTCTGCACCTGAAACCACAATTATTCAGCCACAACGAGAAAATCAGCTATCAGTTTCCAATTCACCAGAAATCACAATTATTCAGCCACAACGAGAAAATCATTCATCGGGTGATAATTCAGAAGTATTATCGCATTCAGAAATAATTACATCCAATACAACTGAATCAATACCTGAAAAGACATTAATTCAACCACAACGAGAAAATCATTCATCAGTTTCCAATTTACCAGAAATCACATCAACAACACCAACACATTCTGCGCCTGAAAACACAGTTGTTCAGCCACAACTGGAACACCATTCATCGGGTGATAATTCAGAGGTATTATCGCATTCAGAAGTAATTACATCCAATACAACTGAATCAATACCTGAAACTACAGTTATTCAACCACAACGAGAAAATCAGCTATCAGCTTCCAATTCACCAGAAATCACATCAACAACATCAACAATTTCTGCACCTGAAAACACAGTTGTTCAGTCACAACGAGAAAATCATTCGTCGGGTGATACTTCAGAAGTATTATCGCATTCAGAAGTAATTACATCCAATAAAACTGACTCAATACCTGAAACTACAATTGTTCAACCACAACGAGCAAATCATTCATCGGGTGATAATTCAGAAGTATTATCGCACTCAGAAGTAATTACATCCAATACAACTGACTCAACACCTGAAACTACAGTTGTTCAACCACAACGAGAAAATCAGCTATCAGTTTCCAATTCACCAGAAATCACATCAACAACACCAACACATTCTGAACCTGAAACCCCATTAATTCAGCCACAACTGGAACACCGTTCATCGGATGATCATTCAGCAGCATTATCACACTCAG
Organism: Nostoc sp. CMAA1605; assembly: GCF_021596505.1. Taxonomy (GTDB): domain Bacteria; phylum Cyanobacteriota; class Cyanobacteriia; order Cyanobacteriales; family Nostocaceae; genus Trichormus. The sequence goes on along the minus strand of NZ_PJIZ01000014.1, from coordinate 34,315 downwards.
AAGTAATTACATCAAATATAACTGACTCAATACCTGAAAATACAGTTATTCAAGCACAACGAGAAAATCATCCATCAATTTCCATCTCAACAGAAATCACATCAACGACACCAAAAAATGCTGCGCCTGAAAATACAGTTATTCAGCCACAACGAGAAAATCATCCATCAGTTTCTAATTCACCAGAAATCACATCAACAACACCAACACATTCTGCACCTGAAACCACAATTATTCAGCCACAACGAGAAAATAATTCATCGAGTGATAATTCAGCATTATTATCGCATTCAGAAGTAATTACATCCAATACAACTGAATCAATACCTGAAAATACAGTTATTCAAGCACAACTGGAACATCATTCATCGAGTGATAATTCAGCAGCATTATCGCATTCAGAAATAATTACATCCAATACAACTGACTCAACACCTGAAACCACAATTATTCAGCCACAACAGGAACATCATTCATCGGGTGATAATTCAGAAGTATTATCACACTCAGAAGTAATTACATCCAATACAACTGAATCAATACCTGAAACCACAGTTATTCAACCACAACGAGAAAATCATCCATCAATTTCCAATTCACCAGAAATCACAATTATTCAGCCACAATTGGAACATCATTCATCGGGTGATAATTCAGAAGTATTATCGCATTCAGAAATAATTACATCCAATACAACTGACTCAATACCTGAAAATACAGTTATTCAGCCACAATTGGAACATCATCCATCGGGTGATAATTCAGAAGCATTATCGCATTCAGAAGTAACTACATCCAATACAACTGAATCAATACCTGAAACCACAGTTATTCAACCACAACGAGAAAATAATTCATCAGTTTCCAATTCCCCAGAAATCACATCAACACCAACACATTCTGCGACTGAACGCACAGTTATCCAAGCACAACTGGAAAACCATTCATCAGTTTCCAATTCCCCAGGAATCACATCAATACCAACACATTCGGCGACTGAAAGCACAATTATCCAACCACAATCAGAAACATTATCAAACTCAGAAGTAACTACATCAAACACAACCAACTCAACACCTGAAACCACATTTATTCAACCACAACTGGAAAATAATTCATCAATTTCCAGTTCCTCAGAAATCACATCTACACCAATACATTCTGCGACTGAAAGCACAGTTATCCAAGCACAACGAGAAAATCAGCTATCAGTTGATAATTCAGAAACATTATCAAACTCACCTGAAACCACGGTTATTCAGCCAAAGCTGGAAAATAATTCATCAGTTTTCAATTCCCCAGAAATCACATCAACACCAACACATTCTGCGACTGAAAGTACAGTTATCCAACCACAACGAGAAAATCAGCTATCAGTTGACAATTCAGCAGCATTATCGCAGCCAGAAGTAATTACATCCAATACAACAGACTCAACACCTGAAACCACAATTATTCAACCACAACTGGAAAACCATTCATCAATTTTCATTTCCTCAAAAATCACATCAACACCAACACATTCTGCGACTGAAAGCACAGTTATCCAACCACAACGAGAAAATCAGCCATCAGTTGATAATTTAGCAGCATTATCTCATTCAGAAGTAACTACATCCAATACAACAGACTCAACACCTGAAACCACAATTATTCAACCACAACTGGAAAATAATTCATCAGTTTCCAGTTCCCCAAAAATCACATCAACACCAACACATTCTGCGACTGAAAGCACAGTTATCCAACCACAACGAGAAAATCAGCCATCAGTTGATAATTCAGAAACATTATCAAACTCAGAAGTAACTACATCAAACACAACTAACTCAACACCTGAAACCACAGTTATTCAACCACAACTGGAAAATCATTCATCAGTTTCTAATTCCCCAGAAATCACATCTACACCAACACATTCTGCGACTGAAAGCACAGTTATCCAACCACAACTGGAAAACCATTCATCAGTTTCCAATTCCCCAGGAATCACATCAATACCAACACATTCGGCGACTGAAAGCACAATTATCCAACCACAATCAGAAACATTATCAAACTCAGAAGTAACTACATCAAACACAACCAACTCAACACCTGAAACCACATTTATTCAACCACAACTGGAAAATAATTCATCAATTTCCAGTTCCTCAAAAATCACATCTACACCAACACATTCGGCGACTGAAAGCACAATTATCCAACCACAATCAGAAACATTATCAAACTCAGAAGTAACTACATCAAACACAACCAACTCAACACCTGAAACCACATTTATTCAACCACAACTGGAAAATAATTCATCAATTTCCAGTTCCTCAAAAATCACATCTACACCAACACATTCTGCGACTGAAAGCACAGTTATCCAAGCACAACGAGAAAATCAGCTATCAGTTGATAATTCAGAAACATTATCAAACTCACCTGAAACCACGGTTATTCAGCCAAAGCTGGAAAATAATTCATCAGTTTTCAATTCCTCAAAAATCACATCAACACCAACACATTCTGCGACTGAAAGCACAGTTATCCAACCACAACGAGAAAATCAGCTATCAGTTGACAATTCAGCAGCATTATCTCATTCAGAAGTAATTACATCCAATACAACAGACTCAACACCTGAAACCACAATTATTCAACCACAACTGGAAAACCATTCATCAATTTTCATTTCCTCAAAAATCACATCAACACCAACACATTCTGCGACTGAAAGCACAGTTATCCAACCACAACGAGAAAATCAGCCATCAGTTGATAATTTAGCAGCATTATCTCATTCAGAAGTAACTACATCCAATACAACAGACTCAACACCTGAAACCACAATTATTCAACCACAACTGGAAAATCATTCATCAATTTCCAGTTCCCCAGAAATCACATCTACACCAACACATTCTGCGACTGAAAGCACAGTTATCCAACCACAACGAGAAAATCAGCCATCAGTTGATAATTTAGTAGCATCATCTCATTCAGAAGTAACTACATCAAACACAACCAACTCAACACCTGAAACCACACTTATTCAGCCACAACTGGAAAACTATTCATCAGTCTCCAGTTCCCCAGAAATCACATCAACACCAATACATTCGGCGACTGAAACCACAATTATTCAACCACAACTGGAAAATAATTCATCAGTTTCCAGTTCCCCAGAAGTCACATCAACACCAACACATTCTGCGACTGAAAGCACATTTATTCAACCACAACGAGAAAATCAGTCATCAGTTGATAATTCAGAAGCATTATCCCACTCAGAGGTAAGTACATCCAGTACAACTAACTCAACACCTGAAACCACAGTTATTCAGCCACAACTGGAAAATAATTCATCAATTTCCAATTCCCCAGAAATCACATCAACACCAACACATTCGGCGACTGAAAACACAGTTATCCAAGCACAACGAGAAAATCAGCTATCAGTTGATATTTCAGAAATATCATCCCACTCAGAATTAACTACATCCAGTACAACTAAATCAACACCTGAAACGAATAATATTAAATCTGTAAACAAGAATTATGCGACAAAGATTATTCAAGCGAAAAATACGATAATTCCTGAGTTACCGCAAGCTATCGAAAATATCTCAATCCTCTCACCACTATCTCATCCATCTGGATTAATGACATCTAACTTGGTTGACAACAAATCACAAAATACAAATAATCTTATAGATATTGACCATAAATCACCATCCAAAATTCAGAGAAAACAAAATGAAGGAGTACCAGATTCTTGGTCTAATATTGCTGAGTTAATGGATGGTATACCAGCTATTAGTCATACTAAAAAAATAGTGGTTCAACCTGAAATTGATAAAAAGCAGTGGCAAAAAATTTCACCTAAAAAAAAGCGATCGCCAAACATTTCCCCAAACATAAAACATCATCACCAATCCCCAGTAAACACTGGTTTCTCATCTAAAAATAACTCTAGAAATGATTTAATACAGACATTCTCGAATCCTGCTGAATCACCAATGATACAAATGGTTAAGAATGATTCTGAACAACCAGAATCTAATAATAATTTAACTAAGGACGAAACCGAAAATATAGAAATACTTGCCCAAGAAATATACAAAATACTCCAACAACGTTTAGCAATAGAACGAGAACGCCGAGGTAATAATTATTCAGGACGATTACCTTGGTAAATTTAACAGTCAACAATTAACAGTCAACAATCATGAGTACCACCCTTTTAGTTAAAGCCAAATTAATTGCAACAGAACAAGCTGCACCCGATATTGAATTTATGTTCAATCCCACCCAGCTAGATTTTTCCCAACAAATCAACCTCACTAAAAGTAGTGGTGCGCGGACTGGACGAGGATTACCTAAAGTCAGCTTTGCCTATCCTGAACCTTGTATCCTGACCATTAACAACATTATCTTTGATACCTACGAAGCAGGCACAAGCGTCCTAACTCATCTGAAAAAATTTGAAAAAGCCGTCAACTTTGCAGAGGCTGGAACAGGTGTAGATAAACGTCCACCTATATATATATTTACCTGGGGTGATCAACAGTATATCCGTTGTTTTGTCCAATCACTTAGCTACAGCTTGACACTATTTTTACCAGATGGTACGCCCGTAAGAGCCAAAGTAAACCTGACACTAGAAGAAGTAGACGAATCAATTACACAACCAGGAATGGGCGCGCCCGCTAGCGTCAACAGAGGCGGTGACAACAGAAGCAAACGCAAGTAATTCGACTTTCGGTTAATAGCCTAGTGCCATTGATCCTCTTAAGCTATGGAAAACCCATTGTGCTTATCCTATGCCCGGAGTCAGTTACATCCCCGAACCCCTATTGCAAATTGATAACACTGATGCTTCTAAAGAATTAATTGAAGACATTTTGCAAATCTCTGTAGAAGAGAGTCTCCATCAACCAGGGATGTTTACCTTAGTCATTCGTAATGACTACTTTCCTGGAAAAACAACTGAAACTACCTGGAAACATCAAAGTTTATTTGCTATTGGCAAAAAAATCAAAATTGGCTTTGTTTCCAGCACCACAGAAAACGCAGAGTTTCAGGATGTAGAACAGGGTTATGTACTGGAAGGGGAAATCACTGCTATAGAAACTGAATTTACACCTGAATCACAAGCTCCGATTGTGATTCGGGGTTATGATATTTCTCACAGATTACATCGGGGACGTTATAACCGTTCTTTTCAAAACGTTACTGATAGTGATGTTGTCACCCAAATTGCAGGTGAAACAAGTATCACAACCGGCACAATAACTACCACAACTCCTGTTCATGAATACATCTTTCAAGAAAACCAAACTAACATGGAATTCTTGCGAGAAAGAGCCGCCCGCATAGGTTTTGAATTATATGTGCAGGATGGGAAACTCAACTTTCGTCAACCCACACAAAGCCAGACTTTATCTCTGCAATGGCTCAAAGACATCCACAGTTTTCGTGTTCGTGTAACCAGTGCGGAACAGGTGAGTTCTGTAGAAGTGCGGGGTTGGGACTACGCTACAAAGAAATCGATTGTATCAACAGCCACAACAGAACAAGTAATTACCAGTACAGATAATGGTAAAGGTAGCGTCAGTAGCAAGAAATTTACCATTCAGCCCAAGATGATAGTTGTAGATCAACCTGTGTTTAGTACAGCTGAAGCGCAAAAAATCGCTCAAGCTTTGTGTAACGAACTGGGGGGAGAATTTGTCTATGCAGACGCGAAAGGAGAAGGTAATCCTTTAATTAGAACAGGAAAAGTCATCAAGCTGACAGATATGGGAAATTACAGTGGCAGTTATTACGTTACAGAAACTCGTCACCTCTTCCAAAAACGCAAATATACCACAGAATTTAGTGTGCGGGGATTACGTCCAGGAGACTTATTCGCTACATTAACCCCGCAGCAACACTTGCAACCAGGACAAACTTTGTTAGTGGGAATTGTCAGTAATAATAAAGATCCTAAAGGTTGGGGTAGAGTCAGAGTGAAATTTCCCACCTTGACTGAAGAACATGAAAGTAATTGGGCGAGAGTAGTAAGTGTAGGTGCAGGGCCAGGTAGGGGTTTTGATTGTTTACCAGAAGTTAATGATGAGGTTTTAGTAGCTTTTGAACATGGTGATATTCATCGCCCCTATGTAATTGGTGGGGTGTGGAATGGTACAGATGCGCCACCAGAAAGTGTCAATGATACCATTGTTAATGGTAAAGTCCGCCTCCGCACCTTTAAAACTCGTGTGGGACATAAATTACAGTTTGTAGAAGAAGATAAAGGCACCAAAAAAGGCGTTTATTTACAGACAATAGGTGGTCATAATTTTCGTTTAAATGACAGTGATAAATTTGTAGAATTAGAGACAACTGGCGGACATAAATATCGTGCTGATGATAGCAATAAAACAATTAGTTTAACTTCTACTGGTGATATTACAGTTAAGTCGGGAACTACTGGCACAACTAAGAAAATTAGTGTAAATGGTGGAGAAATTGCCCTAACTGCCACGCAAAAAATTAGCCTCACAGTAGGAGCAACTAGTATAGAATTAACTCCCAGTGGCATTACCATGAGAACCACTGGAACAGTGAGTATACAAGCTGGTAGCTCTATGAGTGTACAATCTGGTGGTTCTTTGAGCGTAACTTCTGGTGCGTCAATTAGTGCTACTGCTGGTGCGTCAATTAGTGCCAGTGCGGGGGCTTCCGTGAGCATTAATGGAGCTGCTACCGTCGGCATTATGGGCGGTATAGTTAGGCTTAATTGTTAATAGTCAATAGTCAATAGTCATTAGTCATTAGTCATTAGTCATTAATTTACGTTGTCTCCCTCATCTCTTAATCCCCAGTCCCCAGTCCCCAATCCCCAGTCCCCAATCCCCAGTCCCCAATCCCCAATCTCTAATCCCCTATGTTTCCAGCCGCACGACTTACTGATTTAACTGTTACCGGTGATCCGATTACTGCACCTGGTGTTCCTAATGTGTTGATTATGGGTTTACCCGCCGCTTGTGTTGGTGATTTGGTGGTGGGGCCAGTGATTACGGGTAATATTGTGTTGGGTTCTTTTACTGTATTAATTGGTGGACGACCAGCCGCTAGAATCACTTCTCAGGTAGCTGGTGTGAATACTGTGACGGGTATACCTTTAACTACTGTTGTAGGGGTAGGTGCGCCGACTGTATTAATTGGTGGTTAGGGACTTCCAGATAAAAAAACATCCAAACTGTAGGGTGCGTCAGTGCGAGAAAACCTAACTATACCAAGAGGTTATTTATACTGACGCACCCTACTAAGCTGTTTATTTGGGATAATTTATTTTTTGGTGTTCCCTTAAATTTAACAGGACTTACACAAGTGTTACAATTGACGGTGCGTGACGCGATAAGTCCGATAACTACGTTTAAATTCTGTCACAGCGTCACACACCCTACATAAAAATATACCAGTTACGGAAGTCCTACTTAAAAGTCATTGACTGCGTAAGTTCAATTAGTAATCAAGTATAAGTCTTATATAAAACCTGATATTTATTTATGAGTAGAACTGAGCGCATTGCTAAGATTATTGCAAAACGCCAACCGTTGGCGAAAAAAATTACAGAGGTAGAAGAAAATTTAAATTCTATTGCCTATGCACTCCACTACTTAGAAAACTATCGCAATCAGTTATTAGCAACGGTTGAAGATATAAGTATTTCAGGAAGATTGCAAGCTATTGATTTTGCCAAAATCCAATTGAATTTGGCAGCTGAGTTAGAAGCTTTAAGTAAGCTCAAAGCTCGCTTTTCGCGTAACACTCTTAACATTGGTGTGATTGGACGAGCGAGACAGGGAAAAAGCCGTCTATTACAAAGTTTAACGAAATTAACAGCAGCAGAAATTCCTGATGGAAGTGGTGAACACTGCACAGGAGTCCGCAGTACAATTTACCATAACCCAGCTTTTGAAACCTATGGAGAAGTGACTTTCCATACAGAACGGTCTTTCTTGGATGAAGTAATCGCTCCCTATTATGAACAGTTGAAATTGGGTACTAAACCAATTACATTAGGAGAGTTTGCCACTCAACCATTACCCTCTTTGCCTAGTAACTTTGCTGGTGCTGAGGGTGGTGCAAAGTATGAACATCTGCGGGGATATCATAAAAATATTGATAAATATCGTCATCTGTTTCGGGAGATTTCACCACGGCGCATTTCTAGAGATGAAATTAGAGCTTATGTAGCACAAGATAATCTTGAAGGTGAACGTATTTATTTTAATTATGTGGCAGTTAAGGATGTAAAAATTGTTTGTAAATTCCCTAATGATGATGTGGGGCAAATTGCTCTAGTTGATTTACCAGGATTGGGCGATACAGGTATTGGTGATGAAGAAAGAATGGTCAAAACTATTGGCCAAGAAGTTGATGCGGTTCTCTTTGTCAGAATGCCAAAACCTTCTGGTGATTTTTGGGGAGATGTGGATGTCAAACTTTATGATACAGCTCGTTCAGCTTTAACTGATTTGCCGATTGAGCAGTGGTCTTTTATGGTTCTCAACCGCACAGATAGAGGTTCAAATTATGGAGATAATGCTTCTAACTGTGAACGATTGACACAAAGTATTGTTGATAAACATATCAAACTTGTAGAATGTATAACGGCAAATTGTGCTGATCCTGATGAAGCCAATAATAAAGTTTTGGATCGTGTGGTTGATTATTTAGCGACTGAAATCACCTCCCTAGATAAAAAATATGCCTCTTCTTGTCAGGAAAGACTTGAGCAACTCCAAAGTGCTATTGATGCTGAATTAGATAAAGCCAAAAATGCGTTAGGACAGCCGATACAGTCTGCCGAAACTAGTAGGTTTGAAGTTCTATTTAAACAACTTTGGGAACAACTGACAACTGGTTTAGAGATTTTACTTAAAGAATTAAGTAAACAGATAAATAAGCATGATCGTGACTTTAAGGAGGCAGTTGAGGCTGCAATTAAAGCTTGTTACGAAGATACTAAATTACCGTCTTCAATAGAGGGAATTGAAGTTAGACGTAATGTCAGTAATTCTTATGAAACAGCTTATAATGAATATTTAAATGAAATTCGCGCCCATATTTCCAAACATTTTTTAACTTTAGATGAGGGGTTAAAAAATTCTTTGAACCGTGTGAAATCTCAGGTGGCGCAAGTATTGATAGAAAAAGGTAATTTAGGAGGGCTAACTGAGGTAAGAGGGGCTGATTTTATTCAGGCGATCGCCAAACTATTACCTGATGACCTCATAGGCGATGGACAACCTTGCAGAATCAAATTCGGTTTCCAAATTCTAGCAGAATTCGAGTTATCTTACCGAGGCATGATTCAACACCGCATTCGTAAATGTCTGAATGATTTATCTCCTGATACGAAAACTCTCAAACTCCCACCAAACCCCAATGCTCAACAAGTAATGAGCAATCTAAAAGCACTACATGGCGAAGCAGTTTATCAATGCGAAACAGCCTTAGATGAATTGCTGTGTGAGCCTTCCCAAGCGGGTTTTGCCATAGTGGAAGAGTTTCTTGATCGTGTGCTACGTGCAGAAGAAGTTGAAATAGAGTGGCGGATATTTTTGCGAGAAGAACGCGCTGCAATCTGGCCTGATGAATTTGAGTTACTGGGTGAACGTACTAGACTAAGAAGAGAGTGGCTAGAAGCAATAGAAAAAGTCGCGATCGCCAATCAATTAGACTCTATGAAATTTCTCAATTAATTCACTCAGGAAAATACAATGCCATCAGAATTGAAAATTACTATGCTAGGACATAGAGGTGTAGGTAAAACTAGTATTTTAACAGCTATGTATGAGCAGTTTGATACTACTATTGGTGAAGTAGGTCTGCAACTCACACCAGACTTAGAAAGTTCGGCTCTATTATCAAAACGTTTAGGTGAATTAAAAGCTCTATTAAATGATTTTGAAGCAACAGGAGGCTTAGAAGGAACTGAAGGGCATAAATCTTTTACATTTGGTCTGGGTAAATTGGGAGGTAAACCCAATTTACAATTGAGTTTTCAGGATTTTCCAGGCGGTTATCTCCGAGATAACTTGGAATTTGTAGAGAAACAAGTGAAAGAATGTGCCGCCGTTTTAATTGCTATTGATACACCATCTCTTATGGAAGCAAACGGACGATGGCATGATTTAATCAATAACCCTAAGCAAATTACTGATTTTTTCAAAAGTGCGTACGCCGATTTAGAAGAACCAAAACTTGTGCTGTTAGTACCGGTTCGCTGTGAAAAATATATCCAAAAAGAAGAAGATGCAAAAAAGGTACTAGAACGCATCAAAGAAAAATATAGTGGTTTATTGCGTTTATTTGGCAGTGAAAATTTGCTGACAAAGGTAGCTTGTGTGGTGACACCTGTGCAAACTGTAGGAACTGTATTCTTTTCTCAGATTAAAGAAATTGATGGTAAACCCCATTTTTATTTCCGTAAAATTGATCATCATGCCGAATATAGTCCCCAAGATAGTGATCAGCCACTACGATATCTTTTACGCTTCGTACTCAAGCTTCATTTAGATACCAAGCGCGGCTGGTTCAATCGTGTTCGGCGTTGGCTAGGTTGGGATGAATATTTAAAAGAAGCAGCTCGTAAATCTGCTGAAAAATGTAAGCATACTGGTGGATTTGAAATTTTACAAGGTCTCGACTTACTGGATATTAAAAAATAGGAGTTGGACATGGAAATTTATGTTTACAGTGCTGGTGTTTCTCAACAGGATGATTATTGTTGGCAGAAGATTACAGAAAACTATCAAGAAAAAATCAGTGAACCAGCATTAGTCAGCAAATTTAAAGAACTTCTAGAAACTGAATCTCCCTCTCTACTATTAGCGCGTGATTATAACCAGTTAATTTTACTAATAACTGGTATGAAAGCTAGTCAAAGAAGAGATTATCGGGGTCGTACTATACGTAACTCTGTTGCTTGGATTTTTCCTAAATCTGAAGAAAATGAGCAGAAGTTACAAGAATTAGCGGCTCTTTCACTCAGAGGAGAATTAGACAATAAAATTGACGATGCTATCACACAAGATGCTGAATATGGATTTAAAGTCTCTTTTCAAGAAATAGGTGACATAATTAGTAATTTAAATAAAAGAGACAGAATTAACACAGCAGAATCTAGTTATATGTTAGCTTACAATTCCCAAGCTAACAGAGATAAACTAGCAACTCTTTTGGAAACAAAAAGTTTGCCTCCTCAAGAAAAAAATGTAGACGTACTAATAGTAGTTACTGGCATCAAAGCAGAGGATGCTTTAATCAAAAATTTAGTCTGGCGAGGACTATCGAATTTGATTAAACATCAAAGTTTTACTGAATACAATCCACAAGTTACTAATATAGTTAAAAAAAACTCAGGTGGTTCAAGAAAGCAAGAAAATAACAGTCAAACGTTAATTTTAATATTTGCTGGTTTAGGCTTGGCGGTACTATGTCTTTTGGTTTTTTTTTCGCTTTTTTTTACCAATTCAAGGCTATAAACCAACATACCCCCCTACCAGTGCTGTAGCTGCTATGAGTTTGGGAGGACAACATATTGTTAGTAATACCAATGGAAATTTACTTGTACAGAATCTGACAGATACAAATCCTAGTAGTTCTCCTAGAGAAGTAAAACCAACTATTGAAGTCTCATCTCTTGCCATCAACTCTGATGGTACAGTTATTATTGGTGGTGCTAATGATGGGCAAATATGGCTATGGCAATATGATAATGCTCAAAAGCAATTTAACGGTAAACCTTTTCTCAAAAAGCATATTGGCAAAGTTTTATCAGTAGCAATTAGTCAAGATGGCAATACTATTGCTAGTAGCGGTGCTGATGGAACGGTGTTTATGTGGAATAGAAAAGGAGAAATTATAGATGAGAAAAAATTAAAATAAATCGAGTTGGTGTTTTAGCGATCGCATCCCAATTATACAGAGGCGATCGCATAATCATCACTTAGTCCGGCGCACAAAGGGTAATAAGTCTTGTAAAATCACCTCATGATAGTGTTCTTGCGGATAGTGACCGACGTTATTGAGTTTAATCACTTCCGCATCGGGGACAGATTTAGCGAAACTTTCCGCTATCTCTATCGGCAACCAGGGGTCAATCATCCCCCATTGAACTAAAATTGGTTGTTGCCATTGTTGAAAACCCGTGGTAATCTCGCTCATGGCGGCTGGTAGTTGCAGGTTGCGAATCGTGGTTAATAACGCACGTCCCACGGCGGAAGTTTTTAAATAAGGTTTGCGGTAGACATCTAAATCTGCATCTCCAATGCGATAGCGACTCCCACCTTCTAAGGTGCGGTCAACTAACAAAGGATCTTGAGTCATCATATCACCCACAAAAGGCCAACCCATTTGTTGCAGTTTCCAAGGCAATTTTGCATCCTGAGAAATAGGTGTATTTAAAATAGCAATGTTGGCAATTTTTTCGGGATTTCTTAAAGCATATTGCAGACCGACAGAACCTAAAAAACCTTGCACAACTAGCGAAAAACGTTCTATTTCTAATGCGTCAATAAAACCTGATAAGGCTTTAATATAAGCATCAGGAGTGTAAGGAAACTCTTGTTTTTCCGGCTTGCCAGAAAATCCAGAACCAATCCAATCTGGTGCGATCGCTCTTGTACCTTGTCCGGCTAATCCTGGTAAAATATTACGCCAACTGTAACTTTGTGATGGGATTCCATGTAATAAGACTACAGGCAATAAATCAGTTTGACCAATTGGCGCAGATTCTCGATAAAACCACTCTAAAGAATCTACTGTTATTTTATTTTCTGTTATCGACACGCTATGTTCCTATCTGTTTTATATGGCAAATCTTACCATTTTGCCGGATGTGTCAAATCAGAGAGTAGAGGAGTTAATATGCGGGGCTTGCAGATTTGAGATTTATTCCGCCCAATTCCGGGACATGAACCGAAAAACCTCAATTCCAAATTCGGAGGTTCAAAAACAGAGGGCTGAAACCCTTTTCCAATAAAGGTTATGATAACTTTCTAAAAAATTCTTCCAAAATTTTTAACTAGCGCAAGTAAACTAGCGATTTGTATGTTATGCTTGACTTATAGGGAATCAAAAACGCAACCAAAGTATAAGGCAAACTCAAGCCTTAGATTTCCGTTGCTGGAAACAACGTCAGTCCGCTTCAGACTTTGTGTCAAGCAAAGTAAAAATAAACAGCCGATGCAGCACGATAGTTGACATTGCAAAAATTGAGGAATCAAAAGTTATGAGTGGTGAGTTGTTATTTCTCTCACTCTTGACTACCGTTTCCAGAGTTTTTCAGTAGTGTTGTTAGCGGTAGCGGGGCGTTCAGCCCATGCAATTAATCTTACTTTTTACTCAGCACTCGTTACTCAGCACTCATTTGGTCAATATTCAAAATATTATACGAGCGATCGCACTTCAGGCGGCGCATACTACTGCACCTATTCATTTAGAGATGATGTAGTGCGCTAGCGTTGCATAGCCAAAAGAAGCTGCTTGTCTTCAGACATCAACAGATCAAATTGTACCAACACTGGAATATGTATTCAATCTACAACTTTTTGGTTGTAGAACGCGCACCTCCAAAGACGTTCTACAACAGCTCAAGTCTGAACGCTTCAGATGACAGACTCACGACAATCACACAATCAATTGGAGACTAAACCATCATGTCCGACGCAAACATTAGACAGATAGCTTTTTACGGTAAAGGCGGTATTGGTAAATCTACCACCTCCCAAAACACCCTCGCCGCTATGGCAGAGGTGGGACAACGTATTTTAATTGTCGGATGTGACCCCAAAGCTGACTCTACCCGTCTGATTCTCCACACTAAAGCCCAAACCACCGTACTGCACTTGGCTGCTGAACGTGGTGCAGTAGAAGACCTCGAACTCGATGAAGTGGTACTCAAAGGCTTCCGCGATATCAAATGTGTAGAATCTGGTGGTCCAGAACCAGGTGTAGGTTGTGCCGGTCGTGGTATTATCACCGCGATTAACTTCCTCGAAGAAAACGGTGCATATCAAGATGTAGATTTCGTATCCTATGACGTATTGGGTGACGTTGTATGTGGTGGTTTCGCCATGCCAATTCGGGAAGGGAAAGCGCAAGAAATCTACATCGTTACTTCCGGTGAAATGATGGCGATGTACGCTGCAAACAACATCGCTCGCGGTATTTTGAAATATGCTCACTCCGGCGGTGTACGCTTGGGTGGTCTAATTTGTAACAGCCGTAAAACTGACCGAGAAGACGAACTGATTACTACACTCGCAAACCGGTTAAGCACCCAGATGATTCACTTCGTTCCCCGCGATAACATCGTACAGCACGCTGAATTGCGTCGGATGACTGTGAACGAATACGCACCTGATAGCAATCAAGCTAACGAATACCGCATATTAGCCGACAAGATTATCAACAATCAAAATATGGCTGTTCCTACACCCATCGAAATGGATGAGTTAGAAGCATTGTTGATTGAGTTCGGTATCCTTGAAAGCGACGAAGACAAGGAAAAACTAGTCGGTATGAGCAAGGCTGAAGAAGAAGCTATCAAGAAGCAAGAAGAACTCAAAGCTCAAGCACTGGAAGCTGTGCAGAAAGGTAACGTTGAAATTGTTGCCGGTGATAAAAGATAGAGTTTGTGTTTAGTATTAGCTGCTAAATACAGTTAACTATAGGGTGGATTCTTCCTATCCACCCTCCATGAAAAAATTTATTGAAATGTGGAGGCACGCCTATAGATAATCTCAATTTTTGTCGTTTTACCCTAATCTTCTTTACCCTATTTTTCCTCATCATTTTTTAATGCTGATTTAGTAAATTTCACTGTTTTTTCTCCTTCTCTGCTACGTTGGTTTTTATGTATTAGGGAATTGGGAATTCCTGCTCCCAATTCCCTATTTTTGTATAAAAAAATCAAGATATAGGAATCCGCTTTGATTCGGTGAAAGTATTTGCGTAGTAAGGGAATGGGGAACAGGTTAAAAGGGATAAAAGTGTACCTAGTTTCACAGAAATCAAATATGATTCCTATATCTATCCCTATTTGGTATTGTTGGGTATTTTAAATTGGTATCATCCTGCATCCATACTCTGGAATTTTTGCCATTTATCTCACTCAAATGACAATGGTCGATCATTGCATATAGTGTTTCGTCAAGCAGGGCGATCGCTGTTTTACGACCGCAGAGGAACATTAAATTCTGACTCATTGAAAGATTCCCCCTAGTCATCTAAACTTAAATATGAGCAATACTCATTTATAAATATATGATAATCACTCATATTCAGTCAAGAAAATATGAGTAATAGTCACATTTTGCGACATAGGGAGGTAATCTATGACTGAAAGTCCATCAGCCGCAGGTGGAATGCGCCGCAAACCCCGACAAGCGCGTAGCCAGGAGCGAGTCAATCGAATTTTGGATGTAGCAGAAGAACTGTTTATCACTCAAGGTTATGCAGCCACAACAACCAATGCGATCGCCTCTGGTGCTAAAGTCCCGATTGGGTCACTTTATCAGTTTTTCCCTGACAAATCTGCAATCATGCAGGCACTTGCTTTGCGTCATGAGGAAAATATTCATCAAAAGTTAGCAGTGCTGGATAATCCTGAATTAGCCAATCTGCCCTTAGATGTTCTCGTAGAACAAATGATTGATATCACTGCTCTGCATTTCTCGGATAATCCTGGTTACTACGCCATTTTTATGGCACTCCAGGGTTCAATGCCCGAATTACAAGCCGTCGGCGAGGTTATGGATAATCAACTGATGCAAGATGTAGCCAGTTTATTAGCTAAACGGGCAGCAGGGTTAGAAACAATAGACTATGAAGCGATCGCCTTTATTTTAGTCAAAGCGATCGGCACATTATTATGGCTATCCCTCAGTCAAGAAAAAACGTTTCAACCGCGATTATTAGCAGAAACCAAACGCTTGGCGTTAAGTTATCTGCAAAGCTATTTCCCGTCTGATGGGAGCAACGCGACTTTGTGAAATCATCACTATCGCTCTAACTTCTTCCTTGCATCCAACACCCTTGGCGTATTGACTTCAATCCAATCTGCTAAGGCGGCGACGCGATCGGCGACTTCTTCTCCCATTGGAGTCAGGCTGTACTCAACAACAGGCGGAACCACATGGTGAGATACACGCAACACAAAACCA
Source organism: Nostoc sp. CMAA1605 (assembly GCF_021596505.1). Taxonomy (GTDB): domain Bacteria; phylum Cyanobacteriota; class Cyanobacteriia; order Cyanobacteriales; family Nostocaceae; genus Trichormus. The sequence continues at coordinate 18,098 of NZ_PJIZ01000014.1, read as the reverse complement.
TCTTCCGTCAGGGATTGTAGACTTTGAGCCAGCATTTTTTCACTGACTCCGCCCATTTTGCGTCTCAACTCGCTAAATCTGTGAGTCCTTTGGCGCAGCGTAATCAGAATCAGTACGCCCCATTTGCTGCAAACGTGTTTCAGAATGTCTCGTGAAGGACATGGCGCGGCGAAAATATTCCCTATTTCCAGGCGTTGTGTCAGCGTCCTGGAATCATCATGGCGATCGCTCATATACTTACTTTTTTGTTGGTACTTACCAAAAGTTAGTAATGCAATTATATTAGGTTTATCGACATCCAAAAATTAACCAACTAAAAAATATGATTGTCATCACTGCTGCATCGGGTCAGTTAGGCAGATTAGTATTGCAAGAACTATTAAAATCCGTTCCTGCCAATGAATTAGTCGCTGCGGTTCGCAATCCAGAAAAAGTATCAGATTTTGCCAGTTTAGGCGTGCAGGTGCGGGAAATTGATTACAATCAACCCCACACATTAGATATTGCCTTCGCTGGTGCAGAAAAAGTATTGCTGATCTCCTCCAGTGAAATTGGCGATCGCGTCACTCAGCACACAAACGTCATCAACGCCTGTAAACAAGCCGGAGTCAAATTACTGGCTTATACCAGTCTCTTACACGCAGATAGCAGTCCCCTACCTCTAGCAGCAGAACATCACCAAACTGAAACAGTCCTGAAAAAATCTGGTGTGCCTTATGTGATATTACGCAATAGTTGGTATACCGAAAATTACACAGCAGGTATCCCGATAGCCTTGGAATATGGTGTAGTTATGGGCTGTGCTGGAGAAGCTAAAATCGCATCCGCAGCCCGCGCCGATTATGCCGCAGCCGCAGCCACCGTTTTATTAGCCAATGACCAAGCAGGTAAAGTCTATGAATTGGCTGGTGATGTAGCCTACACATTGAGCGAATTTGCGTCCGAAATCAGCCAGCAGTCTGGTAAGCAAGTGATTTATCAGAATTTGTCTGAAGATGAGTATATTAATGTATTAAAAAATGCTGGCTTACCTGAGCCTGTTGCTGTGATGTTAGCAGAATCTGAGACAGGAGCAGCAAAAGGAGGGTTGTTTGATGACAGCCAAACCCTAAGCCAACTAATAGGCCGTCCTACCACTCCTTTAAGTGAGTCTATTCAAGCACTGACAAAGATCATTTAGTGCTAACCAAAATTTGACTCATCAGGGAATCTCAATTCAGTAATGCTGGAAGAACCTCTCCCACAAGAAAAGGAGACTTTGGCTCCTCCTTCCCTCGTAGGGAAGGGGGCTGGGGGGTTAGGTTTTTGATTACTGAATCGATCCTCTAGCAACCAAGTCTATCTAGTCTGCGTCATCTAAATTACGCCCATCTGGATATATTCTATGACGCAGAAAGCTATTATTTTGACAATAGTGAGCAGCTTGATGCTGACCATTCCCTGTACATATCAATATACTTTCGCTGCCAATCCCAGTAAATTAGCTCAAATTCAACCTTCGTTAACAGCAACTGAGATACCTAAATCTGTTATCTTACAGGTGCGTCAAGATATGGCGAAACGGTTAAATGTGAAACTGGCTAATGTCCAGGTGGCGCGAGTAGAATCAAAAGTATTTGATAGTTGTTTGAATCTGCCAGCCAAGAATGAAAAATGTAACAAAATCGGTTACAAGGGTTGGGCGATTAGGGTTAGTGCAGGTAAGCAGATTTGGTTATATCACGCAGTTTCACCCAAAATCCCAGGTAATAATTTCCGCATCAATTGGTTGCAAAGTTTACCTCAGTCTGTAAGACAACAAGTAATTAGCCATGTCAATCGACTCAACCAACAAAATATCGGGAAAATCCAAATTTTATCAGTTGAATCACGGCTATGGAAAAACGATTGTTTGGAACTTCCCAAAACCGAAAAACGCTGTAATTTTGTCAAAACCCCAGGATGGTTAATCAAGCTCACCAAAGATAAATCGGATGAATCGAAACCCACACAATGGATATATCGCAGCGATTTAGATGGAAAGATAGTGGAACTGGATTTAGTTGCAAGCGTAGGGAATCTACCCCAGAAAATCAATGCAGATATTTTATCCGATGCCGCAAAACGTTCCCAAACACAGCTTTCTGATTGGAAAGTCGATGAAATTAAAAACGTCCAATGGTCGGGTACTGGTGGAGATGGGCCTTCAAGACCAATAACGGGGACTGTTCCCGTCGAGAATTACACGTTTGGTTGGAAAGTCTTGATTTCCTCCACTAAACAAAGATGGGTATATTATGCAACCAAAAACGAATTTGAATTTGATGCACCTAAAAGCATTCCCTCATATCTCGTTGAGGAAGCAATCAAAACCGCATCCATACAAACAGGAAAACCTCAGAGTAACTTTCGGTTACATTGGGCCGACTTGGTAACTTGGGATGATACTTGCTTGGGTGTGACCATTAATCAACCAACTTGTGAAAAAACCCCCGTTCTGGGTTGGAGAATTAGTTTGATGGAAAGTTCAACTTTGTATACTTTCCATAGTCGTTTTAATAGCGATGTGCAATTTGTGAGTAGTAGTCCCTGGCTTCCCCCTCCATCTGCTAATCCTGCTAGACAAAGTTTGTGAAAACAGCGAAGGGGATAACTAGTACAACAAGGCAAAAGGAAAAAGAAATAATAACTATACCACAAGCCTTTTAGCGATTCCAGATAGTCTGTTTATGGTGTAGTAGCCCCTAATTCATCAGTGTTAAACAAAGGTTCTGCAAATTTTTTCAACAAACTAGTTAGGGGTACAGCCAGCAGAATTCCTAATACCCCACCTAATTTTGCACCACACAATAAAGAAATAAAGATAACAGTAGGATTTACGCCAGTCATTTGACCCATTAGACGAGGTGCAACAATAGTTTCGTTAATCTGTCCTACCAACACCACTATTACTAATAAATTCACTGCTAACCAAATATTTTGGATAGCAAGTATGGGAAGAATCAAGGATACTGTCACAGTTCCACCAAAAGGGATAAAACTCGCTATCCCAATCACAAAACCAAATAATAGCCCGAAGGGAATTTGAAATACCAAAAATAAAACTATAAGTGCAGTACCTTCAATCATTGCTAAAGTTGCTTGTCCTGCAAAGTAGTTTTGAAAACTCTGCTGAATCAGAGATGGTAATTGGACATTCCAAGGTTGAGGGAATAGTTTAAACAGCGCATTCCATAAACTAGAACCGTTAAAAATTAGGAGGATGGTGAGGACGATTGTAATCAGTAAATTCAGCGTACTATCAAAGACACCAAAGAGAAAATCTACAATTTGACTGGGTAAAGATTCTAGACTTTGAGTAAATTTATTGATAACTTCTGTAATAAGGTTGGCAGCATCAAAAGATAAGCCTGCTAGGGGTGTATCGATGTGGATTTCTTGGAGTTGTCTTTGTCCTTGATCTATTAATGCTGGTAGGCGATCGCCAAATTCAATTAATTGTTGATATACAATCGGTGCAACACCAAAACCCAGAACTAAAAAAGCTGTAACGGCAAGTATGAGAACCAACAATACCGACCAAATCCTTCCCACACCCCGTTTTTCAAGATAACTAATAGGAAAATTTAAGAGAAAAGCTAGTAAAGCAGCAACTAATACAATGTTGGGTATTGGTTGTAATTGCTGTGAGATTATTTGCAATAACCAAAAATTGAGAAACAGCACGGGAATCACCAAACACCAAACTGTCCAACGCGGAAGACTTAAATTTGCTAACATCTGATTTATTTACTTCTGAAACTATTACCACAAATGATTTGCTAAAATTGACAGAATTAACGTAACAATTCACCCGACTTGTTCAAATATTTTTCCAAAGGAGAATAGATAAAAAACAGCACCACCCAAAAATAGTCCCATAACTCTTGGTTAAGATATGCCACCCCAATGGAAATCAATGCACATATCGGTTCAATTAAAGCTTTGATTTTGATGGAGCGAATTGTCACATCATCTAAATCGCTATCTACTAATTTGCGATCACTTGTTGCATAAGACCAACTTAGCCAAGAAACAAACCCAATTACAGCGATATTTAAACTAAACCAAACTTTGACCAGAAAATTATCTGGAAATGTGATGACTAAATCATTAGATAAAGGCACTAAAAACAAGACCATTAAATACCCTACAGAAATCCACAAATGGTTTTCATCGGTTCTCCGCAGATATTTGAATTGGCGGGAATTAGAAATCCAATAAGTTGCGACTAAAACAAAGGTGATAGTGTATGTTCCCAACGGTTTTAACTGACTCAACAAAAACCCATTGATATCACTATTAGTCATGGCTTTAGCATCTTCTGGTAAGTCAAAGGCAATTACCATTAAAGCCATTGCAAAAGCAAAAATAGAATCACTCAAACGTGCTAAAGATACAATACTTTCGGAACTATTTTGATTGCTTTGAATAATCTGATTCTGCTCTATTAATCCCTTCATAATTTCATCACCTGTACAATATGAGAGAAAAATAGATACCCGACTGATTGAAGAAGTCGGATATCTGACCGCAACCAACTTCTCATGATGTGAAGTAAATTCTATGCAGCTGCTTTCAAGAGAAATTGAATACCATGTCTGGCGCGGAGGGTAATAGATATCTGAAGTTCAATGTTTTGATCGCTAACGAGATCCAGTTGGAATTTTTGGGCGATTGCTGCTAGTAATAATACCGCTTCCATCAGGGCAAAACTCTTACCAATACAAACACGCGGCCCATCACCGAAGGGGAAATACACACCACGAGGTAGCTGTTTTTCTAGGTCATTAGCCCAGCGTTCTGGCTGAAACAATTCTGGTTCGGAAAAATAACGCCCATCACGGTGCATAGCCCATTGACTAACAATTATGTTTGTTCCTTTGGGAATGAAATAACCACCAATTTCACAATCTTGAGTTGCTTCTCGTGAAATTTCGGTAACAGGGGGATACAGGCGCATAGATTCTTTAATCACCCAATTGGTGTAAGTTAACTGGGGTAAATCAGCTAGGGTGGGTGTGCGTCCGTTCAACACTGTTTTGAGTTCTGCACTGAGTTTTTCGCGGACATCGGGATTTTGCGCCAATTGCAGGAATGTCCAAGAAAGGGTGTTAGCGGTGGTTTCGTGTCCTGCCAAAATTAATGTTACAGCTTCGTCTCGCAATTGTTTATCAGTCATGCGGCTACCATCATCCGCATCTTCGACTTGCATCAGCATTCCCAATAAATCTTTGCCTGTTTTACCACTGGCGCGACGCTCTTTAATAATGGCATATACTGCTTCATCAAATAGAGCGATCGCTTTTTGATAACGTCTCTCCATATCTTCTTCACTAATCTCTTGGGTGTTTTGTTTTAACTCCGCAATTTCCGACAGTGCAGACATGACATTTTTGGCTGCTTGATATTCAAACCAGTTCATGGTTTCAACTAGCGCATTATCAATACTAACTGCGGCTGTATCCTCTACATTCTGATCAAACAGGGTTTTCATGACGATGTTGAGGCTGAGGCGCATCATAGCTGCTTGTATATCCTTCACCTCACCACCTTGCCAAGTTTTTAACATTTGCTCGGTATAATCCACCATTACCGCCCCATAGCTGTTAATCTGCTGTTGGTGAAAGACTGGCTGGGCTAGTCGTCGTTGTCGTAACCAAAAATCGCCTTCACTGGTGATCAAGCCATTACCTAGTACACCACTTATTACTTGCATATCTTTTGCTTTCACAAACAAGAGTCTGTCTTTTAACACTTCAGTAATGTAGTCGGGATTGGTCAACACACAAAACCATTGATCATCAAATTTCAGAGGAACGATACCTTCATATTCTTGGGTGCAGCGTTGCATAAATCCCAGATGATCGCGGCTGTATTCTTCTAAAGCGGTTACAGGATTGGGATGGGGTAGGGTCTGTAAATTCTTGCTCATTGTCAGAGACTCCATTTAAGTTGCGGGTTTATGTGAGCGAAGCTCATATTTAGATAATATGAGCATCATTCATATTTGTCAACTAGAATGTGAGTAATCCTCAAATATTTATTTTTGTTCTGGAGATCATGTATGACTCAAAGTCCCTTAAACCCAGTGGGAATGCGCCGCCAACCCCGACAAGCCCGCAGTCAGGAGCGAGTCAACCGGATTATAGATGTGGCAGAAAAACTGTTTATTACCCAGGGATATGATGCGACTACTACCAATGCGATCGCTTCTCACGCTCAAATACCCATCGGGTCACTCTATCAGTTTTTCCCCGATAAGACCGCCATTGTGCAAGCTTTAGCCCTGCGTTATTGCGAACTTTTACATCAACGCTTGGCAATACTCCATCATCCTGAGTTTGCGAAACTACCCTTATCTACCCTGGTTGACCATTTGATTGATATCAGTGAAAAATTTTTCTGGGAGAATCCTGGCTACTATGAGATTTTCATGGAAGTTCAAGGTGTAATCCCAGAAGTACAAGCCATTGAAGATGCAGCTGATGCGAAACTCATGGGAGATTTGGCTAGTTTACTCGCCCAACGGGAAGCAGGTTTAGATCAGACTGATTATGAAGCGATCGCCTTTGTCTTGGTAAAAGCGATCGGTAATTTAATGTGGCTTTCCCTCAGCCAAGAACCACATTTTCGACAACGGCTGATAGCAGAAATGAAGCGGTTTACCTTCAATTACTTGCAAAGCAATTTGCAGTAGATATAATTTATAACCCCAACTTTTTGAAAAAGTTGGAGTTATGACAACTGAGGAAAAATTTAGTATCACCCAACCACTAACAAAAACTTGAATTAATCTTCATCATGAGCATACGCTAATTCCCGATTTTCCTGTAGCAAAGCCTTACGTAAAAGTGGTGGTGCATCACCATTGAGACTATTCACCAACATATGTAAAATATCAGGAACTGTATCATATTCTTGCGCTCTAACGATAGTCATACCCTGCTTAATTAACTTATTGCCAGCAGGTTTACCAATCGCCTTCACATAGAGAATTGTACAGTCACTAACTGCTGCCATTTTTGGTGCAATCTTATCTTCGTGGGTAGCTTCTTCTAATTCACCCTCAAAGGTTAAAGTCTCCACAAAATTAAATCCATCCTTATTGACTTCATACACATCAATTTCCTTAGCCCAACCAAAATGAGTATCAACATGAGTTCCGTCGCTAGTCGTAAAAGCTACTTTCATTGATTTACTCCATAAAAAAAAGTGATTGTTTTTCATCCCATTCCCCTACACACGCCAGTTTGCTCAAGTCGGGAGACCCGCCCACGCAACTGGCTCCCCTACACCCTTAATCCTTCCTACTCCCAAGGAGCAGGCTGCCTAACTTGTTCCCACACAGGACTATACAAGGCTTCATAAAATTCCCGCGCCATTTCCACCATTCCCGCATAACCAGCATAAGCATGATGACGCTCATGATTAATATCTAAAAAAGGAATGCGTGCTTTAATCGCTGTGTATTGATTACTAGCACCAGCCACTAAAATATCTGCATTAGTATCTTCTATTACTTTTAGTAAAGCCTTGGGGCCACCCTTAGCTAAAACCATGCCATCTTGACCCAGTAATTCCTTGATTTTAGCCTTTTCATCTTGAGTATTCTTCCTATCACTAGTAGCAACAACCTTCATACCCAAATCTTTTGCTGCTAAAATCACTGACCAACTTTTGACACCCCCACTATAAAGAACAATCCGCTTTCCTTGTAACTGAGAACGATAAGGAGCAAGGGCGATATCTAAAGCTGCGGTTTCTTCTGCAATTAACCATTCCGTCCTTTCTTGTAAATATTGATCACCGAATGCTGCTGCAATATTTCGCAAACAACGATTCATATTTTCTATCCCAAAGAAAGATTCTTCAATATAAGAAATGTCATAACGTTCCTGCATTGTTTGTGCCATTTTTAGAGACACATTCGAGCAAATTACCACATTCAATTTCGCGCGGTGAGCATAGCAAATTTCTTGATAACGCGCATCACCAGTAATTTTGGACAGAACCCGAATCCCCAATTTCTGAAACAATGGTAAAACATTCCAGATTTCCCCAGCAACATTGTAATCACCAATAATATTGATATCAAATGGCGTAGTAAATTCTGGTTCAGCCGTTCCCACCACATAATCTAATAAGGCTTCCCCAGCAATCCGGTTGCCTAAATTTTTACTCCCAAGAAATCCAGGCGCGTTGATATAAACAACCGGAATTCCAAATTGATTTGTAGCTTTTTTACAAACACTTTCGACATCGTCACCAATCAAAGCCGTGACACAAGTAGAATAGACAAAAATAGCAGCCGGATGATAACGTTGAGCAATGTGTATAATAGATTTTTCTAGCTTTTTTTCACCACCAAAAATGATTTCACTTTCACTCAAATCAGTAGAAAAACCCATTTGGTATAGTTCTGAGCCAGAAGAAAGACTACCGCGACTACCCCAAGGATTGCGAGTGCAACCAACGGGGCCATGTACTAAATGAACTGCATCCGTAATTGGGCCAAGAGCCACCATTGCCCCCTCAAAAGGACAATTTCCCTGTGCTGCACCTGGTTTTGGTGGTTTTTTACAAGTCGTTTTATTCTGCTTGCTCTGCAATTTTTTTAGGTTGTATTCGCAGGCTATTTCATCAAGTAATTTGTTGATTTCTTCTTGTGTATTTCTCATATCTTTGCTCATGTTAGTTAAGATAAATAATCCAATAAAGACACCATCAAAAGACGACCTATACTTTTTGAGCAACTTCCTGTTAAAAATTCAGGGTGCGTCAGTATAAATAATTTTGGGTGTAGTTAAGTTTTCTCGCAATAACGAACCCTAAAAAACTGTCAATTGCGGATACTTTATTTTTTGGTATTCCCTAAATTAATTTCTCTAAAATTATAGAAATTAGAGAAAGTGGGAAAGGAGAATTGCCCTTTCCCCAAGATAAATGCACCCTAACCAGCAAGCTTTTATTGTGTTTGGAAATTCTATCAGGCTCATGATTAGACGTGGCTAAACAAGACCTTTTAATGCCAGATAAAATACCTAATTAATGAATCGGATAGAAACAGCCAAATCTTCTTACGTATCCCCATTTTGTAGGAAGACCTGTTATGCCTTCGCTATTTTTATCTTTTCTAGTGCAAGTATAGCATACATTTTGCCATCTTACTTGCTATTTTTTAATTTTGTCGCAAAAAAACTATATATTTGGCAAAAATACTTATTAATACCAGATGAATATCAGAAAGTATGCAAGTTTAAATAACATTGTGCTAAAATAATTGCGTAAACCATAATTGCTATGCAATAAATTATGATGATGCTCTAGCTCCTGAGACGAGATTAACCAACCAACATGAGTCGCCACAGATTAACACTCGTCTGCAAACTACTATTTAAAACCAGGAGCAGAGGGAGTACAGAAAGAAAAGTCAACGAAAAGGACAAAGGATAGGGGACGGAGGGTGAAGGGGAAAAGCCCATAGAAAAATATTTACGGAAAAATTAGTCTGCCTATCATTGATATTTTCAGATTTGTCTGACATCCCAAAATCAACAAGCATATATGCCAAGAAAAGAACAAGGCTGGATTACATTTCAAGCTTCGCAGGAAGAGATAGAACTGAGAGAACTATCTCATCAGGATACAACACAAAACCATGAAATGCTTATCAACATAACAAGACAACAGCAAGTAGTAAGTAGAGGCAATAGCAAAATCAACAATATATAGAGAATATAAAAACACTCAGATTTACATATTCTGTCTACGCCCATTCTACAAAAAACATCAGTAGACAGAAATTTTTTCATGCAAAAATAGAGAAAATAATATTGGAATTTTCTAGATATTTATTTTTAGAATTGTCGTTCTAGTTACTATCACCAACCAAAGGAAATATTACTATTTAAATAGTTGAGACAGTGAGATGAATTTCAACACCTTTCAGTGAAACTGAAAAGTTAAGTTGGGTTGAACGCGCGCGCAACCCAACCTTTTTCAACTTTGTTTTTATCTATATTTACAACATTGCTAATTCAATTTCGTAGTAAGGACTTTAGTCCTTTATAGCCTTTTTTACTCTACTAACGGACAAACTTATCTGCGTTTAATTATCCTTACCTATTTTTTAAATTAAAAACTAGCCAAGGAGAATAGAGAAATGCCACTGAAACTATTAAAGTGTGACGAATCAATCCCAGAAAAAGAAAAGCAGCTATACATCTTCTGTGTAGAATGTCCAGGATTTGCAGGTGTGAGCCAATCCAAAGGACACCACGTATTAAACATCGCCTGGATTAACGAAAAAGTCGGCACATTAGAGCCAGAAATCACCTCACCCTACACCATCAACGTCATTGGTGACTACAACATCCAAGGCGATACCTTCGTTCTAGAGAAGTACATGGAAAAAATGGGCGTACAAATCATCGCCCACTTCACCGGAAATGGTACCTATGATTCCTTACGGGGAATGCACAGAGCGCAACTCAACGTTACTAACTGTGCGCGTTCAGCAGGATATATCGCCAACGAACTCAAAAAGAGATATGGTATTCCCTGTCTAGACGTAGACACTTGGGGTTTTGACTATTGCCAAGAAGCACTACGCAAAATCGGCGCATTCTTTGGCATTGAAGACAGAGCCGAAGCCGTCATTGCCGAAGAAGTCGCTAAATACCAAGACAAAATGAATTGGTACAAAGAACGACTTAAAGGCAAAAAAGTCTGTATTTGGACAGGTGGCCCCAGACTATGGCACTGGACAAAGGCTCTAGAAGATGACTTGGGGATGCAAGTAGTATCCATGTCTTCCAAGTTCGGACACCAAGAAGACTTTGAGAAAGTCATTGCCAGAGGTCAAGAAGGCACAATCTATATTGATGATGGTAATGAATTAGAGTTCTTTGAAGTCCTGGAAATGATTCGTCCTGATGTGGTGTTGACTGGGCCAAGGGTAGGTGCGTTAGTGAAGAAACTGCACTTGCCTTATATCAATGGTCATGGTTATCACAATGGGCCATACATGGGCTTTGAAGGTGCTGTGAATATGGCAAGAGATTTGTACAATGCCATTTATTCTCCTCTGATGCAGCTTGCTGCTTTTGATGTTCGTGATGATTTTGCGGCAAATGTAAACAACAAAGAATTACCATCTCCTTCTAAATACCATCAGGAAGAAAACAGCAATGGTAGTAGAAAGGAAAGCGAAATCTTAATTGATGAACAGGCTGTTTTGGAAATATCTAGTAATCACAGTAATTGTGTAGATGCCAAAGCTTTGTTCACTGATATGTCATATATTTCTACATCAGAGACACCATACTTGGATTTAGAAATTAACAACGTTGTCACTACCAATAATAGGAACATTATGGAAAGCAGAATAGAACAATTAAAATCAGTTGCTCTAACTTCTGATGAAGTGATATTAGAACCGGAAATTGCTAAAGTTGAAGCTCAGGTATTACCGGATAATGAGCAGGGTACTCAATGGCTAGAAATTGGGAAAAAGATTTGGGGGTTATTAGCTAAATCCTCTCAATATCTCGGTAATTTCTCTGTGGAATATAAGCGCATCATTATTGGCATTGGCTTAATTTTGGTAATGCTATTTGCGGTAAAATTACTCATGGTTTTACTATACACTGTCAATGATATTCCTGTGGTCAATTTAAGTTTTGAGTTCATTGGCATGGTTTCGGTGACATGGTTTTTCTTGCGCTATTTACTCAAAGCTTCTACACGCAAGGAATTAGCTACGAAAATCCGCTTCATTAAGCAAGAAATTGTTGATGGTGATGAAGGTTAATTAGGGATTTTCAGTCAATATTCAATTGTCTTATATGTAGGGTGTGTTAGGCGCAAGCCGTAACGCACCGAAAGATGTAGGTTGAGTTAAACGCAGTGCAACCCAACATAAATTTCGGAAAATCAACATAGATGTTGGTGTTGGGTTTCCTCATGTCAAACCAACCTACAATTTTTGTCTTTGAATATAGGGTTTAAAATGCTCACGCAGAGGCGCAGTGAGCAGTCCGTTGGGCGGCTTTGCCGACTTGAAGGAACTGCGAACCCGAAGGGAGGCACAGAGAATAAACAATATAACTAATATATTAAATACTAGATGAGAGTGCTATTGTCAAAAGACAAGTTGTCGAAGCATCGTCTTTAAAAGGTACTTTTTTAGGAGAAATGTTGATGATTTAATAAGACGAATTGTCGAAGTTTATCAAACATAGAGGAAGGGCGTGTTGCTGAATAATGGAGCAGGGTTATAGAGGAATTTATTAGGGATTTATTCACTGAAAAATTATGATATTTAGCATTATTTGGTGGCACTAAATACAGAAAATACAACAAAATTTATCTAGTGTAAGATTAATATTCACGTTCAAATTGAGAGAGTTTAATTTCAAGGTCAGGAGATAATTTTTCCTGCGAAACACCTGATTAATTTTGAATGTTACTCGTGAATCATCATCCATTCATCTCAAATAATGTGCGTAAATCTCGTGGTGTTTGACGGATTCAAGATTTAGCTTTTCAAAACCGACTCATGGAGAGAATATTGGAGAACACACAATGAATTTTCTTTCAGATACAGTGATGCTGTCGCGTATTCAATTTGCAGTCACCAGCATCTTTCATATGTTTTGGCCTATCCTCACAATTGGGATGTCTTGGTATTTATTTGTTGTCGAGATTTTATGGCTAAAAACTAAAAATCCTACTTTTTATCACCATGCACGTTTTTGGTCAAAACTCTACATTCTCAATTTTGGTCTTGGTGTGGCTTCTGGTGTGGCGATTGAATTTGAATTTGGTGCAAACTGGGCCCCATTTTCTCTAGCTGTGGGTGATTTTTTAGGCAGTATTTTAGGTTTTGAAGGTACGATGGCCTTTATGCTAGAAGCTGCTTTTTTAGGGATTATGATTTATGGCTGGAATAGAATTCCACCATTGATGCACCTTTTTGCAACCTTATGTGTAGCGGTTGGTGCGAGTCTCTCATCTTTCTGGATTATTGTTGCTAACTCCTGGATGCAAACACCAGCCGGTGGGGAAATGGTGAATGGTAAATTTCTGGTTCACAGTTATCTAGAAGCCATTTTTAACCCCGCAGCTTTGAATAGCTGGTTTCACATGATCTTGGCGATTCTAGAAACTGCTTTGTTTGTGATTGGTGGGATTAGTGCTTGGTATATCCTCCACAAGCGTTATGAGGAGTTTTTTAGCAAGTCTTTCAAGATTGCGATCGCACTTGCTATTCTTGTCACACCCCTACAAATTCTAGTTGGTCACTTCAGTGGTGAGGAAGTATACCACAATCAACCCAGTAAATTAGCTGCGATCGAAGCTTTATGGGACACTGTACCCGCAGGTGAATCAGCACCTTGGAATGTTTTAGTTGCACCCAATGACCAGGAAAATAAAAATAATTGGTCACTCAGTGTTCCTAATGGTTTAGGTATGGTGTTGGAAATGAAGCCCAAACTTTCTGAACCTGTACTGGGTTTAAATGAGTGGAAACCAGAAGACAGACCCCATGCAGTTTCTTTGATATTTTATACCTTCCGTATCATGGTAGGTATCGCCTTCTTTTTCCTGGGTTTGATGGGTGTCAGTGTCGTCCAATGGTTACGCGGTAAGCTGACTGTGGAAAATATTACCACCCAAACTTGGTTAATGCGGGCGTGGATATTAGCTGCACCCTTGGGTTATGTCGCCGTCGAATCTGGTTGGATGGTACGAGAAGTTGGTAGACAACCTTGGATTGTGTACGGACAAATTCGGACAGCCGAGGCGGTTTCTAATGTCCCAGCCAGCAACGTCTTAATTTCACTCCTGGGTTACACCAGTATTTATCTGTTGTTGTTCGCCTGCGCCTTATACTTTGGTCGTCGGATAGTTCTCCAAGGGCCGAATTTAGGACTACCCTTACCCAATCAAGATGCACAGCACAGCGACATAGGACAAATCACAGAAAGCGTACACAACTAATACCCAATTATCACAACTCTCATGGAATCCGTAAGCACCACTCTACCATTGCTCTGGTTTGGACTTGTTGCCCTGTTCCTCACCTTGTACTTAATTACCGATGGCTTTGATTTAGGCGTAGGAATTTTAACGCTAACTGCTGCTAACGAAGCACGACGGGGGATCATTATCAATACCCTCAGCACCGTTTGGGATGCCAATGAAACTTGGTTAGTATGTACAGGGGGTTTGTTGTATGGAGCTTTCCCCCTGGCTTACGCTACTATCGTTAATGCCCTCTACATTCCAATTACTTTGATGGTGATTGGGTTTATCTTCCGCGCCGTCGCCTTTGAATTTCGGGAACATTCCCTAGACAAAACCTTTTGGAATATCGGTTTTGGTGGCGGTAGTTTGTTAGTGGCTTTCGCCCAAGGATTAGTATTAGGTGGCGTAATTGCGGGGATTAAAGTTGATGCAGCCGGAAACTTTATTGGTGGGACTTGGGATTGGTTAAATTTACCATCAATATTAATAGCGATCACAGTTGTTCAAGGCTATGTATTGATTGGTTCAACTTATTTGATTACCAAAACAGAAGGCGAACTCAAACGATATCACTACATTACCGCCAAATTTAGTGCCATCACCACATATTTGGGTGCGTTAGTCCTGACAATTGCCACACCGATGTTCTACGAACAAGTCAAAGAAAGGCTATTCCATCAACCAGAAGTAGTGATATTTGCTGCTATTCCTGTCTTAGCGACTGGTGCAGCCGGACTACTGATGAATAGTATCAACCGCCGTCAAGAAATCATGCCTTTCATCTGGACAATTGTACTTTTCTTGATCACTATTTTGGCGTTGGCTTTCGTCGTATTTCCTTACATCATCCCTTTCCAAATCACCATCTATCAGGCTTCTTCCTCTTTGAGTTCCCAAGCCTTCATGATTGCTTTTATCGGCTTTTTTGTCCCGATTTTACTGTTCTACAACATCTATCTTTACCGAGTATTTAAAGGTAAGGTTGTTAGCCCTCATTATGGGGAGTAGAAACGCAGAGGTAAGCGCAGAGGTACGCAAAGTTCTCTTAACCTTTGCGCCTTTGCGCCTTTGCGTGAGATAAATTCCTATTTTCTATCGGTGAATGTCTATGCGGAAGATTGCTATCTACGGTAAAGGGTGTATCGGTAAGTCTAGCATTACTCAAAACACTGTAGCGGCACTAGCTGAAATGGGTCGTAAAGTGATGCTGGTAGGATGCGACTCCAAAGCAGATTCTACCAGACTGCTTTTAGGAAGATTGCACCCGAAAATTCTACTCAACACACTACGCGAAGAATCAGAAGATTTGCACCTAGAAGACTTTCGCAAAGAAGGATGGGGAAAGACTTTTTGTGTGGAATCAGGAGGGCCTGAACCTGGGGTGGGATGTACTGGACGCAGTGTCATTACATCAATAGGCTTACTGGAACAACTAGGTGCTTACGATGCAAAACTACAGCTTGATTATGCTTTTTATGATGGTTTAAGTAGTGTGGTGTGCAGTGGGTTTGTCATGCCTATGCGTGAGAAGAAAGCTCAAGAAGTTTACATTGTCACGTCTGGGGACAGTTTGTCTTTGTATACCATCAATAATATCTGCCGAGGAATCCAAAAATATGCGTTTCTAGGTGGTGTGCGTTTGGGAGGGTTAATCTATAACTCTCCCAATTTTGATCAAGAAGATGATTTAGTTCAGGCTTTTGCAGAACAATTGGGGACTCAAATTATCTATTCCATACCCAGAGATAATATAGTGCAGCAAGCAGAATTTCACAATCAAACAGTGATTGCTTATGCTCCTAATTGTGAACAAGCACAACATTATCGTCACCTAGCCAAAGCAATTGACCAGAATACTAATTTTGTCGTTCCCAAACCTTTGTCTAATCAGCAGCTTGAAACATTATGGATGAAGTGGGGAGTTTTGAGTTTTGAGTGCTGAGTTGTGTTAGCAGTAGCGCGGCGTTTAGCAGGTGCTAAGTTTTGAGTTGTGAGTCATTAGTTTTTCTTCCCTACACCCCTATACCCTCAAAATATTTCAGGAGTATTTCATCATGTTGACTGAAGAAGCTTTAGTGCAGAAATTTACTACTGTTGTTAACGATCGCTGTCCTGAACTGAATACTTTACTTAAATACTGTCATGTCGAGCTTGTCAACTCCTACTGGGGTAAACCCGAAAAACTTCTACAGTATTTTGTAATTTACGCTCCTCATCAACTGTTTGCTTCAGTAAGTGCTTACAAAGAAACTTTTAGAGGTGTCGCTGAGGATATGGGAATAGCCAATGCGATTTGTATGAACGCTACACGCATTATCCGCGATCGCTGTTCTACATTAAAACAAAAAGACCCCGTATTATGGTTAGAACTGCAATTGTTGGTATCACAGCATTTAGAACAGTAGAAGTTATAGATGAGTTTTTCTCCCCTACACCCTTACACCCTTATACCCCTACACCCCTTTTCTTCAAACTATAAAAGTCACAAATTTCTGTAACTGCATATACATTACTGACAGAAAATACCAGTATAAAAAGTTTTTTCTTTAGCAATTATTTTGGCGAAATGTATGTTAAACTTGCGTCAAGGGGGGACAAAACCTGTAAATCAACTCGCAACCAATTCAACTGACAAATTATTTGCTGTGAACATATCAATCCAGCAAGTAATGCAATATATATGCAGTCATCCAAACTCAATCACCAGTCTTCTCAAATATATAGTAGAAGGCTGTGCTATTACCTCAGCAGATTTAATTTGCTCGTGGTAGCTTCTTGTCGCGGAGTAGATAAAGTCTCATGAAGCTAGATATCAATATCTGCAACAACATCAAGTCTATCAGAACCCGTTTAGGCATGAGCCAGCAAGATTTGGCTAATATAGCTGGCGTAACCCGTCAGACGATTAGTGGTGTAGAATCTGGACAATATGCGCCTTCTGTCGCCATTACTCTACGTTTAGCTAAAGCACTTGGTTGTCAAGTCGAAAACTTATTCTGGTTAGAAGATGATTTACCTGAAATTGAAGCAGTTCTGGCTAAACCAGTCCCCACTGGACAACAACTGAGAGTGAGTCTAGCAAAGGTTGGCGGTCAATGGATAGCTTATCCTCTTGTGGGCAAGGAAGCTTTTCGCATGGAAATGATTCCGGCTGATGGTAAAGCAGAGAGTCAGACACATACGAATAAAGTCCAGGTGCGGCTGCTTGATGATTTGGACAAATTACAAAATACAGTCGTCATTGCTGGTTGTACACCGGTGATTTCCTTCTTAGCCAGAGCGACTGAACGCTGGCATCCCCAGCTACGTGTTCATTATCATTTTGCTAATAGTATGGCTGCCTTGCGTAGTTTAAATCGGGGTGAAGTCCACATTGCAGGGATGCACTTGTACGATCCGCAAACCGGAGAACATAACATTCCTTTTGCGCGAGAAGCTTTGGATGGTAGAAGTGCAGTTTTAATCACTCTAGGTATTTGGGAAGAGGGACTAGTAGTTGCGCCGGGGAATCCAATGGAAATCAAATCCTTATCTGACTTGGTGGAACTAGAAGCCAAAATCATTAACCGTGAACCTGGTTCTGGTAGTCGGATGCTATTAGAACGCAAACTGAAAGAGGAAAAAGTATCAGCAAACGCGATCAAAGGATATGAGCATATTGTCCATAGCCATCAAGACGTAGCTTTATCTATCGCCGCAGGTATCGCTGATGCTGGGGTGAGTACGGCTTCCGTGGCGGCGGCTTTTGGTTTGGGATTTATCCCCTTGCATCAAGCGCGGTATGACTTAGTGATTCTCAAGGAATACTTGGAAGAATCACCAGTACAACAATTTTTGAGTATCTTGGGACATCGCCTGGTGCAATCACAATTAGAAGTTCTAGGCGGCTATGACATCAGCGACATTGGTGAAGTTGTCGCAAACTATTTAGAGTTAAACAATCAATTATCTATTTACTATGAACAACGTGGCTATTCACATTAACGATACAACCTTGCGAGATGGGGAACAGGCGGCGGGTATAGCCTTTAATGTTGAGGAAAAAA
>NZ_PJIZ01000013.1 GCF_021596505.1 Nostoc sp. CMAA1605 | reverse complement strand
TGACTAATGACTATTGACTAAAAATTATGAAACGTCGTGATTTTGTGAATTGGGTTGGTTTGGGTTTGTTAGCTAGTAGCTTACCTGTAGCGATCGCAGCTTGTACTAATCAAACAACCGCATCAGGCGAATGGCAAACAGTTGGTACTGTTGCAGACTTAGATAAGGCTGGGAAATTACTCAAGGAAAACTTACCTATTGGTTCTGTTTTAGTGGTGGGGACATCAAAATCAGCTAATTTAGTGGCTGTCAATCCCACCTGTACCCATAAAGGTTGTATTGTGGAATGGAAAGATGCCACCAAAAAATTTGTCTGCCCTTGTCATGGTGCAGAATATGGTGTTGATGGTACAGTACAAAAAGCTCCAGCTACGAAACCACTCAAAACTTACGCCGCCAAGATAGAGGGTGATTCGGTCGTAGTTAAGCCCAGTTAGTAGAAGCAAGGGGGCAGGGAGCAGGGGAGACACGGTAGACAAGGTAGAATTTTCCCAATCCCCAGTTCCCAATCCCCAATCCCCAATCCCCAATTTAAGAATTCAAGCAAGGTTTTGTGAATAATATCGGGCAGCTTTTGGTGCAAGCGCAGACAGCGCATAATGAGGCTGATTGGTCATCGCTAATTCAAGATTTACAACAATTGATTTTGGTTAATGACTCAAAACATTCAGAGACACTAAATCCAGAACATCTGTTGGAATTAGCATTAAAAATTCTAGAGATGGGAGATTTTCAGCAACGTTGGGATATTACCAAGGTGCTGACTCAATTGGGAACTATCGCCATTCCCTCATTGATTGCCATCTTAGAAGATGAAGATGCAGACGATGAATTACGCTGGTTTGCAGTGCGGATTTTAGGAGAGTATCAGCACCCAGATGCGATCGCTCCTTTAGTAGAATTATTACAAACTACTGAGGATGAAGAACTGCAAGCGATCGCCGCTACAGCACTGGGACGAATGGGAAATTTGGCGATTCCTTACCTTTGTGAACTTCTAAAGCAAGAAGATACTAGACTTTTAGCAGTGCGATCGCTTGCTTATATTCGCAAGCCAGAAACTATCACACCACTATTGAGTGTAGTTAAAGACCCCCAAGTCCCAGTCAGACAAGCCGCCTTAGAAGCCCTCAGCAGTTTTCATGATGAACGTCTACCACCCGTACTTTTGAATGCACTAGAAGATGTTGCTGCTAGTGTCAGATGTGTGGCTGTCAAAGGTTTAGGTTATCGTGCTGATTTAGCCACTCAATTAGATTTAGTGGCTAAATTACAGCCTCGACTCTATGATTTTCATATTGAGGTTTGTTGTACCACTGCTGTCACCTTGGCTCGAATAGGTGGCGATGTAGCGACTCAACATTTATTTACGGTTTTAATTTCACCCCATACACCGATTACTCTACAACTAGAAATCATCCGCGCCTTAATTTGGGTAGAAACATTATTAGGTTTGGAATGTTTACAAACAGCACTCAATCAACTAACTTCACCCACAATCTGGCAAGAAGTTGTCACAGTTTTAGGCAGAGTCAGAAAACCAGAATTAATCACTAAAGGGACACAAATTTTGCTGGAAATGCTGGAAACACAGCATCCAGCCACTAAAATTACTGCTGTGAAAAGTGCGATCGCACTATCTTTAGGTCAGTTGGGTTGTCAAGATGCTACGCCATTATTAACTGCTATGCTGGAAGATGAAGATGAATTTGTCAGACTTCATGCGATCGCTGCACTCACAAAACTAGGCATTCATAGTGTGTAAAAATTTATCGTTTCGCACCCAATTTCGCCATTATGATCAAAGAAAAAAGTAAAACAACATTAATTCAAGCTCCCAGATTTATCTGTGGAGTATTTAATTTTTAATTTTTAATTTTTAATTTTGAATTTTGAATTTTGAATTCGGAGCGAAGCGACGTGACTTTGACTGAACGTGTCTTGGAAGTCAAACAATTTTTACACAAGACACCAATTTTTCAAGATATTTTAGATGAACAATTGCAAGCACTAGCTCATATTGCGATTCCCCAAACTTATCAAAAAGGAGAAACTCTTTTTTGGGAAGGAGACACAGGAACAGGGTTTTTTATTGTCAAATCAGGCAGAATTAAAGTTTTTAAAGTAGCCAATGGAGGTAAAGAGCAAATTCTGCACATTTTTGGTGCAGAAGAACACTTTGCTGAAGTCCCTGCCTTCGATGGCGGAAATTTCCCCGCATCGGCCGCCGCTTTAGAAAATTCGGAAGTAGTATTTATCCCCAGAACAGCATTTTTGATGGTTTTGCAACAACATCCTACACTAGCGATCGCTATGTTGGGAACATTTGCCCGACATTTACGCCGATTAGCGCATTTAGTCGATACCCTTTCGTTTCAGGAAGTTCCAGAACGCTTGACAAAATATTTATTAATGTTGAGCGATCGCCAAGGCAACACTGATATAGTTGAACTCGATTTACCAAAAGGACAATTAGCTGCACTTCTAGGGACAATTCCCGAAACCCTTTCCCGCGCCTTTTATAAACTCTCTCAATCTGGCATGATTGAAATGAATGGCACAAAAATTAAGTTATCTCCTCAATTACGCCAACAATAAAATCAACAGGTTTGATGAAATCCTGTCTTTTTATCTACAAAGTTTCAATAGCTACAGGATGCCATATTTCACCATACTTTGCTTTTAAACCTTGCCAAGCTTCCACTTGTCCTGGTTCGTATTCACCTGGTTTACCCCACTGTAAAAATATACTCAAAGCAGGTTCTTGCTTTTCATCTAAAAAGCGAATTGCATAAGTTGTAAAATTACCTCTTTTTGCTTCTCCAGTTTCAAATTTCACTTGTGTAATTTTGTCCATATTCAAATGAAATTCAAAACCCTCTGTGTGCATATTGGCATATTTACCCTTAGGTAATTCTGCATAAAAGAGTTTTTCTATTTTTCCCCTTGCTTCTAAAACTGCTGCACTACTAGTCACAATTAACCGCAGTGTTCCCAAACTTTCACAAGCTTCTAAAAATTCTTTTAAATTAGACACCTTAATACCCTCTTCTATCAATTCAAAATTCAAAATTCAAAATACTCTACAAGAAAGCTTACGCCTGCAAAATTCAAGATTCTGTTCTCTGTTACCTGTTCCGTAATGACTAATGACTAATGACTAATGACTATTGACTAATGACTAATGACTAATGACTAATAACTACTGCTCATATTTTTCATACGCGCTGACAATGCGCTGTACTAAAGGATGACGCACAACATCTTTTTGCGTAAACTCCGAAAAAGCAATCCCTTCAACGTGCTTTAAAATTTGCAAAGCTACCGCTAAACCTGATTGTTGATTCATTGGTAAATCCGTTTGTGTGATGTCGCCTGTAATTACCATACGTGAACGGAAACCCAAACGAGTCAAAACCATTTTCATTTGCGCGGGTGTAGTGTTTTGGGCTTCATCCACAATCACAAAAGCATGGTTGAGAGTCCGTCCCCGCATATAAGCTAATGGCGCGACTTCAATAATTCCCCGTTCAATTAGGTTAGCTACTTTTTCTTGATCAACAAATTCATAAATGGCATCGTAAAGAGGACGCAGATAGGGGTCAATTTTCTGTTGTAAGTCTCCTGGTAAAAATCCCAGTCTCTCACCAGCTTCTACAGCCGGACGGGTTAAAATGAGTTTCTCAACTTGATTGGTGAGGAGTGCTTGAACTGCAATCACAACAGCTAAATAAGTCTTACCTGTCCCCGCAGGACCAGTACAGAAGGTTAAGTCATGCTTACGAATTTGGTCAATGTACTGGCGTTGTTTAAAGGTTTTGGCACGAACTTCATCGCCACGACGAGTTTTGGCTAATACATCTCGCTGTAATTGTTGCAGTTCTTCTTGGCGATTGGTGTCTAAAGCTTGACGTGCGGTTGCAATATCGGCACTGGAGATAATATTGCCATGAATCCAGATATTTTCTAGCGATCGCACTAATCTAGCGGCTAATTCTTTTTGTGCATCTGTACCAGAAATATATAATTCTTGCCCACGCAGGACTACGTTAGCTCCCGTTTGTTTGGCTAAGATTTTTAGGTTTTCTTCTCTATCACCTGCTAAAGCGATCGCACTGGGAACGTTAGGCAGCTGAATTATTAAGGCATCTGCCATAGTTATTATTTAATGTATGAGGGGCAATTTTTAACAACAGTTGATTAATTGCGTGAGTTTTTTATTATTTTAGTAAAGTCTATTTTTATACTATCTTACAATTAAAAATCTGGCTCATTTTTTAGTTTTATTTAGTTTAAATTTATGAATATTTTTACTATTAAATTCTGATATTTAGACAGTAGAGACGCGATCGCATCTCTACTTTACTTGAGGTTGCAACTAAATTAATTTAGTAGCGTCCACCTCTACGTGCTGTTTCTGCTTTGCGTTTACGGCGCAAGCTGGGTTTTTCGTATCGTTCCCGACGTTTAACTTCCGATAAAATGCCGGCTTTTTGAATTTTTCTTTTAAAACGTCTAATTGCTGAGTCAATAGACTCATTTTCACCTAAACGGACTTCAGCCACTCCCTGGTTTCACCTCCTGAGAGAGATTATCAGAGTTGTGTATCAGCATCACTAACTGTCTATAGTGGTAACTTTTGGAGGAAATTCTCAAAAGATTTTTTCGTCTTTAGAGTTTTCCTGTATTTTTTTGGAAGATTCTGAGCGGAGGCGAGTTAAAAAGGCAAAAGTTCAAGGGTAAAAGGCAAAATAAGAAGTAGTATCACCAGAGTTACAAACCCCTAATTTTATTTCAATTACCTAATTTTCATTACGGTAACTGTCTTTTTCCTTTTTCCTTTTTCCTTTTTCTTTTAACCGCTCAGGCTTCTTATTTATTTTTAACCTAACGGGAGCGGGGTTTAACAACAGGTCTTGATGAATTACGCCGTTCTCGTGTTCTGGGAGTTGGCGATCGCTCTGGCTGATCTTCTTCAGCAGACAAACCTTCCCGTCCAGGGTTGGTGTTGCCATAGATATCCAGGTAAACTGTTTGTTGCGACAGTTGCGCCGCCGCAGCAATCACTGTGCGAATTGCCTGAATATTTCTCCCTCCCCGGCCAAAGACTTTCCCTTTATCGGTACTTTCAAAGGCGATGCGAATCCAAACCCGGTTTAAGGTTTGAGAAATTTCACAATCAACACTTAAAGACTCTGGAAACTCTAAAAATGGCTGCATCAAAAATTTGACTAGCCCAACATAGTTAGGGCTAGCTGTTGCTGCTGTAGGATTATGATGCGGTTGTGGCACTGACCTGTTCAAAGACATTGGCTTTTTGTAAGATGCGACGTACTGTGTCAGTAGGTTGTGCGCCTTGCTGTAGTCGCTTGACGATGCCGGGGACATCCAACCGCACTTCATCTGTTCTGGGGTTATAGAAACCCAGTTCTTCTAAAGGACGGCCATCGCGGCGAGAGAGACTATTCATAGCGACAATGCGGTAGCTCGCTTCCCGCTTTTTACCGTATCGCTTCAAGCGCAATTTGATCATGGTTGAAGAATCATTCTCCTATTCGTGGATAATTTCAGGAAGCAACCCGTTTAAAGTCATAACTTCCCATACTGAAATGCTAATTTTAGCACTTGTCTATGGTTTACGGCTATGATTTCTCAGAGGAAATTAGGTATAGGGTACAGGGCATAGAGCATGGGGCATGGGGCATGGGGCATGGGGCATGGGGCATGGGGCATTAGGGTAAATTTTCCCCTACACCCTTACACCCTCATACCCCTACACCCTTAGCTTAAAGATTCCCAAACCCTTTTTTCTTCTTATCTTTGGGTTTTTTCTTCTTCGCGCCGCCGCCGTTATAGCCGCGCCAACCGGGGGCTGCGGGACGGCCGCCGCCCATACCAGCAAAGGCGTTACCCATACCGCCACCGCCGAACATTCCGGGCATTCCTGGGAAGCTACCTTGACCCATTTGCTGCATGAGCGATCGCATTTTTTGGAAATCAGCCACTAATTTACTTACGTCGGCTTCTCCATAGCCCGAACCTTTAGCAATTCGCCGCCTTCTACTTGGTGAACTCGCAAGTAAATCTGGGTCGCGGCGTTCTTCTATGGTCATGGAGTTGATCATGGATTCACAGCGTTTTAACTGAGTTTCGCCGTGTTTTAGCTGATCATCAGAAAGTTTGCCCATCCCTGGAATCATCTTGAGGATTCCCCCCAATGACCCCATATTTTTCAACAGGCGCAGTTGCTTGACGAAATCGGTAAAGTCAAACTTGGCTGACAGGATTTTCTCCTGCATTTTTTCTGCGTCTGCTAGGTCGATTTCTTCTTGGGCTTTTTCTACTAAGGTGAGAACGTCACCCATCCCCAAAATCCGGGAAGCCATACGGTCTGGGTAAAAGGGTTGTAGGGCTTCGACTTTTTCACCTACGCCCACAAATTTAATCGGCGCGCCGGAAATTTGCCGTACTGACAACGCTGCCCCACCACGGCTATCACCATCCATCTTGGTAAGGATTGCGCCAGTGATACCGATTTGTTCATGGAAGGTACGGGTAAGATTTGCTGCTTCTTGACCCGTCATGGAATCCACGACTAACAGAGTTTCATGGGGTTCGACTGTGGCTTTGATGCGGGCTAATTCCGCCATCATATCCGCGTCAATTTGCAGACGACCTGCGGTATCGATAATAACTGTGTTTACACCTTCCGCCTTGGCGCGTTCCACCCCTTGACGGGCAATTTCTACGGGGTCTGCATCGCTTCCCATGTCAAAAACAGGGACATCAATTTGTTTACCCAGGGTGATTAACTGGTCGATAGCGGCGGGACGATATACGTCTGTAGCTACTAACAAGCAACTACGCTCTAATTTGCGTAAATGTAAAGCTAACTTAGCGGTGGCTGTGGTTTTACCAGTACCTTGTAAACCAGCCATTAAAACGATAGTCGGCTTTTGTGCAGCTTCCGCTAGGGGAACATTCTCTTCCCCCATCACTTGCACTAACTCATCGTAAACAATTTTGATGAATTGCTGGTCAGGACGCACACCGCTAATGACTTCGGCCCCCTGCGCCTTGGCTTCAACTTCGCTAATAAAATCTTTGACTACCTGGAGGTTAACGTCTGCTTCCAACAGGGCGCGGCGCACTTCCCGCAAAGCATCTTGGATATTAGATTCCGAAATTTTATCTTGACCGCGTAGTTTCTTCCAGGCGGATTCTAAACGTTCAGCTAATGCGTCAAACATATCTTAGTTACAGTTATTGAGCCAATGGGGATGTCCGAATCACCGTTTGGGTGCGATTCAGAGGTTAGTGATTTTAATGTACTACTTACCAGCTTAGTAGTTTTTTCCCCAACTTGAGCCTACTGTGTACAAGCAAGTCCAAAATTTTCACGCTAAACCCAGATTCCCACTATCACTATGAAGCATCCCAATGAGTGCAAATTGACTAAGTTAGCAGTTAGTCATTGCGAATGGAGCGTTCGCCCTTGGTGTTCCCGTTCGCGTAGCGTCCCGCAGGGAAGGAGAAGGGTAGCGAAATGAAGCAATCGCAAAGTCTAAATGCTGCGATTGCTTCGCTTCATTTCATTACGCCCGCAATGACAAAATATGTTTTTACGCATTTGGGATGCTACCCTATCACTAAAAGTTCCGGACTAACAGCAAAAGTCTACAAAATGTGAGAGAGGATGTTTGAAAAGTCCCTACGTATGTAGCAAATACTTTCCTAATCTAATTTCTTGTTCACGTTTAATGTTTTCTTGTTTTTCTTTACCAAAAACTCTTCTTTGCTAGTTTTTCTTCTGCTTATTTTTTTGCTTCTTAGTTCGCTATTTTTATTATTTCTACCTGTAAATATTGGAAAAATACATTCCTGGAATTTATACTGCCACAAATCTAATAATTACACGAGTCAATCTCATAAAGAAATTCAACACCTTCTCAGCTTGAATTGCCGCATCAATATCTCGCTTGATGTTTTGCAGTTCGGCAATAATTTGGTCGTGATCTGGACTGATTAAAACTTGTCTCAATGTTGCTGCTGTCACCGCATTGAGTGCATCATCACATTGTTCAATAGCTTCAAAGAGCATATCGACAAATTCCCAATTATCTTCCTCTTGTGCTGACGCGAGTGCAAAGTTTAATTTGAAACTAATGTTTTTTAGAATTTTTTGTGCTTGTTGAAAGACTTGTAGATCGATGGGTTTACCAGGAGACAGACTTGCTATCGACTCAATGCTATTAATAATCTGTTTTATCTGTTCTTTAATTTGGTCGAGGCTAGTTGTGGTAATCATCTTAAACTATCTCCTAATGATGAACAATCGAGAAGTTGAGAATTGCTAGTTGTAGATGGGAAATTCTGTCTTTGTTTGTTTAAAATATCATTCAAGATTGGATCTGTCTGAATTGCTGTTTGAATCTCTTTAGTCCTGACATTTACAGCAGTAATATCTGACCCAAAACTAGAAGCTATTCCTAAAGTTGTGGTGATTTTAGCAACAATTTCGTCAAAGCTTAAGTCTTTGTAGGCTTCGATGAGTTGGGAAAGTTTTGCTCCTGTATCGGCTGTCAGCAAAAGTTTAGCTCTAGCTTGACAAATCATTGTTTTCTCTTGTGTATTAATGCTAAATAACTCATCTAAAAGTTGTTCCCCTTGATTGAATATTTCTGTTTTTTCAGCCTCAGAATTAGCATTCTGAAATTGCTCTCTGAGTTTGTGAAAGCGAGAAAGAATAAGAACTCGATCTGGATTTCTCGGTGAGGGTGGATCTTGAGCAATCAGTTCAGCTAGCAGTAGCATTTTCACGGTTAATCGCCTAGAAGGTTCAGCCGCTCTAGTAACTGCACCTGCTTCAGTGCCTAATAATCCAGCTTGTTCAATGTTGTTAAAAGTTTCGCCTGCTACGATATATTCTTGCTTGAGATCGTTGAGAACAGTATTAACAGGACTTGGTCGAGGATTTGTCCGCAGTTGTCTTTCAATTATTTGTGATACTTGGTCTATATCATCAAATTCTATATTGCGATCGCTTAATAGTCTTTTTACCAATATTCGACGCAGTTCAACTGTTGAACGTGGTAGAGGATTGAGTTGATAGATAGTTTTGACAGCTTCAATTGCATCATTTGCCTGACTTTTAAAGTTCAGTGCTGTCATTCGAAGTACAGCTCTTCTCTCTGGACTGCAACCACTGAGAACGATACTTGCTATCAATAAGATGAGAAAATTTTTTAACTGAACTGAATTTTTCATTAAGTAGCTTTAAATAGTATGGGAAAATTCAATTAGATAATCTGGGAAATAACTCAGCTAAATTTCATATTCACAAAGCTAATGCTGACGCATTCTGAAAAAAAATTTCTCGTTGACTGAAAATTGAGAGTAATTAATACTTGCTTACAGACATTCAATCGGATAGAAATTCCTGAAACTCCTTCACAGCATCGCGTTTTAACCAAGAATTGATTTCCTTGCGTTTCACCGGCCCGTTATGGTTGACGGTAAATCGAAGAAGTCTAGCACAATACTCAATAGCAAATTTGTGGTTACTTTTCGAGACTTTGATAAATGTTTCGCAATCTGTCTTACCCGAAACATCCTTAAGCAACTTTTTCAAACTAGGGTCGAAACCCATCGAATCACCTGAGCATTGAAAAATTCCAGCCTCTTCCGTACAAGGGGTGTTAGAGTTAGGATTGGTGCTATCCCTTCCTTCTTTCCAATTCCATGAACTCTCGAAACCACCAAGTACCCTCAGTACCTCTAGCATGACTGCTTTACGGTGAAGAAGACCATTCCAAGGATCGAGTTCTGGAGCAACACTGACATAAATATCGTTATTGTTATTCTCCTGAAATATTTCATCTGGAGCTTGCCTAGCCCAATCTATCAACTCATTCAGAAACGAATCTGGAGGAAGACCACGATTATAAACGGTTGCTTTACATTCGATAAATTTCCTAGTCATTTAAAGTGCCTCAATAGAATTAATTACCCACATTTGTGGCATTGCTGAATGACTCTCTCGATATCTTGTGGTCAAGTGTATAGTGTTTGATGAAGATTAATGATCTGTTTGCAGGACATTTCCCCATCTCACTTTCCACTAAATTCGAGAAAGCCATTTGAATTAAACCTATAAACCTAGTGCTTTGCGAGTATCAGGCCCAACAATGCCATCGTCAGTTAGCCCAACAGAACGCTGAAAAGCGATAACAGCTTGTCTTGTATTTTCGCCAAAATCACCATCTATTCTTCCAGGAGAAAAGCCTTTATCTGCGAGTTTTTGTTGAAGTTCGATCACATCTTGACCGATTGAACCTAGTTTAAGTAATGGTTGATCATCTTCAAGAGTAGTACCTAATTTATCAGCCACTTCTTGTCGTAAACGAGGTAATTGACTAAATAACCAGTCACCTGGACAATCTGTGTTACTAAACTCT
The DNA here is from genome assembly GCF_021596505.1 of Nostoc sp. CMAA1605. Classification (GTDB taxonomy): domain Bacteria; phylum Cyanobacteriota; class Cyanobacteriia; order Cyanobacteriales; family Nostocaceae; genus Trichormus. The sequence goes on along the minus strand of NZ_PJIZ01000013.1, from coordinate 93,538 downwards.
CGATGTCCTCGAATATTCTTAGGATTAATATTGCAAGATTCACACAAAGAAACGCATAATTCAACTAAACTATCCCACTGCTTTTGTCCCATGTTAAAAGTCATGAAGTTGCCTTCATTTTCAATTCCAGGCGATTGATTACCACCAGCAAGTCTATTTCCATCTTGTTTAGCGTGGGCAGAACGAACGCACATTCCTTGTTTGACTGCATTAAGTGTTCCATGTCTTCCTTCTAGAAGAACTCCTCCAGTCGTATTCAAAAAATTATGTCCAGAATCGCTCCATCCGTTGCCATCTATGTGGAATTTCTGAATATCACGGGCTAATTTTTTTCCTCCTTCTACTGTCCCTTTGGAAGAATCATTAGGAGGATTTTGATTGTTGGTATGGTGAATAACTATAAATTTAGGAACTGTTCTTTCAAAAGATCTAGCAGATATTGCACCCCATTCTTCGGTTGTAATAACTTTGGCAGTAAAAGCCATTTCTTTCTTCTCCTGTTTAGAGTAATATAAATTAGAGATTTTAAAGTCCAAGTGCTTTTTTGGTTTTTTCACCAACAATGCCATCAATGGGTTCTAAATCTTCTTTTTCCTGAAATTTAATAACAGCATTAGCTGTTGTCTGTCCGAAGAATCCATCTGCACCGCTTGTACCCAAATCAAAACCCTTTTCAATTAATTTTTTTTGAATGGCTTTGACATCATCTCCTTGCATCAGAGGAGTAGTTAAAAAAAGCAATCTAGGACTAATTTCTGTTCTTATTCCAGGCTGTGTCAAGCCATTTAATTCTGATTGAATAATGGGAAATTTTTGTTTCCAAATATCAGGAATATTAATATTTAAGCCATCATCAATATGTACTGGATCACCAAAATCTCCTCCCCAACGTAAAACAGGATGCTTACGAATCGCTGTAATAAACGCTTGAATTGCTGGAGGTAGTGAATCAAAATTACTAAGCGCATCACTATTAAACAGTTTTCCTCCTATTTTGATATTCATGTCAATTGCATGACCAATAAAGTGATTAGACATCTTCGCCGGAGTAAACACTGCTCCCCCAACAGGAACATTCCAAGCACGAGTTGAGCTAGTCACAAAAATATTTAGTCCGTTGGTATCTGCAAAGTCATTAATTTTTTCGAGATGAGGAATAAATTCTATATCGGCTAAGACGGGTTTACCGATAAATTGAGAACCGATAAAAGTTTTGAGTTCAGTTGTCATAGAAAATTCTCCAGCTTATGTCATTTTGTTGCCAGATTTCTCATGAAAATTTTGCAGTTTGTTGTTGTATTGATGCTCAATCTGAGCATACCTGACCGCATACCTAGTACAACAAAGCATCTCTGAACTGTCTATAACATTTCAGTAAGATTATTGTTTGAGCTTGCCAAATTTCTACAACCAACACCAGCAAATTTTACAAATTTAAGAAAAAAGCTAACTATTTAGCACTAGTAAAGACCCAAAGACTTTATAAATATCGTTTTCAGCTTTCCAAAAGTTTAAACACTTTGTAAATATTAGTGAATTTCATTCTTAACTTTGGAAAAGCACCCAAGTTAAGAAAAATGTTCTGTTTAATTTCTTCAGAGATAATTCTGACCCCAAGGTACATTGAAAACAAAGTTGACTATTCAGCTAATTTTATATAACGGAGTGCTTAATGAAAAATAATTATGGACTATAGTTCTTGCGGCGACTGGTTTTGAAATTTTTAATAGTTTATGTAAAACTGCGATTTTAATGCTCCTGCATAGAAAAAGTAAGATAACATGATTTTTTTGTAATTGTATTTATAAGATTTGTAACTGTGCTGAATAATTTGGACAAGTGCATAAGTAATAACATTGTTCATTTATTCATCTATTACCAAGCACATTTTTATTTGATAGTTAAAATGCAATTACAATTTAAAAGTCATCTACGCCGACGGGGTGCGATTCTGACGGCTCAAGGTTTAAAAAAACTCAATCAGGCAAAGGCTCAGTTAGAAATTGAGCAAAACTTTAAGCGATACACTCTCGAAGACCTCAGTGAAAAAACAGGTTTAACCTCTAATACCCTTAGCAAAGTCTTTAATGGCTCAGTAGGAGTTGATAAGCGAACTTTGGAACGTTGTTTCAATGCCTTGAATCTGACCTTATTAAAGGACGATTATCTTTACCTGTTACCAGGACAAGACAATGTTGCAGAGATTGACTTAATGTCCTCGGTGGAAATCTGCTCAACCATCAAATCAATCTGCGATTCTCCGTTGAATATGCTGCATGATCGCAGCGATACCCCCCAAATCTACAAAATGGAGCAATTGCAAAACAATCCGCAACTTCTTCTGCTCACGCCACCAGGAGGGCTGATGCCTCTAGATTCATTCTTGTACATTGATCGTCCCATTCTCGAATCCCTCTGTTACGAAGGTATCCAGCAACCTGGTGCGCTGCTCAACATCTGCGCTCCTAAGCAAATGGGCAAAACCTCCCTCATGACCCGTATCTTGGCTTATGCTAACTCTTTGGGCGATCGCACTGTTTGTGTGAACTTACAACTGGTTAACGACGAGATTTTGCAGAATCTAGACCGCTTCCTACAATGGTTATGTACTAGGGTCAGTAAGCAGTTAGGCTTGCCAAATGGGATTGTTAATTTTTGGGATAATTCCCTGGGTAGCAAATCCAATACCACTGATTATTTCGAGGATGTGATCTTAAGTAACCTTGTTCGTGGAGAACCTGCGAGGAATAATCGTCTTCTAGTCATTGCATTTGATGAAATCAACCATCTTTTTACCTACCCCGACATTGCTAGTGAATTTCTCCAACTTCTGCGAACTTGGACAGAGCAAGCCAAACAAGGCAACGCCAACACTAATCCTTGGCAGAAGTTACGACTGGTGACGGTTCATTCTACACAAACTCTGATGCCTCCCTCGATTGATCCCTCTTTGTTGAATACTGGATTAGTGATTGAGCTACCTGAGTTTACATTTACTCAGGTACAGGATCTAGCAAATCGGTGCGAACAGGAGATAACCGCGCCACAAACCCAGCATCTGATGAATCTGTTGGGAGGACATCCCTATCGGTTGCAGTTGGCTTTTTATTACCTACAGCAACAGAGAATCAGCGTGGAAGAACTGTTAGAAAATTCTGATATCGTCTTTACCATCTACGTAGACCACCTAGAACAGCAATGGTGGAACTTGCAACGCTATCCCGATTTATTGCCATTGTTTACAGAAATCGTCAGTCAACCAAGTCCTGTAGATTGCGAGGTTGTACAAGGTTTGCAGTTGTGCAAGATGGGGTTAGTGCATCTGCATGGTCTTAAAGCAAGTTTAGCCTGCGAGTTATTTCGCCCGTTTTTTTGCGATCGCCTACAGCAAATCAACAGTTAGGTACTTAGTCGATACTGTTGGGGTGCAATTGCGGCTAACATACCTGGATGCAGGGGAGGATTTAAACTTAGGTAATTTCAGCCGAAGCGATCGCTTCTTTTTTTCCTCGATGAATAGTCGGGTTTTTGGTTGAAGGCATATTTCTATTGCCACATCTCAAGAATGTATTCTTTTAGAGTAAATTAACCCAAGTAAAAATATTTTTTGGGCAAAATCTCCAGCTTTAAAAAAATTATTGATTTTTTTGTAAAAAATTATGAAAACAGATAAAACACTTAAGTGAAAAATCTCAAAACACCACAGGACAGTTAGAACATTTAAAGGTTTTTTGTGACTTCATATACCATTATTCAATGAATCAGCATTATTGCCATTATTTTGTCAATTCGTACATTTAGTAAAAATAAATACGATTTTTTCTGTTTACAAATTTGGCAAATTATCTGATCATAGCCAAACAATAATCAAGACAAATAACTGCGCTTTATGTATTTCAAAACTTGAGTGCGTAAAGCTTTATTTGCAAATCTTTAACTCACTTTATGGGCAGTAAGAAATCTTGACAACACTTGTAATCTATCAAAAATGGAATTGCTTGGCGGATAAATCAATTTCAACGAAACTCTGCCACAAATAACTCCCGACTGATATCCATATTTTACCAGTTATCAACACATCCAACCAAAAAATCATCATGAAAGACTTTGATAATATTCAACTAGCAGAATTCCAGCAACCGATTCGTTGTTGTAATGTTACAGCCCTGGCTTATGCCATGACTTCTTTAGGTTTTACAGCTACAGTTGATGATATTTTCTATGTAACGAAACTACCGATCGCCTCCGTGTTAGATGATGGTATGACCTTGGCTGAAACCTACGACACCTGTGTGAAATATGTTGAAAATGCCAGTTTACCACTAACTGTGAATTTGGAGTATTTTGACAATCCATCAATGACGATGGAGAAGTTCACAGACATTGTAGAAAAGGCTGTGGTAGATGCCAATGATATTCATATTCTCAATTTCAATACTAAAATTGCTCACAATAACCCCAACTTAGAAGGGGGACATTTTTCACTGTTAGCAGACTATAACCCTAGTTCTCAAGAAATCACGATCGCAGATACTAATCCCAAGCGATACACTCGCTTTTGGAAATGTCCTATAGACCGGATGTATAAAGCTTGTGTGGATAAGGATTCAGCTTGCGATCGCTCCCGTGGGATGATCATTTTGCAAAAGGCTTCCCTGAACTAAAGTATCCCCTAGTAGTTCACCAATCCAAAATTGCTAGGCTAAGGCAAGCAGGGGGAGCAGGGGGAGCAGGGGGAGCAGGGGGAGAAAGAGATTTTTTTGCTGCTATTAACCTTGCAAAGTTCTCTTGGCAGACTACTAGCATAAGTCCAAAAACCTTTATTCATTAGGTACAAGCGGCCTTTTACCTACAATTTCAACAAGCAACTTGTACAACAACTACCCAATACAAAATAGAGAATATGACAACCATCCCAGATAAGACCCTAGAAGCGCGCAATCGTGTAATTGAATCTGCTAACCGCTTGGGTGTACAACTCAATGAGCAAGAATTAGAGCGTTGGATGAAGTCCATCACTGAAGCCACAGGGGACAGTGATATTGTGGTTGACGAAGAGACTGGTGTATTTGGTCACAAAGTCACCATGTTAGATTTCGACCCCAAAGAGTTAGAACGCTTTCGCGCCATAGGTAAAATTGTCGAATTTGATGATGTTCCTGGTGTTGTGGAAACCGCGCTGGCTCTTTCTGGTTCAGCCGCACAATCGAAAGTGCAAACTCACCCAGGAGACTGTGATTACTTCGAGAGAGTCAATATTATTGCTCCCACCAGAGCCGAAGCTTGTGAGATTCTGGCGAGAATTATGCGTGAGAAAGCACTCAGTAGTATGTCTGGGGTTAACTTTCAATTTATTGAACTCAAATTTGGTAGCTATTCCCAAAATGTAATTCGCCATAATCACACCTATCACAAAGGTTCACCAATCTCCTGGTCTCCTGATGAAGTTGTAGCCGGAGAAATTCAAGCCAAGGATAGCCAGGGAAATCCTCTAGTCATCACTTGGGATGCTGTAGCTCAAGAACCTGGTTGGTGCAAGCTAGACTGGGTAGTTGCAGATCAAGTGCGTGGTCAATTGTCCAACGCCAGCAATGTCTTAGATGTGACTTGGGAAGCTCCCGACGGTACAATTACACCCCTAGATGGCTATCTAGACGGCTACTTCCAAGAAGTTTACTTAGATGCTCAATCTGCACCCATCTTCTCTAAACTAGTCAAACAAGTTTCCACAGATGTCTTAGATGACTATGTGGCAATGTTAAAAAAAGAAGTCAAAAAATACGTTAGAGAAGACCATCTCAACTACGGTAAAGCTGCTAAACGTCTGTACAACATCTTCCGACTGAACGGTCAATATGAAGAAGCCGCCTTTTTGCGTGAACTGTTCGACGAGCCAGCCGCATTACTTTATCAAGTCCACTCCCTAGTCAAGACTGTCCAAGAGGCTACAGAAAAAGCCACTGTCTTTGATATCGAAAGTATTCTTGATCAGACTGATGAACTCATTATGTCAGTCATCAGGGTCTTGGAAGGAGAAGAGGAATTAGAAATTGTGCGCCATTTGCTGCGTTTATCTCGCTGTATCAGCCGTCAAAAACCAGACGTTCCCCTTGGCCCACAAGTGGAAGCAGCACAAGCTGAGGTAATGAATATCGTCAACAATTTCTTCTATGAAAAGATGACTGCATTACCTGCGATTAAGACTTATCTCGATAGTCTCAAAGCCTAAAAATTTGTTTTATTAACTTTCACGCTGTAGGTTGTTTTGCAATAGATTGCAGAACAACTTTCCTTGTTGAATAGCATCATCTAAAGCAATATGCGTTAAGGGTTTTTCCTCTAACCACTCTGTTGGGAGATTGCGCTTTCCAGATTCACTGTAGCTATTTTTCAAGAATGCCATTGCATAGGAACGGATATCTAATGCTGAATGCTGAAAAGGACTGTCTCCTACAAAGTTGATTAAATACCAATAAACAAACATAAAATCGTAGGCAGCAGGATAAGCAACAAAGATTGGTTGACCTGGTAATGCTTTTAACCAAGTGTGATATGCTTGCATTACTGATGCTGGAGGCTGTGGATCAACTCGGCAGACTGCCCAAGCTTCCGGCTGTTGTGACCACCATTTCATAGTTTGGGGATGACCTGATGCTCCTGGTAAGGTTTCCAGGTTGGCTGAAAAGGTAGCAATTAATTGCTTATCTGCGGTGTAAGCTGCTGAACCAATACTAAGCATGGAATGAGGCCCAGGAATAGGGCCATCTGCTTCAATATCCGTGCTGACGTAGATTTCGATTGTCACCTGTTTTTCCTACTAGTCCGCCACACAAATTATGATAGGTCATAGATACCCGACTTGTTTAAAAAGTCGGATATCTAAACATCTGCAACCTGTCAAAATCAATCGGGTAGAATGCTACTGGTCTGACGTATTAAATGATGAGGGGTTCATAGTTGTGATCTATCGCTTCAGTCAAGGGCTAAAGCTCAACGACAAACCTTTGTGATTCCTGAAATCATTTGCCCATAAAAAGGAATCAAATATGAGTCCTAGAGAAGTCAGAACTGTGATCGCTAAATCTGGACGTTGATATACTGTGGTTGATAATTTCGCACATAGTTCAAGAGTTGATCTAAATCTCTTGTGTTAGTCAGACCAATACATCCAGAGGTACCATCTTCCCCATTCTTCTTGTTATAAGATGGGTCTACATGAATACCCAAGTCAGTGCGACCAGTACGGAACCGAGGTGTTATTGGTAAAAACCGTTCTCCGGCTTCTGCAATAGTTCCACGAGTATAATTTTTTGCCACTGTATAGATGCCGTTGGGTAATGGTGCTTCTGTCCCGGAACGGTGGCGATTTTTATTTTGTGTATGGGTGCGTCCAGAGACTGCCAAAAAGCTCCCGACAGGCTGGTTATTGACGTATAGACGCAATTCAAAGAGTGGATTTCCTAAATCATTAGTTCTCCCAGACGGTGTGAGAGTCATGTAATTACCTGTCCCATTTTTTGTCCCAACGGAGACTCTTTGAGCTAGATAATTATTTTGTTCAATGTTGTGGCTATTCAATTGAATAGGATTGTTGTTTAATGATTCAGGTGATGAATATTCAACATTTGAACTGGGGTCATTATTGTTAGTAAAAATATCTTTACTACTTCTTTTTCCCTCCTTAACTGAAGATGGATTGTCTGGCAATATTTTTATGCTGCTTTGGTGTGGTATTTGACTTATCTGAGGAGATTTTATTGCTGTACTATTAGGACTACAACTTGTCAATAATAAGCAGCTAAAAGATATTAATCCGAGGCTATTTGGCATGAAATTATTGCCTACTTTTTCCTGTTTTTTCGACTTTAATTCCTGCCTCTAAGGGTAAACCTGCGAAGAAATGCTTATTTTTATGCCATTTTGTAAAATTCAGTATTAATTAGCATTAATTTTAATGGCTTCTTAAAGGATTATCTTGATATGTTCAAGTTTTCATGAAGTAATTATAAAGACTGTGTATTTTGATGAAGGATGTGGCTCTACTCAGTAATCAGTGTTTCTAGTTTTTAAACTAAATGTGACCTAATTTGATTAAATAACTTCGCAAATATAGATTTTGATTGTCTGTACTTAAGCAAAAGTTTTAAAGTTGGGTAATTACGGAAGAATTTTTTGACTGCAAAATCATCCCGCAAATAAGCAGTTCTTTGTTTTTACAGGAATTTGATTTGATTGCTGAAATTACTTAGGCTTGATTAACCCTCGGAATTTTAGATTTTAAATTTTGGATTGTTTTTGGTACAAGCCCCACTGTAGGTGGAACGGCATTGCTGATTGAGAAGTAGAGAAGACAGCCAATCTCAAATCCCCAAGCTGTATTCCTTTATGATTGTGGTCAATCTAAAATCCAAAATCTAAAATTGATTGACTAGGTTTTCTACAGCCTGGGCTTGATTGGGTAAGGCGGCTGTTAGGACTTCAGCACCTGTTGATGTCACTAAAATATCATCTTCAATGCGGATACCTCTGACATCAGCAAATTGTGAGAGACGTTCCCAATTCACGACGTTTTGATATTTTTCTCGGTGTTGGGGGTGATTTAAAATAGCTGGGACTTGATAGAAACCAGGTTCAATGGTGACTAACATTCCTGATTTTAAGGGACGATTTAAACGTAAGTAGCCTAAACCAAAGCGATCGCTTCTTTTTCTTTCTGCTTCATACCCGGCTAAATCCCCTAAATCTTCCATATCATGGACATCTAAGCCCAGTAAATGCCCGATACCGTGGGGGAAAAATAGGGCGTGGGCATCCATCTCTACTAAATCTTGGGGATTACCCTGTAAAATGCCTAAATTTACTAAACCTTCGGCGATGACTTGCGCCGCCAATAAATGAATATCCCGATATTCTACCCCTGGCTGTATCTTGGCAATACAAGCATCATGCGCCGCTAAGACAAGATCATAAATATCTCGTTGCGTAGCAGAAAATTTACCAGATACTGGCCAAGTCCTGGTGATATCACTAGCCCAACCCATAGGTGTTTCTGCACCGACATCAGCGAGAAGTAAATCTCCTGGTTGCAAGGGGTGGTGATAGGTTTCGTTATGCAGAACTTCACCATGAACTGTGACAATGCTGTTATAGGCGGTCGTCATATTGTGGGCGATGATCACCCCTTCCATTGCGGCGCGGACTTCGGCTTCGAGTTTAGCTTGGGGTGTGGCCGCCATGCCGGCTTTGTGCGCCTCAATACTAATAGCGGCGGCTTGGTGTAGTTCAGTGAGTGCGCCTGCATCGTGGGTGAGACGTAAAGTTGCGATCGCTGTTGCTAATTCTCGGTCTCTATCTTCTAAATCATAGGGTGAAGAGACAGTTCTTTGTAGAATTTGTGACTGTACTAAGGTAGTGCGATAATTCTGCACTGGAATTGATGCTGCGTCTTTACCTCGGTGTTTTAATTCTGACATGGTTTTGGCTACGTCAGCACCAATGATGGCGGCGATTTCTTCGCGTTTTGGTAGTTCTCCATGCCAGAGTGCGCTACTGGGTTCGGGGTCATCCATAAACAGTTCTAACTTTCCCGCTTCTAGACGAATGGCTGCATGGGGTAAAGGCACACCAGCAAAGTACAAAAAATGACTGCTAGCCCGAAATGGATAAGGGTTAGCAGGGAAATTGCGGGGGCTGTTGTGACCTGACCACAGAATGACGGGGAAATCAATTAAGGTGGCGAGTTTTTGTCTACGTTGTCGTAAAGTATCAGCCAGGGAACTAGAAATGTTGTGGATTACCATCACCATTCACACAACTTTGATTTATTCTTATTTTAATTGTTCTTGTCTTTGTCATCTTGATCAGCTTCATCCTGCTCATCTTCTTCGTCTTCTTTATCTGTTGTTGCATCTGTTGGGGCTGGGGAAGAATTACTCTCTACAGTTGGGCGTTCTATGCCGGTTGGAGATGTTTGACCGTTACCACAACTAACTAAACTGAGAAATATTAGCCCGAAAGAAATCGTTCTAAAAAGAGTTTTTAAAATTTTGATGGCAAGATTTTCTGCTTGATTGAACAACATATTTTTGATTTATCCTTAGATGCTGGCCTTAAACGCTTATTCTTAACTTCTTTCACTTGTTTTAGTTTGCCCAGAGCGATCGCCTTAGTATATACTTCTTCAGGATTATCTATATTTAAGCTGCAAATTGGCTAGTTTTCATTGCAGTGTCATTTTATGAGACAAATTATTACTCAGGTGGATGCGTTTACCGATAAACCCTTTGCAGGGAACCCAGCCGCCGTTTGTGTTTTAGCGACTCCGCAAACAGACGCTTGGATGCAGAATGTCGCCCAAGAAATGAATTTATCGGAGACGGCTTTTTTAGTAAAACTAGATGATGGCTTTAGTCTGCGCTGGTTTACGCCGACAACAGAAGTACCGCTTTGTGGTCATGCAACCTTAGCTAGTAGTCATGTGCTGTGGTCTGAAGGGCATTTATCAACCAATGAAGACGCACGTTTTCACACCAAAAGCGGTTTACTTATTGCTAAACGCCAAGGTGACTGGATTGAGTTAGATTTCCCTGTGATTCATTCTCAACCAACGACTGCACCGCCAGAACTGAGTCAGGCGTTAGGAGTACCGTTGCAAACAGTCATGCAGAATAGTTTGGGTTATTTAGTAGAGGTGGAATCAGAAGATTTAGTGCGACAGATGCAGCCCAACTTTCAGCAGATGAAAAGTTTACCGATGGCTGATGTGGTGGTGACAAGTCTTGCCAAAGCTAATTCTGAGTATGATTTTATTTCTCGCTTTTTCGCCCCAGGTTTAGGAATTAACGAAGATCCAGTTACGGGTGCTGCCCATTGTTGCTTGGCTGCATATTGGCGCGATCGCCTACGGTGGGGCGTAGCCCATCGCCTCCACAAAGATCAATTTCTAGCATACCAAGCATCCAGCCGTGGCGGAGTTGTGAAAGTCAATTATGTGGGTGGCGATCGCGTTTTGCTAGCAGGACAAGCTGTGACAGTCTTACGGGGAGAATTAATTCTTTAGTCCCCTAGTTGAGTTAATGCTTAAGGTTTAGCAACGCTAGTCACATTTTTACTCAAAGAAGCTAAAGCCGTTAATACTTTCTGTTTATTTGGTTTAGAAGATTTCAGACCTGCTTTAATCTCATCGGCTTGATCTTCAATGTCTTTGTAGGTATTAGGAGATTTAGCTTTGATTCCATCTTCAACCTTTGACCAGAAATCCTCGAATTTCTCAAATTCTCCTTTAGCTTTAGTAAAATTACCTGCTTCAACTGCTGTTTTAGTATTGGTAATTACACCTTCTAGACCTTTGAAATCTGTGGCTTCTGTGGAATTTGCTACTGTTTTAGTAGTATTTTCGCTAGGTGAAGCCTGTGTATTAGGTTGTTCAACCTTGTTACATCCCACTAAAGCCATGAGGCTGATAATAGTAACCATCATAACTGGTTGAAAACGCTTCATAATTAACTCCTCAAAAAAACTTGTATTTGTAATTGATGATGTGTGTTTAGATATCACACCTACCATAAACAGAAATATTTAAGATGATATTTCTGTTATTCAATTATTAAAGATGTCGAGAAAAAAGACTCGGAAATTAACTATATTTTTCTTTTGCTGAATTTTTTACCTACTGTGCAGTATCTTAGAACAGAGATCAGTAAAACTGCTCATAACAATTATTTACATCGAGTCTAAGCAAGTCAAACTAGATTCTTCTGGTCGTGTCTGCATTTTCAGTTATTAGCCAAAAAGTTTTCATCGATAACAGAACCACCATGAAACGTTCATTTCGTAAGTATCATCGGATTCTCGGCATAATTATATCTCTGCCACTGATTTTGACCGTATTGACAGGGATGCTAGCAACTTTTGTTCGTGAATGGTCGATTAGTATAGGAGTCCCTGCTAGCTTACTGTTGAGCATTCATACAGGAGAAATCTTCCATCTTGAGGGAATTTATCCGATTTTGAACGGATTAGGATGTTTGGGGTTATTAGCAACTGGATTGAGTATGTCTGGATTATTTTCTAAGAGGAATCGTTAATATTTGTGAGTTTAATGCCAAATTCTCAATGCTCAATTCCCAGATTTACAAGTCACAATATTAAAGGCAACTTATGTTAATTCTTCAAAATGCCTACTAAAGTAACGGCAACCAACAACCGAAGTACGATGCAATCCTGTGACTGGCCGATTGAACAGTTACCAGGATTGAGTCCAGAAGAACAATTACAATTACACAACTGTGGAATTCAAACCACCCTGGGGTTAGTTAAACAAGGCAAAACTACGCAAGACAGGCTAACTTTGTCCAGTAAGTTACAAGTTCACCTGCAATATGTCAATAAATGGATAGCCTTGGCTGATTTGGCGCGTGTTCCTAGTGTGGGAATACAGTATTGTGGTTTACTACTGCACGCAGGCGTTGGTTCAGTAGCACAATTAGCCCAAATTCCCACCCACAGATTACACAAACAGATTTTACGCCTGCAAGTAGCAACCATGCAGCGACGCGATTTGTGTCCAGCTGTTGAGTTAGTTCAACAGTGGAGTCAACAAGCGAGGAGAGTGCTGAGTGCTGAGTGCTGAGTTGTGAGTGCTGAGTTGAGAAATCAATTTTCCCTTGTCTACCCTGTCTCCCTTGTCTCCCTGCCCCCCTGCCCCCTGCCCTCAATCCTTCACCAATACCCCATTGAGAAAGATATCGGCTAAACCTTCGGCCATTTGCTGCATTTGTTGGGGGAAGCATCAGGTTGCATGAGGGTGTTGTTGGAAAAACCGGCGATCGCAAACATTCCTAAAAAGACTTTTGCGACTAAGTTGGCATCCATTTGGCGATAAATGCCTTTATCCATTGCGGTTTGGAAGAAGGCTTCGGCGACATCGGTCATTTTGTTGATGACTTCGATTTGAATGCGATCGCGCAAATCTGGATGAAACTGCACTTCCATAAAGCACACTCGCATTAAATCGGCATTTTTTTGCAAATTCCACATCCGGCGGCGCATTACCTGGGCTACAGCTTTATAGCTGCCCATTTCGCTTAATTCTGTCAGTAAATCTGTCAGAATCTCCACCCAGCCCGTAGTTGCTACCTCCACCAAAATCGCTTTTTTATTTGTAAAATGCCGAAATAAAGTCCCTTCTGCCACACCAGCTGCTTGTGCTAAGTCACGGGTGGTAGTACCATCAAATCCTTGAGATGCAAATAACCTGAGTGCTGCCTGTAAGATGCGGGAGCGCGTCTGTGCTTCTGAGGGTGGGGGAGAATTAAAAACTCGCATAATAGTTATTGTAAAATCTCCGGAACACGGTTTGTAGCATTATTGTCTAACGTCAGGTACTAAAAGCACAGAAAGCTTAATACAAGATTAACGCTCCTATGACTAAGTAACCTGCTACCTAAGTAGTGAAAATTTATTGTACTCGTTGCTTATGAATCAGTTCAGTCGCTCACACGCCCCAGATATGAAACATCCGTTATACATTCCCGCTTTTTTTAACAGGGATATCTCCCGCCGACTGTTAACAATTTTCTTAACACTATTAGTTGGCTGGTGGGGAATAGTACCATCAATGGCTTTAGCCCAGACTCAAACTCTATCACCTGTTGAAACTGCACTCCAACCAAGCAAAACTCCTACAACTAAAAGCTCGATTCAACCCTATCTAGACCGGGTAATTAAGAATCTCACAGAGTTTCGCTTGAGTAATGGCATGAAGTTTATTGTTTTAGAACGCCATCAAGCACCTGTAGTTTCCTTTCTCACCTACGCTGATGTGGGTGGTGTGGATGAGCCAGATGGTAAAACTGGTGTTGCCCACTTTCTAGAGCATTTGGCATTTAAAGGTACTACCAGTATCGGTACAACTGACTATAAAGCCGAAAAACCTCTGTTAGAGCGTTTAGAACAGTTGGATACTCAAATTAGAGCTGCAAAAGCTAGTGGGAAAAAAGATGAAGTCGCTAAGTTACAAGGGGAATTTCAAAAAGTTGAGGCACAAGCAGCTAAATTAGTCAAGCAAAATGAGTTAGGACAAATAGTTGAGCAAGCCGGCGGTGTAGGCTTAAATGCTAACACTTCCACAGAAGCGACTCGTTATTTCTATAGTTTTCCTTCTAATAAGTTAGAACTGTGGATGTCTTTAGAGTCTGACCGTTTTCTTGATCCTGTGATTCGGCGGGAGTTTTATAAAGAAAAAGATGTAATTTTAGAAGAACGACGGATGCGGGTGGAAAATTCCCCCATTGGCATGATGATTGAAAGGTTTATCGATGCCGCTTATAAAGTCCATCCTTACAGACGACCGGTGATTGGTTATGACGAAGATATTCGTAACCTCACACCCAAAGATGTACAGGATTTTTTTGACACTCACTATGTACCCAGCAATATCACAATTGCGGTGGTGGGTGATGTCAACCCAGCAGAGGTGAAAAAATTAGCACAGACTTACTTTGGTCGCTATCAGTCGAAACCCAAAGCCCAAGCAAAAATTCCTGTAGAACCAAAGCAAACTCAAACACGAGAAGTAACTTTAGAATTACCTTCCCAACCTTGGTATCTGGAAGGTTATCATCGTCCTGCTGGTACTCATCCTGATAACGCAGTTTATGACATCATTAGTGGTTTATTAAGTAACGGACGGACATCAAGATTGTATAAATCTTTGGTAGAACAAAAACGGGTAGCTTTAACTGCCCAAGGTTTTAGCGGTTTTCCTGGAGATAAATATCCCAACTTGATGCTATTTTATGCTTTGACTGCTCCTGGTCACAGTGTAGATGATGTGGCGACGGCTTTACGCCAAGAAATTGACAAATTGCAAACCCAACCTGTAGCCGTCTCCGAATTAGAACGGGTGAAAACCCAAGCACGAGCAGATTTACTCCGCAGCCTCGACTCTAATATGGGTATGGCACAGCAACTTTTAGAATATGAAGTCAAAACTGGCTCTTGGCGGAATCTGTTTAAACAATTGGATGAAATTGCGGCTGTGACTCCTGCCGATATTCAGCGCATAGCTAAGACAACATTCACAGCCGAAAATCGCACAATTGGCAAATTGCTGTCCAAACAAACTTGATGAAGAGTGGTGAGTGGTGAGTGCTGGGTGCTGAGTAAGAACACAAGTATTCATTACTCCAAGAAATTTCTAATCTAAAAGTATCAGGTGAGGGTTCACAGGTAAATGTCCAGGAAAATTCAACATGGTAAGCGACTGATTTACGCGTTAATGGTTGCTTGTACCTTTTTATTGGTAACTTTTAACTTTTCTCCGGTGGCGACAGCAGCAGCCAAGCATTACACGGAGTTGCAGTTTGCGCCGTTACCGGAAATTAAATTGCCCAAGTATGAGCGATTTGTACTGCAAAATGGTTTAGTTGTGTATCTAATGGAGGATCACGAATTACCTTTGGTGAGTGGTACAGCCTTAGTACGGACTGGTAGTCGTTGGGAAGATGGGAAGAAAGTCGGACTAGCGGCTTTGACGGGTACGGTGATGCGGGATGGGGGAACTAAAAAACATTCTGCCGATGATTTAAATGAAATTTTAGAACAACGGGCTGCATCTGTAGAAGCTAGTATCAGTGAAGGGTCGGGAAGTGCTAGTTTTGATGCTCTCAGCGAAGATGTAGAAACGGTGTTTGGGTTGTTTGCTGAGGTGTTAAGAGAGCCGATATTTGCTCAAGAAAAGCTAGATTTAGCCAAAACTCAAGCTAAAGGTGCGATTGCACGCCGGAATGATAATCCTGATGGTATCACCAGCCGGGAATTTCGCAAACTGATATATGGCAAAGATAGCCCCTATGCGCGGACTGTAGAATATGCCACGATAGATCGCATTACTCGTGAAGATTTAGTGCGCTTCCATGGCGATTTCTTTCACCCCAATAATACGATTTTAGGGATTGTGGGGGATTTTGATAGCAAAAAAATGCGATCGCTCATTCAAGCTAAACTGGGTGATTGGCCACGTAACCCCAAAATGATGAAATTGCCTTTACCAGAGGTAACACAGGCGAATACAGGGGGAGTATTTTTTGTTAACCAACCCCAGTTAACCCAAAGTAGTGTATTGGTGGGACATTTGGGAGGGAGGTTTGATAATCCTGATTATGCAGCTTTGGATGTGTTGAATGGGGTTTTGAATGGCTTTGGCGGCAGGTTGTTTAATGAATTGCGATCGCGCCAAGGTTTAGCATACTCTGTATACGGTGTATGGAGTCCCCGTTTTGATTACCCTGGAATGTTTATCACTGGGGGACAAACTCGCTCTGATGCTACTGTGCAGTTTGTCAAAGCTTTACAGGCAGAAATTAAACGCATCCAAGCACAACCAGTCACAGCACAAGAACTAACTCTTGCTAAGGAGTCTACTTTAAATTCCTTTGTCTTTAACTTTCAAGACCCTGCTCAAACCCTTTCACGGTTAATGCGCTACGAATATTACAACTATCCGGCTGATTTTCTCTTCCGCTATCAAAAAGCTGTCTCTGCAACCACAGCCGCCGATGTGCAACGGGTAGCGAAGCAATATCTCAAACCAGAAAATCTTGTAACTCTGGTAGTGGGTAATCAAACCGCTATTCAACCGCCATTAACACAACTAGCAACGCAAGTAACACCAATAGACGTGACTATTCCTGGTTCACAACCACAAGCTCAAAAGTAAATGCACTAGTTTGTAGTCAGTCCTTTAACTTGATTTTTGATCAGGATTAAAGCAATGACTGCCAATATAAATACCTTGACAGCTTGTCTGATAAAACCCTGGTTCATTTTATGAACTGGGGTTTTTCCTTTGCTCAAGACAAAAAACAGCAATATTATCAAAAATCCGGTTTAATAGACAAAACTTTCTTAATTCTGTCTGAAAATATCGGCAAAAAATGTTGCCTTCCACAAATAGAAAATCAAAATATAAGGGGACAATTCTAATTTTTGAGTTAGTTCTGTCTCTGTCCTGTACTGCTCTCAATAATATGACCGTATTTAAGGAGGCAAGCAAATGGTAAGGATAACAATCTCCGATCTTTCTCCTGACGACGAAAGTAAATTTATTAATGAACTGACGACGTGGGAGATGAAGACGATATATGCTGGCGCGGAAAGAAGCTATGGCAGAAGACAACCGGGGGAAAATACTCCCGAACAAACTAACACCCCAGGCACGGATGTAGACTCGATTCTTAATCGATGGATGAATAATCTAGAAATACAAGTTCAAGACTTACGAAGACAACTAGGTATTTCCAGATAGTTGTTGCTCAATAAATTGAATCTTCATGATTATCGTGTGTTTTAGTTCTGATTAAGATTATGCACACGGTTTTTTTATGGTAATTGTCATCTATCGCCGATATTAGAGATTTGTAGGCATTTTCAGATTGCGTCCGTATTTAGCTTAATCCAGCAAATCTTAGTTATTGAAAAGAATATGCTCTATTTTCAGACTTGCATAAACATAATGTTTCTACGTTTATCTTTTTTCTATCACAGAATATCAAAGAGAAAATAGACATATCTTATTAATATATGTCTAGCCAAACTAACTTTTAACCTTGATTTTCATGAGAAACATAAATAAAAATTGAATCAACGGTTAAGCAATCACTTAATCGCCTGCAAATCACAGTTCAAACAGAAATTGTTTTAGGAGTCTATCATGGCATTTATTGCTATTAACGAATTACGTGCTACTGGTGCAGAGTTGTTCCAAGATTCTGAAAGCTTCCTCAATGATTTGAACAATCTGGATAATTCTGTTGCTGGTGCTGGTGATGACTATTCCAATAGCACTGGTGCAGTTTTAGGTCTTGTTGAAAAGGGATTTGAGTTTGGTGTTATCGGTCTAGGCATCAATGGTATTGTTCACCTAGCTAAGTCCTTTAGCAGCAACGGTGGGCTTTACTACTAAATCTCAGCCTTTCCGATTAGCGACTGTGTAAAACAGAAGCAGAATAGTTCTGTTGAAATTGTGTCATTAGCGATTAAGCAATCTCAAAATCTGGGGCTTAGTTGCTAGAACTTTCTATCCAAAATTGAAATTGTTTTAGGAGTCTATCATGGCGTTTATTGCTATTAACGAATTACGTGCTACTGGTGCAGAATTGTTTCAAGATTCTGAAAGCTTCCTCAATGATTTGAACAATCTGGATAATTCTATTGCTGGTGCTGGTAGTGGCTATTCTAACACCGGTGGTACAGTTTTAGGATTAGCTGAAAAAGGATTTGAGTTTGGTGTGATCGGTCTGGGCATTGATGGCATTGTACACCTAGCTAAATCCTTTAGCAGCAACGGTGGGCTTTACTACTAAATCTCAGCCTTTCCGATTAGCAACTGTGTAAAACAGTAGCTTAATAGCTCTGTTGTAATTGTGGTTCAGCGATTAAGAAATCTCAAAATCTTGAGCTTAATCGCTGGCACT
Source organism: Nostoc sp. CMAA1605 (assembly GCF_021596505.1). Lineage (GTDB taxonomy): Bacteria > Cyanobacteriota > Cyanobacteriia > Cyanobacteriales > Nostocaceae > Trichormus. Next base: position 75,062 of record NZ_PJIZ01000013.1, on the reverse strand, counting down.
TTCTAGTCAAAACTAAATTTTTTTAGGAGTCTATCATGGCATCTATTAATCTGACCAACTTACAAGTAACTGGTGCAGAATTGTTTCAAGATTCTGAAAGCTTCCTCAACGATTTAAGCAATCTGGATAATTCCATTGCTGGTGCAGGTAGTGAATATTCTGATAGCAGTGCTACAGTTTTAGGTATTGTTGAGAAGGGATTTGAGTTTGGTGTCATTACTTTAGGTATTGATGGCATTGTACACCTAGTTAAGTCCTTTAGCAGTAACGATGGTCTTTATTAAATCTCATAATTTCTCATTAGTGACCATGTAAAACAGAAGCTTAATAGCTCTGTTGTAATTGTGGCATTAGCGATTAAGCAATCTCAAAGTCTTGGGCTTAATCGCTGGCATTTTCTACTAAACAGTGTTGAGTATATATGATAAATGTTTATTTTATACTCAACACTATTTTGAAAATCAAAAAACAGTTATGAATGTTGTTGCTTATCTTAAAACTATGCCACCACTGATTTTAAGTTCTCAAAACCTGTTTGAATATCTTACTTCGCTGAACTTGTGTACTTATGATGAGCAGTTAACAAGTACAGTTGAATTAAAAGCTGCTAAGAACTTTAATTTATTAGTTACCCTCCCAAAAGGTAGGAAGTTACTAGTTAAACAAGAACGTCACAACTTGGAAGGAAGAGCAAGTGGTGAGTTTTTACTAGAATGGCGCATTCATGATTTTTTACGCAATTTTCCAGAATTGGAAGATATTCGTGCCAGCATATCAGAAGTAGTATATTTCAATAGTGAAAATTCTATTATTATTTTCAATTATCTTGATAACTATCGAGATTTAATGGATTTCTACATCAAGGAAAGTCTAAAATTCTTTCCTGTCGAGATAGCCAAGGCGGTAGGGAATGCTTTAGCTTCCATTCATCGGATGACAATTAATCGTGAAGAGTATCGGGAGTTTTTTCAAGATAGTGATGCTCATCTCCTGAATCAAAGAAAGCTCAGTCTCAATCGTGGACTAGATAGACTGACACCAGAAATTTTTGGCAAAGTTCCGGCTGATGGACTGAAATTTTTTGCACTATATCAACGCTACGATAGTTTGGGGCAGGCGATCGCAGAATTAATTCATGCTTTTACCCCATGTTGTCTAACTCATAATGATTTGAAGTTAAATAATATACTTCTCTCTCTCGATTGGGAAACTGCATCTGATGATCAAATTATCCGCTTGATTGACTGGGAACGCGGTAACTGGGGAGATCCCGCCAATGATTTAGGAACAGTCATCGCCAGTTATCTGCAAATTTGGTTGTACAGCATGGTGACAGGTAAATCGATTGCAATTGATGAGTCGTTACGTTTAGCCTCAACCCCTTTGTATGTTCTGCAACCTTCGCTGCGAGAGTTGGTAAATGCTTACTTAACTCAGTTCCCTGAAATCTTAGAACAGCGTCCTGATTTCTTGCAACGAGTCATGCAATTTTGCGGTTTAGCCTTAATTACAGCAATTCAAGCACGACTGCAATATGAAAAAAGCTTTGGGAATATAGGTATTTGTATGCTACAAGTCGCCAAGAGTTTATTGTGTCGTCCCGAAGCATCTATCCCCACAATTTTTGGTGTAGAAGCAACAGACTTCTCAGCCGCGAACTTATCTCTTGCTTAAACCAAAATTATTGCTCTATCTCTTCATTTACAGGCTCATCTTTATGCAACTATTAGATCCCGTCCAATTGTCGGATATCTCAGAGTCACTGCAACTATCACTGCAAGATATTATTCATAACGTTGAGATTCAGTCCCAGTATTGTATTAAACATCCAAACTACAAACCCTTAGAATTACCAGAGGCTTCAGTTTCTCGCTTTCAAAAGCTGTCAATGGAGATACAAAATAATTATTTGAGTCAGCAGTTGCGTACTTTTCTCTATGGCATTTATTATAATGGCTCATTGAGAAGTGTTTTGTCCTCTGACGCAGAGATATCGAATTTAGCTGTTAATCAAAATTTAGAAAATAACACCTTTTTGGGTGTAGACCTAGCTTTTTACGATCGCCTACATGAAAATAACAGAGGTACAGGTTACTGGAGTTATGGTTGGCGGATAGTCAAAGAGGAAATAGATGGGACTGTCGCTGTACAACGTGATGGTTTAACTTTGTACGTTGAACCCCAAGGAATGCAAACATCTGAAAGCTTTGGTGATTTAGTGGCGATTAAAATGCCTAAGAATGTCGTGCAGAATGGATTTTATATGGCAGTTGCTAATGCAGGTGCATCACAATTTTACCAAGCAGCAGACAATACTTTGGTGCGTGTTTACTTTAATGTCACCCCAGATGGTGCAATTGCAGTCATGGATAGTTTGACAACACGACTCAATGCTATATCCTTAACTTTTACCTTTAAAGCTTTATACAACCCTTCTGATTATCAGCGTTATGACTCAGCAGTATTATATTTTGACAAAAATGACTATGAACGGGTTTCTCCCATCTTAGAAACGCTTTACATAGAGCATCAAGAGCATTTCCAAGAACAGATCCCCCTATTTACTAAACCCATTGCACCAGGATTAGCGATCGCAGAAGAACCAAAACAACGATTTAATGAAAATGAGAGTTTTGGTACACACCGTTGTCAAATTGTGGCGAATGGTTTGTTAGCCGCTTGGTTACAAGGCAATAATACCCCAGCCTCTAGAATGACATCAATTTTACAACAATTCTCTGCATTGAAGATTCAATTGCAGCGTCCGTATCTCAATGCTGATTCGGAAGATATATATACACCTTTTAAATAGGATAGATAACCTCGTGATCATGATATTTTGAGACGTTGCAAAGCAACGTCTTTTTACTATTTGCTTCAGATTTCTGGTTCAACACCAAGAGCGCGCAATTGAGCAATCAGGCGTTCATTGCGTTGGCGTTCTTGTTCGGCTCGTTGATGTTCTTGTTCGGCGCGTTGACGTTCCTGTTCGGCGCGTTGGTGTTCTTGTTCTGCTCTTTCTTCACCAGTCAGTAACAAATTACCCTCCGCATCCCACCAACGTAACCAGGGTAATTCTGCGTTTTGATATTCACCCTCCCATATACCTAACTCCACACCTAATGGATGTATGGGATAATGTCCCCGTTCATTGGTTGGCAATAGTTGATATTGTCCATCAGTTAAGTGATAAACTTCCACCCTGGCTTTATTTACTTCATAAATGCCATAAAAAGGAGGACGTATCACCTGCTCATAAATCCAAAATTTACCCTTCCAAGGTGTTCTATCTCGTTCTTCTGTACCATCCCCAGAGACAAATTCTAAAACAATCAATGGTGCAATAAATTCTCGCCAGAACACATAAGAACGTCGTGTTTGTCCATCAAGTAAAGGCGGGACATTTCCTACATAAAACCAATCAGGTGCTTCCGCGCCTTTTTCTGGGGGGTCAGTTAAACGCCAGTAAATGCCTAAGTCCTGACCAATACAATATTGACCATCAGGATGTAATTGTTTGAAGACGGGTGTAATTGAGTCCGTCAATAAAATACTTTGAGGATGTTCTTGCCAGTTTTTCACAAATGTGCCGTCGGACTCTGGTAGCTGCGTATGGTCAGGAAATGGGGTGAGGTCAGTGTCTAGATTAGTTGCAGAGGTCATAAGATTACCTTTGCAGAGGATAAGGGTTGTTGTTAAGTTTAACGTGAGTTAGTAGGGTGCGTCAGTTATGAATAATTTCTAGGTGTAGAGAGATTTTCTCACACTGACGCACCCTACCCTACTACCCTACTATTTTCTTCACAAAGCTCATTCAAGCGTTAACTCTCTCTTGTGTGAAAATGAGTACAAATATTTTGGGAGTTGCAAAGATGGCTTGGGTAGCAGGTGATCAGTTGCATGGTGGCAAATACACGATTGAAAAGGAATTAGGAAGGGGACGGTTTGGTATTACATATCTGGTAAACAATAGGAATAGCGATCGCTTAGTTATTAAAACCTTAAATGATAAGTTGCTGCAATCTCTCAGTCAGTCGGAGCGCGCACGGCTGGAAAATATGTTTTACAGTGAAGCCCTAAAGCTTCAAAAATGCCATCATCAGCATATTGTGCAGATTATAGAACTCTTTAGAGAAGGAGAATATCCTTGTTTAGTCATGGAATATCTTGGTGAAGATAGTTTAGCTAATCTTCGCCCAGCCATACTTTCGGAACAAGACGCACTGCGTTATATTCAACAAATTGGGGAAGCACTGATAATTGTACATAACAATGGACTGATTCATCGGGATGTACGCCCAGAAAATATCCTGTTGCGGAAGAGAGACGGGAATTTAGAAGCGGTGTTAATTGATTTTGGTTTAGCTCTTGATTTTGATTACATTTTAACCACAAGCCGGACTCAAGAAACTTCTGCCGGATTCACACCATCTGAGCTTTCTACTAAAGGTACTATAGCCAAGGCGTGTAGCGATGTTTATTCGCTAGCGGCTACTCTTTATAAACTGCTGACGGGGATAACACCTGTAGATGCGGTCAAGCGGAAATTAAACGATGAGCATTTAGTTTCCCCAAAAGAATACAATCCTCAAATTAGCGATCGCACCAACAGGGCAATTTTAACAGGGATGGAACTAGATCCTAAACAGCGATCGCAATCAATGCGGGAATGGCTAGATTTATTAGGGTTGACTCAGCCTGAGATAACTGTTATATCCGACACCAAGTCAAATTGGGAACGCAACATTCAGATTTGGGGAATTATTATAGCGGCAATCGCGGCTATTGGAACTTTACTTTCAGGTATAGTTGGCTGGATTCCATTTGTTAAAACCTCTCCATCTCCTAGCCCATCATTAGTGCCTTCTAGTCCATCATCTAGCCAAACTCCGTAGAATTAGCTAAACTCCTATCATAGTGCTGGCTTTGAACTAATTATTTTTACTCAGAGGTATTCATGCCTTGGACAGCAGGACAACAATTACAAAATGGTAAATATGTAATTGAGAAAGTCCTGGGACAAGGTGGATTTGGGATTACTTATAAAGCACAGCAAGTTGGGCTAAATCGTGCAGTCGTTATTAAAACACCAAACGAACATCTCAGCTATGATCCAGAGTATGAAAAATACATAGAGCGATTTATTCAAGAAGGGAAAATACTGGCACGTTTATCTCACGATCCGCATCCTCATATTGTGGGTGTAATTGACCTATTTCAAGAAGGTAACACCCACTGTCTAGTCATGGAATTTGTGGAAGGGGAAAATTTGTTTGAGGCTATAAAACGCAGAGGGGCCTTACCAGAATCCGAGATTGTGCGCTGTATCTGTCAAATTGGGGAAGCGTTGACGGTGGTACATCAAGCGGGGCTAGTACACCGAGATGCTCACCCAGGAAACATCATGTTGCGGAGTAATGGTAAAGCAGTTTTGATTGATTTTGGCATTGCTAAGGAACTCTTGCCCCAAACGTTGAGTTCAACGGGTAATGTAGGTAACAAAGGATTTGCACCCTATGAACAGATGACTAGAGGTAGTCGAGAGCCAACAGTTGATGTTTACTGTCTCACTGCCACACTTTATTATGCAGTCACAGGTCAAGCCCCAACAAATTCTCTGGCTCGTAAGTTAGATAATATTCCTCTCAAGCCACCCAAACAAATTATTCCCAGTATTAGCAATCCATTAAATCAAGCAATACTCAAGGGTATGGCACTGGAGGCAAAAGATCGTCCCCAGTCAATGCAGGCATGGTTGGCAATGTTAGAAGCACCACAAGCAAAACCTCCGCCTCCTGTTGAACCAGTTCATAGAAAAGAAGTTATTCATCCCAAAATCAAGGTAAAGTCAAAATCTACATCACCTAGAATTATTCCTTGGGGATGGTTGATTGGTGTGTTATCAGGTTATCTATTAATAGGCTACTTATTAGTTGCGTCTAATGCTCCCCTCTCGGTCTGGGCTGTGGCTGTGGCTGTGGCTGTGGCTGTGGCTGTGGCTGGGGTTGTGGCTGTGGCTGTGGCTATGACTGTGGCTGGGGCTGTGGTTATGGCTATGGCTATGGCTGGGGCTGGGGCTGTGGCTGTGAATGTGGCTTGGCCTGTGGCTGTGGCTGTGGCTGGGGCTGGAGATAAATTACAAGAATCCTTTAGCCGACTTCATACTTTTCTAATTTTAGTCGTTACTTCCTTGTTTGGCTTGGGTTTGGGGCTGCTAGCACACCGAGTTTTTAACGGAGCATCATAGCTTCATCAATATTAGAGTTTGTGAGGGAAAAAGAATTTCGTAGTAAGGACTTTAGTCCTTAGATGAGGACTGAAGTCCTCACTACAAACTAGCGTGAGTTCGGCGAATTTAAAAAACCCTCTCCAAACCTCTACCCTGCACGGAGAGAGGCTTTAAAACCTTCATTTGTCGTTGAGCTTTCCAGATATTTAAGCCCCTCTCCGCGTCGGAGAGGGGTTTGGGGAGAGGTCATCAAACTCACTACAAACAAGTGCTATCTCGCTCATCAACAGCATTATCATCTAATCAATATTCTGTCGTTACGGCATTAAGTTTTGATGCCATCACTCAATAAAGTTTACTTCAGGACAAAAGTAGTCTTGAGAATGTTGCAGTTCATTTGATGATCAAGCTCAATTTTTTGATACCATAACTGAATTTTTCCGTGGCTTAGATTCGCTATCTACATTAAATCACTGAAAATAATTTTATATTTTATACAATTTATAAAATATCAGAATTAGCTCTCTGTATTTTATTTAAACCTTGTGAAATCTAAGTTTTATTTAAATTTAATTATTTGCAAATTTTCTTTTCAATCTATTTACAAGTATAAGATTATACTTTATTATGAATAGTATGAGAAAGGCGATCGCCCCTCTAGCAAAGTCCGCGATCGCCTTTCTTTCAACCCCAAAACAGGAGTCGATTATTATCATGGCACAAGAAACCAAATTAAGAGATGCTCAAGCACTACTACAACAGTATTTGAGCAACGAAAATTCTGATACACCCACGATTCAACAATCTACTCAACAGCCATTACCCAACAGAGAACCCATTAAACATTTGTTGATTGGTTCTCCTAAAGCTGTCACCAGTACAATACATTATTTGCAGGCAGTTGGTTATGCCAATGTAGGAGATTGGAGTCCACTTTTACCAACGGAAAACCCTGACCAAGTAATGAGTATTTTAATCCGTCAAATTTTGGTTGTATAACACCACAAACACCCCGATTTTCGAGCAAAATCGGGGTTATGTTACATCTAATTATACTTCTGGTTCAACACCGAGAGCGCGCAGTTGAGCAATCAGGCGATCGTTGCGTTGACGTTCTTGTTCGGCTCTTTCTTCACCAGTCAGCAACAAATTACCCTCCGTATCCCACCAACGTAGCCAGGGTAATTGTGCATTTTGATATTCACCCTCCCATATACCTAACTCAACTCCCAAGGGTGTGATAGGATAACGTCCGCGTTCATTGGCTGATAGTATCTGATATCTACCACCAATTAATTCATAAACTTCTACACTGGCTTTATTTACTTCATAGATACCGTAAAAAGCTGGATGAATTACCTGCTCATAAATCCAAAATTTACCCTTCCAGGGTGTTCTATCTCGTTCTTCACTACCATCACCAGAAACAAATTCCAAAGCAATAGATGGGGAAATAAACTCACGCCACAACACATAAGATCGTCGTGTTTGTCCATCAAGTAAAGGCGGGACATTTCCTACATAAAACCAATCAGGTGCTTCCGCGCCTTTTTCTGGGGGGTCAGTTAAACGCCAGTAAATGCCTAAGTCTTGACCAATACAATATTGACCATCAGGATGTAACTGTTTGAGGACGGGTTGAATTGAGTCCGTCAATAAAATGCTTTGAGGATGTTCTTGCCAGTTTTTCACGAATGTACCATCGGACTCTGGTAGCTGCGTATGGTCAGGAAATGGGGTGAGGTCAGCGTCTAGATTGGTTGCAGAGGTCATAAGATTACCTTTGCACAGGGTAAGGGTTGTTTCTTAGTGTAGCAGTGAGAAAGGGAGGAGAAACGATACCAATCACCTCTCCTCCTCTGTACAACACAAATAAAATTGCCTTGTCTACTTCGCTAACACCTGATTAACTGGCGCAACTCCAGCTAAATCTAAGATTTTGGGAATCAAATCTTCCCGCTTGACTGCCATCATGTGGACACCGTGACATAATTGCCTTGCAATCTGCACTTGCTCGGCAGCAATTTTTACACCTTCTTCTAGGGGGTGTTTGGCTTGTGCTAACCTTTCAATGATGTGTTCAGGTATATTGACACCTGGAACGCATTTATTAATAAATTGAGCGTTTTTCGCTGATTTCAATAGAAAAATTCCCGCCAAAATGGGTTTATTATGGACTGATGCTATCTTGTCCATGAATTTTTCTAGTCTTTCAAAATCAGTAATTAACTGACTTTGAAAAAATTGCGCTCCGGCTTCAATTTTGCGTTCAAAGCGACTTTGCAAACCTGACCAACTAGCACACTGAGGATCTACGGCTGCACCTACAAATAAATCCGTTGCACCATCGGTCAAAGGTTTATCATTGCCATCGACACCTTGATTCATTTTCCGAATCAGTTGCAATAGTCGCACGGCTTCTAAATCAAATACGGCTTTGGCTTCAGGATGATCGCCTGCTTTTACTGGGTCGCCTGTCAAGGCTAAGATATTACGGATACCTAAAGCGTGCGCGCCCATCAAGTCGGCTTGTAATCCGATACGGTTGCGATCGCGGCAAGCCATCTGACAAATTGGTTCAATCCCATTTTGTAGCAAAATCACTGATGCTACCAATGAAGACATCCGTAACACAGCTCGGCTACCATCGGTAATATTGACAGCATGAACCCTCCCCTTAAGGGTCGCCGCCATTTCAATCATGTGGGTGGGATCTCCCCCTTTTGGTGGTGCTACCTCGGCGGTAACTAAAAATTCACCCGCTTGCGCGGCCTTACGGAAATTGTTCAGTGTACTGTAACTACAGCTATGGCTATGTTCCATAACATTCATAATTGGGTTCTCTTCAAGGGTATAACAAATTACACCTTAAAGAGAAGTCGGGGGATTGGGGAGGCAGGGGAGCAGGGGAGCAGGGGGAGCAGGGGGAGCAGGGGGAGCAGGGGAAGCAGGGGGAGCAGCTTTCAAGGGTAGGGGTTTAAGAAAGGGGCAGAAAAGCAGGTAAAATATACAACTGTTATCAAACCGCAAAAATCCGCAAGTCAGATAAAGCGAAGAATTGAGGGTGTCAGGGAGAATGCTGTTAGGAAAAAATGAGGAATTAAGGCAATGGACTAGAACAGTGATAGAAAAGATGCCCCATCTGTCCAAGTCGCAAGCATTGATACTAGCAATGTGGAGTTTTGGGATAGTGATGACCCAATCATGTGGACTGACAACAGTGTCAGTGTTCTTAGCAGAGTTATTGGGAAAAAAGGAAAATACAGTACGTCAGCAACTCAGAGAATGGTTAAGAGATGGGGAAGATAAAACAAAAGCAACAACAGGACGGGCAACACTAGATGTGACATTGTGTTTTAGACCTTTGTTGTTATGGATTCTGAGTCTGTGGCCACAAGAGGAAAAACGGTTGGCATTAGCAGCTGATGCCACAACATTGAGTGATAGATTTACAGTCTTAGCGATTAGTGTTGTTTATAGGGGTTGTGGAATTCCCATAGCCTGGAAAATAGTGGAGGCAACTAAACCAGGAAGTTGGAAACCGCACTGGCAAAAATTATTAAGCGACATCAGTGAGACTGTACCAGCAGATTGGTTTGTCATAGTGACAACAGACCGTGGACTGTATGCCGACTGGCTATATCAACAAATTCAATCCCTGGGTTGGCATCCATTTATGCGAATTAACCAAATTGGACAGTTCAAACCTCAAGGAACTGAATCTTGGCAACCTTTAAATACTTTGGTCTCGGAAGTTGGTCAGTCGTTCTCTGGTTTAGTTACTTGTTTCAAAACTAACTCTGTCAAATGTACTTTGGTAGCTCGCCATGATGAGGGTTATGCTGACCCTTGGTTAATTCTCACCGATTTACCACCGGAAATTGCGGATGCTTGCTGGTATACCATGCGCTGTTGGATTGAGTGTCTGTTTAAAGATGGCAAACGCGGCGGTTTTGGTTGGCATCGCACCAAAATTACTCACCCCAAACGCGCCGAGAGGCATTGGTTGGCGATGGCTGTTGCTACTCTGTGGCAAGTTAGCGTCGGTGGAGAAGTTGATGCCAATCTACCCATTAGTAGTTTAGATGAGCTACCACCCACTCATGTTGCTCGACGCAATTTCAAACATAGTGTTTTCCATCGTTGCTTGAGTTGTTTTCGGCGTGGATTTTTAGTCATTAAAGCTGCTGTTCTTAATCGAGAACCTTTACCCATCGGTAGCTTTTTCCCTCAACCTTGGCCTAACTTGACTCCACAACTTCATGTCTTGAAAATCACTCTCTCTACTGCCTGATTTTTAAACCCCTACCCTTAAAAGGGGGAGCAGGGGAGGCAGGGGACAAGGTAGATTTTAATCCCATACCCAATGCCCAATGCCCAATGCCCAATGCCCAATGCCCAATGCCCAATGCCCAATGCCCAATGCCCAATGCCCCATGCCCCATTCCCAAATTCACAAAGGCATTGAATAACCTAACGCAGCTTTCACGTCTTTGAGGGTTTGGTTGGCTATGGCTTCGGCTTTTTCTCTACCATCACGCAACACAGACTCTAAATAACCTTTGTCGTCCATGATTTGCTGATATTTGTCTTGGATGGGTTTGAGAGCGTTAATTGCTGTTTCGGTCAGTAATGGCTTAAATTGTCCCCAGCCCATGTCTTGACACTCAGCTGCTACTTCTTCCTTCGCCTTGCCTGACAATAACATATATAAAGTTAGCAAGTTGTTGCACTCTGGTCTTTCTGGGTCGTCAAAGATTAATCCCCGCACTGGGTCAGTTTTACAACGTTTAATTTTATTGGCAATCTGATCTGGTGGATCTAAAAGATTAATCCGGCTTAACTCTGAAGGGTCAGATTTAGACATTTTGCGCGTCCCATCGGTCAAACTCATCACCCTCGCGCCTTCTTTGCGAATTAAGGGGTCTGGTAGTTTGAGGACGGGCTGATCCTTGGCGAATTGGTGATTAAATCTGTTGACGATATCCCGTGTGAGTTCTAGGTGTTGTTTTTGGTCTTCACCTACCGGCACTTTATCGGCTTGATACAACAAAATATCAGCCGCCATCAGCACTGGGTAGATTAATAAACCTGCACCGACGTTTTCCCCTTGCTTGACGGCTTTCTCTTTAAACTGAATCATGTCTTGCAGCCAGTTCAGGGGTGTGATGCAGTTGAGCAACCAAGCTAGTTCACTGTGGGCGGAAATGTGGGATTGAATAAAGATATTCGAGTATTTTAAGTCAATACCACAGGCTAAATAAAGTGCGGCAATTGTGTAACTATCTGCTGCCAATGTCGCTGGATTATGCGGTACTGTAATCGCGTGTAAATCTACGACACAAAAGAAATTATCATACTGTTCTTGGATTTCTACCCAGTTGCGAATTGCGCCTAAGTAGTTACCCAAGTGTAAGTTACCAGTTGGTTGAACTCCAGAAAGAACACGCTGCTTACCCATAAATTACCAGTTTATTTATCTCAAATGCTCACTGTATCAAGTGGCGATGGCAAAACACATTTCATTTTGACATTTTCTCTTAGTCATTAGTCATTAGTCATTAGTCATTAGTCATTAGTCAACAGTCATTAGTCAATAGTCTAAAGTGTCATTTTCAAGCGAAGATTCTTATTTGCAGTTTACTTCTGTGCTTCATCTCCCTTGGGTGGTCAGTTAATCGTCATTCATTTTTCTGAACCGATGCGTTTGTAGTAAGGGCTTTAGCCCTGCTTTTGTTCAGCTTAAATGAATCTAACTTAGTTCAAGCAAATGTTAAGTTTGAGTTTTAGTCCCCTTATGGGGAAAGGTTGATGGAAACACCCACAACCCACCACCAGCACCAACGGCACGGACGCACGCGTTTCAGTCCCCTTGCGGGGAAAAGGTTAATGGAAACCTAAAGCAAAAATTTGCCCCTCCCCCAATCAAAGGGCAGTTTCAGTCCCCTTGCGGGGAAAAGGTTAATGGAAACCTGCATAAATTTAATTGCCTCGATGTCATTGTCTTGTTTCAGTCCCCTTGCGGGGAAAAGGTTAATGGAAACCTTGGATTTAGAACTGATTGGGATTTTAAACGATGAAGCGTTTCAGTCCCCTTGCGGGGAAAAGGTTAATGGAAACGTAACTTGAAAGCTAAGGGGAAAACTGATAAAGCGATGTTTCAGTCCCCTTGCGGGGAAAAGGTTAATGGAAACTTAGCGGATGAGTCAAACGTGGAGGCTGTTAATGGGGGGTTTCAGTCCCCTTGCGGGGAAAAGGTTAATGGAAACAATCCGCACATAAAAACTACGGAGTAAACAAATGACGTTTCAGTCCCCTTGCGGGGAAAAGGTTAATGGAAACAACCATCGCCCAGAAGGTTCAAGCCTAACTGTGATGGGTTTCAGTCCCCTTGCGGGGAAAAGGTTAATGGAAACCGAGAATTACTAGAGGATTACCAATCAAGAACAAGCGAACGTTTCAGTCCCCTTGCGGGGAAAAGGTTAATGGAAACCCCCAATAGTTCGTCCAAGCTTTCACCACAATTTTCGAGTTTCAGTCCCCTTGCGGGGAAAAGGTTAATGGAAACGGTGAATTGTTTCTATGTACCAGTTCCAAGTTTCTTGTTTCAGTCCCCTTGCGGGGAAAAGGTTAATGGAAACTCAAATTAAAGTAAAAGATAGCAGTGGTAAATGTTTCAGTCCCCTTGCGGGGAAAAGGTTAATGGAAACAAGCTTGGATGGTAACAAACTAGGAGAAATATGGCGTTTCAGTCCCCTTGCGGGGAAAAGGTTAATGGAAACGCCTTCTGCCTCCTGCCCTCTACCTTTCTTGCTAAAAGGTTTCAGTCCCCTTGCGGGGAAAAGGTTAATGGAAACTAACTGAGGAATAAATCTTACTGACTCTCACCTGTTGTTTCAGTCCCCTTGCGGGGAAAAGGTTAATGGAAACCATTGACCACAGCAACCTACTTATCGATGACCAATACACGTTTCAGTCCCCTTGCGGGGAAAAGGTTAATGGAAACTGCGATCGCTTCGATGTTGAGGTGAAACGTGATTAGTTTCAGTCCCCTTGCGGGGAAAAGGTTAATGGAAACCTTCTGCATCTTGCAAGGAAAAACAATTAAAGGTGAGAGTGCGTTTCAGTCCCCTTGCGGGGAAAAGGTTAATGGAAACAAACGTAAAAAACCCAAGGATGACTAGGCTATAAGCCAAGTGTTTCAGTCCCCTTGCGGGGAAAAGGTTAATGGAAACTTTACACCCGATGCCACCTTGGGAGATGCCCAAACCGCATTGTTTCAGTCCCCTTGCGGGGAAAAGGTTAATGGAAACTAGAAAATTTAATGAGCGACGGCAAGACTTTGCAAGTTTCAGTCCCCTTGCGGGGAAAAGGTTAATGGAAACAGGAATTATCATCTTTAACCACTAATCGATAGTGGGTTTCAGTCCCCTTGCGGGGAAAAGGTTAATGGAAACCGTCAAGAATGGGACGCTACCGCCGAATTTTTGAAAGGTTTCAGTCCCCTTGCGGGGAAAAGGTTAATGGAAACGTACGCCTTACCCAATGAAAAGTGAAGTTATTCGACTGGGTTTCAGTCCCCTTGCGGGGAAAAGGTTAATGGAAACACCCTCAACTCTGGGATTTTTAACAGCACGATGTCGAAGTTTCAGTCCCCTTGCGGGGAAAAGGTTAATGGAAACTGCTCGGTACTGAAACTTATATAGAGCAAGCTTCCTGGGAAGCATTTTGACGAGTCGCAAAATCAGGTCGATTCCAGCCCACCTTATTGCGATTAATTTGCAACTTCCCGAATTATTGAAACGCTGTAATTATTATGTTGTCAAGGTTCTGGCGATTTTGACGAATCCCCAGGGTTTTTGACCCCGCTTCGACTTGCCAAACATCAAGCTAATAAACTAATGATAAGATAGGGATTTTCAATTGTCGAGTGTTTGTTGCAGTTGTATTCTAAAATATACTGAACTTAATATGTGGGAATTAGATTTGATTCCTGAAAACATTCGCGTAGGAAGGAAACTCTCCACTGCTACCTATGCTCCGCGTTCCAGGAGAAGGGCTTGTTACCCCTGCTCCCTGCTTTCTTCCCCTCTGACTCTTCGGTGATAGGCGATCGCATTTTCATCTACCGCCTATGCTGCTTGTAATCCGAAAAATTTGATGGCAAATATTTGAAAAATCGCTAATTTCAAGCTTGATAATCTGTTTTACTAATTAATGTGAGCTTTTACACCATAAAACTACTCAAAGACTTATTTGTCTAAAAAAGATGAGTCTGGTTAGATGTACTGAAAGTTCCCTTTCAGTCTTTCAGACACCCTATTAATGATTCGCACGAAAATTCACAACTTTGTTTTAGGCACGTTGATTGTGTCGGGTGGAGTAGTGGCAATTGCTGCACCGGCTCACACTTACACACCACAATCTTTGCCCAAATCTGTTCAAAGTCGTCACATAGCACAATCTACAATTGACACCGCAGCTGTAGAAGCATCTGTGCATCGCCAAATTAATCAGTACCGCGCTTCTTTGGGTTTACCGGCGTTAACGCGGAATGAGTCTATAGATAGTCAAGCCAGGATTCATAGTCAGAGGATGGCTGATGCTCAAGCTGCATTTGGTCATTCTGGTTTTAATCAACGAGTCCAGGCGATAGGTATTTCTTACCAAGCGGCGGCGGAAAATGTGGCGACAAATCGGGGATATAGTGATCCTGCTACCCAATCTGTTCAAGGTTGGCTAACAAGTTCTGGACATCTCAACAACATTAAAGGTAATTACAACCTCACAGGTATTGGTGTTGCAGTTAATAGCAAGGGTGAAGTTTACATCACACAAATATTTGTGCTGTCATCTAGTCAAACTTCTACACCCACTAATCCCCAACCAACAACTTCTACAATCAAGACCGCAGATGTAGAAGCATCTGTGCATCGGCAAATTAATCAATACCGTGCTTCTCTGAGTTTACCAGCCTTAACGCGAAATTCGTCTATAGATAATCAAGCCAGAATTCATAGTCGAAACATGGCTAATGGTACTGTCCCATTTGGTCATACTGGTTTTAGTCAACGAGTCCAAGCGTCGGTGAGTTCTTACCAAGCGGCGGCGGAAAATGTGGCGACAAATCGCGGTTATAGTGATCCTGCAACCCAAGCTGTTCAAGGTTGGCTGAGAAGTTCTGGACATCTCAACAACATTAAAGGTAATTACAACCTGACAGGTATTGGTGTCGCAGTTAATAGCAAGGGTGAAGTTTACATCACGCAAATCTTCATCCGTAAACCTTGAGAGTGATGAAGTGCTGAGTAATGAGTGATGAGTGCTGAGTGGTGAGTGCTGAGTGCTGGGTAGTGGGTGATGAGTTGAGACATGAATTCTACCTTGTCTACCTTCCAATCCCCAATCCCCAATCCCCAGTCCCCAAATCAAACCAAATAACTAGTATTCGGCACGATCGCAAAGAAAGCATACTCATACCAAGCTGTCCAGATGAAACTGCGAATCCAGCGATCGCGTTTTTCTGGACTTAATTCATACTCAAATTTGCCCTGTGATAAGTCAATTGCTGAGAGGTGGGAGTTACAACCGCAACCATGCTGATAAGTAAAGCCATATTTGGAAGCGATACTCTGCACCTTCATTTGCATAGCAAATACTTTACACGCATGAAGCATGGCATCCCAGGGACGCTTGTGTTCAATGTCTCGCTTGTCAAATCTTAAGGCGCGTTCTTCAAACACATGATCTCGATAAATTGGTGCTAAATGCACATGATAAAAGCTGGCTGGCAATTCATAACCAAATTCATCGAACAGTTCTAAGCCAATTTTCGCCACTTTGATTTCATCTGCATAGTCAGACCCGTAACTCTCCAACTCTCGCAAAATTTCTGCAAAATTGGGATAGTTACAAGTCATGAAATCATGACCATAGAATTCTAAGGTTTCTCGTGCTAATTGCCCAAATAATTGACAAAATGATGGCTTCAGGTGGGTGAGTTCTGGACGTTCGTTAAATAAGTCAACATCACCCTGTTCTAACTTGTATAAAAATAACTGTGCCATCTCTACATAGATTTGTGGGTTACACAGTCCAGTTTTAACAGTACCCTGAGCAATATCTTGCCATACAGGAGGAAGTTGAGTCACAGCCACAGCGTTTTCTCCGGCTATAACTGCGACACTGGGAAATTCAAGAACCTGCATGAATCATCTCCGTCAGTAAGTTGAAGATTTATCTTGGTTGAAAATACTTACACGCGGCGTAAGCCATTGTAATTACTCCTGTCACAATAGCAGATTCATTGACTTCAAATTCAGGATGATGTAAGGGATGGTTGATAATTCGGTCTGAATAGCCTACACCTAAGCGAAACATTGCCCCAGGAACGTGTTCTAAATATACGGAAAAATCTTCTGCACCTAGAGAGGGTTCTGGTAAAACTTGGACGCGATCGCTTCCCCAAGCTTCTTCTCCGGCTGACTGAAATAGTTGTGTGAGTGCATAGTCATTATTTACACCTGGTACACCTTGGTGATAATTCACTTGATAACCTGCACCATAGGAATGACAAACATTAGCGACAATTTTTTCAATCCAGTTGGGGAGTTGAGCGCGGGTTTCTGGGTGGAGCGATCGCACTGTTCCTAATAACTGGACTTTATCAGCAATCACATTAGACGCTCGACCGCCGTTAATCTTTCCAATACTCAACACCACCGGACGCAAAGGGTTTTGAGTGCGGCTGATGGCTTGTTGCAAAGCGGTAATCACCTGTGCAGCAATCCAAATTGCGTCAATCGCTTCATGGGGACGCGCACCATGACCAGATTCGCCCATAATGATAATTTCTAAATCATCCGCCGCCGCCGTCAATGCCCCATAACGTACACCAATTGAACCAGCCGAAATAGAAGGGAAAACATGAACCCCTAAGATAGCCGCAACATTTTTCATTACTCCATCTTCAATCATCCAACTCGCGCCTTGGGCGATTTCCTCCGCAGGCTGAAATAAAAACCGCACATTTCCGCCTAACTCCTCCGCCATCTGGGAAAGTACCATTGCTGTTCCCAAACCCACTGTTGTATGCACATCATGTCCACAAGCGTGCATCACTCCTTCTTTGCGGGAAGCATATTCCAAGGCGGTAGATTCTTGAATGGGTAAAGCATCCATATCAGTACGAATCGCCAGGAATGGCTGATCTTGACTGCTACCGTGTAGTTCTCCCACCACACCAGTTTTACCAACTCCCTCCTGTACACGCAGACCACTGGACGATAAGACACCGGCCACAAACGCCGCAGTTTGATATTCTTGACCGCTAAGTTCTGGATGAGAGTGAATGTGACGACGAATCTCGATGAGGCGGGGTGCTAGTTTTGTGGCTAAATCTTTAATCAGGGTCAGCATTGCTTGATTTTAATTTACAGGCTTTGTTCCATGATAGATAGGGATTTAAAATTGGGCATGGGGAATTGGGTTTTATTAGGGGTGTAGGGGTGTAGGGGTGTAGGGGTGTAAGGGTGTAAGGGTGTAAGGGTGTAAGGGTGTGGGGGTTTCAATCTCCACGCAACACGGTTCGGTTGCCTCAAAGTTTTTTTACGGGTTGAGGATGAGGCTTAAATCTAGGACAAATCCTGGTAATACATCTTCTCCTGAAAGTTGTGGTGGTTGGTCTATGGAGAAATTAAGGGTTTCTACTTCCAAACCTGGACGATAAATTTCTACTAAAGGTGTTTGAGGGTCAATTAACCAACCGAGACGCACCCCATGATCTCGATATTCCTGCATTTTCGCCCTTAATTTTTTTAAGGAATCGGTTTCAGAACGCAGTTCAATAACAAAATCTGGCGAGAGTGGCGGAAAGCGTCGTCTTTGTTCAGCCGTTAATGCTTCCCAACGTTCTTTTTTTACCCACGCTACATCCGGTGAACGAAAAGCCCCATTGGGTAGGCGAAATTCTGTTGAGGAGTCAAAGACTTTTCCTAGTTTTGCTTGACGATTCCATAATCCTAGTTCTAGATTTAAATCTGAATTTCTGATGCCGCTTTCGCCGCCAGTTGGGGGCATAATAATTAACTCTCCTTGTGCGGTCAATTCTATCCGCCATTTATCGTTGGCTATGCACAGTTGATAAAACTGCTCATCTGTAAGACCTACGGCTGGTGGAACGTTGAGGGTGACAGTTGCCATTTGAATTTTACTAGTGGAGTTTGTTTTATTATCAGAAAATCTCTGTGTACTTGGGCGTTGAAAAAGTGAATATTTAGCGCAGCTTTACATATAAATAGTATTATAACGCCGTGTGCAACTTTCTCTTAAACCTAACCCCCAACCCCTTACCTTGTAGGGAAGGGGAGCAAGATTTAAAGCCTCTCTCCTTGCAGGGGAGAGGTTTGGAGAGTGGTTTCACAAATAAGTTGCACATCGCGTTATTATAGCCAATTTCCTACTAAAATATAGGGCGACCAATAGACAGGATGCTCATATTTGGGATTTTTTAAAAGAGTTAATTGAGCTTGACGTAAAGCTTCAGCTTTAGATTGCTTTGTGTTAGTTAATTCCTTATAAAATAAACCCATTAACTCGGCGGTAGCTTCATCATTTACAGACCATAGTGTGGCTAATGTACTCCTAACTCCAGTTCTCACGGCAATTCCTGCCAATCCCAAAGCAGCCCGCTTGTCTCCTGTGGCGGTTTCACACGCACTTAATACTAAAAGTTCTACGGCTTTTTGTGGTTTTTTCCCTGGTGCTTGTAAAAGATTATCTAAGTCATCAATTTTGATTTTTTCATTCCAAGCTAAAATAAATGTGTCTATAGCTCTGGAACTAAATTTTCCATGTGTAGCGATATGAACTATCGGGAAAAAGTCGTCTTGAATTTTATTTCGGAGATTTTTGAGGGTAAATTCTTGATTGAGTAGCACTTGACTAGAGATTTTTGACTTAATCATTTTCATCTCTTGGGCAACATAATCTAGGGCAGAAAAACCTTGTCTAGCTTCAGTTAAGCCTGCGCCCAGTACCTGCACTTTTTCCTGTTGTAGTTTTAAGGAAGGGAGTAATTGTAATCCTGGTGTTAAGGCGATCGCATATTTTTCTAATAAGTATTTCTGTCCATCGTTGAGGCTATTCATGGGAATATTCCGCAACACACCATCTAAAACAAAGACTAATGTTTTAGTTTGACTTGTCTCTAGGTCATTTTCTACTGGACGAATCAACCAATCGTAGAGTTTTCTGGACAATGGCAGAAACGATTTTCTACTACGAATGACTAGCATTTGTCGCAGTTTTTCTACTGTGGTTTCTAGTTCGGTTTGCGGCACAGGAATGCTATAGTGCTGTAGCGGTTTTTGTGGCAAACTGAGAACAATTTCTAATCGGTCAGCTAAGATAATCGGATAAACAATTGCGGCTTGATTATCAAATTTATCGATTAGTGTGGGTTTGAGATCCAAGCAAGCTTCCCGAAAGAAATCTTCTAATTCTGCTACCTGTAAGGACTCCATGAGTTGACGGGCTTGATTTAAAGCTTCTGAGTCAGATTGTTGATTTGGTTGTAACAACAAACTCACTAGTCCTCGATAAACAGGTTCGACGCTTTCTTGAAAGGAAAACTGAATATCAGGATCAACTGCAACTAAGTCATTTCTCAGGGATTTCAGCGTGTTCACAGCTTGAGTATAAGCTGCGATCGCTTTAGTTATCTCTCCTTGTTTTCTCAATATTCTGCCTAATTGCCATTGCCAACTATAAGCTAGTTCCGGTGCGTTGATGGTTTCAGCTAAGGCTAAGGCTTGCTGGGTTAAATCTTCAGCTATCGACCACTGCTGTGTTTTTTCATACAGCCTACCTAGTTTACCGCGTGCATAGGCTTGGGCGTATCTATCCCCTAAATTTTCCGCCTGAACTACTGTGTTGGCAACTAATTGAGCAATTTTCTCTAAATTTGGCGTGTCGGGAATATCGGCTTGCTGGAGACGAACTAGACTTTGGGCAAAATTTAACTGGGCGTAAATAGTATGACGACTATTTGGTAATGCCGTCAATTTTGCTGGAATTGATTGCTGTAAAGACTGCGCTAATGTCCATTGTTTGGTGTCAATAGCAACGTTTAATTGGTTAAGTTGGGCGCGGACTTGCAGATATTGAGAAGGAGAAGTCGCCGCCGCCTGTGTGTATAATTGCAAAGCTGCGGGTAAATCGGACTGGACACGAGCTACATTACCCAAATCGATGAAAGCTGCACTGATGTCTAGTGGAGATTGCAATTTTTGGGCGATCGCTAAACTTTGTTGTAAAACTTGCTTGGCTTGGACTACATTTCCCACCAACCGCAAGTTAATACCTAAATTGCGTAATGCAGCCGCTTTAATTAACGATTCCGGCTGTTTTTGCAGGATTTCATGAGCTTGATTGAGTCTTGACAAGGCTTGACGGTGTAATCCTAAAACCTTCAAAGCTTGGGCTTGATTCACCAGAGTCCGAATCACTCCCCTTTCATCTTGGGCTTGAGTATATTTACTATGGGCTTTTTCCCAGGTGGTAAGTGCTGCTTGTGTATCTCCCTTCGCTAACTGTAGACTGCCTTGTGTATTTAAAGCCTGCGCCAAGACTTTTAACTCTGCTTGCGAATACTTACCCTGTTGGGCTGAAGCGAATTGCAAACTTGCTGAAATTGCTTGAGTCGCTTGTGGCCATTGTCCCAGTTTTTGATATGCCAATGCAAGGTTGCTCAATACCCTAGCCTGATTTAATCTATCTTGGCGCGATTGATACACCTGAAGCACCTGTTGCCAAACCTGGATAGCTTGAGCAAAACTTTCTGTTTCATAGTAAACTCTCCCTTGTTGCTCCTGTTGTGCAGTCTCACTCACTACTTGAGCATGGGCGATCGCTAACGGTAAAGACTTGGGTAGAGAAACAGGCAAAATTCCTACCCCTAACACAACCGCTAACACTATTCCTAACAAAGTCCAAAGGATAAAAACACAAAATCGACGGTAGTCCCGAATAGAGTATTTATGCCTAAAAGAGAAATATTTCATCCCTATTTTGGATTTTGGATTTTGAATTTTGGATGCAAACCCCTGATTCATAAACTATTCCCACAGTTAGAAACAAGACTATAGGATTCTTATTGTATTTTTGAAAAAAACTTTGTACAGTTCCTTCATCAAATCAGATTCCTATATCTATCCCAATTTGATATCCGATACTGTTTTGGACGCATCAAAATCCGTCAAAAGCAACTCAAGACAATAGAGAAATTATCTTTGCTTCCTGCAAAGCTAGGTACACCTCTGTTCCCTGTGAAGAGTTCCCTGTCTACGTAAGTAAGTTTAATTATCAAGTCGGATTCTTATAGTAAAACTACTGATAATTTACCCTAGTAAAATATTCTTCTATGGCAAATCGACGATCTTTACTTAGTAATATCAATGATATTTAGCTGGCTAAAAAAAATTCCCACGGCATCTTTATCAAGAGCATCGCATCAATAAATCTGTATTTATACGTAAATTGCCTATGGTCATAACCAAACTTTCTATAGTAACCATTTACAATCTCATCCGTCTTTTTTTCACTACCGCTAGGTTCTCTAACTTTGCTCTCTGTTAGTCATGAGAACCAATAGGGAAGAATAATCCAGAAGTTCTATAGCATAAGTTCAATCTTTAAAATACTATTAAAAAGAGTACCGATAAATACCCGATTTCATTAACTATGTTTAGTATAAAATTGACACGCAAAATCCCCTTACTACTAAATTTAATTCACAATCAAACAATGTGAGATTTAGTATAATTTACAACTCAGTAAATTGTTGTCGCTCTCAACTCTGTATGTATTAATTAAACTGGCGTATACTTCTATTGTCTCAAAATAAATGCCTTATTTTATACTAGACTACAATCAGTATCTGTCATTTAATCAAACAAACCTCATCATTATTCATTTTTCCAGGATGAGTCACTTTTAGTAAAGGGTTCAGCTTGGTTTTATGAAACTTAAATGCTCATCAGCTTATCTCATATACAATGAATCAGGCTAGGCATATGTTCAGCAAGAAGACTCAGTTAAAAAAAATATCCACGATTCTTTCCTTAATGTTCCTTGTCATATCTGCTAATAGTTATCCACAACAGGTAATGGCACAATCTTCTAAAGGGAGAGAAGGTTTACCCGGACGCAGAGTCGGAGGGGGAACGCGTGGGGAATGTTCATTTGGCGATAAAAAGCTGATTGCATTAATCCCAGAAAGCAATTTACTACTGACAACATCACCAAAACCGAATTTATTTATATATTTACCGCCTACCGCCACACCCAAAACGTTGGAGTTCGTTTTACAAGATGAACAAGAAAATATAATGTATGAGAAAAGTTTCACTACTAACAAATATCCAGGTATTGTGAGTATGAGTCTGCTTGATCAGAGTTCTCTACCGCAACTTGCCGTTGGTAAAAAATATCGTTGGTTTTTCTCTATGATCTGCAATCCAGACAAAAGAGAAAATGACATTTCCGTAGACGGTTGGATTAGCAGAGTCAAATTAGAACCAAACATTGCTCAACAGTTAGAATCTGCAACGTCTACAGAACAAGTTAATATTTACGCTAATTTAGGTATCTGGCAAGATGCACTAGTAAAATTAGCAACTTTACGCCACCAAAACCCCCGTGATCCCCAGCTAACAGCTAAATGGTTACAGGTGTTACAAGCACTCAAGTTAGAAGTAATTGCCCAAGAAGGTATTGTAGATGCGAATCTCAATGAAATATCTTCTGCGGTGAGATAAGTCTATTAACAAGTGGTGTTAGCGTAGCGTTAGCGATACAAGAGCGTCAACCGTTAGCGTAGCGTCCCGTAGAGAAGGGCAAAATTTCCAAGATCCAGTTTTCAGCCAATCGTGTGAGCCTTAGCTCCAGTCTTTTACTGTCTGACACTGATACCAGCGTGAGCAAAAAGTATAGCTTCTCGAAACCATGCCACGCCAATATTAGGCGAAATTCACATCCCAAAAACCCTGCTTAAAGCCTAAGTGTATCAAGCAATTTTATTTTAAATCTTCGCTTTTCTAATACAGATGTTCTCTTGATGAGTACATCAGTTCTATAGTGCTAGAGAAAGTCCTGTTTGGTATAGTCAAAAATACTGGATACTGAGTCATCACAATTGAATGCTCAGTAAAAAGTTCATGCTGACTCAGGATTTTATCAATAATCACTTTGTTGGGCATTTAAACTAAAAGTGTAATCCTACTTGCAAATGTTGGGCAGTTTTTGATGTCATCGATGTTTCAGATAGAAATTACCTCATACAGTAATACTTTTTGTGATTATTCAATCCTTCAAAAAGCTTCATTCGCTAGCATCAGTATTAACTTATCTCAAGCGGCCATATCCAACTTTGAGTATCAAGCAGACTGTAATTGTAGCCAGTATGATGATGACAGGGCTGTTGTTGGGCATCAGACATCTGGGTGGATTACAAATATTAGAACTAGCGGCTTTTGATCATCTAGTACGTTTGCAAGCAGATGCGGGGCCTGATCCGCGACTGTTAATTGTAGGAATTACTGAAGATGACCTCCAACAACAGCAACAATGGCCATTGTCTGATCATACCCTTGCCCAAGTTTTACAAAAGTTACAGAAAGCTCAAGCAAAGGTCATTGGCTTAGATATTTATCGCAACATTTCCCACCCGCCAGGGCGGGAAATGCTGCTAAAAGAACTGCAAAAGCCCAATGTAGTCACCATTACTAACCTTGGAGACTCAAAAGCTCAAGGCGTTGCACCCATTTCAGGTCTACCTTCAGAGCAAATTGGGTTTAACGATTTTGTAGTTGACCCTGATGGGGTGATACGTCGTAATTTTATCTATGCTTACGACGGGGAAGAGAAATTTTACTCTTTTGCCCTCCGCTTAAGCTTGAAATATTTGGCAAATCGGGGTGTTACCCTCAGCGTCACTCCCGATGCTTTATATCTGGGAAAAACCAGATTTCCTGCCATATCTTCTGATGCAGGTAGTTACCATAATGTTGACAGTACGGGTTATCAAGTCCTGATTTCCTATCGTTCCGCCGAGAATGTAGCACAAAAGATATCACTGAATGATATTTTACAGGATAAATTTGACCCCAATTTGGTGAAAAACAAAGTTGTCCTAATTGGGACTGTCGCCCCAAGTTTAAAAGACTTGTTTTTTACTCCCTACAGTGCAAGTAAATCAACCAGCCCTGGTGTTTCAGGAGTAACATTACACACTCAACTGGTGAGTCAAATTCTCAGTACAATTGTTGATAATCGCCCTCTGTTTTGGTTTTGGCCTGAATGGGCTGAAATCTTATGGATTTGGCTGTGGGCATTAGGTGGAGGTGTCTTAGTTTGGCGACTGCAACACCCACTGGCTTTGGGAATAGCTGGAACAGCTTCCCTAGCAGTGTTGTATGGCATTTGCTTAAGTATATTTACATATAGTGGCTGGATACCTTTATTACCACCTGCCTTAACCTTCCTCACCACAGCCGTCTGTGTGATGGCATATAAACAATGGCAGATTGCATTGTATGACAGTTTGACTAGGCTACCTAATCGATCGCTATTTATCAAGTATTTACAAGCGGCCATCAACAGGTCGAGACTAGGCAAAAATAACTGTTTTGCCTTATTGTTTCTAGATATTGACCGTTTCAAAGTGATCAATGAAAGTTTAACTCATTATGTTGGTGATCAATTTTTAATCAACTTCAGCCAAAGATTATCTAGCTGTATAGGCTGCAAAGGCGTTATCGCCAGGGTGGGGGGAGATGAGTTTGCGATTTTGTTGGAAAATATTTCTGAAACGAGTTTTGCCAATAGCATTGCAGACCAGTTACAAAAACAGATGACTTCTCCCTTTAAAATTAATGGGCAGGAGATATTTACTAGCGTCAGTATCGGTATCGCTTTCAATCAAATTCAACTTGAGCATCAACCCGAAGATATGTTGCGGGATGCTCACACAGCTATGTATTTAGCCAAAGACTTAGGTAAAGCACGTCATGAAGTATTTGCGGTGGGAATGCACACCCAAGTTGTGAGACGTTTTCAGTTAGAGACAGACTTGCGACGGGCTGTTTTACAGCAGGAATTTTTTCTTTATTATCAACCCATTGTCTCCTTAGAAAATCATCAAATTGTTGGTTTTGAAGCTCTTTTAAGATGGAAGCATCCGCAAAATGGATTTATTTCCCCAGTAGAATTTATTCCCATTGCTGAGGAAACAGGTTTAATTATTCCTTTAGGACAGTGGATTTTAGAAGCTGCTTGTTCACAGTTATCTAGTTGGCAATCTCAATTTCCGCAAGAACCACCACTGATGATGAGTGTGAATATTTCGGGACAGCAGTTATCCCAACCAGATTTAGTGGAATATATTCAAAAAATTCTGCAAAAAACGGGATTAGACGGGACAAGTTTAAAATTAGAAATTACAGAAAGTGTGGCGATGAAAAATGTAGAAACTGCCATCACGATTATGCTGCAACTAAGAACTTTAAATATTCGTCTCAGTATTGATGATTTTGGTACTGGATATTCTTCTTTAAGTTATTTACACAGGTTTCCAGTTAACACCTTAAAAATAGACCGTTCCTTTGTCAGCCGCATGGGTGAAACTAATGAAGATGCAGCCATTGTGCGGACAATTATCATGTTAAGCCACACATTAGGTATGAATGTCATTGCTGAAGGTGTGGAGACAATCACACAACAAGATCAACTGCAATTATTGGGTTGTGAATATGGTCAAGGATATTTTTACTCGCAGCCTTTAGATAGTGAAGCAGCAACAAAGTTACTCAAGAGTCAATGTACGGGTAAAAACGAGGAACCGGAAATGGGAGATGGGGTTGACTTTTCATAAGGGACTTCCAGATAAAAAAATATCCAAACTGTAGGGTGCGTCAGTGCGAGAAAACCTAACTATACCAAGAGGTTATTCATACTGACGCACCCTACTAAGCTGTTTATTTGGGATAATTTATTTTTTGGTGTTCTCTAATATTTGGACAATCTCTCTCTATTTCCTGTTCCCTTGGAGATGAGATATTAACTGTGCTATTTGCTGATTAACATTGGCGACATGAAAACGCTGACTGGCAATATCCCGTGCTTGAGTAGCGATTTTTGCAGTTATTTCTGTTTCTTGAATGCAGGTATTAATTACTTGTGCTAGGGCTTGGGGTTCTCCTGGGGTTACTAAAAAACCGTTCACTCCCTGTTCTACTAATTCCACTGCACCGCCTGCTTTGGCTGCTACTACAGGTGTTCCACACAGCATGGCTTCTACTATGACTCTACCAAAGGGTTCGGGGGCGGTGGAGGTGTGGGTAACTAAATTACAAGCTGCCATTAGTTGGGGAATATCAGCACGGAAGCCTAAAAATTTTACCCTATTTTCTAATCCTAATTGGGCAATTTGTAGATGTAATTGTGCTACATAATCTTGTTCACCAAATAGGGCATCACCTACTAAAATTACTGTGACTTGTGGTGGTAATTGGGCTAGAGCTGCAATGAGGATATGTTGACCTTTCCACGGTGAAAGTCTGCTAAAATGCCCAACGACAAATTTATTTTCTAATCCTAATTGCTGACGAATTTTTTGAATCTCATCATTACTAGTGTGATAATTTTGAGGTTCAAAACCGTTATATACAACTTCGGTGATTTCTGGCTTACCGCCTGCTTGGATAAAGGCTGTTCGACTGGCTTGGGAATTAGCTATTACTAAGGATGCACAACGATTTGCTAAGTTAATAGCGATGCGAAGATTGGTTTGGCTAAAGTGTTCTGAAGAAAGAATATCGTGTAAATGATACACCAAGGGGCGACGAGTAATTATACTGGCGATCGCACCTACAACTAATGCTTTTTGGGTGTTAGCGTAGATTAAATCATATTGATAGGCTATTTTAACTACCTTGGTGATTAATGGCGCAAGTTGTCCGACACTGGCGAAGGCTTGGAGTAAATTGCTTTGTTTACGAACTGCAATCGATTGATTGGTTAAAACTTCTACAGGAATGTGATTTTGTACTAATAATTTTCTAAAATCGCCATCTGCAAATAAACCGACTAAAGCGCAGTCTCGATAAGGTTTAGCGATATCAATTAAACAGAGTTCTGCACCGCCTGGTTTACCACTTTGGTCTAAAAATAATATTTTCATATGATAAAATTTTTAAGCTAAGATTACTTCTCTGACTTGTTGACCGACTTTTTGCCAATCAAAGTTATTGATAATATATTGACGGCAGTCTGATGGGGAAGGGATAGGAAGTTGTTCTAGTAAGATTTGTTCTAACTTCTCTGCAATGGCTGAAGTTTCAGGAGAATTAGTAATTAATTGGGGTGAAAATGGTTGTAAAATTTCTGGCATTCCCCCAATTGGTGTACACAAAACTGGCGTACCACAAGCTAAAGATTCGACGATTGCTAAACCAAACCCTTCAAAAGATTGGCTAGGCATTACGGTTAAGTTAGCAGCTTGATAAGCTAATGGTAATTGTTCATCGGGGAGAAATCCTAATAATTTGACGTTATTTTCTAACCCTAGTTCTTGGATTTGTTGTTCTAAGGTGGCTTGTAAATGACCACGACCGGCGATCGCTAACCACACATCTGGTATTTTGGGTTTAATGGTAGCCACGGCTGCTAGGAGTTTATCTAGTCCCATACGCTGGACTAAACGCCGCGATGTGAATAAAATCGGGCGATTTTGCGGCCAGCCTAGTTGTTGACGCGCTATTTGGGGTGAGTCGGGCTGGAAGCGGTGAATATTTACACCCCCAGGAATCACATGAATTCTGCTCCAAGGAATTTGATATTTTTGGTGTAAAATGTTACCAAAAGCTTTACTCAAAACCACAAAGCGATCGCAACGACTATAAGTAGTTTGTTCAATCAAGCGTCGCTTAATTAAAATACCCAATGGATTACTTTTAATCTCTTGTTGACTTTCTAACGCCCAAGGGCCATGAAAGTTAAATGTAATCGGTACTCCCTTGGGTAAAATGTCTAACACCGGAAAACTATAGAGGGCAAAATGTAAATTGATTGCATCCGGTTTACTGATTCTCGTTTTCTGGAAGTTACGGCGAATTGACCAAAATCTCTGCCAAATTGGACTATTTGGTGAGGCTAAGTTAGTTAACTTAATTGATGTATTTAATTGAATATCTGGTAAGCCAATTCCACATAATTCTACTTGGTCTTGATGAGCGACAAATGTATGAATTAAATCATAAACATATCTTTCTAAGCCCCCTGGACTTTGCGGAAACCAGCCTGTTCCAATGGTAAGAATAGACGCAGAACTCGCACAAATATTTTCTTGTTGTTCTCCCACAATGATTCTCCACGCTTAAAATTAATACATAGGTTGACTTTTATACAAAGACTAATGAAATTTTTATATAAAACAGTACATTAATACTGTTTAGTATTTATATTCAGTCATTTTTCATCATCATCAGTAAGCTTTACGTCTGACTAGATGAAGATTTTTTAGAGAATTTTTGATTGATAATTGCTAAAAGCTACAGAAAATCTGCTAACTAAAATATTTAACCCAGTTTTTGTTACAAATGATGCAATCTTTTTACCAAAGCTAATAAAACAATAAGACTAAAGTAAATATCCATACTTTTCAGATATTTTGAGAACCGCTATAAAATCTCAAAAAATATGTATTTCTGATAAAAACATTATAAAAACCAACTCAATTACCAAAACAATTTATTATTGATATATGTCAGGATTGACACATTTAGAAAAATGAATCATACATATTTGATTATGATTATGGTGTGTCATACATCATAACTTTGTTGCCTTCTTAAAATAAATAATAAAAAACAAACATTTATCACATCAAATCTTTATTCTATTTCGCAGTTGTTGATATATGATTTCTCTGGTGTCTATAAGTAATTGACCAGATGTGTAATTAATTATAGATATGAAAAATTTTATCTTGCTTCTTGACTAGTATAAGGCTAGTGCATAACATGAAAGTTTATTTGCAAAGAATCCAGAAAATAATTCCCGCAAAATGGCTAGAAAATCTCCAATCTTTACATTCTCATTTTATCTGGAGATGGTTGTTATCTGATGGTAGTCAACCAGAAGATTTTAGTCATAAATCAGCAATGGTTTTTTCTCCTCACCAGGATGATGAAACTTTCGGCTGTGGAGGGATGATTGCTCACAAAACAGCACAGGGAATCAAGGTTGTAGTTGTATTTTTAACCAATGGAGACGCGGCGGGTGGTTGTAATCTAGACTTAAAAAATCAAATTATTGCTACTCGTAGACAAGAAGCAGTAACAGCACTACAAATTTTAGGTGTCCAAGCCTCAGATATTCACTTTTTATCTAAACCAGACGGATATTTACAAAATTTAAGTGAGCCAGAAAAACAGCAGACGATCGCACAGGTAGCTGAATTGTTAGAATTGTATCAGCCCGAAGAAGTTTATGTGCCTCATCGTAAAGATTGCCATCGAGATCATGAAGCAACATTTACTCTAGTTAAATCCGCTATTCAGTCAGCTAAAATTCATCCAGATTTGTTACAGTATCCGATTTGGCTATTCTGGCGATCGCCGTTATTTTTAATGTTAAAATTATCCGACTTGGCGGCGGCTTACAGGTTTTCTATTACTGCTGTTCAAGAAAAGAAACAACAAGCGATCGCTGCTTACTCCTCACAACTGCAAAGTTTACCACAAGGCTTTGTTAAGCAATTTTTAACTTCTTATGAGATTTTCTTCAAGACTCAGTTTTAGAAGAAATTCCTTAGATATATGAAATTATTAGGGCTGCATCTGGCAATTTTGGATTTTGGATTAAATATTATTTAGAGAATTAATTAAATGAGAATATTACATATTACTAACCACGTTCAAAAAATTGGTAATGGCATTGTTAATGTAGCTGTAGACCTCGCTTGTTTGCAAGCCCAAAATGGTGATGAAGTAGCTGTGGCTTCGGCTGGAGGAGAATACGAAACACTACTAGCAAGTTATGGTGCTAAACATTTTCACCTAGATCAATCTCGAAAACCACTAAACATCATGAAAGCGGCTTGGCGGTTGCGGGAGATTATCCAAAATTTTCAACCGGATATTGTTCACGCCCACATGATGACGGGTGTGGTATTGGCAGGATTTTGGAAAAATACCAGCAATTACAGTTTAGTTTCGACTGTACACAACGAATTTCAACGTAGTGCAATCCTCATGGGATTAGCAGATAGAGTCATTGCCGTCAGCCAAGCTGTAGCATCTGCAATGGTGCGGCGTGGTATCCCCCAACAGAAATTAAGAATTGTGGCTAATGGGACTTTAGGTAGCCCTCGTCATCGCCAGCTGACAGATTATCAACCACTACCTCTGCATAGTCCAGCTATTACTACCGTTGCGGGGATGTATTCCCGTAAAGGTATTGCTGAGTTAATCGCCGCCTTTACCAAAATTGCAGCCGAATTTCCCCAAGCACATTTATATTTAGTGGGAGATGGCCCTGATCGCGCCTTGTTTGAGACAATGGCACAAAATACCAATGTCAAACACCGCATTCATTTTGAAGGTTTCCAGCCAGAACCCCAAAGGTATATGTTAGCAAGCGATATTTTTGTTCTCGCTTCCCATTGCGAATCCTTTGGCTTGGTATTAACAGAAGCGCGAGAAGCAGGTTGTGCAATTATTGCTAGCAACGTAGATGGAATTCCAGAAACCTTAGATTATGGACAAGCTGGCTTGTTAGTCCCAGCAAAAGATAGTCAGACATTAGCAGACGCTTTAGGACAATTACTCAGAGATCCCGCCCAACTCTACAAATGGAAAAGCCGCGCCTCACAAAACCTAGAAAGATTCCATGCAGCGAGAGTCCATGCGGAAACCTTAGCCGTCTACCGCGAATTAGTAACAAACTATGAACCTCACAGAGTCATGATGAGGGAAGAGGTTTTGGTGAATTAGTCAATAGTGCTGAGTGCTGAGTGCTGAGTGCTGAGTAGTGAGTGCTGAGTGCTGAGTGGTGCCGATGAGTGCTGAGTTGTTGTTAGTCCTTAATATTTCTTCCGCCTTGTCTCCCTTGTCCCCCTTGTCTCCCCTAAACCCTCACACCCCTAATCCCCCACACCCCCACACCCCTAATCCCCCACACCCCCACACCCCTAATCCCCTATCTCCCAATCGCTAACTCAGTATCAGGGTCAAAAAAGTGAATTTTATCGGGTGTGAGGGATAACCAGAGTTCTTCACCTACCCTAATGAGGCGTTCGGCTGGAACGCGTACTTGCAAGGGATGAATGAGGTGGGCAAATTGAGGTTGCTGATCAACTAATTTGGCGGTGATGAAGGCATCATTACCGAGGTTTTCTATTAAGTCTACTTGCACTTGTAAGTTTTTCGTGGCAGGTAAGCCGACGTTTAAATGTTCGGGACGGATACCTAAGATGAGGGTTTGTCCGTCGTATCTTTGCAATGGACTAGCCCAAATTTCTGGGAGGGTGAGACGGAATTGTGCATGGGTGATTAACAGAGGGGCGTGAAATTCTACAGGGATAAAATTCATGGGTGGTGTACCGATGAATTCTGCAACAAAGCGATTAATGGGGTTGTTATAAAGTTCTATTGGGGAGGCGACTTGCTGAATTTGACCTTGATTCATGATGGCGATGCGATCGCCCATTGTCATCGCTTCGGTTTGATCATGGGTGACGTAGATTGTGGTTGTTTCTAATTGGCGTTGGAGTTTAACGATTTGGGCGCGAGTTTCGGCGCGGAGTTTCGCATCTAGGTTAGAAAGTGGCTCATCCATTAAGAATACTTGGGGACTGCGTGCGATCGCCCTTCCTAATGCTACCCTTTGTCTTTGTCCTCCTGAAAGCTGTTTAGGTAAGCGATTTAACAAAGTTTCAATTTGCAATAATTCCGCTACACCTCTTACCCGTTGGTCTACTTGTCGTTCTTTATCGGAAATATAGCGTAGTCCTTTAGGTAACTTTCTTGTCACACCTACCAGCGTATTTTCCATGAACTGCGGAATTGGGTTTTGCTGATTGTCTGCATTTTCTAATGTACGCCGACGCAACCCAAAGGCGATGTTATCGTACACCGTGAGATGGGGGTAAAGGGCGTAATTTTGAAATACCATTGCAATATCGCGTTCCTTGGGAGGTAAGTCATTGATCAGGCGATCGCCTACCCAAATATTTCCCCCTGTCATAGTTTCTAAGCCAGCAATCAACCGCAGTAAGGTACTTTTTCCACAACCAGAAGGCCCCACCAACACCATAAATTCCCCGTCGGCGATGGTGAGGTTAATCCGACGTAGGACATTGATATTTCCGGCTTGTTCTGGCGTTTTATCTGTTTTTTGACCAGATGTGCTGACTGAAGCCACATTTTCCCCTCGACGGGGAGGGAAACTTTTATATACGTTTTCTATAACAACTTGCGCCACGGGTTTAGTGATTAGTCAATGGTCAATAGTCAATGGTCAATAGTCAATAGTCATTAGTCAACAGTTAGCATAACAGTAAGGTAATTCTAAGTTACAAAAACTTTTCCCAGTCCCCAATCCCCAATCCCCAACAGTTCTGTAATTTTGAATTTTGAATTTTGAATTTTGAATTCGGAGCGAAGCGACGTGACTATCCATGACATTGTAGACGTACAAACTACAGATTGTTGCATTGTTGGCGGTGGCCCGGCTGGTGCGGTGTTGGCTTTTTTGCTGGCGCGTCGGGGTGTGAAGGTGATGCTACTCGAAGCACACAAGGATTTTGATCGGGATTTTCGGGGGGATACGATTCATCCATCGGTGATGGAAATTATGGAGGAATTGGGGTTGAGCGATCGCTTGCTACAATTACCCCATACTAAAATGCGCCAAATCAGGATTCAAACGCCGGAAACTACTACTACTCTGGCTGATTTTAGTCACCTGAAAACCCGCTATCCCTACATTACAATGTTGCCTCAAGTGAAATTTCTGGAATTCATCACCCAGGAAGCACAACAATATCCTACTTTTCAATTAGTCATGGGGGCAAATGTTCAAGAACTGATTGTAGAGGATGGTGTAATTCGCGGTGTACGCTATCGGGGTGGCGGTGGTTGGCATGAAATCCGCGCTATGCTGACGGTGGGTGCAGATGGTCGTCATTCTAAGTTACGACAGTTAGGTAATTTCACAGCCATTGAAACTTCACCACCGATGGATGTGCTGTGGTTTCGCTTACCCCGTCAACCAGAAGACGCTGAGGGAGGAATGGGACGTTTTGCTTCTGGTCACATTGTAGCGATGCTTGACCGTGGCGATGAATGGCAACTTGCTTATGTCATCCCCAAGGGAGGTTATCAAAAGCTACGTGCTGAGGGTTTAACAGCTTTAAAAACTTCTGTGGTGGAAGTTGTGCCAGAATTAGCTAACCGTATTGAGCATTTACAAGATTGGTCACAGGTGGCTTTTTTGTCTGTGGAGTCTAGCCTTGTACAATGCTGGCATCGTCCAGGGTTGTTACTCATCGGTGATGCGGCTCATGTTATGTCACCTGTTGGCGGTGTGGGAATTAACTACGCCATTCAGGATGCTGTGGTAGCTGCAAATGTGTTGACGAAGCCTCTACAAAATCACCATGTAGAATTAAAAGACCTGGCAAAAGTGCAGCAACAACGCGAATTACCTACACGCATCATTCAAGCATTTCAAACTTTGATTCAAAAACGAGTATTTGCCCCTATTCTCTCCTCTAACCGCACTTTTCAACCTCCAGCTTGGTTACGCTTGCCGATTTTACGGGATTTACCAGCTAGATTAATTGCTTTAGGTGTGTTCCCTGTCCATGTGGATGAGTGCTAAGGGACTTCCAACTAAAAAAATATACAATTGCTGTGGTGAGCAGGGGGGCAGAGGGCAGAGAGCAATGCGGTCTTGGGCTTTGCCCAAGTGGAGCAATTGCGGAGGAGCAGAGGGAAAAATCTCTCTACTTTTCGTGAAATCCCATACGAATAGGCAATTAATGGTACAATTATACTACTCATGCAAGATCAATGCTCGTTCTAGTCAAGCGAAAGTGTCCTGTAGTGTGACAACTGCTAGGCAACGCCATCGCTTGGCTTTTATGCTAGGAATGAAACACAATAGACAATTTCTAAATTAATTCATAATTTCATCGTTATGAATGATGAAGTCAGGAGGATGCAATGAATAGCTGTGTGTTGTTGGCGGAAATTATTCAAGAACCGCAATTACGTTATACATCAGATAACTTAGCTGTCACCGAAATGTTGGTGCAGTTTCCCAATTCGCAAAAACCAGAGGAACCGCCAGCAACCTTAAAAGTTGTGGGATGGGGCAATTTAGCTACAGAAATTCAGCAAAATTATCATCAAGGCGATCGCGTTATCATCGCAGGACGTTTAGGAATGCACACCGTCGAGCGTCAAGAAGGTTTCAAAGAAAAACGCGCTGAATTAACTGTACAGCAAATTCAATCCGTAGGAAGCGGTAGTTTCACTACATCACCAGCACCAGCAGTTACCGAAACACTACCACCCCCACCAGTCAACGTTCCCAGTTACGAACCACCACGTTCCACCCCTACCCCAGTCGCCACTCCTGTAAATGTCTCTCCCCAGGTGAACACCTACGAACCCACCACTAAACCCAGCAGCTATCAGCCTGCGGAAGAACCAGATCCAGATGATATTCCGTTTTAGGGGAATTCTTATTGATTATCTCCCGATGTCGCCTGATACCAATTCAAAATTCAAAATTCAAAATTCAAAGTTAAGAAAGTGATACTCAGCATACCTTTTAGCGTTTGCATCTGTATCGAATTTTTTGTGAATTGATATGACAACTATATCGGGAGAAAAAATCAACCCATAAAGTAAAATCCCTACACTGGAGGTGGGTAGGGACTAGAGGCTTACTCTCAGCAGGCTTATAGTAAAAATGTACTATAAATATCTGTCTCCGGCAAGCTCCCTAGTCAAGAAAGATACTCTTGTGGTTACTCTAACAGTTGAGATTTAGGCTACACGTAAACGTTGAATATCTTGAATTGGCGGCGCACCGAACAATCGAGAATATTCACGGCTAAACTGTGACGGACTTTCATAACCAACTTGATAGGCTGCATTAGCTGCATCAAAATTTTCTGCAAGCATGAGGCGACGCGCTTCTAATAGTCTTAACTGTTTTTGATATTGCAGTGGACTCATGGATGTGACTAGCTTGAAATGGTGATGGAAAGATGAAGCAGACATACTAGCTTGTGCTGCTAGCTCTTCAACCCGCATTGGCTGTGTAAAATTAGCCTTGATGAATTTGACTACTTTGGCAATACGCTGCATATTACTACCAGAGGTAGCAATTTGGCGGACGGCTTCACCTTGTTCACCCATTAACAATCTGTAATAAATTTCTCGGATAATTAATGGTGCAAGTATAGGAATATCTTCTGGAGTATCTAAAAGTTGTGTCAGTCTGACGGCACAATCAAGTAATTGTATGGAAGCATGACTAACAAACAAACCTCTGACGGAATTTTCCTTTTTATGTGTATCTAATTTTGTTTGGGCAATAATATCACACAGTAAAAGTAAGTCTAAATTCAGCTTAAATCCTAAATAGGGTTGCTCTGGAGTAGCTTCTACTACAAACCCACTTAAGGGTAAATCCACTGAGACAACAAGATATTGAGCAGCACCATAACGGTAAGTTTCTTCACCGAGTAATACTTCTTTTTTCCCTTGAACAACTATGGCAATAATCGGTTCATAAACATCACAAATAGAACTGAAAGCGGAAGATTCTCGGATGAATTCTAGGTGATTGATTGCTGTTTGATGCGTTCCGTTGCCTTGGCTTTTGGTGTGCTTCTCTAGTAATTCTACTAGTTGTTGACACCGATCAGGGACAGTGCTGTATTGGAGTGTTTCAATTGCCATACTGACTTCCTGAGTAATTTAATCATGCTCACTTGTCGATTGTAGATGATATTTCTGTTTGAGCAAAATCAGGTTTTAGAGGATTAGGCAATAATTTGAGATTTTTGGGCATTTCAAATCTTGGTTGCAACTCCTATGATGAACACAGGTAAAGGCAATAGACAGATGAATAGGCAATAACAGCCTGCAACGGAATATTTCTGGAGTTTTAAGCAACCTGAAGAGAAGGGAAAATCATCATGTTAAACGTAGAAAATAAAGTTGTCGTCATTACTGGAGCTAGTAGTGGTATTGGAGAAGCTACTGCCAAGTTATTAGCTCAAAACGGTGCCAAAGTCGTTCTAGGTGCGCGACGGACTCACAACCTAGAAAAGATTGTTCAAGAGATTCACATAGCTGGTGGGATAGCAGAATTCAAGGCTGTGGATGTCACCAACCGCCAAGATATGAAGGAATTCATTGATTTTGCAGTCTCTAAGTTTGGCCGCATCGATGTAATTTTTAACAATGCGGGTGTTATGCCTCTTTCCTTGATAAATGCCTTGAAAGTTGAGGAGTGGGATAACATGATTAATGTGAATATCCACGGTGTATTAAATGGCATTGCTGCGGGACTGCCTATTATGGAAGCTCAAGGTAGTGGTCAATTTATCAATAATGCTTCTATTGCTGCACACGCAGTTTTCCCAACTTGTGTTGTGTATTGTGCTACCAAATATGCTGTTTGGGCGATATCGGAAGGATTGCGTCAAGAATCGCAAAATATCCGTGTGACGACAATTAGCCCTGGTGTGGTGGAAACTGAATTAGGTAGTGATATTACAGACGATTCAGGTAAAGGTGCTTTAAAAGAATTCCGCAAAATCTCATTGACCGCAGATGCGATCGCTCGCGCTGTCCTGTATGCTATATCTCAACCGGATGATGTTGATATTAATGAAGTAATTGTCCGTCCTACAGCCAGTGTTTTCTAAGCAAAATAACTGAAATTTTCACTAATTACTATAGTCTTGCTCTCCAACCACAATAAACCCTAAATGGTTTTTGTGGTTTTTGCTGTCGCTTTTTGGACACTTAAAGGACTAGGGTTTAAAATCGATGAATTCCCTGTTATCTCTATATAATGTCATTTTTTACAAATATTCGCTGGCGAACTATCTTTTCTCTGGCTATTATTCTTCTCATCGGACTTTTATATAGCCACTATCGTTATTCAGTTGGGTGGTTAAACCAAGAAATGGGAGGCATTTTTTATGAAATATTTTGGTGTTTATTTGCCTTTCTTTTGATTCATAATCGTTCTTCAGTTTGGCAAATCCCTTTATGGGTGTTGATAATTACTTGCTTAATAGAGTTTTTGCAATTATGGCATCCGCCGTTTTTAAATTGGGTACGCTCATTTTGGTGGGGAAAAATGTTATTGGGTACTGCTTTCACTTGGTCAGATTTCCCCTATTACTTTATTGGTTCTGGGTTAGGTTGGCTGTGGTTGCGATTGATAGTCCGAGGAGCAAAGCTAAAGTAGTTGATGGCTGGAATATTGCTATTGATAAAATTGGTACTAAGAGCTTTTTTTGGGAGAGAAGTAGTACAACCTGCCCGATTTAATTTCTTATTTGTATCTGCACTAACATACCAAGTATTAGGCGGTGCGATCGCGGCTAAATCTAAATTTCGTTTTTCAGATGTGATAATATCACAAGCTCCAGATTACATTTTTTATATCCTGTTTGATAGATATTTGATAAAAAACACAAAATTATTGATATATTTATGGATTGATACAGCCGTATTTTTTAAAGTCACGAATCAATTTGGCCTTTTGTGCATTACTCGACTCTGTTGCTTCGGAGACAACCTTGTTAATACTTGCTAATGCTCTAGGCGAGTGATATATCAGATACATAGATACACGACCTTCTGAAATAGATCCAACCCCCATATAATTGCCTTCTAATAACAATAAATTCTTCCTAGCGTTGCGTAATTTACCATCCACAACTCGACCAAGTTCAAAGTCAACTTGTCCCAGACCGATATAAACCAAACACACACGATTTCTGGTCTTGGCTGGATATACCGCCATTGATGATTCAAATGCTGACCAATTGCCTAAAAATTGTGCAGTTTCTTGATCATATTTCAACCAATGGCTGACTAATAATTGTCGCGCACGTTTTTCTTTTAAAGTGCGAACATCAGGACTTGCAGTGTGAATTTGGTTGCGAAGTTCTCCGCGCGTACTCTCAACTTCTGTGCTGGTAGGATACCTGTCAGAATTTGCCAAAACAGGAGAACAAATTGTTACAACAATGATTGCTAAACATGATAAAAATATCTTTTTAAACTGCATTTTTTGTATTTAATTTAATTTTTACTTAGTTCTATTGCTGCACAGTTAAAAGCTTTATTAGGTTAGCTGTCTTAGCGGTAGGACGAAATGATGAGTTACCATTAGATAAAAATGTTAACTGGTGGTACTTTGGTTTTGTTAAACGTGGTTCTACACAGCCATCAGAGCTACTGACATTAGTATTATTTGCCCCTCTAGCTTCACTAACTTTGACAACTAAATCAGGAATTTTATCTTTGTTAGTGTCTTGTAATTTAAAGTCTTGAATCAGCATTTCATAATATGGCGGGCGACAGCTACCAGTATTAGATTCAAGTTTTACTAAATTAGTATTTGTGGTTTTAGTAGAATTAAATTCTAATTTGTCCAACCATGTGATTAAATAACCCATACCTGTGTAAGAACCTTGACAGATAACAGAATTACGTCCTGTGCGGTTAGTGATTTTCAAACACATATTGGAGCGAAATCCACTTTCATATCTAACTCTAGACCAACTATTATTAGTTTGTCGGAGTAAGACTGTACCTCCCCAATTACCAGCATGGGGTTCGCAGTCACTCAAATCAACTAAAGCTTCACGAGTACCAGCTTTAGTAAAACTGCCATAAACTACTGATGTTAAAGTTCCTGTACCATCTCGATACCCTGTAAATGATGGACAAGTATTACAAGTGATTACTCCTTTTTTTTGAGTGAAATTACCTGCACCACAGATACTTTTGGCAAATGCAACAGCATCTTTTTGTGGTGGAACTATACTATCTTTTCTAATTTCTTGCGCGAGTGTTTTATTAGCAATTATTTGAACGCTGAAGACTATAAACGGAGCTAAAATTAATTTATATTTCATTGATTTATGCCTTGGGAATATCTAGTGTATAATTTTAGGCGATCGCTCATTTAAAAAAAGAATCATGCACAATTATCAATTTTTGGTTGATTAACATCCATGATATCCTTTCAATCGTAAAACCTTACTATTCCTACCTACACTAATTGTAACTTTTGCGTGATAAATAGATGCTTCATATCCTGTTTTTTCACTGGGCGGCTCTATTAATGAATAATCAACTCTAATTTTTATTTGATTTGCAGTATAAATTTCATTTCTTAAGTTTCCTTTTTTATCCTTATTTGTGCTTATAAGATTTAATTTAATATCTTGTCCATTAAAGTTCATAAATGTATTTCCATCTAACAGAGATACAAAAATAAATTTATTTAGCTTTTTATTATAGTCTTGGACAAATTGAAAACTTCCACCACATCCTGTAAGATTACGATTCTTAATTACTCCAATTACTGGTAGTTTTTTACTTGCTTTATTGTTTATTTCATCATTAACTAAAGATTTAATTTGTGGTGCAATACTTGCAGTCAGACTTGCATTATACTTGGCTTCGGTGTTAGCTATGTATGGGGTTAAATTTATAGCTAAAATGGCTAAACTAGAAACAATAGTAGATAATTGCATATTTTTCTTACCCTATCAGTAATAATTTTTATTCAAAAACAAACTTTGCAAGTTAACGACGCATCCAACTATAGGGAAAACAATCTACTTGATACCTTGTACTAGGATTGCTTTCCTTATAGGGTTTCATTCCATTTAAATCTAGGATGATTCTGCGATAATGAATGAAATTGTTATTTTCTGCACCACTAGGATCTAAAATTCCTCTGGCTCGACTAGTCCGTAGTCGGGGATTAAATCCCCACTCTTCAAATTTAGAATTTTCTCTTACCGATGAAGCAACGTCCCTGTATTTAATAAAATACACAGCTTCGCCATTTACTATATTTTTCTTCACCTTACCATCAATACAAATACTGCCATCGGACATTCTAGTGATGTAAAAATATCCCCTAATTCGATTTCCTTGTTTAATAAATCGAAAACAAGTAACAAAAATTGCTTCATCATTTGTAGGTGGTTGGGACGTACAAATTAAATGTTGTCCATTCGGAAATTTCTCTAAAGACATCTTAGCTGTACGAGCAATTGCCGGCACATCACAGCTAACTGTTGATATCAACAATCCTAAAGTAGCTAGATTTATTAGTAATAACTTTTTTCTCATGCAATTTTTCTTTAATATTGAAGGTAAATTATCGGTTTACTTTTGTGGAATTAGTGCAGCCAGCAGCTTGAAATTTTTGGGAAACCGTAATTTTCTCTGCTTGTGCGTCATACATATACTCAAGCAATTTAGTTAGTGATCCAAGGGGACGGGGTGAATTGAATGGAATGTCATAATTGCGGATAAATTTACCATTTTTCAGCAATGCTGAACCTAAGTAATTTCCTTCCTTAAATAGCACTTCTCCCCGGCTAGTTTTTATAAATCCATTAGAAAAAACACCAGTATCCATACTGCCAGAACCATCACCAGTCCAAATAACACAAACACGACCTCTGATATTTGAGGGGTAAATATGCTTGCTACTTTCGTATCCAGACCATACACCCATGAAAGGTGCTAATTTGGGTTCAACTTTTGACCAAGCATTAACAAAAGATTTTCTGTTATTCTTTTCATTTTGAGTTCTTCTATCTTGAATATAAGAAGCAGATACACTATTATTTATTGTTGATTTAATCACTTGTTGAAATTCTTGGCGTAATCTTCTCAGTTCTGCATTAGTTGGCTGTCTAATTTGAGCTAATACTGATGAGTGATTAGCCATCAATATGATTAAACTGCTACCAATAATTAAGAGCGATCGCATTTTCATAATTTCTCTACAGTTGAAGATGTTTCGATATCTA
The DNA here is from genome assembly GCF_021596505.1 of Nostoc sp. CMAA1605. GTDB lineage: Bacteria > Cyanobacteriota > Cyanobacteriia > Cyanobacteriales > Nostocaceae > Trichormus. Next base: position 33,669 of record NZ_PJIZ01000013.1, on the reverse strand, counting down.
CATACTTAATGAGAGTACATACTTAAGTGTCATTTTATATATTTACAATGAAGATAACTTCAGTAATAATCCCTAAACTCCCAAGAGGTCTGGAAATGGGATGAAATCTGGGAAAAACCAGAAATCAAGTTCTGAGTAGGAACTTTTACGGATGCGATCGCTACTGCTAAGATAGGGCTAACTATGGCTGCATCTCAAGACAAATATTTACGCTGTTCTATCTTGAAAAAGGGGTGTAGGGGTACAGGGGTGTAAGGGTGTAAGGGAAAGACTTTTTCATGTTTTCTTGTGTATGCAGTTCAGGACGGCTACTTAAATGCAAAACTACTGCTACAATCCAAATAATTTTTACTCAATAGTCATACCAATACTCCTATGAGAGAAACTGTCCTAGAAGTTCGCAATCTCCAAGTAGAATTCTCCGGTGATGGGGATACTATCAAAGCCGTAGATGGGATTTCGTTCACACTCAAACGCGGTGAGACTCTAGGAATTGTAGGAGAATCAGGTAGCGGCAAATCAGTTACATCCCTAGCGGTGATGGGTTTATTGCAGTATCCCGGCAGAATTAGCGGCGGAGAAATTTGGTTTCGTCAACAGGCGGATGCAAATCCCATCAATTTAGTAGAGTTACCATCCCAGGAAATGCAACTATACCGAGGTGGGGACATCGCGATGATTTTCCAAGAACCGATGAGTTCCCTAAATCCGGTGTATACAATTGGTTTTCAACTCCAAGAAGCCATTCAACGTCATCAAAATGTCACCGCCGAGGAAGCGCAAAAATTGGCGATCGCAGGTCTGCAAGAAGTTAAACTTTTACCTAGTGATGAGCAGCTAAAACAACAATACCTCGATACTTGGCAAGAAACTCACTCCCATACCCCCGTTGATGAATATCAGGTGGTGCAGATGGTGAAGCAGCATAAGGAATCTATGCTAGAACGCTACCCTCACCAACTTTCTGGGGGACAACTGCAACGGGTGATGATTGCAATGGCGATTTCTTGCAACCCCCTGTTACTCATTGCAGATGAACCAACCACAGCCTTAGATGTTACCGTCCAAGCCACAATTATCGACCTGCTGAGAGAATTACAGCAAACTCGTGAGATGGCGTTGATTTTCATCACCCATGACTTGGGTTTAATTTCGGAAATCGCTGACGAAGTAGCGGTGATGTACAAAGGCAAAGTTGTAGAATACGGCGCATCGGAGCAAATTTTTCATCATCCCCAGCATCCCTACACTAAAGGTTTAGTTGCTTGTCGTCCCACCCTTAACCGCCGTCCCCAAAAGTTACTCACAGTCTCGGATTATATGACAGTGGAGGAAACATCAACAGGACAATTATTGATTCAAGAGAAAGAACCTGTTGCACCGCCAGAAGTGAATAGTCATGAGATTAGCCAAAGATTAATTCAACTAGAAACACAACCACCCCTGCTGCAAGTACGTGATTTGAAAGTAGCTTTTCCCATTAAAGGGATATTGGGAGGGACGAAACGTTATCACATGGCTGTTGATGGTGTTTCTTTTGATGTCAAACCAGGAGAAACATTAGGTTTAGTGGGAGAATCTGGTTGTGGGAAAACGACTCTAGGCAGAAGTTTATTATTATTAATTGAACCAACAAGCGGTCAAATTATCTTTGATGGCCAAGAAATCACAGAAAAAATCGATGCTTTTGGTTTTGCACCTTCTATATCAATTTCTCCAAAAAACTGGTTGCGGTCATGGGATGAAATTTCCTTAGATTTAGATGTCAAACTAGCACTGCGCCGCCGCAAAATCCTCAAGGGTCATAAAATGCCTAATTTACGGCGGGAAATGCAAATTATTTTTCAAAATCCTTTTAGCGCACTTGACCCTAGAATCAAAGTAGGGGATGCGATCGCTGAACCGTTAGTCATTCACTCCATTGGTAAAAATCGCGAAGAACGGCGTGAACGCACAGCTTACCTGTTAGAAAGAGTCGGTTTAAGTGCAGATGCCATGAACCGTTATCCACATCAATTTTCCGGTGGACAACGCCAAAGAATTTGTATTGCCCGTGCTTTAGCCTTAAATCCAAAATTTATTATTTGTGATGAGTCAGTATCGGCCTTGGATGTATCTGTACAAGCACAAGTATTGAACCTCCTCAAAGAATTGCAAGCTGAATTTCAACTCACTTATATTTTTATTTCCCATGATTTAAGCGTCGTCAAATTTATGAGCGATCGCATTTTAGTGATGAATCGTGGCAAAATTGTTGAACAAGGCACAGCCGAAAGCATCTACCGCGAACCCAAAGAAGCGTATACACAAAAATTAATTGCATCCATTCCCACTGGTAGCCCGGAAAGGGTGCGTTCTCGGAATTAGGGAATCGGGAATCGGGAATCGGGAATTGGGAATCGGGAATCGGGAATCGGGAATGGGAGACAAGGTAGATTTTAACCCAATGCCCAATGCCCAATGCCCATACCCAAATAAAATCCCCCTTTGATAGCAATAAAGGGGGATGATGGCAAATAATCAGAGGAAATTTGAAACTTTCTTGGAAACAGTTAGGTTTAAAACCGTACTTCGCAACGTTCCGCTAACACCCTTGGTGTGTAGCTGAATTAATTGCGTTAGCGTACCCCTCCGGGGAAGCAAGCTACGCGGTAGCGTCTCGTAGAGAAGCGGGACGTTAGTCCATTGCGAATTGCGAATTGCGAATTGCGAATTGCGAATTGCGAATTGGTTTTATCCGAATTTACCGGCAGTTGAAGCTATGAGGAATGCCGCATAGATCAAGACATAACCGACGGTGAAATGTGCCAAACCAACTAACCAACCTTGGACGATAGATAACGCTACAGGCTTATCCTTCCAACGGACTAAGTTGGCTAATGGTGTGCGTTCGTGCGCCCAAACTAGGGTTTCAATTAATTCTTGCCAGTAACCACGCCAGCTAATTAAGAACATGAAACCGGTCGCCCAAACTAGATGTCCGAAGAGGAACATCCACGCCCACACAGATAAATTACTTGTACCGTAAGGGTTATAGCCGTTAATTAATTGTGCAGAGTTCGCCCAGAGATAATCTCTAAACCAACCCATGAGGTAGGTAGAGTTTTCATTAAATTGGGCAACGTTACCTTGCCAAATACCTAAATGCTTCCAATGCCAGTAAAATGTCACCCAGCCTAAGAGGTTCAACATCCAGAAAAAGGCAAGATAGAAGGTTTGTTCCCAAGAGGAGGTTTGACAAGTACCACCACGACCAGGGCCATCACAGGGGAAGGTGAAGCCGAAGTCTTTTTTATCGGGCATGAGTTTACTACCACGGGCATCTAATGCACCTTTCACACAGATTAGTGTAGTGGTATGTAGACCAAGTGCGATCGCATGGTGGACTAGGAAATCTCCGGGGCCAATAGTTAAGAATAGGGAGTTAGTCCCAGAGTTAATTGCATCTAACCACCCTGGTAGCCAGACGTTCCCATGATTGGGATAGGCTGTAAAGGCAATACTATCAGGATTGGATAATAGTGCATCCATGCCATACAGTAGTTTACCGTGGGCAGCTTGGATAAATTGAGCAAATACCGGCTCAATTAAAATCTGCTTTTCTGGTGTCCCGAAGGCAACTACCACATCGTTGTGAACGTATAACCCCAGTGTATGGAAACCCAGGAATAACGACACCCAACTTAAGTGGGAGATAATCGCTTCTTTGTGTTGGAGAACACGGTCTAATACATTACCCTTATTTTGGTCGGGGTCGTAGTCCCGCACCCAAAATATCCCAGCGTGGGCAAAAGCCCCAATCATCAAGAAACCAGCAATATATTGATGGTGGGTATATAACGCCGCTTGGGTGGTGTAGTCCTTGGCTATGAAAGCGTAAGGCGGTAAGGAGTACATATGCTGGGCTACTAAGGAAGCGGCTGTTCCCAAAGCTGCTAAGTGAATACTTAACTGGAAGTGCAGAGAGTTATTGTAGGTGTCGTAAAGTCCTTGATGGGGGAGGTTAAATTGCCCTTCGGTGCGGATACCAAAGAAATTTCTCGCATTGAGCATTTCTTTGATGCTGTGACCGATACCGAAGTTAGTGCGGTACATATGACCGGCGATAATGAAAATAACTGCGATCGCTAAATGGTGATGTGCCATATCAGTCAACCACAGAGATTGCGTTTGGGGATGGAAGCCACCCAAAAACGTTAAAATCGCTGTTCCCGCACCTTGAGACGTACCGAAGATATGTCCTGCTGTATCAGCATTTTGAGCATACACACCCCAATTACCAGTCCAGAACGGTGTTAACCCGGCTGGGTGAGGTAAGGTTGTTAAGAAGTTATTCCACCCCACATGAACCCCACGGGATTCAGGAATGGCGACGTGAATTAAGTGACCAGCCCAAGCTAGAGAACTAACACCAAATAAACCCGCCAAATGGTGATTTAACCGAGGTTCAGCACTTTTAAACCAAGTCAAACTAGGGTGGAAGTTGGGTTGTAAATGCAACCAACCAGCAAAGAGAAATAACGCCGCCAATAACAACAGGAACACCGAACCAATGTACAAATCATTATTGGTTCGCATCCCAATGGTGTACCACCAATGGTAAACACCAGAGTAAGCAATGTTCACTGGATAGTTAGCACCGCCTTGGCTAAAAGCTTCTACAGCTGGTTTACCAAAGTGCGGGTCCCAAATCGCATGGGCGATGGGACGAATATGTAAGGGGTCTTGAATCCAGCGTTCAAAGTTACCTTGCCAAGCTACGTGAAACAATAAACTAGAAGCCCAGAGGAAAATAATCGCTACATGACCAAAGTGAGTAGCGAAGATTTTTTGATATAAATTTTCCTCTGTCATCCCGTCATGGCTTTCAAAGTCATTACCTTGAGCCATTGCGTACCAAATACGCCGCGTCGTTGGATCTTGAGCCAGATCCTGGCTAAATTTAGGATATTTTACTGCCATGTATGTTGATCACATCCTTCTGTACTAAACCAAGTTGCTATTGTTAATGTCCTAGTAATTTTCGACAATTTTGATAGCAAACTTAGTATTTATGGATATACATCGGGCTAATTTAAGACCTATATTTTCTAGGCAATGTGATGTAATTAGTCTTGATAGGAGTATTAAAAAAATCCACTACTACTTCCATCACACTAGAGGAAGAGATTAGTATTAAATAATTGTGTACTGGAGTTTAAATCTAAAAATCAACATCTTTTTATCAGCTTTATGCTTACACATCATATTTCGCTAAATTTTAGAAATGATAGGTGTTTTTCCAAAAAAATAATGTCTTTCAGCCAATTAATGTTTGATTTTAAGGATTGATAATGCCGTAGTAAATAGCAGCCACAAACAAAATAGCTATAAACACCAAAATCAAAAACCCACGTAGCAAGATAGCGAAACTATCATTTATTGATGTATTTTCTGCTTGGGCTGGCATATCGCGATTATTTATAGTTTGGTTAGATGTATTTTGTGCCTGCAATGATGCTGCTTTCCCAATTGTAGATTTATCTTTGGCTTTCATAGATTTAGATGAAAATTTGAGGTAAGAATACTGCTATTTTTTTAAAAAATAGTTGCTGTCTACATCATCCCTGAGAGTTAGATTAATTTATTATCTATTGTGGCTCTATTATCGAGTAATATTAACAAAATTAGTAGTTTAAAATACATAAAAACCTATAATTAACTTAACCTCTATTCATCTCGTTTGATAGAGTTTAAAGACATTCAAGATAATTAACTTACTGAATAAAAGTGTTGGGTAAGAGTAATTGACCATGTTTAAATTTTTGCAACAAGTTGGTGATTATGTCCAAAGTTCTTTGCAAGCTGGTCAATATATAGGACAGGGACTAGCGGTCACATTTGACCACATGAAGCGTCGTCCAATTACTGTGCAGTATCCTTATGAAAAACTTATCCCATCGGAGCGTTTTCGGGGCAGAATTCATTTTGAATTTGATAAATGTATTTCTTGTGAAGTCTGTGTAAGGGTATGTCCGATTAACTTACCTGTAGTAGATTGGGAATTTGATCAAGCCAATAAAAAGAAAAAACTCAACCACTACAGCATTGATTTTGGAGTCTGTATTTTTTGCGGTAATTGTGTAGAATACTGCCCAACAAATTGTATATCTTTTACTGAAGAATACGATATTTGTACATATGACCGCCACGAATTAAATTATGACAATGTAGCTTTAGGTAGACTACCTTACAAAGTGACTAATGACCCAATGGTGACACCATTAAGAGAGTTAGTTTATTTACCCAAAGGAGTATTTAATCCTCACGGTGTTCCTGATAATGCTCACCGTCCAGGTTTATTACCATCAGAGATTTTAGAACAGGGTTTAGAAAATACTGATAGTTGAGATTATGCTTTTACAAAAAACGACCAATCTGATTAGTATTATAGGATTAAGTGCTGCGATCGCCATCACTAGTAATTTACAAATCAGTCCGCAAGCAACCGCTACCAATATCAGCCAAAATTCTCTTCCTGCAACTAGCCAACTAACTCAACTTGATAGATGGTACGCCACGACTGCTGCTCAAGCTGGAATGGCAGAAATTGAAATGGCTAAATTAGCATTACAAAAGTCTCAGAATAATAATGTGAAAGAGTATGCCCAGCAAATGATCAAAGACCATACACCTGCAAATCAAGAATTAATGCAATTGCTCACTCAAAAAGGAATCACTCCACCTAGCAATGTAGGAGTTAAGTATCAAGCCTTAATTGAGCAGTTATCTAAATTATCCGGCGAAAATTTTGATCAGGCGTACATTAATGAAGCTGGTATTAATGCACACATGGAAAATTTAATCTTTAGTAGTCGTCTGTTGCAACTAGGTGAAGATCAAGATTTGAAAGCTTTTGCAGTTAAAAATATGCCCTTGATAGAAGCGCATTTACAATTGATGGAGAAACTTTTCCCACAACCCACTCAACAATGATAAATACTTTGGTGTTGCCGACAATATTCTTGAAAAGCTCACGCAAAGGCGCAAAGACGCAAAGAAGAACGCAGAAAGATAACTCTTGAATTTATGTATTCGGAGTGTTCAATTATTCGTGCAAGAGGTCTAATGACTAATGACTAATAACTAATAACTATCCCTCCTCCCAAGCTTGGCGAATTTTCCGCGATTTGATTTCCCCCTTCAATAAACAGACAGGACATCCACAGGGTTTCTTTCCATGTGCTTCTGGATAATATCGCCAGCCTAAGACTTGCGGTAAAGCTTTAATATGCTTAATCTCATCGGCGGCGATTTTACGGGGAATGAAGACTTCATAACCTTGGGAATTCTTCGCCTCCATAATCATTCCGGCTGCTTCTGCAACAGTTGTATGTAAGTGCTGACGATTATAATGTCCGACATAAACTTCCTGTTCATCAGGAATGCGAAAATAAACACCACAAATATTCCGTTGTCCAGAACGCTTGAGTTCCCTTAACCATTGATGAGAAATGTAGAAATCAGGAATTATCGGCATAGCAAATACACCTTTAGGATATTCCTGTCGGTAAAATCTTGGCTTGATCCCAGAACGTAAGACTGAATTACGATTGTTTGATGAAGTCAGATGAACTAACAGCACAATTACTTAAAAGCGGATTGAAATTAGCAATAACTTAACTCATTCTGCTAAGAATGACCAATACTCTATTTAATTCAATTTGATTCAGCTCGATTTACGAAAATTTGGCATGACATTATCTTGACTTAATATTTTTTTTACAGAAACAATAAAAATCTGCTTAAGTAGAAATACTAGACTTAATCTATAGTAATCTCATACTTATCTTGGTAATTGCAACAAAACAGTAATGATTAGCAATGTTTCTTGATACTATTTTGGCTATTTTTTTTTGGTTAAAGTTTTTTATGGTTGTTAACTAAACCTGGGACTACTCAAGTGCGGCTACAAGACTTACTAAAACACAGATTTGATCCCTTTTTATGGTGCAGATAGTTATCACATTACAGAAAATTTCAATTTTTTTGACAAAATTAGCGATAAGAGAGTAAACCTGACTGTATTGATTGTTGATGGTCTTTGCATTTAATTATATCTAGCAACTGATTATTATTAATAACCCCCTCTACAAAAGTCGAGTCATCATTATGATTAATCCTCTAGAAACCGAAGAAAGTAAATTTGATGGAGAAACGTTTACTAAAGTTTTTATTTATACAATTTGTGCTGCTACGGTTTTAACCGCTAGTATTTTAGTCGCTAAGTCTTTTATTTTTAATGGTGGTGCTGTCGAGAAATCAAGTTATCCTACCTCAATTCCCTGGATTAACACTAAATTAGACTGTGAAAATACTGGGCGCAACTGGATAGATAACAAGTGTTGGGATCAAGAACACAGTGCGGAGTTTTAACTAGACTGTCGCCAATGTATGGGAATTTCGATGTGATCTGGTAGTTTCGTGGTGCGATCGCCAATTGCTAAACTAAGTTGTTGAGATAGCAGGTTTTTCACGCCTGTCAGAATCGCCCCCGCTAGGTTGACATCAAAAAAGTCAGTTTCGGCTAAGTTTGCTCCCACTAGACTGGCTTGGCTCAAGTTAGCTTCGTAAAGGTTAGCTTTTTGCAGATTTGCTCCCATAAGATTGGCTTTAGATAAATCTGCTTCGGTTAAACTAGCTTCTGTAAAGTCAGCAAAGATAATTTCTGTTTGTGTTAATTTAGCAGCATTTAAATTTGCGCCACATAGATTTGCACTATTGAGGTTAGCCCCTTGCAAGTTCGCTCCAATCAACCCACAATGAGACAAATTAGCTTTCCCTAACTTCGCCCCTTGTAGGTTAGCCAGAAATAATTTCGCACCTGTTAAATTTGCTACTTTTAATGTTGCTTGTTGTAAGTTGGCTTTGTAGAGATTAGCACCTTGTAAGTTTGCTGCGCGCAGGCTAGCTTCTGTGAGATTCGCTTCCCGTAAATTCGCACCATACAAATCTGCACGGTTGAGGTTTGCGCCTTGGAGATTTGCACTTTGTAAATTAGCTCTCACTAAGTTGGCTTCGTAAAGAAAGCAGCCAGATAGTTTGGCGTTTTCCAGATTTGCATCACTGAGATTACAACTGTGCAAATCCGCTCCCCTTAAATCTGCTCCGCGTAAGTCTACTCTTTGTAAATCAGTCCCTAATAAATCTGCACGCTTTAAATCTGTAAATCGCAAATCCAGTTTTTTATCTGCATCATCCTGTTGAGAATTACGCCTACCAATTACAGTTAATGCGGCTTGAATATCTCGACGCAGTTTGGGAAATTCTTCTAGCTGATCATCTTCATGGTTTTTGGGCTGAATTAAAGAGGTGGCTGTATTTTCTTCTTTGTGGTGTTCTGCATCTAAATCAGCATTTTCTCGCACAAATGCTGTGAGAATTTCCATAATTGTCCAATGTTCTTGAGGAAAATCTTGGGCAATTTTTTCTAGGACATAAATGGCACTGGTGCGAGTAGCTATTTTCTCATGTCCTAGTTGGGCAATAGCTGACATTAAGCGTTCTGAAATTAATCTATCTTGCGATAGTTTGACATTTTGCAAACTAATCTCTAGATTTTTTTCCGCCGCGATCGCACTTTTTTGTATAGCATCTATGCGTTTTACGGTATAGTAGGCGTGGATAGTTAAACCCAATCCCAAAAAGGCGATCGCGGTTGTAGTTAATGCCTGATTTCTGTACTGTAGTTGTTCTTGAATCGATAAGTTATCAGGTGTCGCAAACAACCATGAAATCAAAACGACACAGGAAACAAATATAATTACTGTACCAATTAACCATTGCCAAGGTTTAGCCGTTTTATTGGCAGATATATTAGTAATATTTCTCACCACACAGAATTATTACTGAATAATAGTTAGATATTCCCATCATCATAACATAAGAATTTACTGAGGCGATGATTACGGCAAAAATTGCTATGTGAGAATATTTATGTAATTTGCCAGAGAAATTCTATTCGCTTAATTATTATACTTAGTGTTTTTCTCTTACGTAAATTTTGCTTCCCGCAGATTTGCTTTATCTAGAATGGTTTCATCCAAATTTGCCTGCTGTAAATTGGCAAGATAGAGATTTGCCTGATATAAATTAGCACTAGTAAGATTAGCTTGACTGAAGTTGGCTGCACTCAAAATTGCACCCGAAAGGTTTGCATTGGCGAGATTTGCACCGCTTAGGTTAGCTGCACTCAAGATAGCACCAGAGAGATTTGCTTGACTTAAGTTTGCACCAGCCAAATTTACATGATATAAATTTGCCCACTCTAAGTTAGCTTTTTGAAGATTTGCACCACGCAAATCTGTGTGACTTAAATCTAGCTGTGCATTCTCTGTCTCTGGTTGGCGATGGATTTGAGTAATTACGGTTAAAATTGCCTGAATTTCTGCCCTAATTTGATGTGTAGAGCTAGGATTTATTTTTGTATGCTGTCGCACAAAATCACTGAGAAACTCCAGAATTAACCACGAATATTGCGAATAATTTCGCGCTAAGTTTTCTAATTGAGTGATGGTTGCTAGAAATTCTACAGTTTTTTGCTGTTGCCAATACTGAGTCACTAAATGGCACTTTTGTCTAATTACATCAGGAGAAATATTTTGTGGAAAATCTATATTTTGAATGATGTTTAATATAGACAATTGATTATGGATAATTGTCTTGGTGGATTGATGATAAAAATCAATAATTATGTTCAACATCATTAATACATTTATCAAAAAAGGATATCGTGTTATTTTCTCTATATTAGAAGAATTTGAGTAGTGGTAGATATAACGATTATATGCAGTCTCACCAATATAAAAATCACTAATTCGTTATATGTATGTAAAATGTAACTGCTGTAATTCGTGATTTCCAGTTATGATTGATACGTAATAACTAGATTGATTCTTGGATATTTAGCAGTAAATCATGAATTTGCCGGAAAAATTATCTTCCATCAATAAAAAATGTATTAATTGATATTCTTAGCTAAATTAAATAAAGTTATATATAATACAGCCATAATTTTAAGAAAAAAATATTAAATTCCTAATAATTTACGATGCGCGCCCAAAATTTAGTATTAGTTGGTGGTGGTCATAGTCATGCTATTGTCCTCAAGCTGTGGGGAATAAAACCCTTAGCAGGAGTGAATTTGACTTTAATTACACCCACATCAACTACACCCTATTCGGGAATGTTACCAGGACATATTGCTGGTTTTTATAGCCGCGATGAGTTTTACATTGACTTACAAAAATTAGCTGATTTTTCCCAAGCACAACTATATTTAGATCAAGTCATAGACATTGATTTACAAAATCACCAAGTAATTTGTGCTGAACGTCCGCCTGTCAATTTTGATTTATTATCTATTGATATTGGCAGCACACCTGCCACAATATCTGTATCAGGTGCAGCAAAATACGCAACTCCAGCTAAACCAGTAGGTAAATTATTAGAAAATTGGTATCAATTATTAGTAGATGTCTCTCAAAATCCCCAACAAGCAATTACCATAGGGATTGTTGGTGGTGGTGCTGGTGGTGTGGAATTAGCTTTATCTATGCAAGCACATTTGCAGCGCATTCTACAACAACCGCAACAACCGCAGCAAAATTTAGCCATCCATTTATTGCAACGTCATCCTCAACTCATGCCACAGCATCACCCATCTGTACAATATCAAGTACAGCAGGTTTTAATCGAGCGTGGTGTGAAATTACATCTAGGGGAAACCGTATTGCAAATTGCACCATCCCTGAAAAACACAACATCATTGGTAGTCAGGTGTGAGTCTGGGTTGGAGTTAGAATTTGAAAAAGTCTTTTGGGTAACACAAGCATCCGCACCCCAGTGGCTAAAATCCACAGGATTAACCACCGATGAACATGGCTTTATTTTAGTGAAAGATACATTGCAATCTCTCAGCCATCCAGAGGTGTTTGCAGCCGGTGATATTGCGACAATGAAGGATCATCCCCGTCCGAAAGCGGGGGTGTTTGCTGTGCGACAGGGGAAGCCATTATTTGAAAACTTGCGACGTATGCTATTGGGTCAACCACTCCAACCCTACAAACCGCAGCAACAATATCTCAGTTTAATAGGTACGGGAGACAAAAGAGCGATCGCCACCAAAGGTTGTTTAACTCTACCACCGCATCAACTAATCTGGTGGTGGAAAGATAAAATTGACCGTCGTTTTATGAATAACTGGGGAATGGCGACTAAAAATTAGCCCATAAAAAGACCCCAGCTAACGCCGGGGTACTGATGATGTATGCCATCAACTCTATTCCTAACTATAGAGGATGCCATCTTCTCGGAATAAACGCATCCGGGTAAATGCAATAATTGCATAATTTTTATGACGATTTGACAACTAAGTGAAATTTCTTAAGTAATAAAACCCTCACCAACACTAAGTTTGAGTTCATATTTCTCACTAAATGACGAAAATGCGTAATCATCATGTTAAATCTCTGACTCCAAGTGTCTTCGATTTGGAATTCCCTACACCCCTATTTCTTCAGAAGCATGATCCTCAATTTATTTATAGGGTTTCTCCCTTGCCCCCTGCCCCCTGCCCCTTGTCCTCTTTTTGACTAGACAGAGAATCCCAACCATCAATAATATCTTTGATTAAACCCGCCGCAGGTACAGCCACCAATAAGCCTAACAAACCCCCAACATAAGTACCAACAAGCAAGGAAATTAACACCCACACAGGTTTTACCCCCGTTAAACTACCTAAAAGACGGGGTGCGATCGCTTGGTCAATGATTTGGTCGATAATAATAGCTACTACTAACACCTTCACAGCCAACCAAAAATCATAAGACACAATCACTAAAGTAATCACACTCAGGCTGACAATATCACCGAAGGGAATCAAACTAAAAACACCAATTCCTAAACCAAAAAGTAACCCAAACTGCACTTGAAAAGCCAGAAACATCATTGTCTGACAAGTACCTATCAACAAAGCTAAAGTCCCCTGTCCCAGTAAATAATTTTGCAGATTTTTTTGAATAGAATCCCCGAATTTTTTAATAGAATTTCCAGGTAATTTATGCCAAATACTATCCCAAATCCTTGACCCATCTAATAAGAAGTAGAAAGCCAGAACTACTGTAATTAAAGCCTCAGATAAACTATCAATAGTATCTATCACTATAGTGACAAACTTATCAGAAAGATATTCTAATTCATCTGGGATTTTATCAGTGATTTTTGTCAAAATTTGACTTAAATCAATATGCAGCCTTTCACTAATAAATAAAGCATTTAAATTCTGGATTTTTGCTTGGGTAGAGTCTATCCATTGAGGTAGCATTCTCACTATCTCATTAAGCTGTTCTAATGCGATGGGCAATAAGATAATCCCTACAGCTACTAATATTAGTAAAGTGGCAAAAAATACTAAACCCACAGCATAGTTACGCTTCATTCCCCTTTGCTGAAGGAGGGAAACAGGATAGTTTAAAATAAATGCTAGTAAAGCCGCCAACACCAAAATTGTCACTAAAGGCTGGAAATAGTGAAAAAATTTACCAACCAGCCAAATATTCAAAAACACTAGCGGAAATAACAGAGTTATAATTAACCACTTAATTAATTGATTCAGCGAAATATTCATCCCTGTTAGCCTATCCCTGATAACATCCACGCATCACATTTTAGAAAACTAAAACTCACTCAAAGCCGAAAATTGCTCATCATCAATCTTCCCACATTGATGCAGGATATTTGTAATTTCCGAAATCTTTAACACCGCGTGACCACGATAGCCATTGGCTGATAACCGTTCTTTTACTCCTTGTTCATGGTCAATAAAAACCACAATATCATGCACATTTAAGCCAGCAGATTTTAACTTTTCTGCCCCTTCCATGACACTTTTACCACTGATGAGAATATCATCAACAATAGCTACAGTTTCTCCTGGATGAAAATTACCTTCAATTAATCTCCGAGTTCCGTGTGCTTTCACCTCCTTCCGAGGAAAGATCATAGGACAATGCAAACGTAAAGATAAGCCGGTAGCCGTAGGTAAAGAACCATAGGGGATACCTGCTAATCGATCAAAATGCAAATTTCTCAGAATTTCTTCATAACCACTGAGAACTTGATTAAATACTTGAGGATTAGAAATAATCTTGCGTAAATCAATATAATAAGGAAAAGTCGCGCCGGATGCTTGGACATAATTACCAAACATAATGCAACCAATATCATAAAGTTGCAAAATTAAATCTTGATAAGGATGTCGATTCGGGACAATAACATCTGAAAACCAAACAGCGCAGTTAGAATCATTTTGAATTACCTGCGTCCTCATCTGATTAATTTCTGTACGTAACGCCTGAATTTCCTCAGATAAATTTCCTGCGCCCAACATATCTTGAGGGACAGGAATTAATAGTCCATTTCTATTACTATCTAACCCAGCCGCGAGAATTTTATTTAAATTACTTCCCTCACCCCAAACACTACGCGCCATAATTATCCGTTCCGGCGCGACAGCACGAATTTGAGACAAAATCTCAGCATTGGTAGTTCCTACTTCTAAGCCCAATTGTTCAGGAGTTCCCCAATTTCTAGATTCTTTTGCTACCTGTAAATAAAGAGGTGATTCCGGCGTAGGATATTGTTGTAAAGCTTCCGCACCTGGGTTAGAAGTGCAACATAAAATAAAGACGGCTTTATCAGGATAAACCAGAAAAGGAGCTACATGATCTTGTCCTGTATAGGGAGTGAGGGTAATTGCATCAACTTGCCATTCTGTAAATACTGTGCGAGCAAAGATAGTGCTAGTATTTAAATCACTATGTTTAGCATCCAAAATAATCGGGATGTGATGAGGAATAGCTGCTAAAGTTTTTTGTAGTAATTCTAAACCAGGAATTCCCAAAGCTTCATAAAAACCCAATGTCGGTTTATAAGCACAGACAAAATCAGCAGTTTCAGTGATGATAAATTGTAGCCATTGCCATAAACCATCAATAATATTTTGAGATTCATACCTAGCCGGCATCATCTCTATATTAGGGTCAAGTCCGACAAATAGTAAACTTTGATTTTGCGAAATAATAGTTTGTAATTTATCAGAAAAAATCATGTTGGTTAGTCAGTAGTCAATAGTCAATAGTCAATAGTCATTAGTCATTACTTATTACTGATTACTCATTACTTATTACTCAGCACTCAGCACTCAGCACTCAGCACTCAGCACTCACTCCAAACCCTAAATACCCGCAAACCATTCATAACCCAAATCTTCCCAGTAGCCTCGAAAATTGGTTAAATGACTGGTGAGAGTAATTTGAGTTACCCATTTACTTTGCTTGTAACCAAGTTTAATTGGTGAGGCTAGACGTAAAGGCGCACCATTTTCTACTGGTAAAGGTTGACCATTTTTTTCATAAGCTAACAGTGTTTGGGGATGTAAAACTGAAGCGATATCCCAACTTTCGTAATAACCATCAGCAGATTTAAAATAAGCATACTTGACATTAGTTTTAGGACGGGCTAGTGCAATAATTTCTTTTAAACGTATACCGCCCCACTGCACGATCGCAGCCCAGCCTTCTACACAAACATGACGTATAATCATGGAGGTTAAGGGCAAATTTTGAATATCAGCCATGCTCAAACTTAATGGCTGTTCTACTTCACCATCTATAATTAACCGATATTTTTCTATATCAATAATCGGCGTACCACGAAAACTATTCACTATTAATGCTTCCGGTTGAATTGCGCTAGGTGCAAACTCTGGTACTGGCTTTTGTGGTTGAAATATTAGCTTCTCGACTTTTTGATTTAGTGGTTCTGATAACGTACCAACTAAATCTTCAAATGTGGGTGTACCACAACCACTAAGCAAAAAACTCATACTGGAAATTCCTGAAATCTTCAGAAATCCCCGACGGGTTAATTGAGGACGATTGAAACGAATTAAATCCATATTAAAAATATTACCAATAGCACAGCGTAAGTAGAACAAGGTAAATAATTAAGTGTTGGTAGTGAGAACTTTAGTTCTCTCTGGGAGACGTTTTGCGAACAGAAAAGGACTAAAGTCCTTACTACGAACTGAATACTAGTATTTTTACATTGATTAACATAGTTTTTTCAGTAAATATTTGTAGCTGAGATGAATCAGGAGGTTTGATTACTACTACCAAAACATTGATGATGTCAGTTCTTCTCCTCCAGCTTTCTTACCTAAAAATGAGTGAACAAAAGCAAATATAACTACCATCGGCACAGATATAAAATGGACAATTCTCAATCCTTGCCAACCACCAAACATATCGACAATAGCAGGAAATTGAGCAGGTTTATACATTCCTAACCCTGTAAATAATGCCAATAGCAAAATCGGAATAATAGAGGTGTAAACAATGCGATGCCAAGCATAAAATAAACGCTTAGGATTTTGAGTTTTTTGTAAGGCTTTGATGTCGTTAACACCGACAAATCGATGTCGCCAACGTCGAGTAATTAAAACATAGATGCCATACCATAAAAGATTTAGGGAAAATAACCACATAGCTGCAAAATGCCAATGTCTACCACCAGCTAACCAACCCCCTAGTGTAAATATGGGTGGTATGTGTAAACCCGCACGTCCACCAAACACAGGGTTAGCGTTGTAAATTTGCAGTCCACTTGTGACCATCAAAAATAAGCTAACGATGTTGATAGTATGGAAAATTTTAGCTCCTAGTGCTTGTGTAGGTAACTTTCTCATCTTAGGGGGAATCGTCGTAGTCATAGGATTAAATGTTAGGGTGAGACAATTATATTAAAAAATGTGAAGCAAACTTTTCAAATCACATACTTAGAGGTAATCATCAGCACAAGCAGTGCTGAAGAATAAAATGAAATGTCCTCATTGTGCATCAACCTCATACCGCAAGAATGGTCATCGCAAGGGTAAGCAAAACTACCTATGTAAAAATTGTGGTAAACAATTTCTAGAGTATGTATTACCTAATACTCCCGCAGATGAGTTGATAACTGATAGCAATGGACATAGTCACATATCAGTTTCGCCAGCAACAGAACTGATGACAGAAACATCTCAACCACAAAATCATCATGGTGCGTTGAGTGGAAATTTCTTGGAAGACATGATCCGAAGTTTCTTAGATAGTGGTTATTTAGAATCTCCGGCTGTGTGGGAATTTGTGCAGAGAATTCAGCAGCAAATTCAACAGAAATCTACTCCAGAAACATCAGGCATAGCTGTATTATTATTGGATGTGGAGAACTTGAAAATTAATGCTGAACTTGAAAATTTTCTAGCTAGTATATGCAAATATCCCCTCCAAGTCAAAATAGGGTTTGCTAATTGGAAAAATACTAGTCTGGGCAAGCAAGATGTGGATTTATATGAACGCGGTTATCAGCTTGTTCATGTACCTGATGGGAAAGATGGTGCAGATGCGAAAATGATGACTGTAGGGGCAAATATTTTAAGTTATTATCCTCATGCTAGGGAAATATTTGTCTGTTCTGGAGACGGCATTTTAAATCATCTATGTAATGCCCTACAAAATCAGGGTTTGATAGTGTATTGGGTACGCAGACAAGGGCAAAATTTACATATAGAAAACCGCAATACTGGAAAATATGTTTTTTATTCTCTGTCGTCATCTAGCGAAATTCCTTCCCTAGCAGATGTGGTGAATAAAATAGAAAGCCTGATTAAATCTGAGCAAGAATCTCTTGAGGCTAAACTGAATAATCTGGTGGCGATCGCCCATTTATTTCAAGAGCGATGTCATTTAGAATTGCAGTATGAACAACCAGCTAAAGAAGATAAGAAACTACCGCCAGATAACCAAACTGAGACAAATACAGCAACTACAAAAGCTACTAACAAAGAGATTAGCTCCCAAACAGAGTTAGAAAAAATACTGTTAGCAATTATCGCCAATCATACAAAATCTACTCAAGATAAACTATCTGTATCCAAACTCAGCACCGAATTACAAAGAAGATGTGGGCAATCTCCGAATGCAATTATTAAGAAATTAAAGCTTGGTTCTAGTTTTATCAAGTTTTTGCAGTCATCATCCCTATTTATCTTGAATTTCGACGGTAAAGAGTATGAAATCACTAATTCTCAAAATCAGCCTTTAGGATGTGTAAATTTATAGAATTAGTCGTGTGTTAATTAGGAGATAATTCATCCTTAATACCTATGTCCCTAAGAGGATGTGGGAAAAATCATGAATAATGTCTGGATAATTATTGCTTAGGCAAGACTCAAAAATTTAGTGATAACCACAAAATCTACAATGATATTAGCTGTGGTGCTAGATTTTGAGAATATATGAAAATTGATCACGTACACTTTTATGTAACAGATGCCAAAATCTGGCGAGATTGGTTTGTCAACTACCTGGGGTTCACATCAGTAGCTAGTATCCATTCTTTCCACACTTGCACAGAAGCGGTAAAAAGTGGTGTGGTCAAGTTTTTGCTGTCTTCGCCATTATTACCTACTAGTCCAGTTGCTGAATTTTTACGTGAACACCCTCCTGGTGTAGCGGATATTGCCTTTGCAGTTCCAGATGTGGAAGAAGCGATCGCCCATGCGGAAATTAACGGTGCTACAGTCTTACAATCTGTTGAGGAACTCCACGTAGTTAATTCAACTTACAAATGTAGCAAAATCGCTGCTTGGGGTGGTTTGACTCATACCTTAATTGCTAGTCCTCCAGAAATTCATCCCACTGCACCCCATCAACTCATTACTGGCATAGATCATATAGTTTTGAATGTCGCCGCAGGTGAATTAGAACGAGTCGTGCGTTGGTATGAAAAAATTTTTGGTTTTCAACCCCGTCAAAGCTTTAAAATTCAAACTGCGCGTTCGGCTTTGTACAGTCAAGTCATGGTTTCTGCCCAAGGTGGCGTACAGTTACCCGTGAATGAACCAGCCTCCCCCAATTCCCAAATTCAAGAGTTTTTAGATTTTAATCGCGGTGCAGGAATTCAACACATCGCCCTCAAAACAGCCAATCTTATCCAAGCGATCGCTCAATTTCGTCAGCGTGGTTTATCATTACTCTCAGTCCCCCAAACCTATTACAAACAACTCCAAAATCGCCCAGGACTACCCCTCTCAGCTGTAGAATTAACAGCGATCGCACAACAAGAAATTCTAGTAGACTGGCAGCAAGATTCTGATCAAGGAGTGTTACTGCAAATTTTCACTCACCCCATCTTCGGACAACCAACCTTTTTCTTTGAATTTATTGAACGTCGTTCTCAAGCACAAGGCTTCGGAGAAGGCAATTTTCGCGCCTTGTTTGAAGCTATTGAAAGCGAACAAATTAAACGCGGAACTTTGGGGTAAGGGGGACTGGGGACTGGGGACTGGGGACTGGGGATTGGGGACTGGGGACTGGGGACTGGGGACTGGGGACTGGGGAAAAGGAGACAAGGGAGATTTTATCTCAATGCCCAATGCCCAATGCCCCATGCCCAATGCCCCATGCCCCATGCCCCATGCCCCATGCCCCATGCCCCATGCCCCATGCCCAATGCCCAATGCCCCATGCCCAATGCCCCATGCCCATTTAGATAAACATCGGAATTGGGTTTAGTTCGCTTTCTGGTAATGGTGTTTTTAACCAACCCAACTTTACAGGGACATCATAAAGCCTACCAGGTGCAAACTGCGCCCAAAAGTGGCGTAAGCCAGGAACAACTACCTTGACTACAGACATCCCAATATCTGGTTGTGTTTGGTCTAATACCAACATTTCTAAACCTTGTCGCGCTGCTAAATCAATGCAGGTTAAAACATCTGTCAGCAGATTATCACTACAATAGGGTGTGTAGTCTGCATAGGTTTTCGCTGCTAAACTCTGATTGGGAGCTAAGTAAGGTTGATTTTCTAATGTCGCAGTCATACACCAATTCTGCATATCTGGACGCGTAAACTTAGCTGACGCATGGGGATTTGCACCTTGAGACAGAAATACCATCTGGTTCATTTCTGTCACAGCACGCAACAGGGCAATTTTGGCATCAAAATGAGTCCCAAAACCAAAGAGAATATCTTCCGGTTGATGGTTTACTCTTCTGGAAATGGCGGCAAAAGTAGGAATATTGAAATCAGTTGTGATATCTAAAACCCAAAAATCTCTGCCATAAATTTGGTAGTAGGTTTGCAGATGATTTAAATAGGGTTCTGCAAAACTCTGCAAATCAACCGCCGGTCGAGATGTGCGGTTATACCACCAAATCGCCACCGCATCCCTTTCTACCAATTCCATAAATCCTTGCAGTATGGCTTCCTCTTGACAAGTACCAGCAGATGTGCCGTTAGTATCTGCATAACAAAAGCAGTGATTTTCCGCCAGAGGATAGCCATAATAACAATAGGCTGTAGGAATGTATTTAAATTTTTGCTGAGTTAGTGACCAAATAGGTGTCCAATCAATCACTTCACTGGCATTAAAGGGATCTGCAACCCATTGAATAAGATGGTGTTGCTGATTCCAAATCTGGCGATCGCGGTACTGCTCTGCACTATACTGCATTAAATCATGGGGATGAATTGCTAATTCTCCCAACTCGGCATAGGTGGCTTTGATGGTGATTTCTTCCCCTGTGTAAGTTCCTGAGTAGCGTTCTATGGCTTCTCCCACAGCACTCATTTTTGCCTGTGCTGCTGTTTTACCTTTCCCAAAACTTTTAGGACGCGCCGCCTTACCTAAATCTTTTAATTCCTTACTAGCTATAGGTAAACAATGTTCTGCCACATAGGCGTGGACTAGCTCATTATAGGGAAATGGTTGAAATAATTGCTTAATAATCCCAGTAATGGGGCTAATATGATGTTCATACTGTGCCGCCGCTAACTCAGGTAAATATTGCCGATATCCGCCATCATCAACTAACTGCTTCTTCCTGTCAGTTAATAGCAATGGTTGCGGTTGTGTATGCGCCAAGTTCATCAATTCACCACAACAACGACACTGCGGACGACGCACGACAAAATGACGTTGTAAATTGAGATTGATTAAATCAAAAGTGAGGATAGTATCCTCAAGAGAATGGTGTTCTGGATGAGTCACCCATTTAGCCACCTCTGTCGCTATCAAATTCAGTCCTGTCTGTAAAGTAGAGGCTAAAGCCGCGCGCGCTACCGATAAAGGTTCGCTGCTTTGTTTTTGTTCTTGAATAAAAGACTCAACTTCACGATTAATTCGGAGTCTTTGCGCCAGACATTCCCAGCATCCCGTCTGATAAGGACGAAAAATCGGGCCAATCCAAATCACGCCACCTATAGGTTTTACTAATAACCAAGAACGATTTGCTTGTAAAGCCTTACGGTTGAAGTCTGCTAACCCTGGTTGCAAATAATCATCTGTCAGTACAACACTAAATTCCCCCCCATCAGCAACTCCAACATTGAGAGATGCAAGTATGGTTTCTAAGACTTCCCCAGTCACGTTACCAAATGTTGTAATACTAACTTTAGTTGACCGCAGGCGTTGATCAACTATCTCCGTATTGCGGTTGAGCAATTCCCAAAAAGCAGACTCAGCAGGTGGTAGGCTATCTGTATTAGTAATATAGCCTTTCCGTTCTAACTGTTCTAAACCGTAGGTAATTTCATCAATCTTCGCTTGACCCTCAAGATGGGCAGCTATTTCTGCTACTGTATGCACTCCTGTGAGTAGAGGTGCTAAAAGACAGTACAAATACCCGTTTAGTACAAAATGTCCCTTTTCACTTAATAAAAAGACAGTGCGGGGGGGACAGACTTCCACATGAAAGCACTCTTTAAACTTTGGCTTCATGAAACACAAAGATATGAGGAAGGATAAAAGTATTTATGTTGATATAGGAATCTGATGGGATTCCTGAAATACTGAATCTAGGGAAGTCACAAACGGGGAACAGGATCTAGTTCAAAAATATGATGTCTACAGTCTACGGGAGTCTTACTTTATACCCGTCAGTAACTGTGAGCAAAACAATGCGATCGCCAACGATAGATTGATCACACAAAGCATATCATAGCCGATTGCACAGGTGAATCTGCTTAATTGTTACAGCCGATACTTATTTAAAGGTTTCTTTTCCAACTTTGGTAGCGAATTGAGCCATTAGGGTCATAAACTACACTCACAGCACCATTATCCACATTGACAAAGCCTTTATCTAGTTGCGGTAGTTCTGCTACTATCACTGTAATTTCACGCTTCTGAGTCGTGATTTGAATATTACAGCCACCAGTAACTGCTGCCAATTCTTCATCAGACAAATCTGCAATTAAATTCTCAGGCATCTGTGGATTGGGTGATGATGCGATCGCCATATTATGAGGCATAAATTTAACTCACCTTTTTGATGTCAAATTCTAGTTAATATCTAGTTTATTTTAATCAGGTGAATTTATCCCTGGCAATCAATTACATCATCACTTCTTATCGGTTTTATGAAATATTTATTTATTACATATTGCGTATGTAGTTTTTATATCTATTTGAACCGTTAGGGTCATACCATAAACCAGCTTTGGAATCAGTGATATAGGATGAAGAATGCAATTTGCCATTGATGAAGAAATATTCTGTAATCTTATATCTGCCATTAATTGTTTCCACTTCACATTCATTTCCTCGTTGGTTATACCACCCACAACCCCCAAAACAGCTAGATAGTTCCTCATCGGTGAGGTCTTCAATCAATGACTCTACGGGTTTTACGAATTCTTTGTTCACAGCCATATCTACCCTAAAAATGAACATGAAAAACTGGACATTATCGGAAAAAATAATGTCAGTGTGAACCTATCAACACACTTAATCATCTTAAGTATATTCAGTGAAATTATTGAAGAAGTTGAGCAGCAACTTTACTTGTTCTTATAAATTATCCCGCCTTTGTGAAATCATTTATAAGCACAGGTAGAGTAATATTTAAGCTGCAATATTTGGTATGAAGTTGAGTAAATTCTACTTCAAGACTGATGAGTTTTGTTAACCGTGGGATTACTGATATATTAATTAGACTAGCAAATGCCGATTGTTAAACATGATAAAACTTGGCAATATCACCAATTAATCTAGATAAATCTGCTGTCATTATTGAGTGATTTACGTAATTAGATGAGGGGTCACAGGCAGTAACAACTCTCCTGATGTGGGGAAAATATTTAAATATGAATCCTATATTTTGGCATCAGTAATATTACAGGGCTGGACAAGTCATTGGTGTAAATACGGAACCATGAGATGTGGTAACTGGTGTTTGGGTTGTCAGCAGAATATTACCTTGGGGGTGACTACTAATCCTTGAGCTTCGATAATTTCATCAGGATGATTTGGATCTGGACGTTGAGAAACAATAGTAGATGAAGTGCGATCGCTGCTACTATGAATCGGAACTGTCTGCACATCTTCCAAAATCGTGTCACTACCCAAAGCCACCTCTGGATTTTGTGGTAGTCCACTCCGTCCAGTCACTACAAACCGACTGAATTTTTCAGGATTTTTCGCACCACAGCCTTGCTTAATTAATCCAGAAGCATCATTGAGTTGAACAGGTAACTCGACAATTCCTTTACTGGGATCGGCCGCTAAAGTATTGACTTCTACATTTCCACTCAAGCCAAACTGAGAACTAGCAGTAATATCACTGTTGAAAGTCAATTCTGGGCGAAATTCAATATTAAAAATCCCTTTAGCCGTGATTTCGATATTTCCACCCCGTCCCCGAATAGCATTCGCCGTAATATCGCTATTTTCCGCAGCCGCTAATACATTCGTCTTAATTAAGATATTGCCACCGTTACCACTACCATCTTTAGCATCCGTAGTAATCCGGCTACCATTACGCAACAACAAAATATCTCGCGCCTGGAGTGTAATATCACCACCTTCACCAGACTTAGTGGTGGCTAAAATCCCACCCGTATCCTGATCAGGATTTCCTCCATTATCCAGCAATATGGAATTCGCTCTTACTAACAGGTCTCCACCTTTACCTAGTCCCGCATTATCCACCCTTAAACGAGAACCGCCAAGAATCAATAATTTATTCGTATTAATTTCTACACTCCCCGCATCGTTGGGGTTATCCTTGTTAAAGATGCCCGCAGAGATAGTGCTGAATGATGGTGTAGGATTAGCCGCATTTTCTCCAAATGTAATCAAAGCCCCTTGTCCTACTAACTCTATAGAGTCACTTCCATTGATAGTCAGTAGTCCTCCCTCACCTAAACCCAATGTCTCAACAGCAATTACCCCTCCATCTTGGACAGTTAATTTCTGAGTATTAATAGTGATATTTCCAGGATTACCCGTGGAATCACGATTTGTACTACTAAATATCCCACCTGCAAATTGAAAAATCGGGGAAATACCACTAACATTAACCGAACTAGTAGCATTAATCGTGATATCTCCGCTATTTCCTTGGGCGGAAGTACCCGCAAAAATTTGCGCCCCATCACGGATAAATAAGTTTTGTGTATTAACTGTTAAATTCCCAGCTTGTCCGCTAGCATCCTCTTGCACTGCTGTGTACAAACCACTGGCTAAATAATCATTAGTGGAAACACCTAATAATTCTACAGATTCAGCAGCATTAATAGTCAACTTGCCACCTTGAGCCTCACTAAAAGTAGCGGCTGATATTTGCGCTCCATTTTCCACAATTAATTTTCCGGTGTTGATAGTTAAATCTCCCCCAATTCCGCTACCGTGGGTATCTGTTGATATCCCTGTAAACAGAGAATAATCTAGTGAATCAACACCGTTTAATTTCACTGCATCACTAGCATTAATAGTTACATCTCCTCCCCTTCCTGTAGAGTCAGAAAAAGTTCCAGTGGAGATGCGCGCCTCGCCATTCACTTGCAGTTTTTGAGTATTAATAGTGATGCCTGCACTAGCAGCATTACCAGCATTTTCAGCAAATAATCCATTGATAAAAGTTTGCTCAGTGCTACTACTAGCAACTATTACCATCTCTGATGCGTTTAAGGTAATATTAGCTCCAGCAATAGAGCCAGTTGTTTCAGCACTAATGCGAGAATCTTCAATAGTGATCTGCCTACCCGTAAGTTGAATACTACCGCCTCCATCCCCATTGGTAGTTAGTTGAGCTTGATTACTAATGACAACATCTGCTCTTGCATGATTGCTAGGTAAACTAAGTTGAGATTGGTTCTGTGTTAATTGCAATCCCACTACACTACCGGCACCTGCTCCCACTACTTCTATTCGTCCATTTTCCGCCTGTAATTGACCACCATTGATATTAACTTCACCACCAATTAATGCCAAGGTGTGATTTGGTTGTACAGTCAATTGGGCTGCCTGTGATTGAATGGGGGCGGGGCGATTACCATACTGCAACCCAACGGGAACACTAACACTTAATAGAGGCGAATTTTGGGAGTTATCAGCATGAAACTCTGTCCCATCAGCAAATTTCAACCTGTTAGCAGTAGTAGCAAAAAAAGAACCACCAATTTCTAATTGAGCATGACTACCAAAAATAATGCCATTGGGATTAATTAAAAAGAGATTGGCATGGGAATTAGCCTGAATTTTGCCATCAATAGTAGAAGGTAAGTTACCAGTAACGCGACTAATAATATTTTGAATATCAGCACTCTGATTAAAATTTGCCGAGCCGTTTTTAGGCACAGAAAATTGGCTAAAGCTATGAAAAAGATTACTACCTACTTGACTACCACCTGAAATAGTGAAATTAATGCCATCATTCGAGGTAACATCTGTAGATAGAGTCCTATCTGTGGCGATCGCTTCAGCCAAAGTAATGCTACTAAATAAACAATTAGATGTGGCAAATAATACCGCGATGCCAACAGGATAGAGAAGTTTCATACACTTTAGTTGATATCAGCATTTATTTTTAGTATTCCCACGATCACTGACGGATACCTTCAGCCCTTAAGGGACTCTCCCTGCACCCTTCTTTTCATTAGGAGACTTCCAGAAAATAAATTATCCAATTTTCGAGAGAAGACATTATTATTTTTCCCCCTGCTCCTCCGCAATTGCTCTCCCTAGTATTTATTCCTACTCTCCCTTACTCTCCCGTGCCTCCTCTGGAAAAGCTATGATCACAATCAAGCCAAGTCAAGCAAACATCATACATTTTTACTAATGGTAATAATAGTTGTCATAATTAATACATTTATTTCCATCATGCTACTCTACGTAGCGTGGCAATTGTGGCAATTAAAACAGAAAATAGCTTTTATAGGCGATCGCCTCACGGAATACGAACGCTGTAGCTATGCTTTACTATATAAAGCACCAGAACTAATTTATTCAGGGCAGAACAGTATTCAGCAATTAAGAAAAAGCAATCAATCTCTAAGGGTGCAGACTCAACAACTAAAACAGATTATCAGCATCCTTTTACTCGGCAGGCAAACTTGGTTGCGCTATTTTCGTAAAATAGATTCTATCCCTAAAAAATCAAATTCTCACTCAATCAGACCAGAATCAAAGCAACAGTTCTAGCTGATACATTGTCAACATCCACTAACTAGATCAAACCATTTAGGTTTCGCCAGGGAAGCAAAGACACCTAAAATGGGTGAAAGGAGAAAAACACTTAAGATGTCTAATAACCGTTCTGGAGTATTTATTGGTGGTTTGATGCTAGGGGCTACTATTGGTGCTTTAGCAGGATTGTTAGTAGCTCCCCGCACCGGACGCGAAACACGTAAACTTTTGAAAAAATCTGCTGATGCGATTCCTGAATTGGCGGAGGATTTATCAACAAGTGTACAAATTCAAGCAGATCGCCTTTCTGCCAACGCTTTGCGAAATTGGGACGAAACACTAGAAAGACTGCGGGAGTCCATAGCAGCTGGCTTAGATGCTAGTCAGCGTGAAAGCCAAATCTTAAAACGTCAGCAAACTTCCCCAGACTCTGACTCTCTTCCCCAAGAATTAGAACGCTCATAAATTAGGTAATTGCATACACATTACCTATAGTCAGTACATAAATGTGTTCTAAAATCGAACCTTATGGTAAGGCATTTTGATTTGTGTGGCTGACTTCTCGTAGAGTATTTTTAACTTTGAATTTTTGATTATCGTGGCTCATCCCCTATTTTGGTTGGGACTTTCCATTCTTCTAGTAGCCATCAGCCTGACGGCTGTTTTAGTGGCAGCAATACCAGCTTTGCAGGAATTAGCAAGAGCTGCTCGCAGTGCCGAGAAATTATTTGATATGCTATCACGGGAACTACCCCCCACCTTAGAAGCCATTCGGGCGACAGGGATGGAAATCACAGATTTAACTGATGATGTGAGTGAAGGCGTAAAAAGTGCCAGTCAAGTAGTCAAACAAGTTGACCAAAGCCTAGATACTGCCAAAAGACAAGCCCAAAATCTACAATTAGGTACACGTAGTATTTTGGTTGGTGTCAAAACAGCGTGGAAAACCTTCACACGCCAAAAAAACACCAAACGCACAGTCGAACGTCTATCAATCACCGAGCAATCTACATCTACCCTCACACTCAGGGACAGAGAAACACTCAAGCCAGAAAATCGCCGCACTAAAGCAGAAGCCTACCGCGTTCATGAGAACTATAACGGTGTTTCTTATCATCAGGATAATTTTGAGGAAGAGGAATATTAGGGAATAGCGACTGGGGACTGGGGACTGGGAGATAAGGGAGATGAGGAGCAGGGGGAGCAGGGGGAGCAGGGGGAGAAAAATACAATGCCCTATGCCCTATTCCCCATTCCCAATTAAAGATATTTTGCTTTCCTACCTAAGATTAGAGTAAAGTAAACAAGTGTAACAATCTATCACTTTTCTCATACTCTTTTAAAGCAACTTGTTCACTTCTACTGTTGATATTTGTATAAAAAAGTCCATGCAGTCTTGTTTTTGGCGAAAAATTTTAGTATCTATTACTGTATTTTTCTTGGCTGGGTCTCTTTGGGTGAGCAATTCTTCTTCAGCCTTGGCTTATGACAACCCAGAATTGTTACCTAAATATTTCACACCAGTTGTGGATTTAGCTAAATCGCTTCCTGATCCCCAAGAAGAAAAGCTGGTTCAGGAAATTGGGGAATTTGAGGCTGATACTGGTTGGAAACTGCGTGTCTTAACTCAATATGACCGCACACCAGGTAGAGCAGTCATCAATTACTGGGGTTTGGATGATAAAAGCATTCTGTTAGTTGCTGACTCCCGTGGCGGAAACATCCTCAGTTTTAGTGTGGGCGATGCGGTGTATGAACTTTTACCCCGTACTTTCTGGATAGAATTGCAAACCCGCTTTGGTAACTTGTATTTTGTGCGGGAACAAGGCGAAGACCAAGCGATTTTACAGGCGTTAGATTCTGTAAAAGGCTGTTTACTCAAGGGTGGTTGTACAGTTGTACCTGGATTACCTAGAGAACAGTGGATTTTAACCTTAGTAACTTCGATAATTGGTGGGATTATTTGCGGATTTGCAGCTCAACCCCGCACAGAAGGACAAGTTTTTGCTTGGCAATGGGCGTTAATTTTCTCACCTTTGTGGGGAATTTTGTTTATCGCCTTCGGTATCGGCCCTGTAGTAACGCGTACTAGTGATTGGCTGCCTCTAGTGAGAAATATATCCGGTTTTCTCATCGGGGCGTTAGTAGCTTTCTTATCCCCTGTTTTCAGCCGTCCATCTGTTGAAAGTCAGGAATAGGGCATTGGGCATTGGGCATTGGGCATTGGTAAAAAATTCTACCTTGTCCTCTTTGTCCCCAGTCCCCAGTCCCCAGTCCCCATTCCCCATTCCCCATTCCCTATTTCCTTCCCTAGCTGATAAGCTGAAGGCTAGTCTTTCAGAAGTCAATGGCAATGGAATGGCACGTAACTGATGCTCAAAGTTTAGCAATCATCGATAGTGAAATTGGTGATCATGTTTTCTCTCCCGCAGAATATGAGATTGTGCGACGGGTGATTTATGCTACGGCTGACTTTGAGTATAAGTCTTTAATTCGATTTTCAGAACGTGCTTTGCAGGCTGGGGCAGCCGCGTTGGCTGCACGTACTACTATTGTGGTAGATGTGCCGATGCTGCAAACAGGTGTTGCTTACGAGATCCAAAATACCTTTGCGAATCCGGTTTATTGCAGCACTGACACTTCAACCCGTCCCCAAACGGCAAAAACTCGCGTTGCTTGGGGGATAGAAACCTTAGCTAAACGTTACCCAGAAGGAATATTTATTGTTGGTCAAGCTCAAACTGCATTGACGACCTTGGTAGATTTAATTGAAGCCGAAGAAATTCACCCGGCTTTGCTAATTGCTACGCCTGTGGTGTTTGTTGATGGAGATAATGCTAAAAAGCGTTTGCAAGATTCTTTAGTGCCGAACATTACTATTGATAGTTGTAAAGGTAATACAGTTGTGGCCGCGGCGATCGCCGATGGGCTGATAGACTTAGCATGGCAAGCCTATGGACAGAAGAGATCAGAAATCTTTTGAGTATGACGGCTTGTAGTAATAAGATATTCTTGCTGCTTGCTATACACTTTGGCCTTTTGCGATCTAGTGATCATGGTTGAATTTGATGAACAGCTGCGTAACTTAGTTTCCCAAGTTTGTGGACACCCTCCTGGAAGTCCCCAACGTCAGAAACTACTAACGCAAATTATTCGCCTCAGTTCCAAGAAACTTTGGCGGGAAAATACTCCCTACTATCAAGATGCACTACAACAAACTTGGTTATATTTCTGTCGTAACATTTGCGAAGGCTTGACTGGGCAGAAGTACGATCCTACCTATGGTAGTGTTGTAACGTGGTTAAATGCTTATTTAAAACGCAGATTACAGGATTTTTATATCAATCAAAATAAAGAGCAAGCCACAACAGTTCCTTTGCGGATGCGCCAATCAAAATCAGGTGAAATTGGCGATGTAATTGACCCTGTAGAAAATTTAGCAGCTACCCCAGAAGCACCACCAATTTTAGATGAATTAGAAACTTGGATTAAAACTGACCCCACCGGAGAATTACGCAGCACTTATATTAAAGGTCGTCCCGATGTTAACTGTCAGATTCTCATACTCAAACGGCTACCCCCCGAAGTGAGTTGGAAAGAACTATCTGAGGAATTTGGGTTAGCAATTCCTACCTTAAGCAGTTTTTATCAGCGTCAGTGTCTCCCTAGATTACGCAAATTTGCTGAATCAGAAGGGATAATATAGTACATAAAACTACTTCTTGAAACCTCGCTTCCAGGTGATGGGAGAATCAAACAATTGTTGAAACAATGTTGGGATTGCCGATGCTCATGGCAACATGATTCTAGTTGCTCAAAACTAATCATCGGCTATCCCTGTGGTTGTCATCTGCTGGTTGCCCATATTTATGAATAAACTTTTTCGGGTTTTTGATCGTTATTTGCCAGTCAAAAAGCCAAAAATCAAAATTAATCTATTCATTTACTTTCTTGTGGCGTTGGTGTTGACAGTCAATTTACCAGTGTTGGCTGTCAATCACACTATTGCTTCCCCATCTTTGGTAAAGTTAGCCAAATCCCAGAATGATTTATTGATAGATCAAGGGAAAACTTTATATGATGCGGGGCGTTTTGCTGAGGCAGTGCAAGTATTACAACAGGCAGCCCAGGCGTATAAGCAACAAGGAGACAGGCTGAAATTAGCTGCTACATTGAGTAACTTGTCCCTAGCTTATCAACAACTTGGTGACTGGCAAGCCGCACAAACAGCGATTAAAAATAGTCTGGAATTACTTCCCGCCGAAAAGAACCAGCAAACTCTGCAACTACTCGCCCAAACCCTAGATATTCAAGGACGTTTACAATTAGCAACAGGCAAGATAGAGACAGCTTTAGCAACTTGGCAACAAACCGCAGAGATTTATCAAAAAATTAATCACCCCATTGGCGAAGTGCGATCGCAGATTAACCAAGCTCAAGCATGGCGTAACCAAGGCTTTTATCGGCGTGCAGTGCAGATTTTATTAGCAGTCAACCAAAAATTGCAAGCACAACCAGATTCGAGAGAAAAAGCTGTAGGATTGCGATCGCTGGGTGATGCCCTCATGGTAATTGGTGATTTAACCCAAGCGCGTACTGTTTTAGAGCAAAGTTTAACCATTGCCCAACGCCTAGAATTACCTGGAGAAGTGGGAGTAAGTTTATTAAGTTTAGGCAACAATGCACGGGCTGATAGTTCCCGTTCTAAAAGCTTAGGTAACAACACACGAGCCAAACAGGAAGCCACCACCGCCATTAACTATTACCAAAAAATTGAGCCATCTGCCTCACCCCTCACCCAAATTCAAGCCCGACTCAATCAACTTAGTTTGCTGATAGACACTCAACAACTATCAGAAGCACAAAATCTGCTCACCTCAATTCCCCCCCAACTCAACCAACTCCCTCCCAGTCGTGCAGCCATCTATGCCCAGATTAACTATGCTCAAAGTTTGATGAAATTGGCCAGGGGGCAGAGAAAGGACAGGGGGCAGGGTGTAGAGGGCAGGGGCAGGGGGATAAATTTAACTCAGTCCCCAGTCCCCAATCCCCAGTCCCCAGTCCCCAATCCCCAGTCCCCAATCCCCAATCCCCAATCCCCAGCGATGCACTGAGCTTGTCGAAGTGTCCCCAATCCCCAGTCCCCAGTCCCCAACAAATCGCCCAATTCTTAGCCAATACCATCCAACAAGCCCGCATTTTGGGAGATAAACAAGCTGAAGCTTATGGCTTGTTAAGTTTGGGAAATTTGTATGAGAACAATCAGCAATGGACAGAAGCGCAAAATGTCACCCAACAGGGATTAGTTTTGGCACAGGGTAGTAATGCTTCTGATATTAGCTATCGCTTAGAGTGGCAGTTAGGGAGATTGCTGTGGGCGCAAAATAATATTAATGGAGCGATCGCCGCTTATGATGCGGCTGTAGAGACGTTAAAATCTCTGAGAAATGACTTAGTAGCTGTTAATCAAGATGTGCAGTTCAACTTTCGCGACAGTGTAGAACCCGTCTATCGCCAATCAGTAGAGTTATTATTACAGTCTCCGGTGGCAAAGTTAGATGACAAGACTTTAGATAAAGCCCGTCAACGCATTGAAGCTTTGCAATTAGCAGAATTAGATAACTTTTTTCAGGAAGCCTGTCTTCAAGGTGAAAGTGTGCTGATTGATCAAGTCGTAGATCAAGATAACCCCTCCACCGCCATTTTGTATCCCATCATTTTGCCGCAACAATTACAAGTTATTGTCAAAATTCCTCATCAACCCCTCCAGCATTACAGTGCTAAGGTCACTCAATCAGAAGTCAACCAAGTTCTCACCGAACTCAGGAAAAATCTGATTAATCCCACCACTACTAACGTTATCAAAACCCAATCGCAACAGGTTTATAACTGGCTACTCCAGCCCATAGAAAAGCAATTAGCCGCCAGTGGTGTCAAGACATTAGTGTTTGTCTTAGATGGCGCGTTGCGTAATATACCGATGGCAGTTCTTTACGATGGTAAGCAATATTTAATCGAAAAATATGCGATCGCCCTTAGCGTCGGGTTACAGCTGCTCGACCCCCAACCCTGCAAAGACAACAACTTAGAGCCTTAACGGCTGGACTGACTCAGCCCCCAGCCGGGTTTCCTAACTTTGCCCCCCTACCCGCCATCAAATCAGAAGTAGACCTAATTGCCAGTGCTGGAGTCTCCACCACCAGTCTTTTAGATCAGCAATTCACCCGTGAAGCCCTAGAAAAAGAGGTAAATACCGTTTCATTTAACGTTGTGCATTTAGCCACTCATGGTCAATTTAGTTCTATTGCCGAAGAGACGTTTATTTTGGCTAACGATGGCCCTATCAAAGTCAAAGAATTTGATAACCTACTCCGCAATCAAGAACAAACCAGGACAAGACCCATAGAACTACTAGTTTTAAGTGCCTGCCAAACTGCCGTAGGCGACAATCGCGCCGCCCTGGGACTAGCAGGAGCCGCCGTCAGAGCCGGCGCACGCAGCACCGTAGCCTCTCTATGGCAAATTGATGATGAATCAACCGCCTTATTTGTCGGTGAATTTTATCGGGAACTCAGAAACAACAAAATTACTAAAGCCGAGGCTTTGCAACTAGCTCAACTCAAACTACTACGCCATCCCAATTACCAAGCACCCAGCTTTTGGTCTGCTTACGTGTTAATCGGCAATTGGTTGTAATTTGGGTATGGGGCAAATAGGGCATTGGGCAGAGGAAATTGATCAAAACTCTTGTTTGTCTACCCTTAAACCCCTACACCCCTATACCCTACACCCTTACACCCCTAATTTCACAAAACTATCTACATTCATTTATTTTCTGGCATAAATTGAGTGACTTTGGATGATACATAAACAGCAGCATTGATCAACTGGGGATTGAACTTATGACTAACAACACCTTCAAGCTAGAGGATTTCGCAATTACGCTGCCGATTTCCCCAAGCAGCTCGTGTAACTGCCCAACAGTTGCTAACCAACAGCCTACTTCAGCCAAAGCAGAACAAGTAAGGCTCAATACTTTAGCTGTATGGGTAGTGAATGATTATTTACAAATGATGGATATTCCTACTAATCTGACAGCTAGCGACAGTTGGAA
>NZ_PJIZ01000012.1 GCF_021596505.1 Nostoc sp. CMAA1605 | reverse complement strand
CGCGTTGTTGGTATGGTACACGCCAAACTGTACCTACTTGATTAGGGTGAAAGTGTGGGGGTATAGGTAATTGAGTTGTGTTTTGATTGTACATATTCATATCAGTAGTTGAATGGTGAGCGATCGCCTTTACCGAGTTGACTTCTTATCACTATGCAGATTTTGCCTTGTAGTATGTATCAATTTTAAATAAATTAACAAGCCCATGTGGGCTGAAATTCCTGTGATTACAGCCTTACTTATTTTTTATTGGTA
Source organism: Nostoc sp. CMAA1605 (assembly GCF_021596505.1). Taxonomy (GTDB): domain Bacteria; phylum Cyanobacteriota; class Cyanobacteriia; order Cyanobacteriales; family Nostocaceae; genus Trichormus. Next base: position 94,355 of record NZ_PJIZ01000012.1, on the reverse strand, counting down.
AGAAAAGCAACAAATTAGAAAAAGATGATTAAAATTTTTAGCCTCAAACAGTATTAGCAGTAGTATCAGCGAAAATACTGACTAATTCCTAGTTAAGAATTAGACGTATTTTTGGCTGCAAGAAAAAATACTGAGGATGAATAGTGTGAAACACCAGCCTCGAAAATACTATAGGCTATTAATTTTCTTTGTCTGTACTGTTTTTATTACCTTTGTCGGTCAGGTAGCGATCGCCCAGAGTAATTATCGCTGGGGGAATCGAGGTAAACAGTCAGTAGAAATGATCGTTGATGGTGATTTTATTGTCACCATGAATGAAGCCCAACCCGTAATTAAAAATGGTGCGATCGCCATTAAAGACGGCAAAATAGTGGCTGTAGATACAAAAAACCGCATTATGGCATCTTATCGAGCTGCCAAGATATTACCAGGTGACGGTATGGTAGTCATGCCAGGTCTGGTAAATGGTCACTCTCATACCGCAATGGTGCTGTTTCGCGGTCTTGCTGATGATTTAAGCTTAGAAGATTGGTTACAAAATTATATTTTCCCCGCCGAAGCCAGATTTGTTGACCAAAATTTCGTTCGTGTTGGTGAACAACTGGCTTGCTTGGAAATGATTCGTGGCGGTACGACAACATTTGTTGATATGTATTTTGAGCCGGATATTGCTGCCAAAGTTGTTGATCAATGTGGTTTGCGGGCTGTCATTGCACCTTCAGCTATAGATTTCCCCAGTCCTGGGTTTCGTGGTTGGGATGATGCCTTTGCGGCAGCTGTAAATTTCGTGCAACGTTGGAAAGGTAAAAACTCTAGAATTATCCCAGCCCTCGCGCCCCATGCACCTTACACTGTCTCGCCAACACATCTCACACAAGCTATCCAAGCGGCTCGTCAATATGACGTACCATTGACGATTCACCTAGCGGAGACACAAACCGAAGTCCAAGATATCCAGCAGCGATACAATGCTACTCCAGTCAAACACCTGGACAATCTTGGCTTCCTAGAACCACGAGTCTTTGCTGCTCACGTAGTTTGGCCGAGCAATAGTGAAATCAATCTCATGGCGCAACGTGGTATTGGTGTCATCCACAATCCCGACTCGAATTTGAAACTTGCGTCTGGCTTTGCACCAGTTCCGGCGATGGTGAGGGCGGGAATAAAAGTCGGTTTAGGGACTGATGGTGCTGCGTCTAACAATGATTTAGATATGTGGGAAGCAATTCGTCTGACTGCCCTTATCCATAAAGGCACAACCCTTGACCCCACGGCTTTACCAGCCAGAACAGTCTTACGTATGGCTACCCTTGGTGGGGCGGAAGCTTTGGGTTTAGCAGATCAAATTGGTGCGATTAAAGTAGGAATGCAAGCAGATTTACTACAAGTCAATCTGACGGAAGCACACCTAACTCCTCTTTACGATGTCATCTCCCATTTAGTTTATGCAGCTAGAGCAGACGATGTAGATAGCGTGATTGTGAATGGACAACTGCTCATGTACAAACGGAGAATGCTGACACTTAACCCTGAGCAAGTTAAGCGAGAAGCTATTAGGATAGGTGAACGGATTAAAGCCGAATTACGTCCATTGGATTAAGGGTGTAGGGATGTAGGGGTGTGGGGGTGTAGGGGAAGAAAAAGTGTTTCTTCTATATTTTGCTGGTGCATAGTTTAGTAGGGTGCGTCAGGATTGACGCACCCTACTGGTGTGGCTATAACGGGTATCTTGGAAGTGTAGTATTTAGCCTCAATAGTCCCAATCACTGATCTAATGACTAATGACTAACTAGCCAAATACTCATCCATACTAGTCTTAGATTTACGTAGCTTGGTTAAGGCTTCTCTCTCGATTTGTCGGACTCGTTCACGACTAATGTTGAGAATCTCGCCGATTCTGGCCAGTGTTAAAGCTTGTCCATCCATTAAGCCAAAGCGGAGTTTGATCACTTCCCTTTGCTGGGGGGTGAGTTGTTCCATCAGTCGCTCTAAATCGTTAGATAGAGAAGACTGCATGACGAACTCTTCAGGAGACGCGCCAGGATCTTCTAGCATTTCTCCTAATTCGGTGTCGTAGTTATCTCCTAACCGTAAGTCTAAAGATAAGGGTAGGCGAGCTTTTTCTAAATATTCTCTTACCTGCTTAGGTGTGAGATCCAATTCACTCGCTAGTTCTGAGGCTGTAGGCGCGCGTCCTAATCTTTGTGAAAGCTGACGCTGTGCTTTTTTAATTTTGTTAAGTTTCTCAGTAATATGAATAGGTAGGCGGATAGTCCGCGCTTTTTCGGCGATCGCTCTGGTGATCGCTTGGCGAATCCACCAATAAGCATAGGTAGAAAATCTGTACCCTTTGGTGGGGTCAAATTTCTCTACACCCCGTTGCATTCCAATACTACCTTCTTGGATTAAGTCCAATAAATCGACGTTGCGTTTAATGTACTTCTTAGCAACGGACACCACTAGCCGCAAGTTAGCTTCTACCATCCTGCGTTTAGCAATTTCACCTTCGGCGATCGCTTCGTTTAATTCTGCTATATCTAATTGTGCTGCTTGCGCCCACTCTTCTAAGCTTGGCTCATGACCTAACTTATTTGCTAGTTCCTCTCGCACTTCCTGCAACACGGATGAACGTTGTACCTGTTTGCCATAACAAATTTCTTCCTCGTGGGTTAAGAGTGGTACACGGCCAATCTCACGCAGGTAAGTCCGCACGAGGTCTGTGGCTGTCTGAGCGGTCTTCATGGCGCTACTCTTTGGTAATGTTGGACTTGTTGGTAGGGTCATTAACTGATAGATGCTCTTTGCCGGTACTACCCAGCTAAACTGGGGTGTCTGTTATTTTCTACAATTTGTGCAACCGATAAATCTCAGTTGCTATAGGAATCTTCACTGGGTCTTTAACTGCTAGAAGTTACAGTCATTTCCTGGCCTGTACAAGTATCTAGGGTTAGATAAACAATGAGAATACAAAAATCTTTGTATCTAATATTTGTTAACAATTGTAACATTTATGAGAGGTTTTTGGGTACTGGTAATCATAAATTTCTGCACGCATCAAGATATAGGTAAATCAATCATTCTCAGTGTACTACCAAAATAGTACACTGTAAAAAAACTCATTCCATCCTGAATCAAGCATATAGTTGTGATACTTCCCGATTACGGTAATACCCGCCAGCTACTTTAACCTCACGACCGAACACTCTAGCTAACTTTGACTGGAACTAGCTGGTGAAGTTTCCGCAGAGAGTGATCACTTCCTCATATTTGTTAAAATATCTCAATAAAAACCATAATTATTTTTCTATAATAATTACTTAATTTTCCTTGTAAATACTGCTTTGTGTAGATTCGATGGGGATTGGGGATTGGGGATTGGGGATTGGGGATTGGGGATTGGGGATTGGGGACTGGGGATTGGGGATTGGGTAAGAAATTCTACCTTGTCTCCCTTGTCTACCTTGTCTACCTTTCCCCCTGCCCCCTGCCCCCTGCCCCCTGCCTCTGATTAAGAGCAGTATTCCTGGATAACTTTTACATCCAAGGTGGTATTTTGCATGGAACGGATGGCTGCAACAGTGGCCTTTGCACCGGCGATGGTGGTGATGATGGGGATTTTGTAGGCTAAACCTGTGCGGCGGATTAATCTAGCATCAGTTTGGGCTTCTTCCCCAGATGGCGTGTTGATAATCAGTTGGATTTTCTGATTCTTGATGGCATCAACTACGTGGGGACGACCTTCATGTAGTTTTAAGACTAACTCGACATTTAAGCCATGCTCTTTTAAAACTTGGCGTGTGCCGAAGGTGGCCATAACTTTGAAGCCTAAGTCAATGAATTCTTTGACTACGGGAACGGAGGCGGCTTTATCGCGATCGCTCATGGAGACAAACACCGTTCCTGTGAGGGGCAAACGCTCTCCAGCACCTAATTCTGCTTTGGCGAAGGCGCGACCAAAATCGCTATCGATACCCATTACCTCACCAGTGGAGCGCATCTCTGGGCCTAATATTGTATCAGTTCCAGGGAATTTATTAAAGGGCAAGACTGCTTCTTTAACTGCGATGTGCTGGGGAATGACTTCTTGGGTAAAGTTCAGTTCTTCTAAAGTTTTCCCTGACATGACTAAAGATGCTAATTTCGCCAAGGGAACACCTGTAGCTTTGGAAACAAAAGGTACTGTCCGAGAAGCGCGGGGGTTAGCTTCCAAAATATACACTTGGGGAGAATAACTACTAGCACCAAGGACAGCAAACTGAATATTCATCAAACCCACTACAGAAAGTGCTTGTGCTAGTTGAATAGTCCAAGTGCGGATTTGATTTAACACGGCTGGCGGCAGGGAAATTGACGGCAGAGAACAAGCCGAGTCTCCTGAGTGGATTCCCGCCTGTTCGATGTGTTCCATGATGCCACCAATAACTACCCGTCCGGTATGGTCAGCGATCGCATCTACGTCAACTTCAATGGCGTTTTCGAGGAACTTATCAATTAAGATGGGATGGTCTGGCTCTACCTGTACCGCAAAGGTCATATAACGTTCTAGTTCTGAATCTGAGTAGACGATTTCCATCGCCCGTCCCCCAATACATAACTAGGACGTACTACCACAGGGTAGCCGATGCGTTTCGCCACAATTAACGCGTCTTCATAACTGCGGGCAATTCCATTGGGTGGTTGAGCAATATTTAATTGTTTTAAAATCTGCTCAAACCGTTCGCGGTCTTCGGCGGTGTCGATAGAATCGGGGGATGTTCCCCAAATTTGAGTGCTGAGTATTGAGTGCTGAGTGCTGAGTGCTTGTTGGAGTGGTAATGCTAACTTTAACGGCGTTTGTCCACCGAATTGGACGATGATTCCAACTGGGTTTTCTGCTTCGATGATGTTGAGGACATCTTCTTTGGTTAACGGTTCAAAGTACAGGCGATCGCTGGTATCGTAATCTGTGGAAACTGTCTCAGGGTTGGAGTTGACCATAATTGTTTCATAGCCTGCACCCTTCAAGGCATAGGCAGCATGACAGCAACAATAATCAAATTCAATTCCCTGGCCGATGCGGTTGGGGCCACCTCCCAAAATCATGACTTTGGGTTTGTTGGCGGGTAGGACTTCGGTTTCTGATTCGTAGGTGGAATAGTAATAAGGTGTAAAGGCTTCAAACTCTGCCGCACAGGTATCGACGGTTTTGTAAACGGGAATGACTCCTAATTCTTGACGATAGGCGCGCACTTCGTCTTCGGTGGTTTTGGTGGCGAAAGCAATTTGGCGATCGCTAAATCCATCGCGCTTGACAGCATACATTTGCTCTTTAGTCAACTGCTTGAGGGGTGTCCGCTTCAGGAATTTTTCCACCTCTAAAATTTGCTGCATTTTATCTAAGAACCAAGGGTCAATTCCTGTGAGTTCGTAGATTTCCTCACTGGTAATCCCCAACTGTAAAGCATGACGCAAGGCAAAAATGCGATCGGGGTTGGGTGTGCGTAACAAGGCGCGGATTTGTTCGCCACTGGGTAGTTTTTCGGCTTTGTCACAACCCCAGCCGGCGCGTCCAGTTTCGAGAGAACGCAAAGCTTTTTGGAAGGATTCGTTAAAAGTCCGCCCAATCGCCATCGCCTCACCGACGGATTTCATTTGGGTAGTAAGTACGGGTTCAGAACCAGGGAATTTCTCAAAGGCGAAGCGGGGAACTTTAGTAACAACGTAGTCAATTGTCGGTTCAAAGGAAGCTGGGGTTTTTTTGGTGATGTCGTTTTTAATTTCATCCAAGCTGTAACCCACAGCCAACTTTGCCGCCATTTTGGCAATTGGGAAACCTGTAGCTTTAGAAGCCAAGGCGGAACTGCGAGACACACGGGGATTCATTTCAATGACAACGACATCCCCATCCACTGGGTTAACGGCAAATTGAATATTAGAACCACCAGTTTCTACCCCAATCTCGCGGATGATTTTAATCGCCATATCCCGCAACCGTTGATATTCTTTATCGGTGAGGGTTTGGGCTGGGGCGACGGTGATGGAATCACCGGTGTGAATCCCCATTGGGTCGAGGTTTTCAATAGAACAGATAATTACTACGTTATCTGCTAAGTCGCGCATGACTTCTAGTTCATATTCCTTCCAGCCCAGGAGGGATTGATCGATGAGAATTTGGGAAACGGGACTGGCATCAATCCCGACTTGTGCCATTTCCTCAAATTCTTCTTGGTTGTAGGCGATACCACCACCCGTACCACCCATAGTGAAAGCTGGACGGATAATTAAAGGATAGGTGCCGATGCGTTGGGCGATCGCTTTGGCTTCTTCTAAGGATGAGGCTGTACCACTGGGGCAAACTTTCACCCCAATTTTCGCCATTGCATCATTGAAGAGTTTCCGGTCTTCGGCTTTTTCGATCGCGTCTAACTTCGCACCGATTAATTCCACTTTATATTGCTCTAAAACGCCATTTTTCGCTAGAGCAACCGCCAGATTCAGGGCTGTCTGTCCACCCATTGTTGGCAACAGCGCGTCTGGACGCTCTTTAGCGATGACTTTGGCTACTAGTTCTGGCGTTAGCGGTTCAATGTAAGTGCGATCGGCTGTTTCGGGGTCAGTCATGATAGTTGCTGGGTTGGAATTAACCAGCACCACTTCATAACCCTCCTCTCGCAAAGCTTTACAGGCTTGAGTTCCAGAATAGTCAAACTCACAGGCTTGACCAATCACAATCGGGCCAGATCCTAATAACAGTATTTTCTGGAGGTCTTGACGGCGGGGCATAGTCGTTGGGTTGGAGTACGAGAATACAAATCCTGACTATTTTAAAGTTGTTTCACACCTCTGGTGTTGTTTATTATCAAGTTTTCTCAAATTGGATATAGGGTATGGGAAATTGGGCATGGGGCATTGGGCATGGGGCAGGGGGGAATTTCTTACCCAGTCCCCAGTCCCCAGTCCCTAGTCCCCAATAACTAACATTTATTTTTCATAACTCTTTGAAGTTAAATGTCTTTACAAGAATATTTTTTAATTTCTGCATAGATTAATTTCAAAAAATTCTCAATAATTTAAATTACTAGTGACACTTATCTGCATTCTAACTATGATTTTTGGCTGGTGTTATGGAATTTCTAAATATTTTTTTCAAGTTAGCAAATTTTTCCTGATGTCATCACAAGTACAAATATTATCAATTAAGCAATTGCTAATATTTAGCAATTGCTTGAGAGTGATTAATATAGGTAGAAATAACAAAAGGTAGAAAGCTTCTACACCTTCTACCTCTTGTCATATTTCTATCAATCCATTTTGGTGAAATAACAGAATCTCAATTACCAGGAAATTAATTTTGGGCAGGTTGAACAAAACCCAAGGTTAAACTGTCTTTAGCTAAGAAGTGAGCTAAGTGGTAAGCTCTTTCCTCAGTTTTTAGAAGAATTTTTTCATACATATAGCGTGTACCACGATCGCCTAGACTCTCTGCTTGAGCAGCTTGACGACGGATAACGTTGATGACTGCTTGTTCTGCTGCTAGGTCGTTTTCTACCATCTTGCGGGAAGAATAGACACCATCAGATTCTTGCTCAAAACAGGTTAATTCTGCCAACTTACTGAAAGTCGCCGCAGGTACACCACCTAACCCATTTAAACGCTCACCAATCTCATGGATGTGGTCTTGAACTTCCTGATAGCTTTCATTAAAAAACTCATGCAGTGAGTGAAATTCTGCACCTTCAACTACAAAATGGTGCTTTTGATACTGCAAGTACAATGCTTGAAAACTAGCCAGAAGCACGTTTAATCCTTCGGTGACTGGTGCAGTAACGCTGCGATCTAGTAATACTGGATTGTCGTAAACTTGACCAAAATTTTGTAACAAAGTTTGTGTATCTGCCATTGCTCTCCTCGCTTTTCAACAGTTAATGTTTGTAACTGTTAAGTCCCTACATATTAACACCATAAAAATGAAATTTGCCCCTATCTCTAGCATAGATTTTGAAATTTTTTGTAATCAAAGTTTCAAAGCAAATTTCCTAAAAGTGCATGATTGTACATACGTTAATTAACATTTAATTAACATTTGATTAAGCTTATTTAGTTATCGAGTTATTTACTTAGATGTATTGATATTTCAATTCATATATCAATACCAAAAAGTTTTTATCTCTCATGAGTTATCTATTCTCTGTGAAGACAAACAGCAGATTTTGAGACTTACATAGGGACAATATCCCCACCCTGGAGCAGTAGGGGTATAAAATCACCGTTTAACCTGAAAAATGGGAATTTTATGGGCTTTAACTAGCTGAAATACCCGATTTTTACACTAAAGTCTCTCTCAGAGAGCAGATTGGCTGGCAAAAGACAACCATTTTCACTCTTCATAGACTTTTTATGGAATCTGGAAACTTGCCGCCGTCTAATCATGCTATTTGAGTGTCATCTGTAAGTTTCGTAGAGGATTTTTACAAAATTTTGATTTTTTTTAGCAAACTAACTGAGAATTGTTTGCACTTAGGTTATTCTAAATAGGAGAACTGTACTTCAGAATTTTTTGAGGTATGGAGAGTAGTCATACGATATTTGTTGCAATTTAGTTGCACTTTGGGGGATATTCGCTTGCAATCATTCCTTTCACAAATCACACAGATTCACACTGTAGAAGTTAATTGGTTAGATCGTTGGCAAGTTTATCAACGCTTGCAGGAGTTAGAAATTACCTGTTGGTGCGAAGCTAATCAACCATTGAAGGTGGAAATTAACACTCCTTTAGCTGCTGTGCAGTTTTGGAGTGTGATGCAGCAGTTTACAGCTACTCGTCAAGATTTAATTTCGGTGCTGAAACGCGGCTGGTAGAGGGTTTTTAAGTTCATAACTGCTACAGGATGAATCAAGCTCAAAGTTAGTTAGTAAGGGATAAAAGTATATGGGTGTATATCACAGCAAAGAAGTAACAGAATTTTGTCTTGAGGGTAGGTTTGTAGATTTTGTGATTGAGGATGGTTATAAGCTTAAAGGCTTATTGCTAGGGACTTATGATGGGGAATGTTACGTTAAACTGGCTAAAAATTTAAGGTATAGTTTTGACTGGCGGTTGCAGCCTGGAACTTGGTTACAGGTAGTGGGTGAGAAAAAATGCGATCGCAAAAGTGGTGAAGTCAAATTCAAAGCAGAACGGGTGATGGCTGCGACTGGTACTATCTCTGCACCACCCCCACCGCAACCACCGAAAACAAAAGGCACAATTTTGATGTGTCAAAAATCCGATTGCATGAAGCGTGGCGGAAATCGGCTTTGTCAAGCATTAGAATCAGCTTTAAGCGATCGCGGTTTAGAAGACCAAGTAACAATCAAAGCTACCGGATGTATGAAAAACTGCAAAGCCGGGCCAAATTTAGTCATGCCCGACAAAACGCGCTATAGCAGTGTTCGCGCCGATCAAGTGCCATTACTCATAGATAAGCATTTTGCTGATCACAGTCGAAAGGACGAGCAAGTAACAACATCTCAACCACATTTTAATGAAACAGTTGTCAGAGTAGCTACGATTTAATGATAAATTTTTGAAAGGCAATTTAGTGTGTTCTCTTAATTTTCGGCTAAAAAACTTGCGAGGAATTTGCAATAGGTGTAGATATGCTCTTCATATATCTACACCTATTGCAAATTCCTCATTTTTATGTTGGTGATGATGATTTGCTCAGAGGGTGACAAGCTACCTATAAAGGTTGGTGCATAAGGGAGAGGGCATAAAAGCCACGCTGAAAATAGAGTCGTTTATGGGGTTTGAGGGCAATCAGACTCAAGACCCAATCAGCCCATAATTCCATCCCATAACGCCATCGTTGTCCGTAGAGTCCAAAGCTAAAGTGACTCTGGCGTGGGGTCTGGTCTTTGTGTGATTGGATACGTCCAGCATAGATATCTATGCCTAATTTTTTCATTTGTTGCCCCTGCATTGTCGCCAAACTATAAGCTAAGGCAATCAACAAGACTAAGGCTAAAAAACGGGTGTCATTAACCTTGGTATCTTCCAAGTTATAGCCACTTGTTTTATAATCCTTGAACATTTGTTCAATACCCCAACGACAACGATAGACTGCCAATGCTTGTTGTAATGTTGGGAGGTTAGTTAAGATATACCAAGGTTCTTTTGCTCCCTGATTATTATATTTTCGTTTCCAATAGATAGCCAGATTAAATAGTCCAATTCCATCCCCTTTATTGCACCTCACTCCCTGATAGAATTTAGACATTCCCGGTTGGAATCCCAGATTTTTTAGAACTTGATACTCCTGATTCAATGCTGTTTGGAAATGCAGGTCTTTTTTCTGCCTCAGAGCGAAGAATACACCCCTTTCATCCAGCCATTGAGCCAGTTTAGGACTGTGAAATTCTCGGTCTCCTAATACTAAAACCGGATAGTTTTTCAATAAAGTCAGCACTGTTTTTAGGAGACGTTTTTGAGTGTGAAAATTACTGTTTCCTACCTGTTTTAAAACCTCCCAATACAAAGGAAGAGCATGAGTTCCCCAGACTAAGCTCACCATAAATACATTTCTTCCCTGCCATTGGGTTCTGTCAATTGCGATGAGCCAATATCCATATTTATGGTGTTTGAGTTTCTGGAGACGACGACGCTGGTCTCGATTTAAGTTTCGTCCCCTTTGTACTTGTCTTATCCAATATTTTATCAAGGGAAACCATAAAAGTTTGACATGGAGTTGCGGCAAGTTCAAAAAGCGTTGTATGTTGCGTTTGCGACTGCCATATTGAATCGGTTGGGGAAAAACACTCGCTAAAACGGAGAGTTTGACCTGACGATGAACTTGTAGCAATAACAACAAAAGCTGTAAAGTTAGATACTGGGTTTCATTCAGATGGGTACGCAGGGTTTTTTGGTAAGATTCAGGAAACATATTTTTTCCAGGGAGCCGCAAAAATGCTCCCTATTTTTTGTCTCCACTATCTTCTCAAAGTTTTGTCCCATCTAGCTTAGAGTTGCCTTGTCACCCTCTCAGGATGATTTGATAATCAGTCAGGACTCAATACAGTTCAGTTAAGAAAACAGTTTGTAGTAAGGACTTTAGTCCTCATCCAAGGACTGTTCGCGGAGCGTTCGCGTTAGCGTCTCCAAAAGATAAGGGACTTCCAACTAAAAAAATATACAATCGCTGTGGTGAGCAGGGGGGCAGGGGGCAGGGGGCAGGGGGAAAAATCAAAATATTCTCTCTCGGAAATTGAATAATTTATTTTCTGGAAGTCCCTAAGAGTAGACTCAAAAGCGCAAAAAAAAGACGCTATGAGCCAATACGGTTCAGTTAGCGTCAAAAATATCAACCTGGATAAGTTGGGCAAAGCGAAACCCAAAATAAATATCGAATTACATTGAATCTAAGCGACGACGGAGTTGACTGCTAAAACTATCAATTACAGTCACTACTACCAACAACACCAACATCATCGTTGTGGCTTTGTTGTATTCAAAGCCATCAATATAACTTTTCAACTGAAAGCCAATCCCACCTGCACCGACTACACCCAAAACTGAAGCAGCGCGGATATTGTACTCAAACATCCATAGGGTATAGCCCAAACCCAGGGGTAAAACTTGGGGTAAAATACCGTATTGAGCAACTTGGAATCTGGATGCTCCCATAACTTGCAACGATTCTAAGGAGCGATAATCAACAGCTTCAATTGCCTGTTGGTAGAACTTTGCTAGATAGCCAATAGTATAAATTCCTAAAGCTAATGTCCCTGCGGGTGCGCCTAAACCTGTAGCAGCGACAAAAATTAGTCCCAAAATAATTGAAGGGACGGAACGAACCGCATTTTGCAGTAAGTTAGCTAACCATTGTAACCAACGCGGCGCAACATTATTGGCACTAGCTACAGCAATGGGTAAAGAAATGATTGCGCCAATAGTTGTTCCCCATAAAGACATCTGTACAGTCTCAATGAGTCCTTTAAGGGCTATGTCAATAACTGCTGGGTCTGGGGGGAACAATCGCGAGATAAAATCGGTGATGTAAGGCCAGCTTGAACGCAACAGTTCAAAATCAACCTTTAGTCCTCGCAATGCCCAGCCATAAACGATCACCAGAATTAGTAAAATGAGTAAGGGATTCACCCAAGGATAACGACGAAAGAGTTTTGAATTTAACAATCGACTCATGGTTTATACTGAACTGTTAACGCTCTCAAATAACTCAAAACTCAGGAGAAAGTGATCGGCAGACGAGCAATTGCTTGGGATTGCCCTTACTCACGGAGAAACTTGAGCAAATTTTTCTTGTAAATTATCGCACATTCCATCATAAACTACACGCCCAGCCTCTAAGACGATCGCACGCTGGGCGTATTGTGCGGCTATACCCAAATCATGTAAAACTGTAACAATTGTCATTCCTTGTTCGGTATGCAATTGTGATAAGGTTTCCATCACCTGCTGACAAGCGATGACATCTAAGCCGGTAATCGGTTCATCAGCGAGAAGAATTTGTGGCGACTGAATCAAAGCACGAGCGATCGCGACTCTTTGTTGTTGTCCCCCGCTTAATTTGCTGGTTTTTTGATCAGCTAAGTCTCTGAGTCCCAGCTGTTCGAGTAATTCTAAAGCCAGTTTGCGATCGCGTTGAGGAAAACCCAACAAAGTCTGCCAAGTGGTTCTAACTCCCAGTCTGCCACACAAGACGTTTTCTATCGCTGATAACTGGGGAATTAACCCGCCACCTTGAAACAACATCCCCACATCGCGGCGGACTTGAGATATTGTCCGAGATGTCATTTCTATGCCATTAATACGGATTCCACCTTTTTGGAAAGGAACTAATCCCACTAGCGATCGCAGTAATGTCGATTTCCCTGCACCGTTTAGCCCCAGTAAAACAACAAACTCCCCTTGCTTGATTTGGCAATTGACCCCATTGAGGATAGGACGATTTAGAGATGCAGCATAAGCCGTCTCCAAATTGTAACAATCTATTACAAAATCACTCATCCTCAGCCTCAGTCAATTTTATTAATTAGTTTTACAGTGGGGAGTGCTGAATTGTCAGTAACTGATAAAAGTGATGTTTACTTCCTAAAAGTCTTTTTCCGTCACCACTTAATACTCAATACTCAGCACTCAGCACTCAGCACTCATCACTCTTTCTATGGTTCAATTCCAACACGCTGGAGTGCTTCACGCACTGGTTTTAAATGGCGAGTGTGATCAACTCTAACTAGTTCTGTAGAGTTGTACAAGCTACGCAGTAATTGATTATTTTGGGACTGGTTTAACTTCAGTAAAGCATTGATGATTTGTTCTCTTTGGGGTGCGGGTACGTCATCATCAATGGCGATACCGTGAGCAGGTACACCGGAGATTTTGTGTAGTACGCGCAATTTGCTTTTTTCCTCGGCGGTGATGTAGGGGGGGAACAGAGCATATTCTGAGACTACAGCTACATCAGCTTGACCACGTAAAACGGCTTGTAAAGCTTTGCTGTAGTTACCACCGTAGGTAATTTGACCAAAAAAACCATCCATGCGATCGCGGTTAGGAACAAATCCCTGTTTTACTAACTCACTCACTGGGAAAATAAATCCTGAACCAGAGGTGGGAGAAGTAAAAGCCATTCTCTTACCCCGCAATTGTTCCAAGGTTGCTTTAGGCGTATTTTTGGTTTTCAGATTGCTATTGCTAGGAACAACAAATACTGAGTTATAAGTATAACGTCCAGAATAGTTTTCGCGGACTTCTGCTAAATACAAACGAGCATTAGCTAATTGTTCAGCTTTCAGTGCGGGACGACTGCTCAAGAAAGCTACATCAGCACGGTTTGCTCTTAAAGCCTCTACCGCCGCCGTATCATCGCCTATCTGTGCTGTTACGGGAATACGTAGTTCTTTAGATAAAAATGCCGCCACAGCATTAGCTTTACTTTGCAAGTCTGTGGAATCTGAGCGACTAGGAAAAACAATATTTAATCGCTTTTGACTTTGAGCCAGTAAGCGTGGTGCTTGTTGATTATTTGTAGAGTTAGCATTGCTGGTTTGCATAACTCCAAAAGTGCTGACTGCTATACCAGTCAACGTTATGAATGCTGCACCAGCACTCAACAAGCCTTTTCTGCTCACACTCATTTTTAATTCTCCATTAAAACTATTTGCAAAAATAATGCAAATTAATATCAACTATCCCGATTTATGAATCTAGAGGTTTTAGGAATAAAAGTCAATAGTTGTGATCTATACAGCCCCAGAAAGGAGAATCATGCAGTCATACCAATTCGCAATTCGCAATTCGCAATTCGCAATGGACTTCGTCCCGCTTCGCTAACGCAATTCGCAATTGAGGAATCGTGACTTGACAAGGGTTTCTGGGTTTGGATCTGTATCAAAACTTTAGTGAATTGGTATCAGTGATGCGGTAAATATGTAGCTACAACTCGAATTAATTACAAAAAGCCCAGATTGGTGGACTGTTCTAGAATCTCGAATACTACTTATCCCCACTTGGTATTAAGTATTTCGATGACCTTTCGACCTGCGAGGGAACTATTACATTGCAGGATGGTGATGAATCAACAAAAAAAGGCAAAAGAATTTAATCTTTTGCCTTTAAAATTTATCTGTTTACTAGTTGAGTTTAGTAATCATCATCGTCATCATCGTCATCATCAACTTCTTCATAGTCGTCGCCTTGGTCGTCTTCTATGAGGTCGTGAATTTCATCTGCGATTAATTCATCATCATCCAGAATCGCCCGACGACCAGCAAATCCGCTATCCAAGCCAGGCGCGTCTAAGTTGTAGGCGCGTGCTGTGCGGTCATCGAGAACCATGTCTAGTGGGTCATCGGTTTCATCTAAAACGCTGCTGGTGTCTAGAGTTGCGTAATCATCGATCATTCCTGGTTCATCGTAGGTGTTGTAACCAGTTCCCGCCGGAATCAAGCGACCGATAATAACGTTTTCTTTCAAGCCACGCAACCAATCAGATTTACCTTCAATTGCAGCTTCAGTCAGTACCCTTGTGGTTTCTTGGAAGGAAGCCGCAGAAATAAAGCTATCGGTATTTAAGGATGCTTTCGTTATCCCTAATAATACTGGGGTGTATTGCGCTCTCGCACCACCAGTAATGGCCATTGCTTCATTCACCTGTTCAACTTGACGCAGTTCCACCAACTCCCCAGGAAGCATGGTAGTATCACCACCATCATCAATTCTGACTTTGTTGGTCATCTGGCGCACGATGACTTCGATATGTTTGTCAGCAATATCAATCCCTTGGGATTGGTATACCATCTGGACTTCGTTTACCAAGAAGGTCTGCACCTTTTGTAAGGCGTGGCTAGCACAAGCATATACGCCATCCTCTGACCCCAAGCTGAAGAAAACTTCGAGAATTTCGTGGGGGTTGGAAGGGCCATCACAGAGGTTGTCTCCGGCTAAAACATGAGAACCATCGAGTACAGCCAGGTTTTGACCGGGGCCTAGTGGGTAGTCAGTAACTACGCCGTTGGATTCTATCACTTTGATGGCGATCGCTTCATCACCATCACCATAGACAACTTTCACTTCCCCGCCCCGTTTGGCGAGAATGCAAGCCTCCTTGGGTTTCCGGGCTTCTAACAATTCTTCAATCCGGGGTAAACCTTGAATGATGTCTCCGGTTTTCGCCCGTTCAAAGACCAACAGCACTAAGTTATCGCCCCGTTGTACCAAATCACCGTCTTCTACTTGCAATACTGCACCAGGACTGACTCGGTAGGGACGACCGACACGGATAGTGATGGCGTAGTTTTGTGTGCTGAGTGCGCTAGATTCCCCTGCTGTTTGCTGATTCCCTGCACTCTTAACGGAGACAACTTGACCAGATTCCTCAGCGAACACACCAGGAGCAATTTCTGCACCAGCCACAATTAAACTACCTGTTTTCACCTTGGGCTGGACACTGGTATTGACTGTCACCATGTCACTGTGACGCAGCACCAAACAACGGCGTACTGCTTCCGTACCTTTTTGTACGCCCCTCACAATCCCGCCTTCCTTAGACAAGATTTGGGTACGTGCTACCACCGCACCAGGCGAAATCATATCGCCTTCTTTGACTTCCAAGCTGGTTTGGGTACTACCTTGAGTCGCATCAGCCGCAATATCACGCCGAATCACTAAGGATTCCAAAATTACCAACTGTAGGCGTTGAACGTCGGCATTTTCTGTGTCAGGAAGTAATTCAATATCCGCAGCCAGAGGCGAAGCGTTATGTTCTTGTTCCCCTTCTTGGTCAATTTCCAATACCAACTGAGTACGTAAAAGCTCCACACCTTCCACAGATTTGACTCGTTCGGAATCTTTGTAAGGTAAGCGTTGTACTGCCCGTAGTTGAATGGAACGACCTGTTTGTTGACTAACGGAGGTAGTAGAAGGAACATCGGGCTGATTGGGGATGGCAAACTCCACAACCGGACGGCTTAACAGTGCGGGGCCTTCTGGTGACTCCACATACTGGATATAACGCAGTTCAGGGAATACCCGTCCCAACAATTCTTCACCAGCAGGGAGGAATGTATCATCACGTCCCATAACTGCTTCTGGGTCATCGGCCATCAGCAGTTCTCCTGGCTTGATGACTACTTCCCGCAGAATGTCGTTTTTCTGGGTGACTTCCACAACCCCGTTGTTTTGACAGAAGATGTCTTTGACTACTTCTGATCCAGCTTCTACATACTGGCCATCTTCTACCAACAACAGGGAGATGTCTTTATTGACTTCGTGGGTTTCTTCGGGAATCCACAACAGTGTGCCGCCCTGTACCACTTCGTAACCCAGCTTGGCTTTGCCTTTCTTCTGGACTTCTACGCCAGCGAACTTCAGCATCCCACCGGTGGTGGTGCGGTAGCGGTCATCAATCAATTCAGCTACCACTTGACCATTCTGCACTTTTGTGCCTGGTGTAGCCCGCAGGTTAAACACTTGGTTATTACCTGTGGTGACGAGGTAGTTGTTGCGCCCTTGGGAACTTTGAACGGTGACTGTTGCTTGGTCTAAAACTACCGAAGCAGTGATAATTTCAATTTCCCTGGTACTCTTTCCTGGGGTAGCTTCTGGTAGACGAACTACACCACCATGTAATGTGGTGAGTTTAGTTTCTGCCAATACGCCGTTAGTTTCTACGGAGTCGCCGTTTTTGACTACTAATTCTGCTCCAGGGGGTAAGTTATAAACTTCCCCAGACAAGATCCAAATTAGACCACCTCTAGCGGCTGTGGTGGTGGTGTTACCTTGACGGTCGGTTTTTTGTTCGGGGACAACTTCGGCAAACTTCACTTCTCCAGCTAAGTCAGAAGCCACATCTTTCACAGCTTTTTCTGTGTTTGTCCTGGTAGTCCGTCCACCCAGGGCAACTTCCGCCAGTAATTGGCCTTGTTTTACCTGCTGTCCGTCAAATACGTATAATGTTGAACCTTGGGTAACTTGAACTTCCTGGGGTGTTGGTGTTTCTTCACCTTCTTTTGGTGGTTCTAGAATAAACACACCATTGCTTTCTATGTATAAAGCATCTTCCCCGTGACGAGTCCGATAGGGTCTTGTCCGTAGTTTCCGGGGTAGTTTAACAGTCCCATCAATTTTGGAACGGACTTGTTGCGCTACTTCCCCAGTGAACACACCGCCAGTGTGGAATGTCCGCATGGTGAGCTGGGTTCCAGGTTCACCAATACTTTGAGCAGCGATAATCCCGACGGCTTCACCTAAGTCTACCATTTTGGCGTGTGCCAAACTCCAGCCGTAGCAGTGTTGACACACAGAACGGGCGGCTTCACAGGTGAGAGGCGATCGCACTAAAACTTCCGTCACCCCAGCCTTTTCAATTTCCTTAGCTAAGTCATCAGAAACTGGGGTATTACGTGGTGCAATTACTTCTTTAGTAGTGGGGTGGATGACATCTTCTCCCACTACCCGACCCAGCAAGCGTGTAGACAACTTGATTAAAGTCTTATTCCCTTCAGTCATTGCCCGTAGGGGAATCCCTCTGGTAGTACCACAGTCAATTTCCCGAATGATTACATCCTGGGATACGTCCACGAGACGGCGGGTCAGATAACCAGAGTCGGCGGTGCGTAACGCTGTGTCTACCAAGCCCTTACGCGCACCATAAGAGGAGATAATATATTCCGTTACAGTCAAACCTTCACGGAAGTTAGTTTTGATAGGTAAGTCAATAATTTCCCCTTGAGGATCTGCCATCAGTCCCCGCATCCCTACCAACTGACGCACCTGGGAGATGTTACCCCGCGCCCCAGAGAACGCCATCATATATACAGAGTTGAGGGGATTGGTCTTTTTAAAGTGGACTACCACTTCATCTTTGAGGGCTTCACTAGTACCGTTCCAGGTGTCAATTACCTTTTGAAAACGTTCTACTTCGGTAATTTCCCCTCTTTGATAACGGGCTTCGGTAGCGCGAATTTCTTCCTCGGCTGCTTCCAATAGACTCCGCTTACTGGGAGGAACCATCAAATCATCCACACTAATCGAAACCCCAGCTCTTGTCGCATAGCGAAAGCCTAAATCCTTCAACTTATCCGCCATCACCGCAGTACGCGCCGTCCCATAATGGGTGAATGCCCAAGAGATCAAATTTCTCAGTTGACCTTTGTCAACGACGCGATTGCGAAAAATCATTTTTTCGTTAGTCATTAGTCATTAGTCCTTAGTCAATAGTCATTAGTCCTTAGTCAATAGTCATTAGTCATCGGCCAAATAATTTTGACTCTTAACTTTTGACTATTGACTATTGACTTTCCTAACTAGCAAGTGCTTCTTGAATCGCTTTATTGTAAATAACGCGACCAGGGGTTGTGCGTATATACTGAGAAATTAAGTTGCCCTGGGCATCTTCTCGGACACGGCGGAACTTGTACATGACAGTCCGGCTACCGTCTTCGTTATTTACCACTTCCTGGGGTTCGGTGTCTGGTTGCTCGGTTTCCATTTCACCATCAAACCGCACGTATATATAGGCGTGCAGATCAATTTGTTCTTGCTGGAAGGCCATGATCACATCATCCAGAGACCCAAAGAATCTACCTGCGCCTTTGGTAGCATCGGGGTTTTCCGCCGTCAGGTAATATGCTCCCAATACCATGTCTTGGCTAGGAGTGATAATTGGTCTACCCGTCGCTGGTGACAAGATGTTGTTAGAAGCCAACATCAATAACCGCGCTTCCGCTTGGCTTTCCAAGGATAGGGGTACGTGTACCGCCATTTGGTCGCCGTCAAAGTCAGCGTTAAAGGCGGGACAAACTAGCGGGTGTAGTTGAATGGCTCGACCTTCTACCAAAATTGGCTCAAACGCCTGAATACCCAAACGGTGTAGGGTAGGCGCACGGTTGAGCATGACGGGGTGTCCTTCGATCACCTCTTCTAAAACATCCCAAACACTGGGGTCAGAACGGGAGATGAGTTTTTTCGCAGCTTTGATGTTGTTCACCATGCCGCTACGAATCAAACGATTAATGACAAAGGGTTGGAATAACTCAATTGCCATTTCTCTGGGCAAACCGCACTGGTGAATTTTCAGTTTTGGCCCCACCACAATTACGGAACGTCCGGAGTAGTCAACCCGTTTACCCAGCAAGTTTTGCCGGAAACGTCCTTGTTTACCCTCAATAATGTCAGACAAAGATTTCAGGGGTCGGTTATTAGCACCAACTACGGTACGTCCCCGACGACCGTTGTCAATTAAAGCGTCTACAGCTTCTTGTAGCATCCGCTTTTCGTTGCGGACGATAATTTCTGGTGCCAGAATTTCTTGGAGTCTTGCTAAACGATTATTCCGGTTAATTACCCGACGATATAAATCATTTAAGTCGCTAGTAGCAAACCGTCCACCGTCTAGTTGCACCATTGGGCGCAAATCTGGAGGGATGACGGGAATAACTGTCATTACCATCCACTCTGGTTTGGAACCAGTAGCGATGAAGTTGTCAATTACCCGCAGGCGTTTAATCAGTTTTGCCCGTTTTTGCCCTTTGGCAGAGCCAATTTCTTCACGGAGGTTTTCCGCTTCTTGCTCTAAGTTAATATCAGCCAGCAGGCGCAACAATGCTTCTGCACCAATACCTACCTCAACGCCTTGTAACTGAGAGTCTTCGCTATAAATTTGGTCTTCGATTTCTAACCACTGGTCTTCGCTCAGTAGTTGTTTATAGCTTAAGGTCTCCGCGTTACCAGGGCTGAGAACCACATAGGAGTTGAAATAGACAATTTGCTCCACATCCCGCAAGGGCATATCGAGCAGGATGGAAATATAACTAGGAATTCCTTTGAGATACCAAACATGGGCTACAGGGGCTGCAAGTTTGATGTACCCCATACGATGACGGCGTACCCGTGATTCGGTGACTTCTACGCCGCAACGCTCACAAACAATCCCTCTGTGGCGGACTCTCTTGTATTTACCACAGTGACATTCCCAATCTTTTGCCGGGCCAAAGATGCGCTCACAAAACAAGCCATCCATCTCTGGTTTGAGAGTCCGATAGTTAATAGTTTCTGGTTTGGTGACTTCACCAACTACCTGACCATTGGGTAAGGTTCTTTCTCCCCATTGGCGAATCCGTTCTGGTGATGCCAAGCCGATTTTTACGTAGTCAAACTGATTAGTTTGGGCTGGTCTCATACTTAAGTGCTGAGTTTTGAGTAAATTATTCAATTAAAAGGCAAGGTTTTGAGAGATTTCTCAGTGCTGAGTGCTAATTGCTGAGATGGAGAAAACACTCAGCACTCAGCACTCAGCACTCAGCACTCTCTACTCGTCGTCTTCCAGTGATTCGCGGGAGAGCGATTCGTAGGTTGGTCTGGGTGGTGTTCTTCTGGCTGATTGGTCTGCCATTAAATCGACTTCTACATCCAAGGAACTACCATCCGCTTGGGTTTCTACCTTATGTACGGCAATATCTAAGCCCAAGGATTGCAGTTCTCGCATCAACACCTTAAAGGATTCTGGTGTACCAGGTCTGGGAATTGCCTTGCCTTTAACGATCGCATTTAAGGCTTCGTTCCGCCCCTGCATATCGTCAGATTTGACTGTCAGCAATTCTTGCAAGGTGTATGCTGCACCGAAGGCTTCCAAAGCCCACACTTCCATTTCTCCAAATCGCTGACCACCTTGTTGGGCTTTACCACCCAAGGGTTGCTGTGTGACTAAGGAGTAGGGGCCTGTAGAACGAGCGTGAATCTTATCGTCTACTAGGTGTACGAGTTTGAGCATATAAGCGACACCCACGGTTACAGGTCGGTCGAATGGTTCTCCTGTCCGACCATCGAACACCATGATTTTGCCTGGGTCATCGGGGTTGTATACCCAATTTCTACCTGTTTCGTCCCGTGATTCTTGCAATTTGCCATGCACGATGCGGCGAGATGATTCTTCCCCATACATTTCATCAAAGGGGGTAATCTTAAACCGCACGCCTAAGTTATAGCCAGCCCAACCCAAAAGACACTCAAATACTTGTCCTACGTTCATCCGGCTGGGTACACCCAGGGGATTCAGCACAATGTCTACTGGTGAGCCATCAGGCAGATAGGGCATATCTTCTATGGGCAATATGCGGGAAATAATACCTTTATTCCCGTGACGACCTGCCATTTTGTCGCCTACCTGAATCTTCCGTTTCTGGGCGACATACACCCGTACCACCATGTTCGCCCCTGGGGGTAATTCATCACCCTGTTCACGGGTAAACAGGCGCACATCGACTACCCGCCCTTTTTCACCGTTGGGAACGCGCAGGGAGTTATCTCTCACATCCCGTGCTTTTTCACCGAAAATTGCCCGTAACAGTTTTTCTTCTGGGGGTTGGTCGGATTCCCCTTTAGGTGTGACTTTACCAACTAAGATGTCGCCAGCTTCTACCCACGCCCCAATGCGAATGATCCCCTGTTCGTCTAATTGACGCAGGGCATCTTCCCCGACGTTGGGAATTTCTCTGGTGATTTCTTCGGGGCCGAGTTTGGTTTGGCGCGCCTCAATTTCATATTTTTCAATGTGAATTGAGGTGTAAATGTCATCTTGGACTAGTCGCTCAGAAATCAAAATCGCGTCTTCGTAGTTATAGCCTTCCCAGGGCATATAGGCGACGACAATATTTTGTCCTAGTGCCAATTCACCGCCTTCCGTAGATGAACCGTCAGCTAATACTTGCCCTGCTACTACCCGTTCACCCATTCGCACCAAGGGTTTCTGGTTGAGACAGGTATCTTGGTTAGAACGCTGGTATTTGGAGAGGCGGTATTTAATTTCTGGGGCGTTGGGTTTGGGACGGACACGAATTTCTGTCGCGTCTACGTAGGTGACATCCCCATCTGTCCGGGAAATAATCACCATCCCGGAGTCTCTCGCACCTTGGGCTTCTAAGCCTGTCCCCACCAAGGGACGCTCTGGTTTGAGTAGAGGTACGGCTTGACGTTGCATGTTAGAACCCATGAGGGGCGGTTAGCGTCGTCATGTTCTAGGAAGGGGATCATACTGGTAGCTACCGATACGATTTGTACCGGAGATACTGCCACGTAGTCTACTTGTTCTGGGGTGGTGGTGGAGAATTCTTGACGGTAACGGACTGGTACTTGTGGCCCAATGATGTGTCCATTTTCATCGACGGGAATGTCCCCTGGAGCTACCCGCAAATCGTCTTCTTCATCGGCAGTCATGTACGCTGGGGGCAAATCGAATCTCACTAGACCATTTTCCACTGGTCTAAAGGGAGTTTCGAGGAAGCCGTACTGATTCACTCGTGCATGGGTAGCCAAAGAACCAATTAGACCTGCGTTGGGGCCTTCTGGTGTCTCGATGGGACAAATCCGTCCGTAGTGAGATGGGTGAATGTCTCGCACCGCAAATCCTGCCCGTTCTCTGGTCAAACCACCGGGGCCTAAAGCTGAGAGACGGCGTTTGTGGGTCAGTTCTGCTAGGGGGTTGGTTTGATCCATGAATTGGCTCAATTGGCTAGAGCCGAAGAATTCTTTGATGGCTGCTACTAGGGGTTTGGGGTTGACTAGGGATGCTGGTGTCAAAACTTCGGCATCAGATACGGTCATTCTTTCTCGAATGATTCTTTCGAGGCGGTTCAAACCTACTCTGACTTGGTTTTGTAGCAATTCGCCTACGCTGCGTACCCGACGGTTGCCTAAGTGATCAATGTCATCTACGCTACCGATGTCATATTCTAGGTTGATCAGGTAATCGACGGCTGCCAAGATGTCTTGCGGTGTGAGGACGCGTGTTGGTTCGGGAACTGACAACCGCAATTTTTTGTTGAGTTTGTATCTGCCTACCCTACCTAAGTCATAACGTTTGGGGTCGAAGAAACGGGAGTCTAGGAGTTGTTGTCCACCTAAGACTGTTGGTGGTTCACCAGGACGGAGTTTGCGATATAACTCCATCAGGGCTTCTTCTTCGGAAAATTGCCCTTCTTTTTCAATGGTTTTTTGGAAATACTCAGGGTGACGTAGAGCGTCGAAAATTTCGTTATCTGATAACCCTAGAGCCTTCAAAAGTACCTGGGCTGAGAGTTTGCGGGTTTTGTCGATGCGTACCCACACCAAATCGTTACGGTCGGTTTCAAATTTTAGCCACGCACCCCGGTTAGGAATGAGTGAAGCTGAATAGGTACGTCGCCCGTTTTTATCGATTTCTGATTTGTAGTAAACTCCAGGCGATCGCACAATTTGATTGACAATTACCCGTTCGGCACCGTTAATGATAAACGTACCGCGATCGGTCATCAAAGGCAGATCCCCAATAAATACTTCCTGCTCTTTAATATCACCTGTTTCTTTGTTTAACAGGCGTGTGGGGACGTACATTTGCACAGCATAGGTGCTATCCCGCCGTTTCGCTTCTTCGACGCTATACTTTGGCTCCTTGAGCTTGTAGTTCTGTCCTAAAAAATGCAGTTCTAGTTTGCCCGTATAGTCTGTAATAGGACTAAAGGAGTTAAGTTCTTCAATCAGCCCTTCTTCTAAAAACCAGCGAAAGCTTGAACGCTGGATTTCAATTAAGTCGGGCAACAAAAAGGCGGGTTCAATATAATTTTCGCTAATCATGCCTCTACCTTTGTCAACCTGGTTAAATCTTGAGTGGAAGTAGCTACACACTGGGAGTTGATGTCACTAGCTACTGTCCTTAGCTGTTGGGTAACTTCTCCTTTGATGTCACCTGAACTTTACTCAGGTGTGGGTAAACGCAGCAATTGAAGCGGTTGGGGACGATTTTGACAAGGGGGGTCATAGCCCTTAATCACCAGCAACAGCTAGAAAAATACAGCTATTTGATGTATGTCTGAACAGCTGCATTCTATTTGCTTGAATTTGATTTTTTGCCTCACTTCCCCTCCTCAAAGCGCGTTTACTAGTTTACGCAGCTATTGTTTGCTCTGCACTACACCATATGTATTTACGGTGATAGTCTGATATTGAGGAACTGAGCTAAATTTTGTAAGCTCTGGAGCAAAATGGCTTGATTTTGTGGGATTGTAATCACAAGACAATTTTTTTTAACAATTTTCTATAGGTTTAATCAAGGGACAATCTATCTCAATGTTGGTTGCTAAGTTGTTTCAGCCATTGAGAGCATCCGTGTGTAGAGGTGTGAGGATGGTCAAGTTGATAACTTTACAAAATCAAGCAGAGGATTCCTCTGTTCCTTCATTATCATTATGGCGCACACAAAATGTTTTGGAGGCATTAATTTTAGCATATTTTTCCTCCTTGCATTTTATTTTTAAGGGCGACCTACAAGATAAATAGGCAAAGTTAATCCAAAAGACCTCAAAAGCTTGATATTAACAAGCTGAGAGTTGAGATGTCAATTTAAGATGGGGAATTTTGGCTAGTGTTTTGGACTTTACCTCGTCGCTTGTGGCTGCGATAAATCTAAAATCACCAAGCTAAAATCCTTGTTGTGTTTAACTCCTGCGGCTCGAAAGGTAAAAGTGAGATTGATTATCACTTTCAACTTTCGGCTTTAGCTATATCTATATTGATAGACCAAATAGCTTACAGGCGTTTTGAGTGGTTTGAGCCGAAATAGTTGCTAATGTCTCTTGACGTAGCGTTGCTATTTGCTCTGCTACATAACGGACATAGGCTGGCTCGTTACGTTTTTCCCCTCGTTTTGGTACGGGAGCGAGAAAGGGACAGTCGGTTTCTATGAGCAGGCGATCGCTGTTCACCATTGCAGCCGAGGCTTGGATAGCTTTGGCGTTTTTAAAGGTGACAGTACCACTGAAACTAATACAAAACCCCAAATCCAGAAACCATTGAGTTTCCTCTGGTGTACCTCCCCAGCAGTGCATCACACCCCTAATCTGGTTATTGGTGCGTTCTTGCCATTTTTGTAAAATTTCCCTAACTGCCACTGCGGCTTCCCGACAGTGAATAATTACAGGTAAATCTAATTCCGAGGCGATCGCTAATTGTGCCTCAAATACTATTTGCTGTTGCTCATAGTTATCGGCTTTATAAAAATCCAGTCCCATTTCACCAATAGCTACTACCTTGGAGTCAGATTTGGCTAAAGATAGTATTTCCTGTGCTGTTTGACTGTGCCACTTTTCGGCATCTAGGGGATGTAATCCCACGGCAAAACTGACTTCAGGAAATTGGTGTGCTATGGCTTGAATACTGGAAAATTCTGCTGGTTCGACGCAAGAATGTACAAGGTGTACAAGTCCTGCTGCTTGCCATCGCGATCGCACTGCTGTCAAATCTGGCTGGAAGTTATCAAAGTTGAGATGAACGTGGGTGTCAATCAGCTGCATGGTTGTTAGTCGTTAGTCATCGGTCATTAGTTATTTAGTCAATGACTAGTAACTAATGACTAATAACTGCTTACGCTGTTTTTGTTAGTGGCTTGAGCTTGTTGGCCAATCTCGATTTTTTTCTTGCCCCATTGTTGGGATGAAGAATGCCACGTTTTACGGCTTTGTCGATTTTGCTATAAGCTTCCGACAGCCTTGTTTGTACTTGTTCTTGAAGTTCTGGTGTAGGGTTAGCGGCATAGACTTGAACCGCTTCCAGATATTTTTTCATCAGCGTTCTTACAGCTGATTTATAGGTTTTATTACGCAGCCGATTGCGTTCTGCGATTTTGGCGCGCTTAAGAGCAGACTTTGTATTCGCCACAGTCGATCCCAAAAAGACTATTAATTATGTACACACACTACTAGACTTACTAATATAGCATCTATTTTGCCAATGTTAGGGGTTCTGAAAAAAAATTAGTCAATAGTCAATAGTCATTAGTCATTAGCATTTCTTCCCTAGTCCCCAGTCCCTAGTCCCCAGTCCCCAATCCCCAATCCCCAATCAATTTCATAGACCTTGAGAGTATCAAAAAAATCCAGGTTAAGCTAGAGAAGAGAATCAGCATCAACTCTTGGCCTCTATGGGGTAGGAGCTAACCTAGTTCTCAGGCAGGAATATTCTAAAATTTTGGCATTGTCCTTACTCCATGCTGCGAATCATTACTCAGCAGGCAGATGTAAAAGCAGAATTGCAACGGATCTGCGATCGCACCGATGATGAACAAGTTCTTCATAAAGAGGCGACGGTGCGAGAAGTGTTGCAAGCAGTGAAACGCCAAGGCGATAAAGCTGTGCTACATTATACTGCCGAATTTGACCATCAAATTCTCAAGCCAGAAGAACTGCTGGTGAAAGGTTCGGAATTGGATGCGGCTTACCAACAGGTATCACCAGAACTGTTGTCCGCGATTAAGTTGGCTTGTAAGCAAATAGAAGCTTTTCATCGTCAGCGTGTCCCTAAAAGTTGGGTAAACTTCGGGGATGATGATGTGGTTTTAGGTAAACGTTACACGCCTGTAGATAAGGCGGGGTTATATGTTCCTGGGGGACGAGCCGCTTATCCGAGTTCGGTGCTAATGAATGCGATTCCGGCGAAGGTAGCAGGTGTTCCTCGGATAGTGATGGTGACACCACCAGGAACGGAAAAAACTATTAACCCGGCGGTGTTAGTAGCAGCGCAGGAGGCTGGTGTTAAGGAAATTTATCGGGTGGGAGGAGCGCAAGCGATCGCCGCTTTAGCTTATGGTACAGAAACCATTCCTAAAGTAGATGTAATTACTGGGCCTGGTAATATCTATGTCACCCTAGCGAAAAAGCTAGTTTACGGTAAGGTGGGGATTGATTGTTTAGCAGGGCCTAGTGAGGTGTTGATTATTGCTGATCAAACTGCTAACCCTATCCATGTGGCGACGGATATGTTAGCGCAGGCTGAACATGATCCAATGGCGGCGGCGATTTTATTAACTACAGATCCAGCTTTGGCGAAAAATGTACAAGTAGCAGTGGAAAGACAGCTAGTAGATCACCCACGACGGATAGATACAGAAAAAGCGATCGCTCATTACGGTTTAATAATCCTGGTGGAATCTTTAGAAGCAGCTGCCGAACTCTCTAATGAATTTGCACCGGAACATTTAGAATTAGAAATTAAAGACCCTTGGGCATTGCTCCCTCAAATTCGTCATGCTGGCGCAATATTTTTAGGCTACTCTACACCAGAAGCGGTAGGAGACTATTTAGCAGGGCCTAATCATACATTACCGACTTCTGGAGCAGCTCGTTATGCTTCCCCGTTGGGAGTAGAAACTTTCCTGAAGCATTCCAACATTATTCAATATTCCACCACAGCTCTACAAAAAGTTGCCGGTGCAATAGATACACTAGCATCAGCAGAAGGTTTACCCTCTCACACCGATTCCGTGCGCCGTCGTCTCCAAAAAGATGAACCTGAAGAATGATTAATTTTTTCCTGTAGTTTGACTAAAACCTACTCAGTAGTTACAAACTGAAAGTCTAAGTAGCTTTGGAGTGCTGAGTGCTGAGTGCTGAGTGCTGAGTGGGGAGTGGTGAGTTGTGAGCTTTGAAAGAAATAAATTCTACCTTGTCTACCTTGTCCCCAGTCCCCAATCCCCCAATCCCCACTCCCAAGCTACGGGTGTACATCTGAGGAGATAACAGCAGTGCTAGAAACTATTTTGGTGGCTCTTGATGGTTCGGAAATTGCAGCACGAGTCATTCAGACTTTAGATGATTTGGTATTATCACCAGAGGCTAGGGTGATTTTGTGTCATGTGTTTTCTACAGCAGAGTCAGAAATAGACTTACCGGCTGATCGTCCTCAACCCCAGTCTTTAAGATTTTCCGCTTTTCAAATTGAACAGCAATTACAATCTTTTCAAGAACAGTTATCAGTTAAAAGTCAAGTTGAAATAGTAGCTGGTAATCCTGCTGAAGAAATTATTCGTCTGGCTAATATCTACAAAGCAGATTTAATTATTATTGGTAGTCGTGGTTTAACAGGTATGACAAGAATTGTTTTAGGTTCTGTGAGTAGTCAAGTAGTGGAAGAGGCTGCGTGTTCAGTGTGGGTGGTTAAGCCTAGTTAGAATGGGAGACAAGGGAGACAAGGGAGAAATATTTACCCCAATGCCCAATGCCCAATGCCCAATGCCCAATGCCCAATGCCCAAATTACATTAACAGTTGAGCAGGTATTTGCTGTGGGTGATGAGCAGTAGTTAAACCTTGCTGGGAGATGCAGCGAGGAACTGACGTAAACTCAATAGGCTGATGGTTTGTCCTAAATTGAGGGGTAGTAGTGATATACCTTCAATTCGAGATTGCACCCAGCCATCTCCCCAATACCATTCGTGAAATCCATCAATACCGCCACTGAGTAACAAACGTAAGCAGTTGGGTTTGGCGACATCTACTTTATGATGAATGGCGATCGCACCAGTCCAGGTAGTAAACTCTACTCCTGTAGTCAATTCATCTGGTATTCCTGGTGCAAATCTTTGCCCTATCAGCCATTTTTCCAGTTTTTCAGTCCGTAATAGACTATCACGGATGGCACTAGCTGGGGCTTCTATTTCGATTCGCAGTTGGCTGTGTTGAAAATTCCCTAACATTTGTAGAAGCTCAATGACATAAGTTTCTATACTAATCCTAAATCATGGATGCAGAAGTCAGGGAGGTAGAAAAAGTCAGGTGTTTATCCGTAATTTATTATGGATACTCCTAAAGTAGAATTAGGTGTGAGCAAGAAAGCTAGTTAAGCAAAAATCTGATTACTTCCTCTTTGGCTTGATTATTTGGTCATTTCAGACGCTAATGAGGTTTAATTTCCTTGCGATGTCGCATCTGGCAGTGTAAAAGTATCTTGCCAAAGCAAGTGACCTCTACCACTCAGTATTGGCTTAAAAAAATTTTATTTACTAATTTTCTCAAAAATTTTTTAACTCACAAAGTCTTTCTAACTCTTTCCTATCGACGATTAGAGTGTTGTAATGGTCGCTTAAAATGAGTTAGAAAATAAAAAATCATGTTGATTGGTGCTGCAAGAAAAACTGAGCTAAACAATATAGTTCCATACTTTATAAACTCATGACTTGTATCACTTCTCTCTGCAATTACTGAAGCTGAAACAGATTGAGTTGACAAAATCAAAACAAAACCAATGAATGGTAGTGCAAGCAGGAGTAGATTTGAATAAAGATTAGACTTAGTACCAGACCATTTGCCATCAGAGTAATTGATAACTGTTACATCACCAACTATTGAGTAGAAAGTCTCGTTAGCAACTTGACCGTTCGGTTGATATCTAACAGCAACAAAGTAATACCATTTTGGTACTGTTTGAAACATAATTTGAGGATCATCCACAAAACATGAAGTGTAATCGCCTGGTTTAAAAATCTGGATGGATGCTGAAGAGTTTCGATACCTGAATTTAGCAATTATGGAGAATAAGTAACCAAAAATAACAATAATTACGAGTTGAGCAATTGCTATCCATCCTGAGATTTCAAAATCAGCGTTTATCACTTTTTTTCCCAAATCAAACTAATTTGACCATGCTTTTAGATTACCCAGGGGATGCTTACAGTTAACTATTTTAGTTAAATATGTTACAAGAATTACTTATCTAGGTTGATGAAGTTAGTTCCACTTGGGAAGGAAGTTACTCAGCACTGACGGCGATCGCCTAGCCCAATGTCTTTTTATGAGGGTTAGGCGACATTGAGGTGAAGACTAGTCACTACGCTTAAGGAAAATTTAGAAGAATAATTTTTTAAGCCAAAGGCACAACTGCTCAATTTCTGTTAAATTCATTAACTGCTTTTCTAAGTTGACGCAAGTTATCCAAACATGATTTTCACAGTAAAAAGCTGATTCACTAATTATCTGATAACCATTTTTTTGATAAAAGGTTACTGATGATAAATATGATATTACCTCGATGACTTTATATTTATTTTGTCTAGCTATTTGTTCTATGGCACAAAGCATCTGTGTACCTATGCCTTGACTTACAAAATTTGGATGAACGTATATACCGCCTATCCTAGTCTGTTGATTGAGAAGAGATGCAAATCCAATTATTTGATTATTATATTTTGCTACAATTATGCTCTCATTAATCTGTAATCTTGCTAATCTTTGATTTCTTATTAACGACTCAATCTGATCCAAATTATAATTTGGTGATAACGCTCTAAGTGACTCAGCTTGTAGTTCTAGAATATTCTCTAAGTCTTCAGATTTTGATAAACAAATTTGCACATCCATAAAACTTTACAGTAAGTTATGTCCGAGACGAAAATAGTAATTACATATAGGAATCATATTTAATTTCTGAAAAAAATCATTACACTTATTTACCCTTTTTCCTATTACCTATTCCCTGTTATCTACCTAAGTAAGTAATTTCAATAATCAAGTCAGATTCCTACATAAACTTAAGTTACCCATCCACAGGTTTAATATCACCGTGTAGACAAAAAAATTTAAAGTAACTTTTTATACTAGTATGTAATTCATTATTTGATTTTAGAAAAAAACTCCGTATAATTTCTTATTACCTGTTTCCTCTTTTAGAGAGTATGTTCAGTAATCAAATCTGACTTCTATACTGGCAATGATGTCTGGGTAGAATATGACAATTAATAGATAATTACTATTTTTGGAAAGAGGAATATTAGGCTTTTACTTATTTAAGCTCAAATATATACTGGCTTTACGCATCAATAAAATACATAAAATTTTGATAAAAATTAATTGATGCTCTTGTAGTTTACAAGAAAATTATAGTTTATTAGTAACAGCACAG
This sequence comes from Nostoc sp. CMAA1605, assembly GCF_021596505.1. Classification (GTDB taxonomy): domain Bacteria; phylum Cyanobacteriota; class Cyanobacteriia; order Cyanobacteriales; family Nostocaceae; genus Trichormus. The sequence continues at coordinate 63,179 of NZ_PJIZ01000012.1, read as the reverse complement.
TGTTGATTTTTATTTAAATTATATAAATGTTAATGTGTTAATGAATTTTGAGGTTAATTCATCAACAATGATGTGATTCATCTTTTTATTGTAAATATATACTATGTTAAATTCCCCGCTCGTACTATATTCCATTGTCACCATGATTGCTCTTGGTGCTGGGATTATGGGACTATCTATTATCAAAGCCAGAAAAATTCTCAAATTATTCAAAAAAGAGCCAGAGCGATGGAGTTGGCAAATAATGTTTTTGCTAATGGTGTTTTTCTTGTTTGGCTATTCTTTATGTATATATTTAACAATTGCTAGATTGATAGATTGGATACCATTACTCACTGGTATGGTGTTCTTTTTTGGAGCTTTATTTGTATTGTTTACAGTTACTATTTATTATCAAACGCTGCAAAGATTGTTAGTAGTTCAGGAAAAATATCGCATAGCGAAGGAAGATGCAGAATTTGCATTATTGAAACTACAAGAAACACAACAAACCCAAATGCAATTAATCCAACGCGAAACTATGTTGGCTCTGGGTACAATGGTGGCTGGAGTTGCTCACGAAATTAATAATCCTGTAAGTTTCATTCATGGCAATTTACAATACCTTAAGCAATATATCTATGAATTATTTAATATTATAGCAACCTATGCTCATGTCTATCCTAATCCAGAGTCTAAAATCATTAATGCTCTTGATAATAGCGACTTTAATTTCATCCAGAGTGATTTACCAAATCTGTTAAATTCGATGCAGGTGGGTGCAAATCGCATCATGGAGATTGTAGAATCCCTATCAAATTTTTCTCGGTTAAATGAAGCTGATTATAAAAAAGCTGACATTCACCAAGGTATTGATAGTACGATTGTGATTTTGCAAAGTAGGCTGAAAGCTTTTGCTAATAATAGCCAAGCTATTTCAATGATTAAAGAATACGGCGACATTCCGCATTTTTTTTGTAATCCCCGATATTTAAATCAAGTATTTCTCAATTTACTGAATAATGCTATTGATGCTTTGATGCAAAAAGCCTATATTTTTAATCAAGACACATTAGAGAAACCAACTATTTGGATTCGCACATTTATTTGTCAGGATAATCATATCACTATCTCAATTGCTGATAATGGTTGTGGTATGAATGAAGAGACTCGCCAGAATATTTTTCAACCTTTTTTCACTACTAAGCCAGTTGGTCAAGGAACAGGTTTAGGTTTGTCTATTAGCCATCAAATTATTGTTGAGCAACATGGAGGCTCAATTAAATGTAGCTCTACTGTCAACCAAGGTACAAAAATTGATATTAGGCTACCCATTAGACAAACGATACCTACGTAAATTTTGTATAAGTTAAGTTTTGTTATACTAAAAGTTACTTGAAACCCGACGCTGAAGAGCAAGGGCGTTTGTTGAGCAATTATTATTGGTAAGGTTTTCATGGCGGATCAATTAATTCGCGCCACAGCAGCCGATGGTGGAATTCGTGCAGTAGGTGCAATCACTACGCGTTTGACAGAAGAAGCACGGCAACGCCACCAGCTTTCTTACGTAGCAACGGCGGCTCTGGGGCGGACTATGGTGGCTGGTTTGTTGATGGCTTCTAGTATGAAGCGTCCAGGATCTAGGGTTAACGTCCGAGTTAAAGGTGATGGGCCTTTGGGCGGTATTTTAGTAGATGCTGGCTTAGATGGCACAGTCAGGGGTTACGTAGGTAATCCCTCTATCGAATTGCCTCCCAACGCCAGAGGGAAACTAGATGTGGGTGGTGCTGTGGGTAATGGCTATCTCTATGTAGTTAGAGATATTGGTTATGGCTATCCTTACTCCAGTACAGTGGAACTGGTTTCTGGAGAAATTGGTGATGATGTGGCTCACTACCTCGTGAATTCCGAACAAACACCTTCGGCATTAGTTTTAGGTGTATTTGTTGGTGCTAATGGAGTCACTGCATCTGGTGGGTTGTTGGTGCAGGTGTTACCGAAAGCCGCCAGAGATGAAGAGTTAGTGGCAAAATTAGAATCACGGGTGGCTGCCTTATCAGGGTTTACACCATTGTTGCAAGCTGGTAAGACTTTACCGGAAATATTCCATGATTTACTCGGCGATATGGGTTTAAATATTTTCCCAGAAAGCCAAATTTTACGCTTCCACTGTGGATGTTCTTTTGATCGGGTGTTGGGGGCGTTAAAGATGTTGGGAGAAGCTGAGTTACAAGATATGATTGTAAAAGATGATGGGGCAGAAGCAACTTGTGACTTTTGTGGCAGAGTTTATCAAGCAAGTAGTGATCATTTAGCACAATTAATTGTGGATTTACAAGCTGAATCTTCTGCTTCCGGTTAAGTATACAGGAATGCTGAATCTGTGAATTATTAATGATATCTGTGGAGACTGATCATGTAACAAGTAACTTTTTAATTATGAGAAAGTTACGCTGGCGAAAATCGAATTATCATTCTAAAACAGATAGCTATTCAACTATTTTGGTGTGAGAGATGACAGAGCGGGATATCCCAGAAAGTTGGCATCCAACCAGAGGAACAAATCCAGATGATCGAGAAAGATTATCCCAAACCCAAAAGGTCGGTGATCACCAAACATCTGGTATCCCGGCTACTGGTTCTTATGACTCGTTAAAGCAGCCAAGAGATAATCACGTCGCAGAATTATCTCCAAACAACTCACCGAACCCAAATCCCAAACGCAATAAAGGTTACATAAAGTTACCACGCTGGATGAAAGGTTGGGTGGCGTGGGCTATATTGTTAACGATGATTCCTGGTGGTGTGGCGTTTATGGCAACAGCAATGTTACTCAAGTTGCCGTCTGCGCCCAACTGTCCGGCGATTTTTTGGCCGTTGGCTAGTGCTTCGGTGCGGTTACACTGCGCTCAATTGGCAGCTTCTAAGCAGACGGTGGGGGATTTATTGCAAGCGATCGCCCTTGTGAAACAACTACCACCAGACCACCCACTGCGGGGACAAATTGACCAATTTGTAGAAGAGTGGTCAAGAGATATTTTAGAACTAGCAGATGGGAGTTTTCAAGCGGGGAGAATAGAAGAGGCGATCGCCACAGCCCGTAAGATACCCCAAGACCTACCAACGTACAAGTTAGTAGATGAGCAAGTTTCTAAATGGGAAACCATTTGGACAAAAGCAGAAACCATCTACAAAAATGCAGAAGAAGAACTGCGACAACAGCGTTGGCAATCGGCGTTTATGTTAGCGTCGAAGTTGCTACGTGTAGATAATAAATACTGGTCAAGTGTTAAATACGACGAATTAAATGGCATTATTACATCATCAAAAGAGGATGTTGATAAGTTAGCCAAAGCCGACTCACTAGCCAAGAGTGAAAAAGTTGATGATTTCTTAGAAGCCATCAAATTAGCTGAGTCAATTGGCAAAAATAGCTATCTATACAGTAAAGCCCAAGAACTCATCCCTGCCTATGGGCGCAAAATGCTGGAGTTAGCCCAAGCTAAAATTGATCAACGGGATGCAGATACAGCCTTAGATATTGCCAGACAAATTCCTGAAATCACTGGGTTACAAACACAAGTAGAAGATTTTATCGCCTTAGCTGACGCACAAAGAAGCGCGTGGATAGGCAACATCGCTGGTTTAGAAGCAGCTATCACCCAAGCACAACAAATAGACCCATCACGTTCAGTTTACGATCAAGCCCAACAACTAATTGCCCGATGGCAAGTAGAAATAGAAGATGTCGCACGCTTAGAAAAAGCCCGGAATTTAGCAAATCAAGGGACAATCAACGATTTAACAGCCGCCATTGCTGAAGCACAACTAATACCAACTAGCAATCCCCGTGGCTCAGAAGCGCAAGAAGATATTAACCGTTGGCAAGCGCAAGTAGAAACCATTGAAGACAGACCTTATTTAGAAAGGGCTGAACAAATGGCGTTTCTGGGTGATATTAATTCTTTACAAGCAGCGATCGCTGAAGCTAGTCAAATTCGCCAAGGACGGGCGTTATACCCCGAAGCACGCCGGAGAATCCGCAGTTGGGTAGGAAAAGCACAACGTATCCAAGACCAACCAATATTAGATCAGGCGCGAGACTTAGCCCAAACAGGAGATTTGACAGCAGCTATTAACGCCGCTAGACCCCTAGCAAATTCTGGGCGATCGCTTTCCGGCGAAGCACAAAACGCCATAGAAGACTGGCAAGGACAAATCCGTGCTAGGGATAATTGGTCACAAGCTAAAGCCGTAGCTCAAAGTGGGACACCAGAAGCGTTATTAGAAGCTATACGCATCGCTGATAAAGTTTCCAACAACAGCATTTTACGGATGGATGCAAATATAGCGATCGACCAATGGAGTCAGCAAATATTAGAGATTGCCCGTACTCAAGGTTCATCAGATATCGCTAAGGGTATTGAAACTGCACGGTTAGTCCCACGCGGTAGTGGTGCTTATAGTGCAGCACAAGAGCAAATTAAAACATGGCAACAATTACTTAATCCTGCACCTCAACCTGAACCGTTGCTGCCTTCTTTGATTAATACTCAGTAAATTGGGCATTGGGCATTGGGCATTGGAGACAAGGGGGACAAGGGAGATAAGGGGGACAAGGGATATTTTACTTTCGATGCCCCATGCCCCATTCCCCATTCCCTATGCCCGTAAAATCTGTTCAATCATGCGATTTGCTTGGGAAGCATAACCGCCACCAAATAAATTGAAGTGATTCAAGATGTGGTAGAGATTGTATAGGGTTTTGCGAGTTTCATAACCTGCATCTAAAGGCCAGACAGCGTTATAACCTTGGTAAAAGGCGGCGGGAAAGCCACCGAAAAGTTCTGTCATAGCAATATCAACTTCGCGATCGCCAAAATAAGTGGCTGGATCAAATATCACTGGTTCACCCGCGACAGTACACCCAGCGTTCCCACCCCACAAGTCACCATGTACTAGGGAAGGTTGGACTTGATGATCTGCTAATAAATCGGGAATTGCGGCTAGTAAATCATCCTGTTTGGGAAAACTTCCACCCCGCCGCCTTGCTAGCTGGAATTGATAGCCAAGGCGATGTCTTGTATAGAATTCTACCCAATCTGCTGTCCAAGTGTTGATTTGGGGTGTAGAACCGATGGTGTTATTCATCTCCCAACCAAAACCTTGCTGACTGGTGGCTTTGTGCATGGCTGCTAACTTGCGTCCCATTTCTGCCCAGGAATTACTGTTACCGCCTCCCATTTCCAGCCATTCTAAGACGATGTACCCAGAATTTCCGGCTATACCCCAACAGATTGGTTTTGGTACGCGAATAGTCTGAGTATTATACATCTGCTGTAATCCCAACATTTCCGCCTCAAACATGGCGACTTGAGAGGCTTGGTTGAGTTTGACAAAGTATGTTGTTATACCATCCGAGACAGAATAACCTTGATTAATACAACCACCACTAACCGATCGCCTGTTTTGACTCTGAAATTTTTCACCAGTCACTCGGCTAATATGGGCATCGATTTCAGTCCACATAGTTGGGGATTAGGTATTGGGGATTAGGGATTAGGAGTAAGAAACTGGTTTATCCTCTCATGTTACGTTCACTACTAGATATTGTTGAATAAAACAAAAGCCCCAGGTAGTTGAAATTTCCCAGTCCCCAGTCCCTAGTCCCCAATCAAGCAGGTTTCAGTACCACTACACCATAGGCTTCTGGACACAGGTATTGATTAGCGGCTAGGAGTAAATCTTGGGCGGCTTGGGCTTGGATGTGGGCTGGGTAATTGAATGCTGGTTCTAAATCACCGATGAGGGAGTGATAGTAGCCGTATAAGCCAGTGCGATCGCTTGGTGTTTCGTTACCAAAAATAAATCGATTGGCGACGCGCTTTTGAACACGGGCGATTTCTTTTTCTGTGACTAACTCTGTTTGTAATCTGCGGATGTGTTGGGCGATCGCTGTTTCTACTTCTGCTAAGTCTTCTACTGCACACTTAGCAGAGATATAAAATGTCCCTTGTAAGCGATTAGTCATATTACTCACACCAATAGAAGACACTATCCCCCGTTCTTCTCGCAAATCCTGAACTAATCTTGATGTTCTCCCGTGTCCCAAAATCCCTGCTAATACATCCAAAGCATAAGTTTGCTCTAGCTGATTCATCCCTGGAACTCGCCACAACATTACTAATCTTGCTTGCTGGAGACTTTCGTCAACAAATTCTCGTCTGACAATTTCAGTAAATGCAGGTTCGAGGGTGAGGGATTGGGGATTGGGGACTGGGGATTGGGAACTGGGGACTTGACTGAAACTTTCGGCGATAATTTCAATTAATTCTTCTTCCGGTAAATTACCTACAGCCACAGCCGTCATCGATGGTGGTTGATACCAAGTACGATGAAAATCTCGCATCTGCTGGGGTGTGAGTTGGGAAATTACTGATTCTGGACCCAACACTGGACGACGGTAAGGTAACTCTGCAAACGCGGTTTCCATCGTCCGGCGAAAGGTGCGGCGACGGGGATTATCTTCAGAACGTCTAATTTCTTCTAAAACTACAAACCTTTCCCGTTCAAACGCTTCATCGGGAATAGTAGCATTTAATACAACATCTATTTGTAAAGGAGCTAATTCTGCAAAATCTTTGGGTGCGGTGGTTATGTAGTAATGTGTGTAATCCTGGCTAGTAGCGGCGTTGGTAACAGCACCACGTTCTTCAATTTGGCGTTCAAACTCACCGCTAGCAATTCGCTCTGTTCCCTTAAAAATCATATGCTCTAAAAAGTGAGCCATGCCGTTAATTTCATCGGATTCTACGGCTGAACCAATATTTATCCATAGGTTAAGGTTCACCGCTTCCACAGGCATTTGCTCAACAATAATAGTTAAGCCATTAGGCAATTGATGTATTTTGGGGGCGTTCAGACGGGGAAATTTTAACAAGGTTGAGGTCATGGGTAGTGGTGAGTGAACAGGGTTCTTACTTCTTTATCTTATCTGTCACCACAAAATATCTTTGATTGTTGCATCTAAAACAGGCTGGATGCACAAAGACCTTTTGAGGCTGGGTGTAAGGGTTGTTCTCAATCGCCCGAATACTCCATTCCTACCACTTTGCCATCTTTTAAATAAACATTCACCACTTCCGCATTGTAACGACCATCATTTGGGTCAAGAACGTAGTTGAGAATTTGGTCAGGCACAGCTAAAAAGCCTTTTTCTTTTGGGTCAATTTTTCCCAGCACATCTTCATACCCATAAATGAAGGTACCTTGTGGTTGAGGAAATCTTACGCCTTCGTGAAAACGCTGGTTCAATCTGCTCTGCACTTCTGGAATTGTCATCCCATGTTTAATGTCGAAATAAAACTGCCTAAAGGGTTTGACAGGCGAGAGAGTGACAAAGTACAAAGCCAAGAGGCTGAGATTGAACCCGATAAACAGCCACAATTCTTGTTTCCGCCGAGATTTTACGTACACTGGCAAAATTACAATCAAGGCTAAAACAGCCATAAATAAGTAATATTGCCAAACTAAGGAAACAGCGTATTCATGATCTAGGAAACATCCCAGTAGAAATAAGACTAATAAGAAAAACACCTCGGCAATAAGCTCAATTTTGTTAGCGTGACGCTTGATATATTTCATGTGGCTGTATCTTGTATTTTTTTTCTCAGCAGCTGAACATTAATTCTCTCAGACTGGAAATCTCGGTTAGACAAACAAAGCTTGCCTAGCCTATCGGCAACGGCAAAGCCGAACACAGGCTAATTACTTGTTAATATTCAGAGGATGCCTTACAAGTAAAAAAACATACTCAACTTTGTAGCGTCAGCAGAAAAAATACTTAAATATTCTCAGTCCCATTAAAAATTTTTGGCACAAGGTTAATCACAGTAGTAAATTAAAAAAAATAAACTGTTGTACTGGACTGTTTCAGCTAATTTAGTGGATTAGAAAAAACGAGAAAGCATTGATTTATACTCAGAGGGTGACAAGCTACCTATAAAGGTTGGTGCATAAGGGAGAGGGCATAAAAGCCACGCTGAAAATAGAGTCGTTTATGGGGTTTGAGGGCAATCAGACTCAAGACCCAATCAGCCCATAATTCCATCCCATAACGCCATCGTTGTCCGTAGAGTCCAAAGCTAAAGTGACTCTGGCGTGGGGTCTGGTCTTTGTGTGATTGGATACGTCCAGCATAGATATCTATGCCTAATTTTTTCATTTGTTGCCCCTGCATTGTCGCCAAACTATAAGCTAAGGCAATCAACAAGACTAAGGCTAAAAAACGGGTGTCATTAACCTTGGTATCTTCCAAGTTATAGCCACTTGTTTTATAATCCTTGAACATTTGTTCAATACCCCAACGACAACGATAGACTGCCAATGCTTGTTGTAATGTTGGGAGGTTAGTTAAGATATACCAAGGTTCTTTTGCTCCCTGATTATTATATTTTCGTTTCCAATAGATAGCCAGATTAAATAGTCCAATTCCATCCCCTTTATTGCACCTCACTCCCTGATAGAATTTAGACATTCCCGGTTGGAATCCCAGATTTTTTAGAACTTGATACTCCTGATTCAATGCTGTTTGGAAATGCAGGTCTTTTTTCTGCCTCAGAGCGAAGAATACACCCCTTTCATCCAGCCATTGAGCCAGTTTAGGACTGTGAAATTCTCGGTCTCCTAATACTAAAACCGGATAGTTTTTCAATAAAGTCAGCACTGTTTTTAGGAGACGTTTTTGAGTGTGAAAATTACTGTTTCCTACCTGTTTTAAAACCTCCCAATACAAAGGAAGAGCATGAGTTCCCCAGACTAAGCTCACCATAAATACATTTCTTCCCTGCCATTGGGTTCTGTCAATTGCGATGAGCCAATATCCATATTTATGGTGTTTGAGTTTCTGGAGACGACGACGCTGGTCTCGATTTAAGTTTCGTCCCCTTTGTACTTGTCTTATCCAATATTTTATCAAGGGAAACCATAAAAGTTTGACATGGAGTTGCGGCAAGTTCAAAAAGCGTTGTATGTTGCGTTTGCGACTGCCATATTGAATCGGTTGGGGAAAAACACTCGCTAAAACGGAGAGTTTGACCTGACGATGAACTTGTAGCAATAACAACAAAAGCTGTAAAGTTAGATACTGGGTTTCATTCAGATGGGTACGCAGGGTTTTTTGGTAAGATTCAGGAAACATATTTTTTCCAGGGAGCCGCAAAAATGCTCCCTATTTTTTGTCTCCACTATCTTCTCAAAGTTTTGTCCCATCTAGCTTAGAGTTGCCTTGTCACCCTCTCAGGATTTATATCAACTTTATCGAAAATCTATTACCCTATTTAAGTTGAAACAGTCCAATAGTTTGGCGATCGCCTCAACTTCACCACGATTAGCTTGTAAAATTATGAGTAGTAATATTAATTTTTGTAAAGCTAATCTTAATGTCTCATATTGTTGTTAACCAAAATAAACCCCGTGTAGTCGTCATCGGTGCGGGAATTGGTGGATTGACGGCGGCTGCATTATTAGCCCGTCGTGGTTACAGCGTGTTAATTCTCGACCAAGCCATTGTCCCAGGCGGATGTGCTTCCACATTTAAACGCCAAGGATTTACCTTTGATGTGGGTGCAACCCAAGTTGCAGGGTTAGAACCAGGGGGAATTCATCATCGCATCTTTTCGGAACTAGAAATCGATTTACCAGAGGCTACACCTTGTGACCCAGCTTGTGCTGTGTTTTTACCTGGGGAAAGCACACCGATTAATGTTTGGTGCGACCCTGAGAAATGGCGGGAAGAAAGACAGACACAGTTTCCTGGTAGTGAACCATTTTGGCAACTGATGGCGACCTTATTTAATGCTAGTTGGGAATTCCAGGGACGTGACCCCGTTTTACCGCCGCGTAATTTGTGGGATTTGGGTCAGTTAATCCAAGCAGTCCGTCCGAATACCTTGATTACTGCACCTTTTACTTTGTCAACTGTGGGTGATGCTTTAAGGTGGTTTGGGTTGGGAAATGACCGCCGACTACGGACGTTTTTGGATTTGCAACTGAAGTTATATTCCCAAGTCAGTGCGGAAGAAACAGCTTTACTTTACGCTGCTACGGCTTTGAGCGTATCCCAACTACCCCAAGGACTGTATCACCTCCAAGGTAGTATGCAAGTATTGAGCGATCGCCTAGTGCAAGCTTTAGAAAAAGACGGTGGTAAATTATTAATGCGCCACACCGTCGAACAAATCAAAGTGGAAAATGGCCAAGCTACGGCTGTGGTGATTAGAAATCAAAAAACAGGCGAAGTCTGGACGGAAGCCGCAGATCATATAGTTGCTAACGTCACTGTGCAGAATTTAGTGCAACTATTGGGTGAAAAGGCCCCCATTGGCTATAAACGACGTGTGGAAAAACTACCCCCCGCATCTGGTGCGTTTGTGGTGTATTTAGGTGTAGATGCTAGTGCGGTTCCTTACGATTGTCCGCCCCATTTACAGTTTATGTATGATGCAGACGGCGTAATTGGCGAGAATAATTCCTTATTTGTGTCGGTAAGTCATGCGGGTGATGGACGCGCACCAGCAGGGAAAGCCACAATTATCGCTTCCTCCTTTGTAGATGCTCAACAGTGGTGGCGTACTGAAGATTACCAAGGATTAAAACAGCAGTATACCCAAGATGCGATCGCTAAACTAGCGCAATACTTTTATCTCAAACCAGAAACCATAGTTTATCAAGAAGCCGCTACACCCCGAACTTTTGCTTACTATACTGGGCGCGATCGCGGTATAGTTGGCGGTATAGGTCAAAGAATTCCCACCTTTGGCCCCTTTGGTTTTGCCAACCGTACACCTATTCAGGCTTTATGGCTAGTTGGTGACTCCACCCATCCAGGGGAAGGTACAGCCGGAGTCAGTTATTCAGCTCTTACCGTAGTCAGACAAATTCAGGCACAATACTAATGTTATACACAACATCTAAAGATATATTTAACCTAGACTGACGGGATTGTAAAAAACCACACTACGCTGGATAGATGAATTACGAAACAGCTCGCAAACTCCTACTAGGCCAAACAATTGCAACTGAGGAAAACCCAGATGCACTATTGACGCGGATGAAACAAGGTAAACCACCAGTCCCAGGTCAAATTACCTCTATTTTGTTAGCTTTAAAAGTTGTGTTTGAAGCCTTGAAAGAATCTCCCAGTCTAGATAGAGAATTAACTTTTGCTCTTTATCAATTAAGTGTGAAAACGCAACAGTTATTTATCGCTGGACGCAGAGTTGGCGTAGATTGGCCGCCATTGCTTAAGGAAGATTTAGTGAGAATTGCTTTAGCTGTGGAAAGTATCTTTTCTGGCGTTTGGCAAACTCCTCCAAGTGGAAGTTTTTAGACTAAGCACTCATAGATTTAGAAGTCAGCAATCCAGACATATCTAATATTTGCTGTGACCAATTAGATACAGTCACCCTAATATGTGCCGTTTCTTTTGGCTTATCCAAAATATTTAGCCACTCTTGTTTCCATGTCTGTAACGAATTTTGGAGTTCATTGAATTCAAAATTATTTATTTCGTTTTTTTGTTTTATCAAAGATAAATACACCAAACTTTCTTCAATTAAAAGTGGGACTAAGTCACGGTTAGCACTCTTTTCTAACCAGGAATTGAGACGTGCTAAACAAGCCGCCAATTCTCCCAACTGTTGTGCATGGGTTTGGTTGACAAAACTAGCTTCAATTGCACTCCAGTTGGGCATTACATTCCTCCTAGCAATTGCTTGGTAATTTGGCTAACTTGTTCTCGAATTTGTGGAGATTGGATGATCATACTACGATTGTTTTGACTGGGGCGAATGTTAATAATTGACTCAAATACTATCTCCTGAGTGTAAGGAGACCAATCAGCACCCCAAATATATTGTTGTTTGCTACCGTCTTTGAGCAATTCTTGTTCACATTCGTAATGGCGAACGCCACCTCCTGCTAGAATTTGACGTTCTATATCTACTGCTATTTTAATAAATACATCCCAAGTTTTCAGCATTTCCTCTATCTCTTCAGGGGTAGCTGCTTCACGGATAATTAAAACCAATGGAAATGATTCCTACTCAGCAAACAACGTCAATTTATACACTAATTGCTGATTTTAGACAACTGAATTGAGTATGTGATTATTAGCAAGCGTAATATTCAAGAATTTCATCACAAAACCCCAAATTTTTGCAAAAATTCGGGGCTGTGATTGCTGAAAAAAACTAAAACTGTCATATCTGAACTAACGATTTCGCAATTCAGCTTCTAATTTATCCAAGTCGCTTTTAAGTAAAACTGTCATTTGTCCGGTGAAAGCTTTACCGTTGCGTGGTTGGGCAATTTCCAGCCAATAGGCGTAGCGATCGCCTATTCGTAATTCTCCTTTTAAAGCTTCTCTAATGGGAGTTTTGGCAAAACGCGCTGAGTTAATTGCACTCTGGTTAGGATACTCATATACAGTTTGGGCGTTTTTAAAGTCTTGATAGATATCTAAGCCGTAAATTACGCGTAAAGACTCTTGCAAACGCTGAAAACTCATGCCATTAACGGCATCATACATTGCTAAACGCTCATAGCGAATTCTACTTCTATCTTTCGTGAATTCTACTTTACCAGGAGGCAATACAGAAGCCTGAAAAGTGAATCGCTGGGCAGCTGTATCACTTTTCTGCACATATAATTTTTCTCCACTACCAGGACGTAAGGTTGGATGGGCTTGCATCCAAGTACCTACTTCCTCTGTACTTTGTCCTGGTAAAGCATTCGCTTTGGTATCAAATAGCATTCCCACGCCTAGCCCAGAAACTAGGGTACAGGCGCAAATCAACAAGTTAAGCTGAGATTTTTTGAGCATTTTCCTATACGGGAATTACAGAGAAATTACCCCCAAGGGAGTAATCATAGTCTTCCCGTTTTTCAGCAAAATTATTGCATTGACTATCAAATCAATTGAAAAGTTATTTATTTGCGTTCTTCTTTGCGCCTTGGCGTGAGCTTTTAAATAATATTCTTGGCAACACAAAAAGATTAATGCAAATAGTTGTGTGTGATGGCAAATCCATGAATAATTCATGCCATCACACACCAAAATAAATCACATTAGTTAAGAATTTAGTTCTAATAATTCAACCCTAACTTGCTCTAACATTTGTTGATATCTGACATCTGTCATTCCACTGCCGAAATTACCGCTTACATATTGCTGTAAAAGTTTTTCTGCGGCTTGATAGTCTGCCTTTGCACTTGTTTTATTTCCTAAATCCTTGTAAAGTTTTCCTCTCAATAGGTACTCTTCAGCGTTGTTACTACTATTACCAATTAATTGAGTTAAATCTGCGATCGCTTGTTGTTTTTCTCCTAACTTTTCGTAAGCCCTCGCCCTATTCCAATATGCATCACGACTGAAACCAAACTTACCTGTATTTTGTCTAATTACTTCTGTATAATCTACCACTGCGGCTTGATAATTACCAAGATTATAGTAGGAATTAGCACGATGATAATATGGTTCTTCAGCTTGAGGACTGAGCCGAATTGCCTGGGAAAAAGACGCAACAGCCCCAAGAGAGTCTTTTTTACATTCCTCTTGAAAGTGTCCCATAGCTATAAAGTCAGTTGAAGTATTGAGCCATGCTGGCTTTAAAGTTGGGCAGGTAGTGTTACTAGAAGCGAGAATTGGCATCACCATTGGTATTGAAAAACCTAGCAGCACAATAGATGAAATATGAGCTAATAAGGAAGGTGCAGAAAAGCTAAATTTCATAATTATGTAATCCAGAAAATGGGCAATATTAGTAGGATTAAAGCGCAAAAGTTGTGCTTTTTATCTTCCAATAGTCTCATTTTAGCTAGGAATTTTTGTATAAACCTGGGTCTGCCAACTCCAACAACATTGCCTGTTTGTTGATCAGAGAGATTCTATAGATATTGCATCACCAGTATCAAGGTAGAATCTTCCTTTCCATGAAATACAAAGTAAAAACGGCATTTTTCTATTAATTAATGTTTCGCCAACATATTATTCTCTTGGGCAGTTGCGAAAACCCGTGAGGGAAGCAAACACAAACCTAAGTCATAAACATTACAGAGAAATCTATGAAGTCTTTAAGCTCAACAGTTGTTGCTACGGTTACATTAGTGCTGTCGTTGTTAACTCAAGTGATGTCCGTAGCGGGACAAACCCCTATTCAGAGTAAACTTTCGTTGGTTTCAGCTTCCTCCAACACAGAATCAACATCACCAATAGCACAAGTTAATACTAACAGCGCAAAAGTTACACCTCTGATTGAACAGTTGAAAACCGACAACAGAGAAGAGCGGGAAAAGACTCTGGTCAAGTTAGCGACAATTGGTAAAGAGGCAATTCCTACTTTGATCAAAGCATTAAAAGACCCAGATAAGCGAGTACGTAGTGGGGTCAGCAACACTTTGGGTAGAATTTACAATGAAGCCTCTGCTGATGATGCCTCTGCTGCTGTACCTAGTCTGATTGTTGCGCTCCAAGACTCAGAAGTAGAAGTACGCCGCAGTGTTGCTTTTGCATTGAGTCAGATGCCTTTATCTACGCCCCTGGAGAAAAAACAAACTCTTGCACCTCACCTTGCTATAGCTCTGAAAGACCAGGATAGAGATGTGCGGATTTTTGCAGCCCTATCCTTGGAGTCATTTGTTAACAATCAAACGTTATTAGCTGTGCCAGAACTCACTTTTGCTCTCCAAGACTCAGAGCCAGATGTACGTACCCTTGCTGCTTTAGCTTTGGTGAAGATGAATGCTGTACCAGTGCTGATTAAAGCCCTTCAAGACCCAAATAAGAATATACGTATTCTGATTATTGATGCCTTAGCATTCATAGATACAAAGCAAGAACAAATACTACCATACCTGAGAGATGCTCTTAAAGATCCAGATTCTGATGTGCGTCGTCATGCAGCTATAACTTTGGGTTTAATAGGTGCAGAAACCTCTGCGCTTTTCCCTGAACTCAGAGCGACTCTCCAAAACCCAGATCCGAGCTTACGTGCTAATGCTGCTTTTGCCTTAGCGAGTATACCAGCAAAACCTGCTGATTTATTATCAGCAATTACTTTTACTGCACTAAATGATTCAGATGAGCAAGTACGCCTTAACGCTATTTATGCTTTAGTACAAGAAGAATATCAAACTTTTGGCACAGAACTGCAAGCGGCTCTCAAATCTCCTGTACCAAAGGTACGACCAAATGCTATTAGTATTTTGGGATATATTGGATCGGCAATAATTAATGCAAAAACTAATTTACCTCTGCCAACACTAAATTCCGCTATCCAAGAACAATGGCCAAATTTAAATATTCAACGTGGAATAGTTTCATCCAGTTTTGGTGATTTTTATGGAACAAAAATTGGTGTTGAACCAAAAACTGTTTTATTAGAACTCATATCTGCTCTTCAAGATACAGATGTTGAAGTACGTAATACTGCTGGTTCAACATTATTTTATAGCTCTGCACAGCTAATAAATACTTTATCTAAATCTGATGCCGAAATAGTAATATCTCATTTTGAGACAACTTTAAAAAGATTGCGAAATCAAAAAAATCTTTTCTCACAACAAGAAATAGAGGCACTGAACATGACTTTACAGAAGCTAATCAAGTCAACACCAAATTAATCCCAATTAAGGTTTAATACCCACTTTAATAACTTTGCGTGCTTTCATATCGTGAAAAACTTGTTCTAAATCTTGCAATTGTCGCTGTTCACTAATTAGTAATTCAAAAGGTATTTTGCGACTAGCAATTAATGCAAGTGCAGCCTTCACATATTGAGGTGTGTTGTGAAATACACCTTTTAAGGTGAGTTCGCTGTAATGTAATTGTTCTGTGTTGACTGTAATTGTTGTATCTCTAGGACAACCACCAAATAAATTTACAGTAGCACCAGGACGAGCGCAGGCGATCGCAGTTTCCCAAACGCTGGGTACTCCCGTCGCTTCAATCACCACATCTGCACCCCAACCATCTGTTAGTTCTTTGACTACGCCAGGAATGTCTGGTATTTGATGATAGTTAAATGTCTTAGCTGCGCCTAGTTTTTCCCCAATTTCTAGTCTGCTGTCGTTACCTCCCCACAGCAACACCTCAGTATTTTCCGCTAAAGCAGCGACAAACATTAAACCAATTGCACCATCTCCCAAAATCACTACCCTATCTTGAGGTTTGACGTTAGAACGAGCCACCCCATGCAATACACAAGCTAAGGGTTCTGTCATCGCCGCTAATGCTAACGGCAATTCATCGGGAACTGGCAACATATTATGCTGCACAATGGGCGCAGGAATTTTCAAGTATTCTGCAAAGGTGCCATTATTCCAAGTTAAATGGGGACATAGGGAATATTCTTGGCGTTGACAAAAAAAGCATTTCATGCAGGGTGCGGAGTTGTTAGCGACGATGCGATCGCCTACTTGCCAACCTGTTACACCCGCACCTACTGCTATAATCTCTCCTGCTGCTTCATGGCCAAATAAGGTCGGTGGTTTTAGCATTTTGGCATGACCACCACGCCGCCAAACTTTTAAATCTGTACCGCAAGTTGTGGCTACCCCTACTTTAATGACTACTTCACCAAAATCTGGTATTGGGTCTGCAACTTGTTCTAAGCGTAAATCTTCTTGACCATAAAGTAATGCTGCTAGCACAGCCTTCTACCTATTAACTTAGCTCCACCTGATTTTATCAGATAGAGCTAAAGCATACACAGCTAAGATTTAGGGACTTCCAGAAAATAAATTATTCAATTTCCGAGATAGAATATTTTGATTTTCCCCCTGCTCCCTGCTCACCACAGCGATTGTATATTTTTTAGTTGGAAGTCCCTTAGCACTCCGCACTTGCAGATGAGTGAGTGACCATATTGGTGTTGCGAGTGTCTACAGTAGTGAGGCGATTAGTATTTAAAAGCGGAACTTCCTGTCTACAAGATAAACAAAACCAATACAATTCACCGTGACGAACATGGCGGAGGATTGAACCACCGCAGCATGGGCAATTATTGACTAGTATACTCATACCAATCTCCTCCTGAAAAATGATTTTTGAAAGATGTTCAAGAAAATTGTTGTTTAAAATTAAATTCGACCAGCATGGATATAATATCGGGACATAATTTGGTTGTTGTCCCCTGGTGTGTAGTTACTTTGATCTCTATTAAACATTGGGATAGGACTGAATTTGTTTTCTACATATTTTCTTCACTAAATAACGCGCTAATTCCATAACCGCCCAAGTCTTCCGGCTATTTTATTAAGGAGTTGGTAAAGAAAATCAGTTATTTTTCGCTCTGTAAATTCTTAGTACAGAATGTTTATCGCATCTTCATAACAGATGTATTAGCTGCTAGCGATGTCATCATTACCAAGCCAAACTTTCCTGAAAAGATAATTAGGAAATCGAGTGATTCTGACATTGCCAATTAATATGGCTGTTTGTGTATAGTTAATTTCACGTAAATATTTAATTTGCTTTCCTGCTAGATGAGGAAAATTTTCTTATCTGGGAAAATTGACTTGAGCTACATCAACCGACTCTAATTTTCTAGTGTGTAGCCCATGTTTTGGACAATGGCGATCGCCTGTTGTGGTCTTTTTTTGAAGACAAGCAACCTTAAAACGCCGAGTTAGAGGGTTTTGTAGTTGAGTAACGAATAGAGAATCTGCTAGTGCAGTACCGTTATTAACGGGCTGAATCTATTTGAGATGAAGTTGACGCTTGATTTTACTGATGCTGACGTTTACTGAATTGGGATCATGATTTGCTTTGTCAGTAAGATGCTCCCCACAACCAAAACTTCAATAATATTATTATGAGGAAATAAAATTACTACTGGCAAGTTTGCAATTTAAATTAACCTAAATTGATCCTGAGAAGGGTCATATTGGTTAGCGGGATAGTCAATGATTCTGGATATATTTTATCTCACTAGTCATAGTTACTAACCTCTTGTCTTTATTAATATAACTCATGTCTTCTAAGTTGCATCTGTCCTGGGGATCATAAAATAGTGAAAGATTTTGTATCAGAACTCACAAATATCTATAATTTGTAGCTAACAATACTAAAAAAATGTGATGGGATCAATTTTTTATGAGATGGATTTGGTGGAAATGGTTAAAAACCAATAAATCTGGTAAATATTAAATAATTCTAAAAAAGCCAGTGCCAAAAGCATTAATCAATTTCAGATTATAGTTAGTCAACTGATGAAAATTGCCACTTGGAATGTTAATTCGATTCGCACTCGTCTAGAGCAGGTTATTGATTGGTTGGGGCAAAATCCCGTAGATGTTCTGTGTTTGCAAGAAACTAAAGTTGTAGATGCAGATTTTCCGCGATCGCCTTTAGAGGATTTAGGCTATCACCTATATGTATCGGGACAAAAATCTTATAACGGCGTAGCCTTAGTTAGTCAAAAACCGCTTGCAAATGTAACTATGGGATTCACCCCCATACTCCCAGAAATTGATCCAATTTGGGATGAGCAGAAACGAGTAATTACCGGTGTTATGGATGGGGTAAGGATTTTAAACCTCTATGTTCCCAACGGTTCATCCATAGGTAGCGAGAAATATGAGTTTAAACTGCGTTGGCTGACAGTGCTACGGCAATATTTACAAACACTGTTGTCATCTGAATCTGCTATTTGTATGTGTGGCGATTTTAATATCGCCTTAGAAACCAGAGATATTCACGAGAAAGTCAAAGCGGAAAATCACATCATGGCTTCGGAAGCAGAACGCCAAGCCCTCAAAGATATTCTAGAATTAGGCTTTGCCGATGCTTTTCGGAAATTTACCAGCGAAGGTGGACACTATAGCTGGTGGGACTATCGCACCGCCGCCTTTCGACGCAATCAAGGATGGCGGATTGACCATCACTATCTAACGCCTACACTATACGATCGCGCAACCAGCTGCATCATTGATATCACCCCCAGAAAATTAACCCAACCCAGTGACCACACACCGGTAATTGTGGAATTTTAAATAAGAGAATTTAGGATATTGGGTATAAGGGACTGGGGAAGAATCAATTCAAAATTCAAGAATGATTACTGGGTACTGGGTAATTTCCCCAATCCCCAATCCCCAGTACCCAATCCCTATTTTCTATTCCCTATTCCCTAATCATTATGTTTTTGGTAACTGGAGCAACGGGAGATATTGGTCGTCGAGTGGTGCGACTGCTACGCCAACGGGAGCAGTCTGTGCGCGCATTTGTTCGCCTCACCTCGCCTTATGGTGAATTAGAACATCGAGGTGCAGAAATGTTCATTGGTGATTTAAAGGATGACAAAGATATAGCTAAAGCTTGTCGAGGCGTTCAATATGTTATCAGTTCCCACGGTTCTGATAGTGATGCTCTGGCTTTAGATTACCGAGCTAACATTGAACTCATTGATCAGGCGAAAGCTAACAAAGTCAAGCATTTCGTTTTTATATCCGTGTTAGGAGTTGATCGGGGATACGAAGATGCTCCCGTGTTCAAAGCTAAACGGGCTGTAGAACGTTATTTAGTTGCTAGTGGCTTAAATTACACTATTTTACGTCCGGCTGGACTAGCATCTAATTTACTTCCCTTAGCAGAAAGATTCCGCGACACGGGCTTATATATATTGATTGGCGATCCGAAAAATCGGACTTCTATCGTGAGTACAGATGATTTAGCCAGAATCACAGTAGATTCTGTGAGTGTCCCAGGCGCACTGAATCAAATCTTTCCCGTGGGAGGCCCAGAAATCTTATACCGTGGAGACATTCCCCAAATCTTTGGGCGCATTTTTAATAAAGAGCCAATAATCATTAACTCACCATTATTAGCGGTGGATGGGTTAAGGGCTATGTTGGGATTGATTAACCCACAAGCACAACAGGCTTTGGGAACTTTTCGGACATTACTGTCCAACGAATTTTTCTGTAGAAAAGAGGAAATAGCTAATATAGAGCAAACTTTCAGTTTTTCCCTAGAAACTCTAGAAAGTTTCATAAAACGCTATTTAGCAGTCTGACGGGGACTGGGGATTAGGGACTGGTGATTGGGTAATTTAGCTCTATCTTTCCGCCGTGTGCAACTTTTCTTCAAACCTAACCCCCAACCCCTTCCCTACAAGGGAAGGGGAGCAATAATCAAAGCCTCTCTCTTTGCAGGGGAGGAGTTCGAGAATAAGTCGCACATCGCGTTATCTTTAGTTCCCAATCCCCAGTCCCCAATCCCCAGTCCCCAGTACCCAGTACCCAATCCCCCCTTATGAAACATCCCCTATTAGCTAATGCGGCTCAAGCACGTCAAACCAAACAGGTATTCGCTAGACCAGAAGACGAACTATCCTATGAACTCGGTAAAGCCGTAAAAGAATTACCACCGCTTTACACTAGATTATTAGCAGGAACAATTAGCTTTGTGATATTTGGTGCGATCGCCTGGGCTGGTTTGTCGGAAATCGATGAGGTGGCGGTAGCGCAAGGGGAATTAATCGCCTCTACTCAGGTAAGACCGGTGACATCTCTGGGTAATGGGGCGATTGTCGCGATTAAAGTAGAAGAAGGCGATCGCGTTAATAAGGATCAAGTCCTAATTCAGCGTGACCCAGACCTCAAACAAACTGATGTCACACGCCTCTCTCGCAGTAGCCAATTAATTCAAGAAGATTTGCAGCGTTTACAAGCAGAACGATTAGGCGATCGCACAGCAAATACAGAAATCCAAGATGAACTGCTAAAATCCCGCCTGCGCGACTACCAAGCCCGTCAAGCCGCCGCCGAAGCCGAAGCTAATCGTCAACGAGCTTTGATTGATCAAGCAAGGGTACGCCTAACTAGGTTACAAGATAATCTTGCTAGTGCCAGAACTGGCGTTATCAATGCTAAAACTAACCTTGCCAATGCCGAAAGTATTCGTGACAAGGTCGAAAGTAATCTAGGAATTGCCCAAAGTCGTGAAGAAAATCTCCGTACTTTGATTACTCCTGGTGCTGTCCCCAGAGTTGATTATCTGGAAGCCAAAGAAAGACTAACACGCGCCCAAACGGAGATTACCAGGGCTAAAGATGAAGTCACAAACGCCCAAAATCGCATCACAGAAGCCCAAGATAAAGTTACATCACTAGAAAAAGATATCGCAGCCCAAGCCCAAGAAATTCGCCAAGCCCAAGCCGCCTATCAAGCAGCTTGGAGTCAAGCACAACGCGTTGCATCGGAACGTAAAAGTGAAATTCTCACCCAAATTAATAAGCGTCAAGAAGAACTGACTAATGTTACTGGCCAATTAGAACAAGCCAAAAAAGAAACCGATGGGGAAACCATCAAAGCCCCAGTAGCTGGTACTATCTACAAAATTAAAGCTACTAAAGGGCCAGTCCAAGCCGGTGAAGAATTATTATCTATCCTTCCAGAAGGAGAAGAAATCCTTTTAGAAGTCAAAGTCCTGAATCGTGATATCGGTTTTATTCAAAAAGGGATGAAAGCAAAGGTGAAAATGGCAACTTTTCCGTTTCAAGAATTCGGCACTATTGACGGTGAAGTTGTGCAAGTTAGCCCTAATGCTACCGTTGATAAAGATTTAGGTCTAGTTTTTCCCACTAGAATCAAACTGCAAAAACACACCCTCACAGTGCGTGGTCAAGAGGTGGCTTTTACCCCTGGTATGGCGGCTACAGGTGAAATTGTGACGCGGAAAAAGTCAATTTTGACTTTTATTCTTGAACCTGTAACTCGTCGATTTAGTGAAGCATTTTCTGTAAGATAATCAATTTTGAGATAAAGGTAGAAAGTTGGGTTTTTATTCTGCAATGTAGAAACATATACAACGTCTCTACAACCCAATACAGTTCAGTTAAAAAAATAGTTTGTAGTTAGGACTTTAGTCCTCATCTAAGGACTGAAGTCCTTACTACGAACTTTTCATTACTTCACAAACCCCAGATTTTAGCCTTAACTGAACCGTATTGCTCTACAACCCACCAAAATTTGAAAACAAAAAAGGAGTCTTATTTAGACTCCTTTTTTATTAGCAGAAGCTTCTCGTTTTAATTACTTAACAGTAACCTTACCGCCAGCTTCTTCAATCCGCTTCTTAGCATCTTCAGCAGCTTCCTTAGCAATAGCTTCCTTAACTGCTTTAGGAGCAGCTTCTACTAAGTCTTTAGCTTCTTTCAGACCCAAACCAGTGATTTCACGAACAACTTTCAGTACAGCAATCTTCTTATCAGCAGGAACAGATTCGAGAACTACGTCAAATTCGGTCTTCTCTTCTACTGGTTCAGCAGCAGCTACAGCAGTAGGAGCAGCTACAGCTACGCCAACGGGTGCAGCAGCACTTACGCCGAAAGCTTCTTCGATTTGCTTAACTAATTCAGCAGCTTCCAACAAGGTCAAGGATTTCAATTGTTCTAAAATTTGTTCGGTTGCAGCAGACATGGATATTACTCCTGTAATTTTTGATTGTTGTTTTCGTAAATTGGTAGCTAGCAATTGATAATTGGTGATTTACCACCTTTTACCTATTCACCAGCACTTGCACCGCTATTTTCTTTGTCAGCAACAGCTTGCAAAGCACGCGCCAGTCCGCCAGGAACTTCGTTGATACCCACAGCAATTTTTGTTGCCAAAGCGTTGATAGCTCCCGCAATTTGACCCATGAGTTGTTCTTTGGATGGCAAGTCTCCTAAAGCTTTGACATCCGGTTCTTTCAGCAAGCGACCTTCCATTACGCCGCCGCGAAGTTCTGTCTTCTTGGAAACTTTTTGGAAGTCTTGGTAAGCCTTAATTGCCGCAGAAAAGTCTTCTTTAACTAACAAGAATGCTGAAGAACCTTTGAGCAACTCCGACATTGGTTGCCATTTTTCATCGTCTTGAATGGCAATACCCATAAAAGTGTTTTTGGTCACTTTACAGATAGTGCCGGTGGGACGCAACCGCCGCCGTAAGTCGGTAATTTCGGCAACTGTCAGACCTTGGTAGTCAATTACTATTGCCAAAGTTGACTCACTCAAACTTTCTTTGAGTTCCGCAACTATTTCTTTTTTGTTTTCTAGTGTTCTACCCATATCGGTTTCACCTCCTCAAAAAAACTGTCGATTTCTCCGGTGATTATTTTTATCTGACTAGGTGATAACAATAAACCCCAGCTGTCTCAGCCGGGGTTAATGATAAAAACTCTTAAAAGCCTTCAATACACATGATTCCACACGGTATTTTGGTTATAGAGCTTTTCACCTCGGCAGGATATTAAGCGAGTTGCACCTGCTGTCTCCGGCTTTGCTTATTTAATTTTGAGTGTTGGGTATTAGAGATTGGTGTAAAGGTTTTTCCTAGTACCTAGTACCCAATCCCTAATCCCTATTCACCCTTAAGCTGCTTCGGTCAGTTTTAAATCTCTAAGAGCTGTAACATCGACTTTAATGGATGGCCCCATTGTGGCAGATACGTAAACTGAACGCCAGTAGCGGCCTTTAGCTCCTGAAGGACGGTTACGGTCAATGGTTTCTTGTAATGCCTTCAAGTTGACTAACAAATCTTCAGGCGAGAAGGATGCCTTACCAAACATAACATGAACAATACCTGTACGGTCAGCCCGGAATTCTAATTTACCTGCTTTGAATTCTGCGATCGCACTTGCTATGTCAAATGTTACTGTACCACCTTTTGGTGATGGCATCAAACCACGGGGGCCTAGTAATTTACCTAATTTGGCTACCTGTGGCATCACGTCTGGTGTCGCAATTAGTTTGTCGAAATCCATTCTACCTTTTTGGATTTCGTCAATTAATTCTTCTGAACCAACTACATCAGCACCAGCACCAGAGGCTTCTGTAACTTTTTCCCCACGGGCAATTACTGCTACTCTGACTATTTGCCCTGTACCTTTCGGTAGTGCGACTGTGGTACGTAATTGTTGGTCTGTATATTTTGGATCAATACCTAAGCGGATATGTGCTTCCGCAGCTTCCGCAAATTTAGCTGTAGCTGTTTCTTTGAGCAAAGCTAAAGCATCTAAAGGTGCATAGTCCCTTTCTTCTACTTTTGCTTGCAACTCTCGCAAGCGACGTGATACTTTTTTAACCATTTTTATCTCCTGGGGTCAATTGCGAAGCTGGGCTTCTCCCCCTGTTGCAATTTTTGATTTTTGATTGGCGATTGATCTAATATCAATCTTTAATGGTTACGCCCATGTTTCTGGCTGTTCCTGCCACAATGTTCATCGCCGCATCGATATCATTGGCGTTGAGGTCAGGTAGTTTGGTTTGAGCGATTTCCCGCAACTGTGCTGTGGTAATTGAACCAACTTTCTTTTTGTTGGGTTGGTCAGAACCTCTTTCAATTTTTGCCGCTTTGCGAATCAATACTGATGCTGGGGGTGTTTTGAGTACAAATGTGAAACTCCGGTCTTCATAAACCGAGATTTCTACGGGAATTACCATCCCAGCTTGGTCGGCTGTTTTGGCATTGTACTCTTTGCAGAACATCATGATGTTAACACCATGTTGACCCAAGGCAGGGCCAACTGGGGGTGCTGGGTTGGCTTTTCCAGCATTCAGGGCCAGTTTAATGACCGCTACTACTTTCTTTGCCATTTGGATTTAGCTCTGTTTTTCTACCTGATTAAATTCCAGTTCTACTGGTGTGTCTCGCCCGAAAATCGATAGCAAGGCTTTTAGTTTACTCCGTTCTGGACTAACTTCAATCACCTCACCTTCAAAATCCTTGAATGGGCCTGAAAGCACGACTATCTTATCACCAGTCGCCATGTCAATCTTGACTATTGGCTCTTGTTCACTGGTTTGTTTGAATATACGTTCTACTTCTGAATGACTCAAGGGTAGTGGCTTAACGTGACCACGGCTTCTGCCTGTAGCTCGTTTTTGTTCTGCTCCCACAAAATTAATTACATGGGATGTGTTGCGTACTACCTGCCAAGTATCATCATCCATTACCATCCGCACTAACACATAACCAGGAAACACCTTTTCCTCTGAGTGTTGGCGGCTACCATCTTTGCGGATTTTTACAGATGGCGTGTGGGGAATTTCTACTTGGATAATTTTATCTGCGACATCAAAGGTTTGAATACGCTGCTCCAAGTTGGTTTTTACCCGTTTTTCGCAGCCGGAGGCTACCTGGACTGCATACCAGCGTGCTTCTTTTGACGCTGTTTCTGCTGTTTCCTCTGACTGCAACGCCGAGTTCATTGGTTCGTCTGTTGCAGAAGTCATCAGAATACCTGCTTGGATACCCAACTAAACAATCCATCAACCAAATAGATCAAAGAAGCAAAGAGTGTCACCATCAACAATACAGCAGCTGATTCGCTGACTAGTTGTTTGCGACTTGGCCAAACTACCTTCTCTAGTTCTTCTTTTGTTCCTTGAAAGAAATTGAGGAAGTTAAATCCGCCTGCGGGTTCTGTGATTTCTGCTTCGTTCTTTTTGGCCACGATCGTTTATCCCCCCATCTTTTTTGATACAGCTACACTTTGCTCATTTTCATCCAGGTTGACAGCTTTAACTCCATCAAAAATTACTGGAAGCAAGAAAGCTGCAAATATAAAACAACTACACCCGAAATCAATAGCACTTTCTGCCATCTTAGCAGGTGTGCTACTGTTTCGGGCTGTGTTTTTACTTTCGAGCGCGCCCTGGAGGACTTGAACCCCCGACATCAGGTTTTGGAGACCTGCGTTCTACCAACTGAACTAAGAGCGCACAAGCTGGGTTGGGTCTGTGTACTGCGCTGAACTTTGTTTCAGTTTAACGCACAATCGCTATGATAACACACTTTCTCTAAAGAAGCAAGCTAGCGGCAGATGCCGCCTGCTAACTTAAAGTGAAGTGCATATCTCAAAGCCAAAGTTTATAAGGCACGGTCAAAGCGTTGTTTAATACGGGTAGCTTTACCAACACGGCCTCTGAGATAGTAAAGTTTTGCCCGTCTCACTTTACCGCGACGGATAACTTTGATGCTATCAATGCGAGGAGAATGAACTAAAAATACTCGTTCCACGCCTACACCTTGGAAGACTCTACGGACTGTAATGGTTTCGTTGATACCGCCGTTACGCATGGCGATAACTACACCTTCATAGGGCTGTACACGATATTTTTCGCCTTCTTTGATTTTTACGCCAACTTTGACGGTATCACCGACGTATATTTGTGGAAGGTTAGATTTTAGGTGTTCCCCTTCGATGGAACGGATAATTTCCTGGGCGTTCATGGCTGCTTTGATTAAAAAACTCACGATCATCCATCATAAATCGAGAACTATGTTTCAGTCCACTAGTTTAGAAGAGATAGGGACTGATTAATATTCGCAGGGGGGCAGGGTGCAGGGTGTAAGGGAGAAAGTTGACCCTCCGAATTTTAGATTTTAGATTTTGGATTTTGGATTTTTTGGGTTATAAGCCCCACCGTGGGTGGAAACATCTAAAATACTTGCTGCGCTGCGTCCGCTACCTTGGTGTAGCCTCTGGTAGAAAAAAGAGAATTTTAGCTCTCAAGAAAGGACTAAAGTCCTTACTACGAACTGAATCCTAGTATTTTTACATTGCTTAACATAGTTTGTTTTTTTCTAGTCGTTCTACCTATCCGTTGGTGAAGAAATAAAATGTGACGATTGAGATACTAACAAGATTTTTTAAACGAAACTTTACCATTTATCTTGCGGAGATATAAATATTCCTCAAAGATCCTAGTTTTAGGTTATATCCCCAATACAGTCTCTGGGAGATGACGGTTATATTGTAAAAACTCTTGCTCCAGGTAGGAGATGTTGATGAAATTTAGTATTGTGATTTCTACTTATAACCGTCTCCATTTGTTACGTCGAGCGATTGATTCTGCACTGAAACAAACTATTCCTTGTGAAGTGGTGGTTGCTGATGACTGTTCATCGGAGGAAACGGAACAGTATGTCAGAAGTTTGGGTGATGCGGTAGTTTATCATCGTAATCAGGTCAATCAAGGTCATGCGGTTACAGTCAATGCTGGTGTGGAGAAAGCTAGCGGTGATTGGATCAAGTTTTTAGATGATGATGACTATTTAGATGTTCATTGTATTGAAAAAATGAGTCAGGCGATCGCGCTTTGTCCTGATGCGGTGATTTGCTCTTGTATTGCAGCACAAGTTGACATTGAGGAAAAAGAACTTAGTCGCACTCCTACTTTCGGCCCTGGGTTAGCTTTTTATATTCCCCAAGCAGATATTCACTACGGTATGCTGTTGGAACTTATCCCCTTTGGTACACCAGTTCAGGTTGCTTGTCGTCGTGATGCTTTCTTAAAAACTGGTGGTTGGGATTCTCAATTGAATACTAACTGTGATGATATCGATTCTTGGATTCGCATTGCTCAATTTGGTCATGGAATTTTCATCAATCAATGTCTTGCCTATCGGACAATTTGGCCTGGTGCATACAATCAAAAGTTTTCTTTTATCCAACGTCTAAATACCAATATTTTAATGAAAGAGAAAATTTATTCATTGGTTAATAAAAAACATCATAACCATTTACCCGAAATGGAAGACATCAAAAAC
Organism: Nostoc sp. CMAA1605; assembly: GCF_021596505.1. Taxonomy (GTDB): domain Bacteria; phylum Cyanobacteriota; class Cyanobacteriia; order Cyanobacteriales; family Nostocaceae; genus Trichormus. The sequence goes on along the minus strand of NZ_PJIZ01000012.1, from coordinate 35,603 downwards.
TATTTAAAGTTGCATTGGACTATAGTGGCATTTAAGAGGAAAGATTTGCAAAGTTGTTTTGCTTTACTTAGTGCTTCTGCCTTTTCTTTTAATAACTGGCGTTTTTTAATCAATGTAGTTTACTCTCGACAATCAAAAATGTACCATTCACATATTCAAAAGAATATTTTGTTAGATAAGTGATGATAGACATCTGATTTCATGATGGAAAACATTTGCTTGTGAATATATACAAAATAAAAACCAAGGAAGATTCCCTGGATTTTATTCTGTATTAGGTGAGGTGAAAATCAGGCTTTATCAAACTTTTTCTTCCAGAAGTTGAGCCATAAAGACATTGATTTAATCCAACTTCCCCCTAGTAACTCGTGCAGCGAAGTATAGAAACAGGGGATAATAAACAGGGTTAACATGGTAGCGATCGCCATACCAAAGAAGACTACAATTCCTAGAGGCTGTAAAAATTCCGAACCTTCACCAATACCTAATGCTAAAGGGAACAGCCCCAAGATTGTCGTCAATGTAGTCATCATAATGGGACGCAAACGCAAAGGTGCAGCCTTGACAATGGCTACTTGACGGGTACAACCTTCTTCTTCTCGAATTTGGTTGGCTAACTCTACCATCAAAATACCAGCATTAACTACAATACCCACAAGCAACACTGCACCCACTAAGACAGTTGCACCTATCGCAGTCTGAGTGATATATAGCCCGAAAAGACCGCCAGCTAACGCAAGTGGCACTGTAAACATAATTACTAAAGGGTCAATCAGGGAATTGTACTGCACAGCCATCACGACGAAAATTAAAAACGTCGCCAATGCACCCAAGGTTTTTAACGAGTTTTGGAGTTGCTGATTAGTTTCTTGGGCAGAACTAGGTACGATGGAAACGCCTTCCGGTAACTCCACAGTTTGAACTACTTCATTGACTTGTGCTAAGGCATCACCAAGACTAGCTCCATCACTGAGATTACCTGCAATAATGAAGACTTGACGCTGGTTAATACGCTGAATTTCTCCAGGTGCTTGACCTTCTTCGATGCGGGCAACGTCCAACAGGCGGACTTGTTGGTTATTTTGGGTAAATAATGGTAGTCGTTCGAGTTGGGAAGGGCGTTCGATAGCCGCTTGATTTAACTCTACACGCACGTCAACTAAGCGGTTGCCTCGTTGAATTTGGGTAGGTACTGAACCTTCAATGGCAGTTTGAATAGTTTGACCGATTTGTTGTGTTGTTAGTCCTAACGCTGCAACTCTTTCCCAGTCTGGACGAATTTGGATTTCTGGTTGACGAGGGTCGGCATCAGGTCGGAATCTAGCTAATGTTGCCTTTTCTTCTAAGGCTTCTAGGAGTTCTCGCCCAGCTTGTTGCAGGGTTTGCTCATCTGTACCTTGCAAAATTACGTCAATTTCTGAACCTTGCGCTGGGGTATTACTCAAAATTAAACCACGTACTTGTCCAGGGCTAAGACGCAGTAAAATTCCTGCGAGATTGAGCTTTTGAAACTCCTGAGTGACTTTTTTGACATAAGCCTCAACATCTTGGCCTGGTTTTAGGGAAATTGTGCTACTTGCCCGTAAGGGATTTTCCGTAGTGTTGTTACCAAAAAGGGAACCACCGACCGTGGTGAAAGCATAGTCAGTTCCAGGTTGCTGAATGAGGATTTCATCTACAACCTCCATAACTTTTTGAGAGGTGACAAGAGGTGTACCTGGGGGAAACTGTACTCTTAAGTTGGCTTGTCCAGTGTTGATGCGGGGTAGAATTTCTTGGGAAATTTGACCAACCATGAAGAAAGTCCCACCACCGAGAATTACCAAAGCCGCAGCAATGACAATTAATCTGTAGCGTAAAACTTGACTTAAAAACTTACCGTATAAGATGGTGGCATCTTCAAATCGATGATTAAACTGTCGCAGTAGCCAAAATTCGCTGATACGACTTGACCAAGGAATGGCGAAGAGTCGAGAACACAGCATTGGAACTATGGTCACGGCGACAATGAGGGAGGCGGCGACAGCGAAGCTGATGGTTAAAATGAGTTCATTGAATAATAAGGCAATAAATCCGCCAATTAGCAAAAAGGGAACGACAGAAACTAAGTTAGCAGCTGTTGCCGCTACTAAAGCAGATTCTACTTCTTGAGAGGATGCGATCGCTGTTTCAATAAAATATTTGGGGTTGGTTTTTCTTTTCTTATATCCATCTCTCAATGACTCCTGTTGTTTTTGATTGGGAGTCATGCCGGTTTTTTCGGCAATGTTTTCTAAAATGACTACTGATGTATCAATGGCCTGACCAATTCCTAAAGTTAATCCTGCCAAACTGAAGACATTCAGCGTCAAACCAAACAACTTCATCAAGGCGATCGCTGCTAATGTACATAGTGGAATCGCTAAACTGATAATCAGTGTTTGTCTAATTGACCCCAAAAACAACAGTACAACTACTGCTGCCAACAATGCCCCAGACACAGCTGAAAAAATCACATCGTTGAGAGAATTACGAATAAAGCGTGATTCGTCTGTCGTTGGTGTCAAAATCATATCTTCGGGAATTAACCCAGACTCCCGCAACTGTTCTATTCGTCGCTTGACTCCATCGACTACCGTAATGGTGTTAGCGTCAGGCTGCTTTTGAATTGACAATTTAACTGCTGGCTGACGGTTGAGATAGACAAATAGACGTTGTTCTTCTGTATCATCAATGACTTGGGCAAAGTCGCGTAGATATACACGCCGAGAAGATGGAGGAAGCGCAGGGGTAGTAGAGGATGTAGCACCAGCCCCAGAGACGGTAAATGACAGGTTTTCGATTTCACTGGCATCACGGAAACGCCCCACAGTGCGGGTTAACGGTTCGGAGTTCTCCCCTAAAATCCGCCCACCAGAAACATCTTGATTGCGGGCTTGTAATTCTGATAAAACATCATTTAAACCAATACCCAGAGCTTGTAAACGATTTAAGTCAACCAGTACCCGCACTTCTTCTTCTGCCGCACCGGAGATATCAACGGCGGCGACTCCTGGCACCACACTGAGTTCACGAGACAATTCTTCATCAGCAAACACCCGTAAGTCTCTACCTTGGAGTGATGGAGATGTTAATGCGAGTTCGTAAATCGGTTGTTGGGAGGGGTCGAATTTGAATATCCGTGGTTCTTCAATTGTGTCTGGTAACTGACCTCGACGACGATTAAAAGCCGCAGTAGCATCATTGAGGGCTTGGTCAATATCGCCTCCTGGTTGGAAGAATAAGTCTAAGCTGACTTGTCCCTCACGGGTGCGAGAAAAAACCTGCACAACATTTTCAGTAGCAGATAAGGCTTCTTCTAGCGGTCTGGTGATTTCATCAACGGCTACTTCTGGTGATACGCCAGGTGCGTCTAACCGGATACCAATTCGGGGGTAAGTAATTGACGGCAGTAAATCTACTTGAATATTTGTGAGAAAAAATATACCTAAAATAATTACTGTTAGTGCCAGCATGAGTGTGCCGATGTGTTGGCGAATTGATATGGCACTGAGACTAAATCCACCACTTTTATTTTCTTGTTGCATTATCGTTGTTGCGCTCCCATGCAAAATTCAAAAAACTAATTTTTTATAGGGCGTTTTGAATTCTCCGCCGGGTTTGACTCTGTTGTTTCAGAAAGGATAGAAAGACTGACAGGTTGTCCATCTTTTAAAGGTCTACCACTTCTGACAACATAGCGATCGCCTGGTTGTAAGCCTGATAAAATTTCGACTTTGCCATCAGCTTTTTCCCCTAGTGTCACAGCACGAGATATAACTTTGGTTTTATCTGTGGCATTATTTGCTAATACGTAAATTGTGCCGTTGTTCTCTGCGGCTGTGTCTCTATTTGATTTTTGTAAAGCTGTTTGGGATATGACTACTCGCTGGGCTGCTGGCGACGCAAAACTAACTCTCGCTAGTAACCCGCTACTAATATTATTGTTACTGTTAGGTATAACTACTTCCACTGGAATTAATCTGGCGGTTGCGTCGGCGGTGGGAGAAATCCGAGTGACTCTACCAATTAATTTTTCCTGGGGAAACGCATCTAAACGAACTTCTACGGACTGCCCTATTTGAATGCGATTTAATTCTAATTCGGATACTTGCACGACTACTTTAATACGGCTAAAGTCAGCAATTTTTAAAGCTTCACCCCCAGCTTGTAGAAGGTTTCCTGGTTCTGTAACTTTTTCGGTGACGACACCTGTGATGGGAGAGATGAGGCGAGAGTAAGAACGACGTTCTTTGGTTTGCTCTAATACTGCTTCTTGGGCTAAGACTCGACCTTTGGCGGCGGCTTTGGCTTGTTGTTCTGTCCGTACCCGTTCTTGGGCGGCGCGCAGTGCTTGGGCGGCGGTTTTGGCTCTGGTGTTGGCTTGTTGGGCTAGTTGTTCGGAAATTGCCCCTTCTTTGAATAATTGCTGCTGACGTTTAGCATCGTCTTCGGCTTGGACTAACTCTAGCCGCAACCTTTCTACCTCTGCATTGGCGTTACTGATTTGGGTGGAGGCTCTAGCTACTTCTGATTTTAGGGCGGCTAATTCGGCTTCCGCTTGTTGGAAGTCGGTGGAGAGAATAGTGTCATCTAATTGACCGATGCTTTGGCCTTTTGTTACCGAGTCACCAACATCTGAGTTTAAAGATAATAACCTACCTTCTACTTGCGATCGCAGTGATACTGTCCGGTATGGTGTGGTTGTACCTGTATATTCTGTTTGTGCTTGCAATCTTTCTCGGCGCGCAATAGCTACATCTACCGGAATCGCTTGGTTTCCTTCTCTGCTTGTCCGTTGTTGAGGTTGTGCTTTTGCTGATTCTTTGGGTAGAGAACCACAACTAGCGGTGAATATCCCTGTACTCAACAAACAAAACATTAATAAGTAATGGAAAATCCTGCTTTTTTTGGGATGATTTTTCTGATTCTGAGCAGAAATTGTCTGATTTAATTGCCAAGTGGGAGTGTAAGTTTGCTGCTTCATCGGTTTTTGCTGTAATTTTGGGTCTAAATTCTCTATTTAGCTTGTTTAAACAAGTTTTTGATTCACAGCTTTCTATTACTAAACAAATCCATATGTTATGTTATCGGTTGGTAAATATAGAAGTTCATAAGGTTCTTTGGGAAACTTTTGGTGCTAAATATTACTATGGTCACAAAATAATGACAAAGTAATGTCAAGAAATTTTTTACTGTTATATTGCTAGTATTACAGACACAAAGTTCCTAGTATAAATTAGCCAAAAAAATTTGGCATACCTCTAAAACGTAGTATCCATCATCAATAGATATCACATAACAATTGATCTTCTAGATACTACTACCAGTATTGTTTGGAGAAGGAATATTTAGCTTTACTAAATACAAACTCTATCGTAGCAAAAACACCTCATCTATCACTGGTATTTCTCGGTATTTTAGCAATGTATTAAAAATTTTAAACTAGAATTGCATTTTAGACCAATGTATTATATATGATAAGCCCAGTTTTTATTCCTTTTAGGTGAGGACAATTACGCGTGATATCACCCCTAACAATTGCACAAACTGCTGATGAGTCCCAAATCATCGAATTTTTTCAAGCATCAGTTGGTCAGTGGCTCTCGGAAAGACGTTACTATACTCTTCCAGACGGTAATACCAAGGAAATCGAGAGTATGATCGCCATCCGATTTTTAGAGTCAGGGTGTGAGGAATTACAAAGGCTAGCTCAAATGCACAATTTAACCGACGCAGTGATGTTGGTTGGTGGTGCGGAAGTTAGTTGGTGTAGTAAAAATAGCTTAAATAATAGGAATGAATCCGCAGGTTCGACATTATTTGGTGCGTTAGGAAATATATTGTATCGCGATCGCGGTTTTGCCACTTCTGAACCAATTACCGCGAAGTATTCTTTCCCTAACAGCAAAACTCTATGTCTGCGGACAGAGTATAACAATTCAGTTTTTGAGGAAGAGTTAAAACTAGTTGGTAGCAAGTATCGTACCCGACAAACCATTATTTCTCGTGCGGGTGAACAGGTAATGATTGGTCAATATTTAGAGAAAAGATTAGCCTAGTTTGTCATTTCTTGGCGTTTAAAACCCCGATTTTTCAGATAAATCAGGGTTTTTTATACCTGTAACTCAAACCCAGGTAAAACATCTTCCCCCAATAGCAGACTTGGCATTTTCACTATTGTTTTTGTCTGTCCCTGACGATAAATTTCTACCTCTCCATCTTGAGGATTAATTAGCCAACCTAAACGCAAGCCATTCTCTAGATATTCCTGCATTTTATCTTGGAGAGTTTTGAGGCGATCGCTCTTGGATCTCAGTTCTATCAGAAAGTCTGGTACTAGCGGCGGAAATTTTTCGCGCTCTTCTGGAGTCAGTGCTTCCCATCGTGATAATTGTACCCAAGCTGCATCAGGCGATCGTTTCGCCCCATTCGGTAGCCTGAAAATTGTTGAAGAACTAAACACTATTCCTAATTTTGTTTGGCGATTCCATATTTCTAAATCAGTAATTAGCTTTGCTTCATTATTTCCACTTTCTCCGCCTACTGGTGGCACAATAATCAGTTCTCCTTGGGCATTGAGTTCTAGGCTTAAATCCCGATTTGCCATGCAGATTTGATAAAACTGCTCGTCAGTCAGGCGAACTGCTGGTTCTAAATTAATTACAACAGTATCCATTGCATTGATACTCGCCTTAGAAAGTAATAATATTCCAGCAAAAAGTTATATATTTTCTGCTTTATGGACAAATACAAATATTTAAGCTCTTAATCTGTTATTATTATTATGCGTACATATAAAGACCAATACAGTGCTTATAAAATTAACTAGCACTTGGGTCGTTGTTTTGGTTTGTACGTAAAAACTAAATAGTAGAGGAGTCTACAAGCATGAAAACATTTTTTGGTTTCATGAAAAAACTCTATGTACTATGTTTTTTGTTACTGCTGCTGCTTGTCACCAAAAACATAGTACATATATCAGCAATGGTTTTATTGGCTATCGCATTGCTGAAAACAAAAGGATAACAGCTTAGGTGTTACTGGCGTAACATCTAGACGTTGAGTAGAGTTGCTATTTGCAGTAGTGACTCTATTCATTTCAAAAACTGTTTTTAAAAGATAAGTTACTTATTTATAAGGCAATAATAACATACATACTTGACGACGATAGAGAAAAGCGAGAGAAAAATTGTTCATGCTTTTCCCGACAATACACAATCAAGGCATCCGAACCACCTGACCTAAATTTTAGTTATCTAAATTTACAAGGCTTTGCTCACCAAAACGCTAGATATGGTGGGCAAAGCTCAGTGTGTATTTCAATTTAATTCCTATAGGAACTTTTTCAGCCAATCTAGGAAAGGTAGGGTTGACAGCAAAACTAATAATGATTGCCTGACTTACGATGATGCACAGCTGTCACACCATCTTGATTTAACACCTTGCCATTATCCACAGTCGCATACACTAACCAATGATCGCCTGATTCCATCCGGTTCTGCACTGAACATTCTAAATAAGCTAGTGCATCTTTGAGGATGGGACTACCGTTAACAGCCTCTTCCGTCGCCACATCAGCAAATCTGTCTTGTGCAGGGCCAAAAGGTTTGAGGAAATGTTTCATCAAGCCTAAATGATTCCCCTCTTTCAAAACATTGAGAACGAATTGATTACCTGAGTGTGTCAAGCTTTCTACAGCCCTATCTTTAGCCACAGCAATAGTTAAACCAGGCGGACTAAAACTAGCTTGCGCTACCCAAGAGGCTAACATTGCACTAGAGACTTCCCCTTGCTTGGCGGTGACAACACACAACGAACCCACAATGCGTCCCACTGCTTGTTCGACGTTGGTGGCGGGTTGGCTGGTGGTGCGGACTTTCTTGGCTTTTTTCAAGGCTTGGGCAAAGTCAGTTCCCGCTTCTTCACACAATTGCAAAGTCGCTTCATTGGGTTTGAACTTCACGCGGATGGTATCAAAACCAAAACGATAACCAGCGTCTTTGAGTCGGCTTTCAATTAAATCGACGGCTTCCCCACTCCAGCCAAACGAACCAAATACACCAGCTAGTTTATTGTTAGTGGCAGCAGATAACACAATTCCTAACGCTGTTTGTACGGGTGTAGGTGCATGACCGCCGAGTGTGGGTGAACCAATAACAAAACCCGCAGATTTTTCCACAGCCGCCCGAATTTCCTCTGGTTCGGTGAATTCACAGTTAATTGACTCTACAGCAACCCCAGCTTTAGTAATACCACGCGCGATCGCCTGTGCCAATGTCGCTGTATTTCCGTAAGCCGAAGCATAAATTAACGCTACTGTCAAGTCAGCCGAAGCTTGTTGTTGAATCCATTCTCGATAGGCGTGAGTTAGTTCAATTAAGCCGTAACGCACTATCGGCCCATGTCCAGTTGCATACATCCGCACGGGTAAATCAGCGAGTTTATCGAGGGCTGTGTCAACTTGTTTGGCGTGGGGTGCTATTACGCAATCAAAATAATAGCGGCGGTCTTCATTAATTGATTGCCAACCTTCATCAAATACTTGGTCGCCGCAAATATGTGCCGCAAATAGTTTATCAGAGTAGAGAATTTCCGTTTGGGGGTCGTAGGTGCAGAGAGCATCTGCATAACGGGGGTTGGGTGTGGGGATGAATTGTAAATGATGACCTTTGCCTAAATCTAAGGTTTCATCGCCCCGCATAACGAGAATTGGCAAGTCTTGATTTTCTAACGCCCCCCGTAAATTAATCGCCCCTGGGTTGGAACAGACGAAAGTAATTTGGGGTGCAATTTCCAGTAAAGCTTTTAAAGTAGCGGCGCGGTTGGGGTTAACGTGACCGAGAATCACATAATCAATAGCTTTGACATCAAATCTTTGCTGTAAAGCCTCTAAGTAAATTTGCGTGAAAGTTTCCCCAGGCGGGTCAATTAACGCGACCTGATCACCTTGAATTAAATAAGAATTAGCAGTCGTACCCTTAGCCAGAGCGTATTCAATTTCAAATCTTAGTCTAGACCAACTGCGCGATCGCACAATTGTTGTGTCTGTACCAATGGGCATGACTTGAATGTCACGGGGTTTATTTACTTGTATCATATGTCACTTGTTTTAGTAGTATTTTCTGATAAGTTTATTGCTGGGTTTAAAGCGTTGCCATAGTGTAGGCAAGGTAGACAATTGTAGTAAATCGGTAGCTATTTATCATTAAAGCTTAATGTGTCGGATTCGATTTTCAGTGTTTGTTATGAATAAGATAAATGTTTAGTAATTCTAAATATCTTTGAGACACCCTACATCATCCATGAACAGAGCGATCGCCTCAAACAACGCTGTTACAATAAAGCCATACTCGATGCCACACTAATTAAAACTGCGGGAGTTAAATATTGTTCTAGATACAATACGAGTATTTTAGGTAGCAAATATGCAAAATCTCACCAGAATTACCCGTAATCCAGAGGTGATGGGTGGTAAACCCTGCATTCGGGGGATGCGTGTTACTGTTGGTACTATAGTCGGTTTAATGACATCTGGACACAGTAATAGTTATATCCTCAAAGCTTATCCCTATCTGGAAGAAGCTGATATTTATGAGGCACTTGCTTATGTTGCATCACCATTGTGAACGTATCGCCTGACATTGCCAATGTATTGCGTAACATTGCGATTGTATCGCCTGACATTGTCAATGTATTGCGTAACATTGTGATTGTACCGACTAACATTAAGATTGTATTGCCTGACATTGCCAATGTATCGATTATATAATCAACAACTACGCCGCAACCATTCTAAAATTTCATCAACTGACTGATTGAGTGTAAAGACTTTGAGGGTGTTGTAGTCGGGTATGGGGTCGCTAATCAAACAAATTGTACCTTCAAATTTGCTGATGGCGTTGAGAAACGCATTGCTGTATGTCACCTCACCTGTAGTTTGAGTTGCGCCTGGGTGAAACAATAAAACCACTTGCTTGTCAGTTTCTAGCAATTCCCAATAGGTTTGCAGTTCCGCCATTGTTTTCGGCGTACCATCTGCACATTTAGGACAGCCAGCTTTGACAAGTGCTGTGTAAATTTTGCTGGCTGGGTTATCTGGTGCGATGAATTTACTCGTGTCGATACAAATTAAGTGAATGTTTTGGCTAAGTTGAGTGTCATTGTTAATTGCAGTTTGCAAGTTTTGGAGTAAGTCAAGATAGTTAATAAGGATTGTTTCAGCGTTTCCTTGATGCCAAGCTTGGTAGAAATCGGGGTAAGGCATATTCTGAGAACATTTCCAGATGACATTGTAGTGATTAGCAAATTGCAAATAATCCTTTAAACCTGCGATAACTAAAGACCGATGCTGATTGTCTTGTATAACTTTCCCTAAACTATCTACTGCCTGCCTACGGGTGTATTCATCCACATCAGAGGATTGCAGCAGTCCTACCAATGCTTTTATCGCATCTTGATTTCCTGTGCCGATTTTCCCTAAGCTTTCTGCTACCTGCTTACGGGTGTAGTCATCCACATCCTTTGATTGCAGCAGTTGCACCAAAGCGGCGATCGCATCTTGATTTCCTGTGCCGATTTTCCCTAAGCTTTCTGCTCCCTGTCTACGAATGTAGTCAGACACATCTTTTGATTGCAGCAGTTGTACCAAAGCGGTGATCGCATCTTGATTGCCTGGGTCAATTTCCCCTAAGCTTTCTGCTCCCTGTCTACGGATGTAGTCAGACACATCTTTTGATTGCAGCAGTTGTACCAAAGCGGTGATCGCATCTTGATTTCCTCTGCCGATTTCCCCTAAGCTATGTGCTGCCTGCCAACGGATGGGGTTATCCACATCTTTTGATTGCAGCAGTTGTACCAAAGCGGTGATCGCATCTTGATTTCCTGGGTCGATTTCCCCTAAGCTTTCTGCTGCCAGCCAACGGGTTTCCTGACCCACATCTTTTGATTGCAGCAGTTGTACCAAAGCGGCGATCACATCTGGATTTCCTGGGTCGATTTCCTCTAAGCTTGATGCTGCCAGCCTACGGGTTTCCTCACCCACATCTTTTGATTGCAGCAGTTGCACCAAAGCGGCGATCTCATCTGGATTTCTTGTGCCGATTTTCCCTAAGCTTTCTGCCGCCCGCATATGGGTGTAGTCAGATACATCTTTTGATTGCAGTAGTTGCACCAAAGCGGCGATCTTATCTGGATTTCCTGTGCCGATTTTCTCTAAGCTTTCTGCTGTCTGTTCACGGGTGAAGTAATCCACATCTTTTGATCGCAGCAGTTGCACCAAAGCGGCGATCTCATCTGGATTGCCTGGGTCGATTTCCCTTAAGCTATATGCTGCCAACCTACGTGTGTCCTTATCTACATCTTTTGAATGCAGTAGTTGCTTCAACGCAGCGATCGCATCTGGATTGCCTGTGCCGATTTCCTCTAAGCTTTCTGCTGCCTGTTCACGGGTGGAGTAATCCACATCTTTTGATTGCAGCATTTGCACCAAAGCGGCGATCGCTTTTATGCGGTCTGTTTGTTGCAGTGCTGATTTAGCTTCCTCTTGAATTAAACCTTCGCTATTAATTGTCCACTTAAAGATTTGTGTGACGATTTCCTTTGCTTTTGAATAATCTTTAAACTCAACAATTCCTGCTGCTGCTAAAAAGTAAGCTCGATATTCATAAAAACCTTTGCCTACAAATGCCACAAATTTACCACATACATCTTGAAAGTTGACTAAAGCATCGATAAACTGTTGCTTTTGCTGTTTTAAATTGTCTTCTGGTCGTCCTAACCAAAGTAATATTGTTTGCTTCCATTGCGGTTCAAAGATGCGATAAGTTCCTTGAGTGGGATTTTTAGGAACGTGGTTAAGAAAGAAATGATAGTCATCAATTGCCGTAGCAGCAAAATACTCTTGAAATGAGGCATGAAAGAAAGCATAAACAGGTTTTCTATTTGTATCTATACCAACACAGTTGAGCCAGCCCCGATTTAGTGATAATTTAAATAATGAATTTTCATCCTCAGCATCACCTAAAAACTGACTAACAAACTCTTGACGCAAGCGAAACCGCGTTCTTTCTTTATCTATGGCTGTTTTCGCTAATTCACCTAATTTGATATTGAGTTGCTGACGCTGGTTATAATTTAGAGCAAATTCCTCTTTTTTCCACTTGTAAAAGTCATCAACAAATTGCTGATAAAGTCCCGCTTGGGTATCCGGTAATTTGCCATCTCCTGATTGCCAATTCAAACACAATAGTGTCAAACGCAGAGGATTTTTTACTAAATCCTGAATCCGTTCTTTACCTGATTCTTTCAACGCAGTGCATAAATCCTCGCCTTTTTCTGGATTAGTAACAAACCATTTGTGAATAAATCTCTCTACCTGTCCTGGATAAGAAAAATCTAAAGTGCGATAAATATCAAAATTATCAAGTGCATTAATGCCACCATCCCACAAATTAACTCGACAAGTAAGCAAGATTCGCGCTTGAGAAATAAAACCTGATTTCCGAAATTGTCGTGAAATTTCTGTTAGCGGATTACCTGAAGCTGCGGACATTTCATCTAATCCATCTAGCAGCAGCCAAACATTTTTTTGATTAAATAAAGCAATCAAATCATCTTTCTGTTGCTGAGTAGGTTCAGCTTTCCCTTTTTTCCTCACAGCAGCAGTTAGCCAAGTCCCTAACAGATATTCCTCTAATTTTTGTTCTTGTAAATCTGCTAAAGATACCCAAATCACAATCGACTGGGTAATCTCACAAAACACCCAATTAGCAATCTGCTGTAATAGTGTTGTTTTTCCTGCGCCTGGTTCACCAATAATTGCAATTCGTCTACCCTGACTTTTCGGCGTGTTCTGCTGTTTGAGAACTTCTTCTAAAAAAGCATCATGCTGAAATGTTTTGGTGATTTCCGTCTCCTTATACAGTTCTGAACCCTGTTCTGGAGAAATATCACCTTGAGGCTTTGGCTGTTTTTTACGCTCAACTAATCCCAGTGGTACGTAGACATCATCAACTTGCAGTGCAACACCTTCAGTTGATGTCAAAGGATTTGTTGTCAGCTTGCGCCGTTCTGCAATTATTTCACGACAAATTTCACGCCAGTCATCGGGAGTTAACTTTGTCCCCTCCTCCCCTGGAGACGACTTTAGTCAGTTGTTATTAATTACTGTCCCAATAGTGATTGATTGACCAGCAATTCCACCTTCCTTTACAGTAAGGTTCTCTGCTAACTTCGCAAAGTTATTTACAACTGACGGATGAGACTTGATTTCATCTGCTAACTTTTTAATTTCCTCAGCAGCCTCAGACTTGTCATTATTAACTGCTTTTTCTACAGCCTCAACAGCTTTAGCAATTGCTGGCTCTTGTGCTGCTTGTTTCAGTTCTAACACTGCTTGACCGTAATCTAATCTCTGTAGTTCATTCCCTTCAATAGCATTGGTAAGCGAGGGTAACTTATTTTTATGACCAAACAATAATTTTTTCAAGCTTTGTGCAGCATTTTGTAATTTTTCTGGAACTGTTGTCCAGGTAGCATCACCAATATTTTCGCCGATTTTTTCTACAGCTTTGGTCGCAAGTATCGTAGCCACAGCAATCAACAAGCTATCAATTGTCATAAATCCACTATAAATAAGCTAAATAACGTCAAAATTTGTCTGTATATATTCTAGTGGTGATATTACTTATACGCCAAATGTGATGGCGATCGCTCCTAACTGTCGTCTAGTCAATTGTAGAGAACGAGTCTTTGCTAGTTCGGGTAAAATGAAGTGCGATCGCCATAACTCATCAAGGTTATACTTTACCTGTACTTCTCCACAGATTCCACAGCAATATTAAATTGTTGAGCAATCTGTTCTACACTCATCCCAGTTTTTAGTAACAGTGGGACAGCAACTCTCAACAGTTCAGCTTCTCGTTGTTCTAGACCTTGTTCTAAACCTTGTTTTCGACCTTGTTCTAATCCTTGTTCTCGACCTTGTTCTAGTCCTTGTTCTAATCCTTCAGCTTTGGCTTCCTGATATACTCTTGTTTCCTCTAAAGTGATTCCCAGCATAGCTTCTACTTCCTCCCTACTTAAAGATGAAAACTTGTACACAGCAATTGTTGTAATGATTTCGATGATTTCGGTTTTCGGCAGTGTGCCTGTTTCTTCTAATTTTACCCGTTGAATTAGTTGCTTGGCTTGCTCTGCCATTGTTTCAGAGGATGCGGTTGTCAACTGCATTAAGTTGATGCTGATTGGCAGAGTATCAGAATTCCCTAACTCGTCTAAATAAATGCGTTGCACTTGGTCGCTATTTAAAAATATGCGATGAGTTCTTTTATCGCTTGGTTCTAAACTCCGTGATGGAAATATTACTACACAGTACCAATCATCGTATTGAGATTGATTGCGGTACAAATAGGTGAGCGACTCGGTAAAAAAGCGATGATAAAGACTTTCGTCTTTCTGAAATTGCACTTCAGCAAAAAATATATAGCCTTTCCCAGTCTGCTGAAGTACAATTGAGCAAATAAAGCTGTACATACTAGTCTAGGGTAAAAATGAAAGCATATTCCCTCGATTTGCGTCAAAAGATACTGGATACATATTTAAAAGATGGAATATCACAACGACAGTTAGCAGAAAGATTTGGTGTAACTTTAGGATTTATAGAGAAATTACTGAAACAGTATAGAGAAACAGGAAATATCGCACCGAAAGTCAGAACACAACAAACGCCACCAAAGCTAAACTCTCAGCAATTGAATGTGCTTCAGGAAATAGTAGAAGCCAAAAATGATGCCACTTTATCAGAAATTCGGGAGCTACTCAAACAAAAAACAGGAATAACCATTGGGATTTCGACAGTAGACAGAATGTTAAAGAGGATGGAAATTAGCTTAAAAAAAAACATTGCACGCCGCAGAAAAAGATACTCCAAGAGTTCAAGCGTTAAGATTACAGTTTTGGCTACAAATACGAGGAATACCAGCCCAAAAGCTGATATTTCTAGATGAAGCCGGAGCGAATCTATCTTTGGACAGACAGTCTGCTCGTGCCAAAAAAGGTGAAAGAGCGCATGGTCAAAGACCGCAAAAACGTAGTAAAAATGTCTCGATAATTGGTGCAATTGGTTTGAGAGGAGTCGTTAGCCAATACAGTATTTTAGGAGCGACTGATGGTCTAACATTTGAGGCTTATATTTCGCAAAAACTAGTTCCGAAACTGAAGAAAGGTGATTATGTAATCATGGACAATTGCTCAATTCATAAAGGTGGGGATATTGAAAAACTCATCGAATCTGCTGGAGCTAAGTTGATTTATTTACCACCGTATTCTCCTGATTTTTCACCCATTGAAAATTGTTGGTCAAAGATTAAGAATGCACTCCGTTCTATCGGTGCTAGGAGTTATCCAGATTTAGTAATAGCAATTGAAACTGCTTTTAGCCAAGTCTCTTTAGATGATATTTTTAATTGGTTTACTCATTGTTGTTATTGTACTTCACTAGACTGAGAAAGGCTATAACTTTGGGTGTTGCGTCTTCTGGTGGTAAGAAAACACCATCAATGCGAAAGGCGGTTTCTTTGACTTCGACTGATTCAAATCGATAGTTTTGCGCCTGTGCGGGGCGGTTATCAACGAGTTCAAATATTAACGCTGGAAATCGTTTGAAAATTTGGTAATAAATAGAGTCACGTTTCACGAAAATATAACAATATGTTGATTATTTGTGATTCATTATATCAGGTTTTACCTACGCATTAACAAGAAATATTCATGATTTAATACAGAAAATTATCCCGTTTTATTCTATTAAGAAATAATACTATTTCGCTCTATCAAAACTTAAAATTTTCTCAAAAAAATCTCACTTTATGTATTGACAAGTATAAAATTACACTTTAATATTAAGACATAAATAAAGGCGATCGCCACATTCCACTCAGAAAACAGCGATCGCCTTTATTTAAAACCCAAACAGAATAAAAGCGATCGTGCAATTCCGGCAAGAAGACAGCGATCGCTTTTATCAAAACCCAAACTGGAGTTTAACTGCTATGTTCGCATATTTAACAAAATTTGCCCAATTCCATAAAGATGTAAGCTTCCCAAGCAGCAATCAATTACCACAACAGCTATTTCCCCAAAGAGAACCGATGAAACATTTACTGATTGGTTCGCCCAAAGCCGTCAACAGTACAATTCACCACTTGCATATGCTTGGCTATGCTAATGTCTGTGATTGGAGTCCATTGCTACCAACGGAAAATCCAGGTGAAGTGATGAGTATTTTGACTCGACAAATTTTGATGCAGTAATTTAAGGTTCGTAGTAAGGACTTTAGTCCTGATGTTTCTAAGGACTAAAGTCCTTACTACAAACTTGTTTTTTAACAAAGTGTAGGGTTTAAGTCCTCGGCTTCTATCAAACCGCAAGTGCTGTGGCGGGGTCTAAATCCCCGTTACAACACGTAATTGCGTTAGCGTAGCGGGACGTTAGTCCATTGCGAATTGCGAATTGCGAATTGCGAATTGCGAATTGGTTTAATAGTGGTTTCCGACTTTGCGGTGGTGAACGGCTGTCAAGCTTTCGAGTTTAGATACACGTCCTGCGTAGACGGTGCTGTATACTGCCCAGTGATCACCGCAGTCCATGCGGCTTTGTACTTCGCATTCCATATAAGCTAAAGCATCAGCGAGGATGGGCGTGCCATTTTCCGCTTTTTGGGTTCTGATTCCTTCAAAACGGTCTGCACCAGGGGCGAATCGTTTTAAGAAGTGGCGCATCAGGGTTTGATAGTTGCCTTCTTCTAAAACGTTGAGGACAAAGCGATCGCCTACTTGCATTAGTGATTCAATCGCTCTATCCTTAGCTACGGCAATGGATAATCCTATTGGTTTAAAGCTGGCTTGACTTACCCAAGATGCTAACATCGCGCTGGAAACTTCGCCTTTTTGGGCTGTAATAATATATAGTCCCCCGCTTAGTCTGCCCAAGGCTTTATCTAAATCTGCGCCAAGGGATTTCATCGCCTTAATACTGCGATCGCGTGTTACCCACTGACCTAAGTCTGTCCCTGCTTCTTCACACTGCTTGTAAGTGGTTTCCGTGGGTGTTTGTTTAATGCGAATTTCTGGAAAAACTGTGACTAAACCTAAGTTGCGGAATTTAGTCAGTAAAGGATCTATTGGTTCATCATCGCCACCGCCTGTTTCAAAGATACCGATGGCTTGTTTTTCTTTAGCAGAACCTAAAACTGTACTTAGGGCAGCTTGAATACTACCACTACCAGAAACCGGTGGCATCCCAATCACTATTCCGGTACAGCGTCCCACTAATTCGCGCAGTTCTTGTAAGTCTATCCCTGAACCCAAATCTACGACTTCCACAGCTACGCCTGTTTTGTTGATACCATTGATAATGCTTTGGGCGAGGCGATCGCTATAACCGTACTCAGAAACGTAAAATATCCCAATAGTGTTTTCGGCTTTGTTTTGGGTTTGACTCCATTTGCGGTAACGTCCAATTAATTCTTCCACGTTATGGAATAGCAAAGGCCCGTGACCAGTGGCGACCATTTTCACTGCGGGTAATTCTCCCATCCGCTTGAGTGCAGATAATACCGACCGCGCATTTGGCCCCATTAAGCATTCATAGTAATAATGAAAATCTGCTTCAATGGTTTTTAAATCGTCGTCAAAGGTGCTGTCGGAACAATAGTGCATTCCAAACGCATCGCAGGTGTAAAGAATTTGGGTTTTGTGGTCGAAACTAAAGATGGTGTCAGGCCAGTGTAAATTCGGGGCGATGACAAATTCGATTTCGTGACCGTTACCTAAATCCAAGCGATCGCCATTTTTGACAATCTTACGTTTAAATGGTTGATGTACTAAGTCTTCCAGAAATTGAATTGCGACCTTAGAAGCCACAACTGTAATTTCTGGTGACATCTGTAATAAATCTTTAATTAAGCCACTGTGGTCTGGTTCGGTGTGGCTCACAATCAAATAATCTATATCAGTGGGGTTAATTAAACCCGTGAGAGTATCAAAATAGAGTTGACGGAACTTTTCGTGGGAGGTGTCTACTAAGGCTGTTTGCTCACCGCGTATCAGAAATGAGTTATAGGTAGTACCGTTTTGTAAACCGAACTCAATATCAAAGCGATCGCGATCCCAATCTAGAGAACGGATGGTGGTAGTATCTTCCGCAATTTCTCCAGTCTGTATGGTGAGCCGTTTTTCAGTTTTATCGGTGACTGCTACCATAACTATCTCCTTAACACAATGAGTATTTATTCCTCTAGTCTTATTTTGGCACGAGTTTATTGTTAACTTTTATTAAAAAATCTATAGATAAGTTAAAAAAATCAAAAGTGTGAAACCGTACCAACATCCAACATACACTGAGAAAGCCTGGCTAGCCGTAGAAATTGGTAACTCCCGGCTACATTGGGGTTTATTCATCGGGGAAACTTTGGTGGGGACTGGGGACTGGGGAATGGGGACTGGGGACTGGGGACTGGGGACTGGGGACTGGGGAAAAGAAATTATTTCACTCCTCACTCAGCACCGGCTAAACGCCGCGCTACCGCTAACAACACCCGACACTCAGCACTCAACACCCAACACTCAGCACTCAACACCCAACACTCAACACTCAACACTCAGCACTCAGCACTCAGCACTCAGCACTCCCCTACCTGTAGTTATCGCCTCTGTTGTACCCAAGCAAACCGCCATTTGGGAAAAATATCCTCATGTGCGTGTTCTGACTCTAGACCAAGTACCCCTCAAACAGACGTATCCGACATTGGGAATTGACCGTGCTTTGGCTTTGTGTGGTGCGGGGATGACTTGGGGTTTCCCGATGTTAGTCATTGACGCAGGGACAGCACTGACTTTTACCTGTGCGGATGCAAATCAGTGTTTAGTTGGTGGGGCGATTTTACCAGGGTTGGGTTTACAGTTGTCGAGTTTAGGTCAAAAAACAGAACAATTACCGCACTTAAATATAGAAACACTGCAATCTTTACCGCCACGTTTTGCACTCAATACACCACAAGCAATTCAAAGCGGTGTAATTTACACTTTATTATCTGGAATTAAAGATTTTCTTGAGGATTGGTGGCGATTATTTCCTGATGGGAAAGTGGCGATGAAGGGAGGCGATCGCACTTTATTATTTAACTATCTGCAAGTCTTATATCCTGAAATTGCTCAACGTTTGGTAGTAGAACCAAATTTGATATTTTGGGGAATGCAAAAAATACTGACTCGATACTAACAATTAGTCATGTATCATTAAAAAATATGCTATTGAATATGTAAATTTATTGATTTCCATTGTTCAAGACGTTCCATGAGTTTTAAAATAATATTTCTCGCATCTGCTTTCAAAAAAACTTTATACTCATCATACAGAAATGTATCCTGAACGTCTGAATAGCAATAGTGCAATGTGAACCAGTTTACTTTGGGATGAATCACAATCCAATGATGCTTGTCGATATTTAATTCAAATGTTGGTTGTATGAAAAGATTCATATGAGACATCCCTGGGAAAAATAACGAAGCGTACTTAGATTCAATAATTTGGTCAATCAACCAGGGCATAAGAGCTAAATAAGTATATCTTAATCGGGAAATTTTTAATACACTTTCATAACTACTCTTCGCACTTTGCCACGCTTCAGAAGACATAGTTTAATTCTCTGGAATTAATTTTATTTTTTTCGTCAAACTTATTTCAGATTTCATGTTGAATCTTCTAAAAATTGCACTTGCTTACTGAATTTATGTTTTTATTTGAGTAATAAATTTTCTATCCCTTATTGCCTAAAATAAAATCCCGAATATCTCCAGCCACAACACCAACACAAGATTGTGGTAAATCATTTCCAGCGTGGGCAATCATTCTTAATTCAGCTTGAGAAATCAGTTTACTGTAAACTTCACTGCGAGTTAAAGCATCAGCAGAATCTTTACCACCTTGTAAAATTAACACCGGAATTTCGATTTCAGGTATTCGGTCTTGTAATAATTCGGCGGTGATTTCTGGCTGTTGTCGTTGAAATAATAATTGGCAAGCTGTGGGAAATGGCTTGATTTTTTGGTATGTTTGCCAATCCTGGTCAATTTTTTTGTCTAGACCAAAAATTTTAGTTAAAAATCGCAGCGATCGCAGTATCTTAAAATATACGGGCGATCGCTTGACTAACTTCTGCATTCTGCGCCACTCGGCTTCCTGTCCCGAAATTTTTACACCTTCTGGTGCTAATAAAACTAACCTAGCAACCTGTTCAGGATATTTCAGCGCGTAACTAGCAGCAAGCCAACCCCCCAGGGAATGTCCGACTAAATAAACTCTTTCTAATTTCAAAGCCTGCAAAAATTCAGCAATACATTCTACTTGCAAATCAATTGAGTAATGAACGTTAGGATTTTCCGACTCTCCAAACCCCAGTAAATCTGGCGCAAAGCAGTTAAAATCCTTCGCTAATGTCTCCATCACCCCCACCCACTGGCTACTTTCACACCAACTTCCATGTAAAAGCACCACAGGTATCCCTTCACCAGCCTCACGCCAGAATAATAGCCCTTGAGAAAGTTTCCTCCGGGCGTTACGTAAGAACATATCCATCTTGATTTAGCAACCTATACAGTGAATTTCTCAGTATGAAATTAGCATCTTTAGTCTCAATCTAAGTTGCTAATTTTACCTTAAAACTTCACTCCGTCAGCAAAAGTATTTTCTTTAGGGACTTCCAGAAAATAAATTATCCAATTTCCAAGAGAGAATATTCTGATTTTACCCCCTGCTCCCTGCCCCCTGCCCCCCTGCTCACCACAGGGATTGTAATTTTTTTAGTTGGAATTCCCTTAGACCCTTAAACCTCCATACTTGAGCCTTTAAGCTAGTGTTGTCAAACCATTTAAATAATCACGTAATTGGCGGGCGTGATCATGAGACATTGGTTCATGAGGTAGGGAATCACGACTAAAAGCTTGGATATCCATGACTTCTAATTCATCCTGAATAGCCATATTCCCTTTGACTTCCGCTTCCACCACCACACAAATTGAATGAATTCTGGGGTCGCGTTCGGGAGAAGAATAAACTCCCACCAAACGGTTAATACTTGCTACTTCTAGTCCAGTTTCTTCCATTAACTCCCGATGGATGGTACTGGGAATATCTTCTCCCCAGTCCACCATACCCCCAGGCAAAGCCCAAAGGCCATCATCACGCCGCCTAATTAAGACAATTCGCCCGTCAGGTAATATCGGGATGATACTTGTTCCTGTAATCGGGTGACGGAAAATAACTCCTAATACAGCTTGTCCAATACGCCACAGACTACGTGCAGATTGGACGGGTGTCGCAAAAAAAGCAAGAACTTTCAATCTGAAAATGTTTATAATGTGTAATTTAATCAAATGACATGAGCATGAAACCAACTATTGAAAAAGTTGATTTTTGCTTTAAACAAATATGCTCATGGTTTTGAAAGTACATTTTAACAAAAAAAATAGTTATATCTAGACACATTATCTATATTTATGGAATAATTCTACATTCTAGCTCAATTAGTCCATCAATATTTATCTTTAATTCTGACTTAATCTGAGATTAGAATTAGTTGTTAAACTTACACGGTTAGTACATTAGTTTATATAATCGAATATGCGACAAACAATTACAGATTCCTGTTTATCTTCCAGTTAAAGTATTATCTAGCATTCCTCAATCATTCCTGAGATAAAATAACCCCGACTTCTCAAATTGGTTTTGCATGACTCAAATCAAACTACATCTAATTACAATTTTAGACTTGACACGCCACTAGTAATAATTGCTAATTTGGAGGTACTTTGCTGCTAAAATCATATTTGATTTAGGATTTATTTCTGGGAAAATCAATAATTTTTGTAAAAAATATTATTTTTATCTATAAGAATCATATTTGATTTCTGAAAAAACTCGGTACACCTCTGTTACTTCTTTTCCTGTTCCCTGTTCCCTACCTACGCAAATCGTTTCAATAATCAAGTCGGATTCCTATATAAATATCATCACTAGGCTAATAGTAAAATTATTCTCATTTGAGGCAATATTGACATTCTTCAGTTAAATAGGGTATAATCGTATGCTGTTCAAACTATCTCCAGTTATAATCTAGGCTAAAACTTTATCAACAACACTAGTAGCTGATATTGTCTACTAAATGCCTAGACACCTATTTTGTTGTTTATTCATGAGGTGAATATGGCAAAGCGCCGTAACCCAAAAAAAGAAAAGGCGCTACGAAACCAGGCCTATGCCCGAAAGTTTCGTAAACGGACTACAACCGGAAAGATGCAGAGAAGATTCCAACAAAGATCACCCAAGAATGAGGAAGATGAAGGCGCAGCAGCAATTGATGCTGAATAAGCCGCTTGTTCAAGCTTCGCTTTTTGGTGTGAATTAGGGGCGGGTATTGGGCATCGGGCATCAAATAATTAATAATTTTTCCCATTTCCCATTCCCTATCCCCCATTCCCTACTCTGATATTTGAATACGGGCAGCCAAAATAGCTTTATTTACCTGCTCAAAACCTGTGCCGCCGTAACTGTTACGTGCGGCTACAACTGTTTTAGGGGATATAGCTGTATAAATATCCTCTTGAAAAGCTGGGTGTAGTTGCTGCCATTCTTCTAGGGTTAAATCTTTTAAGAGTTTACCTGCGGCAATACTAGTTTTTACTACCTTACCTACAAGATTATAAGCTTCTCGGAAAGGAACTCCCCTAGCTGCTAGATAATCTGCAACATCGGTGGCGTTAGAAAAATCTTCTGTAACTGCTTCATTCAGGCGGTGAGTGCGGAATTCTAAACCCTCCCGCAGCAAAATAGTCATTGCTTCCAGACAGGCTTGGACGGTTTTGACGCTATCAAATAAACCTTCTTTGTCTTCTTGCAAATCTTTGTTATAGGCTAAAGGTAGTCCCTTCATAATCACTAGCATGGCCTGGAGATGACCAAAGACTCGGCCTGTTTTACCCCGCACCAATTCAGGCACATCGGGATTTTTCTTTTGTGGCATGATACTAGAGCCAGTAGCACAGCTATCTTTGAGGGTGACAAAGCGAAATTCTTCTGATGACCACAGAATAATTTCCTCAGATAGCCGACTCAGGTGAACCATAATCAAGCTAGCAGCACACAAAAATTCGACAGCAAAATCGCGATCGCTCACTCCATCCAAGCTGTTAGCATAAATATCATCAAAATGCAATAGTTTAGCGGTGTAATGTCTATCTATGGGGAATGTCGTCCCAGCTAAAGCACCACAACCCAAAGGCGAAATATTTACTCGGCGTGCAACATCACCCAGACGTTCCCAGTCGCGTTGTGCCATTTGGAAGTAAGCCAACAAGTGATGAGCTAAACTTAGAGGCTGGGCGCGTTGTAGGTGGGTGTAACCAGGAATGAGAGTTTCTACATTTTGTTGAGCAATATCTAGTAATACACCCTGAAATTCTCGTAATAGCTGTTTGATTTGTTGAATTTGTTCACGCAAGTAAAGCCTAGTATCTGTACCTACTTGATCATTACGCGATCGCGCCGTATGTAGTTTTTTCCCCACATCACCGACAATTTCCGTCAAGCGTCGTTCTACAGCAAAGTGAACGTCTTCGGCATCAATACCAGGTTGAAATTGTCCTTGGCGGTACTCTTGACGGATTTGTTCCAAACCAGCCACTAATTCTTCCCCTTCGGCTGGGGAAATAATTCCCGTCTGCGCCAACATCTGGGCATGAGCTTGAGAGCCGGTGAGGTCGTATTCTATTAACTCTATATCAAAACTAATACTGGCATTAAAACTGGCGATCGCTGGATGCAACGCTGATTCAAACCTCTGACTCCACGTTTGTTTTTCGGTCATAGAAATATTGGGGATTGGGGATTGGGAATTAGGGATTGGGGAGAGTAAAAAATTAATCCTCTCATCTTTTGGCATCTGATCCTCAGCCCTTTCTAGTTCCCAACCGCTAGTTACTAATCTTTATTCCCTACTTCCTACCTCCTACCTGTGTCAACCGTACTTAGTCAGGTTCCTAAAGACATAACCAACGCATACACCAATCAACAACGCCCAAATTTGACCACTTTTCACAAAAGAAGTCCAAATTTTCTGCATTTGTCCTACTACGTTCGGATCAGTCACATTCTGTGCTAACACAGTTAAATTTACCGGCAGATGCCAAAAATTCTGAGATATTAAATCACCTAAATATTCCATCTTGAGCCATTCATTAAGTTAAATCAGTGAACAGTGAACAGTTATCAGGCGTGTTTGGGGGATGAGTCACCCACCAAAACACACTTACCACCGATTGGTGTCTTGTTTTACCCAATCCCCAGTCCCCAGTCCCTAATCCCCATTCCCCCCGATGTAATAACTCAAGATGTAGCGGATGCCATCCGTAATTTCTCGGCTGTTCGCAAAATTTGCCCAGCTAGGACAGCTGCGCCAAAACCGTTATCAATATTGACGACTCCTACCCCAGCCGCGCAAGAATTCAACATAGTTAATAACGGTGCTAAACCGCCAAAGCTAGCACCATAACCAACACTTGTAGGGACAGCAATTACCGGACAATCTGCCAAACCCGCCACCACACTGGGTAAAGCTCCTTCCATCCCTGCAACTACAATTAATACTGACGCTGATTGAATCAAATGGCGGTTACTTAATAATCGATGAATGCCTGCTACACCCACATCCCAAAGTCGCAGGACACGAAATCCTGAAAGTTCAGCCGTAACTGCGGCTTCTTCCGCCACAGGTAAATCAGCAGTACCCGCAGAGAGAATCCCGATCAACCCCTCAAACTGCGGTTCGATTTGAGGTGGGGTAATGGCGCAAATTTTTGCTAGTTCGTAGTAGCGTAAACCCCGAATTTTTGGTTGTAATACATTATAGACTTCCGGTTCGATGCGGGTAGCCATCACCACAGGGTTGCGCTGACGCATAACCTCCATAATTTGGGCAATTTGGGCTGGTGTTTTCCCTGGCCCCCAAATAACTTCAGGGAAACCAGTTCTCAGATGACGATGATGGTCAATTTTGGCAAACTCCCCCACAGGTTCATAGGCTAAATCCTTGAGAGAATTTAAAGCCATATCTGGGGTAACTTTACCATTGGCAACCGCCTCTAAGAGCGATCGCAAAGTTTCTGGTTGAGTCACGGTAGATTTAGCAATTGGGAATTGGGAATCGGGAATTGGGAATGGGGTATGGAGAATGGGAGACAAGGTAGACGTATTTCCATGCCCAATGCCCAATGCCCCATGCCCCATTCGCTATTTAACAATTTTGATTTCATGTATGTTCCAGAACGCACCACCTAAAGCTGAGTATTGAATCCCTTCAAAGCGATCGCGTACTGCTGTCATGGCTAATGGATTTACCAAATAGATAAACGGTAAATATTCTTGAGTAATTCTTTGCGTTTGGGCATAAATTTCTTTGACTTTGGCTTCATCAAATTCCTGGGCAGCTTGGATATATAGCTTACCAATTTCTGCTTCCCAAGGTGCTACTTCTCTACCTTCAATTGGTTTTTGTCCCTCTTGGGGTTTTTGATTAAACATATGTAACCCACCATCAGGCGACCACACATTAGCCCCATCATTTGGTTCTAAACCACCAGTTAAACCTAATAAAGAAGCTTCCCAATCGAGAGTATTAGCAAGTTTATCTGTATAGGTATTCCATGCCAAGGGAGTAAAATCAACTTGCATACCAATCACAGCCAAGTCTTGCTTAATTTGTGAACCGATGGCTTCCCTGATTTTATTACCCGAATTAGTCAGCAATGTGAAGCGGACACGATTACCGTCAGCATCTAACAGTTGATTTTGCTCGTTATATTTAAAGCCAGCTTTTTTCAGCAATTCCTTGGCTTTTTCTGGGTTATAATCGTAAGTTTTGAGATTTTCTTTTGGAGGAATATAATAGGGGCTTTGGACTGTAATTGGTGAATTTTGTGGTTCACCTAAACCGCGAAATGTATTGTTAATCATGGTTTGACGGTCAATAGCATAGGCTACTGCTTGTCGAAATTCCACTGTATTAAACCAACGTGATTTTATGGGATCTACTAGTGGTTTGCCGTCTCTTCTACCTTTATTTAAATTGAATAAAATAAAGTTTGTGCCTGTTCCTGGTTCTTTGCCGTAAATCTTGAAGTTACCCTGCTTTTCTTGCACCTTCAACAAAGAAAAGTATTCGGCTGTAACGCCCACAGAATCTAGTCCCCCGGAACGAAATTGTAGTAGAGAATTGTCTGTATTTTCGACTATTTGCCAAACTATACGTTCAATGTAAGGTTGTGGTTGCCCTTGAGCATTTTTGCGCCAGTAGTAGGGATTGCGGCGAAAAATTACCCGTTCACTAGTATCATAGCGTTCTAGTTTATAAGGCCCGTTGACAATGATTTCTTTTGGAGGTGTATCAACGCCCCATTTACTTAAAAATACAGGCTTACCTTCTTGGTCTTTTTGTTGGACAAATGCTTTTAAAGCATGGGACGGTAAGATAGCTGTACCTGCATTGAGAAGAAATGGTCTGAAGGGTTCTGGTAAAGAAAATTCTACGCGGCGATTATCGATTTTTTTAACTGTAGGTAACTGACGATTTACACCTATTCTAAAACTATCTTTTACATCTGATGGAATCGCTGAATTAAAATAGATATCGTTGTAAGTAAAAACTACATCATCAGCCGTTAATGGCTGTCCATCAGACCATTTCAAACCCTCTCGCATGGTGAATGTAAATCTTAACTTATCCTCAGATATTTCCCAGGATTCTGCTAAAGCTGGTTCAACTTTACCCGTTAAAACATTTTGGTTAATTAAACCCTCATAGGTCAAACCAAAAATATTAGGAGATTCTTGGCTGAGAGCTAAATTAAAAGTTTTTGGATCACTGAGAATACTGGTAACTAATTGCGGTACTTGTGCAGCATCAGCATTCATTTTCAGCCTATTTGGGTTACAAGCTGCAACTGTAGCGGCGGTAAATACAGCCAGAATTATGAGTATCCAGAAACGTTTAGCTGTGTTCAGAATAGTATTTTTAGTCTGCATAATTTTTAGATGCACTAATACTAAAGTTTAAGAAAAATGAATGTTGAATTAAGTTTGCCAATAGTACCGCATCAACCAAAGAATTTAACCAACTGAATTAGAAGATACCAGCAAGACTACAGCATAAGCAGAAATGCCTTCTTCTCGCCCCTCTGGGCCTAATTTCTCATTGGTTGTAGCTTTAACACCGACCTGATTAGGTTGTAATTTTAAAACATCTGCTATTTTGTCACGCATAGTTTTAATGTGTGGTTTCAACTTGGGACGTTCTGCAACTACAACTGAGTCAATATTGCCTATTTGCCAGCCTTGATCACGAATTAACTGATCTACTTGGCTTAACAAAACTAAACTATCTGCCCCAGCCCATTGGGGGTCAGTAGGTGGAAAATAGTGACCGATATCGCCTAGAGATAATGCACCCAACATTGCGTCCATAATGGCGTGAGTTAGTACATCTGCATCACTATGTCCTAATAAACCCAATTCATGAGGGATTTGGACTCCCCCCAAAATTAAAGCGCGATCGCTCACCAATCGATGAATATCGTAGCCGTTACCAATTCGGATGTTCATGAGGTTTAGTCATTAGTCATTAGTCATTAGTCATTAGTCATTGGGCATGGGGCATTGGGCAGAAAAAAGCCGAAAATCATGATTTATTGCCCCCCTGCTCTCTGCCCCCTGCCCCCCTGCCTCCTTCCCCCTGCCTCTCCTCCAGCCATTTAGAGAGCAAATCAGGACGGCGATCGCGTGTTTTGTCTATCTGTTGTTCATAACGCCATTTGGCAATAGCAGCATGATTTCCAGATAGTAAAACATCTGGGACTTTCCAACCACGAAAGTCGGCGGGACGGGTGTATTGTGGGTAGTCTAATAGTCCTTCTTCAAAACTTTCGGCCGTTAAGGACTCGGTTTTAGCCACAGTTCCCGGAAGGAGACGTACCACACCATTAATCAACGCCATCGCCGGAATTTCTCCCCCTGTGAGGATGAAGTCCCCCAACGATACCTCACGGGTGACAAGATGCAGTACCCTCTCATCTACCCCCTCGTAATGCCCACAAATTACCACTAATTGGTCGTAATTGCTGGCTAATTCTCGTAATAGGGGCTGATTGATGGTTTGTCCTTGAGGACTCATTAAAATAATTTCTCGCCGGGGTAAAACTGGGAGAGACTCCACTGCACTAAAAATTGGTTCAGGCTTCATCAGCATCCCTACACCACCACCATAAGGTTCGTCATCTACCTTGCGGTGCTTGTCGGTAGTAAAGTCTCTGGGATTAGCTAAGTTTACCTGGGCAATTTGTTTAGCCAGGGCTTTACCCAGCAAACCAGAGTTCAGAACCGAGGTAAAACAGTCAGGAAAAAGTGTAACTATATCAAAACGCACAGTAATTCGTATTCAAGAACACTAATCTTAAGAATGAATGTCTATCAAACACAAGCAGCCAATGTAGGTTAAAACTACATATAGGCTTTATCAATAGTATCTAAAAGTCTTGCAACTCTTGGTTTTGGTTAAGCTCAAAGTTTTTCTAGTTACTTAAATTTATGTTTAAATATTGTCACAACTAGATTTAAATAAATAATCTGAACCAGGTTAACAACTTCCAGGATGTATCAGGCCAGCCTCAGAAAATGTGTGTAAAGACCTGCTCACTCCAAACCCAGAAGGGAAACCTAATCCCCAATGCTAGAGGCGAACACAGCCCCTAAGCAAAATTAAATCAGTCTGGAGACAGTGGACAGGTGAAAAACAAGGCACTGGCTTTGAGGAACAGCAAAGAACACCAGAATAAATGAGGCTTCTTGTGACTCGAATGCAGTGTCCTCTCTTAAAAGCAAAGTCCAAAAACTATCAGGCTAATCCACCTTGTTAAATTCACACGCCATTCGCCATCAGCCGGGAAACCCGTCCAAAGCGATGGTTCCTGAAGTTGTTGACAGGAGAAACACAATGCCGGAATTAAAAGCTAAATCGCTGGAAATGAGGACACCCCAAGCAACAAAAACCGCCGTTCTGGTAATCGGAGGCGCAGAAGATAAAGTTCATGGACGCGAAATCCTCAGAACTTTTTTTGGACGTTCTGGTGCAAGTAAGGCTTATATTACAATTATTCCATCTGCCTCTCGCGAACCCGCGATTATTGGTGGTCGGTACATCCGGATTTTTGAAGAAATGGGTGCTGAAAAGGTCGAGATTTTAGACATCCGTGAGCGGGAACAGTGCGAATCTCCCTATGTCAAAGAAGCCCTAGAAGCCTGTAGCGGGGTATTTTTAACAGGAGGAGACCAACTGCGTCTCTGTGGTGTCTTGTCTGATACACCAGCAATGGAAATTATTCGTAAGCGGGTGCGCGCAGGACATCTGACCTTAGCAGGCACAAGTGCAGGCGCAGCAGTGATGGGACATCACATGATTGCTGGCGGTGGTAGTGGTGAAACGCCAAATCGCTCCTTAGTTGATATGGCGACTGGCTTGGGATTAATCCCCGAAGTCATTGTTGACCAACACTTCCATAATCGCAATCGCATGGGTCGTCTCATTAGTGCAGTTGCTGCCCATCCCGATAGACTAGGAATTGGCATTGATGAAGACACTTGTGCCGTATTTGAGCGCGATGGGTGGTTACAGGTCATGGGTAAAGGCAGTGTCACCATTGTCGATCCCACTGAATTAACCCATACCAACGAACCCCACGTTGGCGCAAATGAACCTTTGACCGTGCATAACTTACGTCTGCATATCCTCAGCTATGGCGATCGCTTCCACCTGTACCAGCGCACCGTATTGCCTGCTGTACACCGCATCTCCAGCTGACGGAATAGAGTACCTGAGGTTAGACTGAATTGATCGCCTATTATTCTCTGCTGTAGAAAAACCCAAGCAATACATAAAATAATCAAAAAAACTGTTCATTTTAAACAGTTTAGCGGTCAATTCCAGTAAGAAACTAGAATTTTGGTTCCGAATCTCCATCTACCTATTCCCATGAGAATCCTCAAGATCCAGACCTTACGCGGCCCAAACTACTGGAGCATTCGACGCCACAAGCTGATCGTCATGCGCCTCGACTTAGAGAACCTTGCGGAGAAACCCTCCAACGAAATACCTGGTTTTTATGAAGGATTGGTAGAGGCACTGCCAAGTCTAGAAGGTCACTACTGCTCACCTGGCTGTCGTGGCGGTTTTCTAATGAGAGTGCGAGAAGGCACGATGATGGGTCACATTGTCGAACACGTAGCCCTAGAACTCCAAGAATTAGCCGGAATGCACGTTGGCTTTGGCCGCACCCGTGAAACGGCCACACCTGGAATTTACCAGGTAGTTATTGAGTATATCAACGAAGAAGCAGGACGTTACGCAGGCCGAGCCGCCGTCAGACTGTGCCAAAGTATTGTAGACCGTGGACGATATCCCAAGGCAGAACTAGAGCAAGATATTCAAGACCTGAAAGACCTCTGCCGTGATGCGTCCCTTGGCCCTTCTACAGAATCTATTGTCAAAGAAGCTGAAAAGCGCGGTATTCCTTGGATGCAGCTAGGCGCACGTTTTTTGATTCAACTTGGCTATGGCGTGAATCAAAAACGGATGCAAGCCACCATGACCCAAAAAACCGGCATCCTGGGCGTAGAATTAGCCTGTGATAAAGAAGCCACTAAACGCATCCTAGCGGCATCAGGGGTACCCGTACCTAGAGGTACAGTAATTAACTTCCTAGATGATTTAGAAGAAGCTATTGAATACGTCGGTGGTTATCCGATTGTCATTAAACCCCTAGATGGCAACCACGGACGGGGTATTACCATCGATATCAGAAATTGGGAAGAAGCCGAAGCCGCCTACGAAGCTGCTAGACAAGTTTCTCGCTCCATTATTGTCGAAAGGTATTACGTTGGGCGCGACCATAGGGTACTAGTGGTAAATGGGAAGGTGGTAGCAGTTGCTGAACGTGTACCAGCCCACGTTGTAGGTGATGGCAGAACCACCATCGCTGAACTCATCGAAGAAACCAACAAAGATCCTAACCGTGGCGAAGGACATGATAAAGTCCTCACCAAAATCGAACTAGACCGCACTAGCTACCAACTCCTCGAACGGCAAGGTTACACTCTCAACAGCGTGCTATCTAAAGGCGCGATTTGTTATTTAAGGGCAACAGCCAACCTCAGTACAGGTGGTATCGCGGTAGACCGGACAGATGAAATCCACCCGGAAAATATTTGGTTAGCCCAAAGGGTAGTGAAAATCATTGGTTTGGATATTGCGGGGCTAGATATCGTCACCACAGATATTAGCCGTCCCTTGAGAGAGTTAGATGGCGTAATTGTGGAAGTCAATGCTGCACCAGGGTTTAGAATGCACGTTGCCCCCAGTCAAGGCATTCCCCGCAACGTAGCTGGCGCAGTTATGGATATGCTGTTCCCCCCTGAACAATCGAGCCGCATTCCCATCCTCAGCGTTACAGGGACGAACGGTAAAACCACAACTACCCGCCTACTCGCCCATATTTATAAGCAAACAGGTAAAGTAGTAGGATATACAACTACAGACGGGACATATATCGGAGATTTCTTAGTAGAATCTGGTGATAACACAGGCCCACAAAGCGCGCATTTGATTTTACAAGACCCAACTGTAGAGGTTGCAGTTCTAGAAACAGCCCGTGGAGGCATTTTGCGTTCTGGTTTGGGTTTTGAGTCTGCTAACGTTGGGGTGGTATTAAATGTAGCAGCAGATCACTTAGGGATAGGTGACATTGACACCATTGATCAGTTAGGCAACCTCAAGAGTGTGGTTGCAGAAGCAGTATTTCCCAATG
This sequence comes from Nostoc sp. CMAA1605, assembly GCF_021596505.1. Lineage (GTDB taxonomy): Bacteria > Cyanobacteriota > Cyanobacteriia > Cyanobacteriales > Nostocaceae > Trichormus. The sequence continues at coordinate 3,621 of NZ_PJIZ01000012.1, read as the reverse complement.
GTTATGCTGTACTCAACGCCGACGATCGCCGTGTCGCCGCAATGGCAGAAAAAACCAAAGCCAACATTGCCTACTTTACGATGAATCCCAGTTCGGAACTAGTGCAGCAGCACATCCAAAAGGGAGGAGTCGCCGCAGTTTATGAAAACGGCTATCTGTCAATTGTTAAAGGAGATTGGACACATCGCATCGAAAGGGCAGAAAATATTCCCTTGACGATGGGCGGCCGTGCGCCGTTTATGATTGCTAATGCCTTAGCCGCAAGTTTGGCAGCCTTTGTTCAGAATGTCACCATAGAGCAAATTCGCGCCGGCTTGAAAACCTTCCGGGCTTCGGTGAGTCAAACCCCAGGACGGATGAACTTGTTTAACTTGGGTAGCTACCACGCCCTAGTAGATTATGCCCATAATCCCGCCAGTTACGAGGCTTTGGGTTCTTTCGTGCGTAACTGGACAACCGGACAACGAATTGGTGTAGTGGGTGGACCTGGCGATCGCCGCGATGAAGATTTTGTTATGCTAGGTAAACTAGCCGCCGAAATTTTTGACTACATCATTGTCAAAGAAGACGACGATACCAGAGGTAGAGCAAGGGGATCAGCTTCGGATTTAATCACCAAAGGCATCACACAAGTTAAACCAGATGCCCGTTATGAATCGATTTTGGATGAAACCCAAGCCATTAATCGAGGTTTGGACATGGCTCCCGACAAAGGTTTGGTAGTAATTCTGCCAGAGAGTGTCAGCCGCGCTATTAGATTGATTAAGCTACGCGGTGTAGTAGCGGAAGATATTCAGCCACAAAATATTCACTCCTCCGTTGTTGATAACCAAAATGGCATAGCATCTAATTCTGTAATTAATACTTTGCTGTAGTTGATAGTAGAGATGGGAAAAGTCGCATCTCTACTATTGACTGTTGCTGAGTTGGCAGTTTAAAAAATCTATTTTTCTTCTTGTTCCGAGGTGGTATCCTCACTAGGCGTTTTTAGCTCCTCCTTAAAACCTCGTAGGGTTTTACCTAGTGCGCTTCCCAGTTCGGGAATTTTTTTCGGGCCGAAAATGACGATAGCGACGACGGCAATAATCGCTACTTCAGTCCATCCTAGTCCAAACATATAAAGTTTCTCCTGAATTTTTTAGTTGTATCAGTCTGGTAGAGTGCATCAGCGCGAGATAATCTAGCCATACAAATAAGGGACTTCCAACTTAAAAAATATTATCACTGCGTGGGCAAGGGGCAGGGGGCAGGGGGCAGGGGGAGTAGGAGGAGCAGGGGGAGCAGGGGGAGCAGGGGGAGCAGGGGAAGTAGGGGGAAAAAGAATGATGTCTGATCTAGGAAATTGGATAAGATAATTTATTTTCTGGAAGTCCCTAAGATTAATCTAAACGACTATAGGGAAACTCTCGCCACGAAAATTAGTTTCTATTTATCCCCGTTGAATTGGCATATCCAACCAATCACTGATTTCCTGGGCTAACCATTTTAATTCTGCTTCCCATTCAATGATGCTATTAACACCAAGTTCATATTTTCTTACACCTGCCCAAATTTCTAATTTAGCCGGAACTTCAGTGCGATTACCTTCACGATCTCTAGTCCAATATTTTTGGATATAAACTAGTTTGTTAATGCTGGTTTTGCGTGAAGGACTGGAACGGTGGTGTTGAAAACCAAAAAGTTCGTCATAAAACATAATTTCTTGGTGATCGATACGTAAACGGGTATACCCAAATAGATGGGAGATTATGCCACATAACAGAGTGGCACCCACAGCCAAAAAAGGTAGTGAAAATGCGAGCAAGGCGAGATTGAGAGGAAAAGAGGCTAGCAATGCCGAGATTGTCCAAGGTAGAACAAAAGAATTCCAGGCGATCGCAAATGCTCCTGTAAACAGCATCGACCAACTAAAACCCTTTGGAGGAATGACAATTTCCAGCACATCCCAATTTTTCGTGAGTTGGATTTTGCTACCTACTGGTTGAGAGATCACCAAACTGCTACTAATATTTATTGGTGCTTGCGATCCTTCTAAAGCTTGTAGTGCAGCACTTGCAGAACTGAATCTTCGTTCTAAATTAGGTTCAATTATGAACTTGAGCCAGCGTGTCAAACCTGAACTGAGATTGACTACAGACTCAAACTGTATCCGAAAATCTTTTTGGGGCAAATCAGCAGGATGAGTCCCCGTGATTAAGTAAATTAATGTTGCACCCAAGCTATAAAGGTCAGAAGCAGTAACAGTACGTCCGCCAAACTGTTCTGGTGGCATATAGCCGTAAGTTCCCACTACAGTTCTAGTTCCGCCTTCTGTCGCCAAAACAGTTTGGACTGAACCAAAATCTACTAAATAGACTTGGCCAACACTGTTACCAGAACGCTCCCCCAATAAAATATTGCTAGGCTTAATATCACGGTGGATCACAGGGGGGTGCAGTCCATGTAGATATATAAGAATTTCTAAAACTGCTTTAGCTACTTGTTTAACTTCAGTTTCGGTAAAAGTTCTGCCAGATTGTAGGTATTGCTCTAAAGTTTGGGCTGGGATATAACTCTGTACTAAGGCAAATCCTTTAATCTTGGGTAAATTTAACTCAAAATAGTCAATATATTTGGGAATTAACGGGTGTGACAAAGATTTGAGAGTTTCTGCCTCACGCTCAAATAATTTGAGATCATTCCATTCAAAATCACTACTAAAGGCTAGTAATTTGACAACCACTAATTCACTAGTAACTAGATCCTGAGCAAGTAGAGTCCTTCGCCCTGCTTTTTTACCCAACTGTTGTTGAATCTCATAGCGATTATTGAATGTTTCCCCAATCATAATGAGTGCTGAGTGCTGAGTAATGAGTAATGAGTGATGAGTAATGATGAGTCATTAATTTGTCGCCAATTTATCCCCCTACTCCCCCTGCTCCCCCTGCCCCTGCCTACCACCTGCCCCTTGTACTAGTATAATTGCGTATTCCTATGCCTTCCCAACTTTGGCCTTATGTTACACCTGGTATTCCTGATGAGTTTTTCGAGCATTTGCCGGGAATTCCTCTGAGTCAACGAGAAATTCGGTTGTTATTGATTTCTCAACTGCGTTTAGAACCTGATTCGGTTTTATGGGATATTGGCGCAGGTACGGGTACAATCCCTGTAGAAGTAGGGTTGTTGTGTCCAAAAGGACAGATTGTTGCTGTAGAACGGGATGAAGAAGTAGCTAATTTAATTAAACGTAATTGCGATCGCTTTGGTGTCAAAAATGTAGAAGTGATTGAAGGTAGTGCGCCGGAGTGTTTACATGAAATTAAAGTCAGCCCTCAGCGTGTCTGTATTGAGGGAGGGCGACCAATTCAAGATATTTTGCAAACGGTGTGGAATTATTTACCGTCATCGGGAAGAGTAGTAGCGACAGCCACTAATCTAGAAAGTTTGTACATGATTTCTCAAAGCTTTTCCCAGTTGCAAGCGAGAAATATTGAAGTTGTGCAGTCTGCGGTTAACCGACTAGAAAGACGCGGCTTCTCTCAAACCTTTGCCGCCGTTGATCCCATTTTTATCCTGAGTGGTGAGAAACTAGACTAGGTATGGGGAATAGGGCATAGGGTATGGGGCATTGTGTATGGGAAA
>NZ_PJIZ01000011.1 GCF_021596505.1 Nostoc sp. CMAA1605 | reverse complement strand
ATTCTACCCTGTGATGATTTTCGTCATTATTTAAATAGGCATTGATTTTGATATTCATAGGAAATTTATCAGTGTCCAAGCGTATTGGCTGGACACCACGTTTCAATAGCGATGCTATCACTCTATCAATAGTGAAATAATCACCACTGTGGGTAATCAATAAAACGACATCTTGCTGAAAACTCATAAAATATATATGTTAATGCCAATAAAAATTATATAATCTCTACGAAAAACAAACCCTTTGCAGTATATCAGTAGTTTTGAAAACACTCAGCATCTAACACTAAATATTGTTATATTCAGCAACATATTTAAGCTCATCTCAAAAAATATGCTGTTAAGTAGTTTAAATTTTTTAACTCCCATGTAACTAACTTTAATGAATAAACCAACCTTGATATAAGGTTGGTGATGCAAATATCCATTTAGGAATGTTTAAACTTTACATCCAATAACTTACTGAATTCCTCATCAAATTATTTGATGACAGCAATACTGTCATCACCATCAGAAGGATATTTTTGAGTTACTGCATCTTCCCCATCAGAAGGGAATTTAAGAGTGACTGCTATATCTTCTTTATCAGAAGGATATTTTTTAGTCGCGCATTGAAAACCGCCGTTAAATGCTTCGGATTCTTCATCAGAAATTTCCTCAACATTTTGCCCTTCTAAAAATCGAGCAAAAAATGGTACTGTTTCAGAATTTAAATTCTCTGGTTTATTTTCAGACATAAAACCTCCGATATTGTTGCGGATAAAAACATACATCCGTTTTTTTAGTATTACATTTTTTCTTAAAAAAGCAATCTTTTCAACCTTAACCATTAGTTAACTTTAGATAGCTTCTCATCAGATAAATAATTTTATTATGCACAAATTTTTCGACCATTAACTATCAATAGTCAAATAAAATTAATCTCTGATATTTTTATAGACACTCAAGTAGTGTCATTAATGGTACTATCAGAGCCAATATCAAGATTTATGCAAATCCAACAATAAAAATAATTTATCTAAAATGACTATAAAATTAAAAACCTATAACTTTATTTCATGAAATAGGACAATATTTTCCTGAGTCATGCCTAACCATTATGTAGATAAAAAAACGTTATATAGTTAAAAACACCATCATTGCCGAATTCTCTCATTGATTACCAATGAAATATAAAATTGTCTTGCAACGCAGCGAGGAAGATTGCGGTGCGGCTTGCATTGCAACTATTGCTAAACATTACGGACGTAATTTTGCTCTCAACCGTGTCAGAGAAGCCGTTGGTACAGGAGTGCAAGGTACAACTCTCGTAGGTTTAAGACGCGGTGCGGAAACTTTGGGATTTCACGCGCGCCAAGTCAGAGCCACCCCACAGTTAATTGAGAAACTCCACGAAGCACCCCTACCAGCAATTATTCATTGGAAAGGCTACCATTGGGTAGTTTTATACGGACAAAAAGGTAAAAAATACGTAATCGCTGATCCTGGTGTGGGAGTTCGTTACATTAGCCGAGAAGAATTAGCTAGAGATTGGCTAAATTGCGTCATGCTGTTATTAGCACCCGATGAGGTGCGTTTTTATCAGCAACCATCAGAAACATTCAATGGTTTTAGTCGATTTGTGGCGCGTGTATTACCCCATCGCCAGATTTTAACTGAAGCATTTCTGATTAACCTCGCAATGGGGATTTTATCCTTAACCACACCTTTTCTCATTCAAATTTTAACTGATGACGTATTAGTGAGAAGAGATACCCAACTGTTAACTACAGTGGTGATTGGTGTAATGGCGATGAACATATTTAGTAGTACCTTAAAACTGGTGCAATCTAATTTAATTGCCCATTTCGCTCAACGCCTAGAATTAGGTCTAACCCTGGAATTTGGTAGACAGATTTTGCGTCTGCCTTTAACTTATTATGAAACCCATCGGAGTGGTGAGATTGTCAGCAGGTTACGAGATATTGAAGAAATTAATCAATTAGTTTCCCAAATTGTCATTAGTCTGCCCAGTCAAATATTTATTGCTGTAATTTCGATTATTTTCATGGGAATATATAGCTTTAAACTGCTTCTTTTGGCAGTATTGATAGCTATAATTATGTCTACTTCAACAATTATTTTTCTACCTACCCTCCAAAGAAAAATTCGGGATATTTTAGTTGGTCAGGCTGATAATCAGGGAATGTTAGTAGAAACATTTAAAGGCATACTAACTTTAAAAACTAATAATACTGCTCCCCAGGCTTGGGAGGAGATTCAAATCCGCTTTGGTAATCTTGCTAACTTAAGTTTAACAACTGTAAAAATTGGAATTATTAATAATGTTTTTTCTGGCTTGGTTTCTGCTTTTGGTAATTTAGCTATCCTCTGGTTTGGTAGTAGTTTGGTGATTAGTCAAGAACTAAGCATTGGACAATTGTTAGCATTTAATGCTATGAATGCCAGTTTTAATGGTTTCTTTGCGAGTTTGATTGCCTTTGTGGATGAATTTGCTAGAGTTCAAACTGCGACACAACGCATTACAGAAATTATTGATACAACACCAGAAGACCCCAATGAAAATCATAAACCTTGGGCTGTAATTCCCGGCAATACTGATATTGTTTGTACTAATATTAACTTTCATCATTCAGGTAGGTCAGATTTATTAAAAGATTTCTCTTTAGTCATTCCTGGCGGTAAAGTTACGGCTTTGATTGGTAAATCTGGTTGTGGTAAGAGTACCTTAGTGAAACTGATTGCTGGTTTATATCCTCTCCAATCAGGCAATATTAGATTTGGGATATATAACCAAAATGATTTATCTTTAGAATGTCAACGACGGCAGATAATTTTAGTACCTCAAGAAGCACATTTTTGGAGTCGGTCAATTTTAGATAATTTCCGCTTTTGTTATCCCCAAGCGACATTTGAAGAAATCGTACAGGCTTGTAAAATGGCTAGTGCTGATGAATTTATTCAAGAGTTACCAGATAATTATCAAACTGTCTTAGGGGAATTTGGTGCGAACATATCAGGAGGACAAAAACAAAGATTAGCTTTAGCTAGAGCCATTGTCACAGAACCACCAATTTTAATTTTAGATGAATCTACAAGTGCCTTAGATCCCATCTTAGAAGCACAAGTATTAGATAAACTACTACATTATCGTCAAGGTAAAACGACAATTATTATTAGTCATCGTCCCAGGGTAATTTTACGGGCAGATTTTATTATGCTTTTGGATAAAGGAAATCTCAAAATACAAGGTTCTCCAGAGGAACTGCAAAATCTAACGGGAGAACATTTAGACTTTTTAAATCCTTAGCCTTTCTCGGTGTTTTGCTTCTATAATTAATACCAACAGGGCATTGTTTTCAGTTTACAGATATAAAAACCATATCTTGCAGTATATTGCTATTTTATGCAACCCAGTTTGAAACACTATGCTGATTACTTTTCGATAGGGATTTACTTAAACATTTGTGCCTATAGTGAAATCATCAACTGGGTAGATAAACTAATTGCAGAAATTGACCATCCTGAAGATTGGATGATTGAACTATCTACGAGTGCATATAAACACCCATTAGATGTTGTGCATCTACTAGATTCTATTCCGGGCGAACAAAATTTAGAAATCTCATTGAGATTGATAATTGCTAAGTTGGGTAGAATTTACCCCTTACCGTCACCTGAAAATCATCACTTTGCCAAACCTGTACATAGTCAATTTTTGCGATCGCTGTATCACTTAATTTTTGATGCTGATAGCATTGCCGACGAAATCAGAACAGCCATTTACCAGATTGATATAGATTTGGACTATGTAGAGCAAGGTTATGGAGATTGGTCAGTGATTGAGCAAGACTATGAAAAACTACTGGCTACTAGTTTTGACTATCAGCAATGGCTGTAAAACTTACGTAGAAAGACTGTAAACTTAGTGCTGTTGCTCTTAAACTACCGAATTTCTACTCTAGCAGCATTTAGAATTCTCCCTAGAATTGTGACAATTAAGCTAGAATTATTAAAGCTTCTTTACAGAATTTGCTGATCATCCCCAATTCTGTTAAAACAGCCTAGCACTGTAATGTAAATCTACAATAACCCTTCTAGAGTTCACCACTAAGTTTCTATGACGCTCCCAATTCGTAACGTCGCCATTATCGCCCACGTAGACCACGGCAAAACCACCCTGGTTGATGCACTCCTGAGACAGTCCGGCATTTTCCGAGAAGGTGAAGACGTTCCGGATTGCGTCATGGACTCCAACGACCTAGAACGGGAAAGAGGAATCACCATCCTGGCGAAAAATACCGCCGTTCGCTACAAAGAGACCCTCATCAATATTATTGATACCCCTGGACACGCTGACTTCGGTGGCGAAGTAGAACGTGTATTGGGTATGGTTGACGGTTGTATCCTGATTGTTGATGCCAATGAAGGCCCCATGCCTCAAACCCGCTTCGTGTTGAAAAAGGCATTGGAAAAAGGCTTACGTCCCATCGTCGTTGTCAACAAAATCGACCGTCCCCAAGCCGAACCCCACGGTGCAATAGATAAAGTATTGGATCTGTTCTTAGAATTAGGCGCAGATGATGACCAGTGCGACTTCCCCTATCTGTTCGCCTCTGGTCTTTCTGGCTACGCAAAAGAAACCTTGGAAGACGAACCCAAGGATATGCAGCCTTTATTTGATGCCATTTTGCGCCACGTTCCACCCCCAGTAGGTGATGCTACCAAGCCTCTGCAATTGCAAGTTACAACCCTAGATTATTCTGAATATCTAGGACGCATCGTCATTGGTAGAATCCACAACGGCACAATTCGCGGTGGACAGCAAGCAGCTTTGGTAACAGAAACAGGCGCGATTGTCAAGGCTAAAATTAGCAAATTGCTCGGTTTTGAAGGTTTGAAGCGGGTGGAATTAGAAGAAGCTTCCGCCGGTCACATCGTGGCGGTGGCTGGTTTTGCTGATGCGAACATCGGGGAAACCATCACAGACCCCAACGAACCCCAAGCTTTACCACTAATTAAAGTAGATGAACCTACCTTACAAATGACCTTCTGGGTGAATGATTCACCTTTTGCGGGTCAAGAAGGTAAACTAGTTACGTCGAGACAAGTACGCGATCGCCTGTTCCGTGAATTAGAAACCAACGTGGCTTTACGCGTCGAAGAAACCGACTCCCCCGACAAATTCCTAGTTTCCGGTCGTGGTGAATTACACTTGGGTATCTTAATCGAAACCATGCGCCGCGAAGGTTATGAGTTTCAGGTTTCCCAGCCACAGGTAATTTACCGTGAAGTTAACGGTCAGCCTTGCGAACCTTATGAATTGTTAGTGTTAGACGTTCCCTCGGATGCAGTTGGTAGCTGTATCGAACGCCTCGGACAACGCAAAGGCGAAATGCAAGATATGCAGCCTGGAGTTAGCAACCGTACCCAGCTAGAATTCGTCATTCCCGCCCGTGGTTTGATTGGGTTCCGTGGTGAATTCATGCGGATGACCCGTGGTGAAGGGATCATGAACCACAGTTTCTTAGATTATCGTCCTCTGTGTGGCGAAATTGAAGCCCGTAACAAAGGTGTATTGATTGCCTTTGAAGAAGGTGTTTCCACATTCTACGCCATGAAGAACGCTGAAGATAGAGGTTTATTCTTCATTGTTCCTGGTACTAAAGTGTACAAGGGCATGATTGTCGGTGAACACAACCGTCCTCAAGACTTAGAACTGAATGTCTGCAAAACCAAGCAATTAACCAACCACCGCGCCGCCGGTGGCGATGAGTTGGTACAGTTGCAAGCACCAGTAGAAATGAGTCTCGAACGGGCGTTAGAGTACATCGGCCCCGATGAGTTGGTGGAAGTTACACCCCAATCTATTCGTCTACGTAAGATGGCGAAGAAGTTGGCGAAACGGTAAGTAAAGTCATTACTTAATTACCAAAAGCCCGCATCTGCGGGCTTTTTTATTTGTTAATTAAATTATTTTCTCAGGGATATTACATATAAGAAATATTGGTGTTCGCATTATGATGAATCAATTAAATAACAGTTTAACTTATGACAGGAATGTGAAATTATACAGAGCGAACATAGTGATTTATTAGAGCAGATTTTCAAACAAGTAGGAATAAACGTAATACTATTACAGCACATAGAAAAAGAAAAGGTTTGAAGTTTATTATTCCATTTATATCTGATCCAAATGGCAGTACAAAGAATATTGATGATATAAGAAAACAAAGAGAATCTGTGAAGGCACAAACTCTAGGCTACTTAGTAAATACTTTTCTTACATCTGTTAATGATAATGATAATAAATATGCGGAGATTTTGAGAGAAATTGTTAATCAAAGAAACAAACTTGTCCATAATTTTGGTAATGAGCAAGGATTGACTATATTAAATACCGAAGAAGGGCGTAAAAATTTATTAACTCAGTTAAAGGCGCAACATCAAGAAATAACTTTCTTTTATAAAGAAATAAAATCTTATATATCTCCTGTGCTTCTTTTAATGAAAGAAGGCTATGGCAAATCTCATCCACAATTAGTAACCTTATATAACTCTTTAAAACAGTCTATTATATCTGACGGAGTTGAGTATATAAATCTCTTAGACCCTTCAGATACAGCATGGTCAAGTACAAGAATCGTGAAACTACTACAACTAGCTGAAATAAACACAGAAAAAATCGATGATATGACTTCGTTAGCAAAAGCTGGTGAATTTATAAAAAAAATATATCCAGAGTATACACCAAAAAAATATGGCGTTAGAAGTCTAAAAAAAATTTTAAAGATATGTGGTCTATTTGAAATAAGCGAAATACAAGATAGTCAACAGAGTAGCATTTTATATAAAAGTAAAACAATAAACAAGGAAGTTGAAAACGAAATGGAAGATGAATTACGTCCTGAGTATGATTTTGCTCAAATGGAAGGAGGGGTTAGAGGTAAATATGTTGAGCGATATCGTACAAAAACAAATATAGTGCGTTTAGATCCTGATGTTGCTGAAGCTTTTCCTAACGATGAAGCGGTGAATAACGCATTAAGATTACTAATTCAGATTGCCCAGCGTCAGCAAGCTAACACTAATGAACAGCCAACAGAATAAAAGCCTGCACTTGCGGGCTTTTTGTTTTTGATTTATCTTGACTTACTCACCCGATGCACCAGCTTTTACCTAAGTTCCCATGAATTAGCAACGCTGAATGTTAAACTAAATTGAGTTTTACAAGAATAGGTTGAGACATAAGGACGGTTAGCAGTTGAAGGAGTTTGACAAACCCATTCCACAAGAAAGCCTTGACATTGTTGAGAAGACCCGAACTAACTTATTTGCTTGGCGTGGTCAGTTTTCACCTCAACTTATTGAAGTTATATTAGACTCATATTGTCTGCCCAACTCAGTTATTCTTGACCCTTTTGTTGGTAGTGGAACTGTTTTGCTAGAGGCTGGCACTCTCGGATTAAAGTCCTATGGTTTTGAAATCAACCCAGCTGCCTTAATTCTTAGTAAAATATATGAATTCATAAATAATTCTCAAAGAAAACAGGTCATAAAAGTTATTAATAACTTAATAGATAGAGAATTTATATGTGAAATTTTTGCTAATAGTAACCATTTATCGGATTTAGCAGTAAGATTAAGAGAAATCAGAAACAATTTAGGTGAAGAAGAAAGAAAATTGTTTGATGCTTTAATTATACTCCTTGATGTTGGCAAAAATAATATTAATAATGAATTTATTCAATATAATTTTAATGATTTGGGTAACTTAATTAACAAGCTTCATTATTCCGAAAAAACAATTAGAGTAGCTTTATATGATGCCCGTTATCTTCCTTTAGAAAATGACAAAATCGATTTTGTTATCACATCACCACCTTACATAAACGTATTTAATTATCATCAAAATTACCGGATGTCTGCTGAAATATTGGGATGGGATATATTAAAGATAGCTAAGTCAGAAATTGGATCTAACAGGGCGAATAGAAGCAACCGATTTTATACGGTAGTACAATACTGTATAGATATGGCTAATACTCTAAGGGAACTCTCAAGAGTAACTAAAGATAAGGCTAGACTTGTGTTTGTTGTGGGACATGAATCTAATGTCATGGGATCACCTTTTTACAATGCTGACATTATTGAAAAAATTGGAATTAGAACAAATCTGTTTCATAAAGTTTTGAGACAAAAAAGAGAATTTAAGAATAAGTTTGGCAAAATTATTAGAGAGGATTTAATTAACTTTGTTAATTTGAAAAATCAGCGTGAGCAAGAAACAGTTGAGCAAATTGCTAGAGAAGTGGCATTTGATGTACTCAAAAATAGTCTTGTCTTAGTCCCACCAAAAAATATTGAGTTTCTAGAAAGTGCAATTTCCAAAATTCCCAATATTCAAGGAACACCGATTCTAGACAAAAATTCCCATATACACTAATAATATTAGTCTGTTTTATTAGGAAAGATAAAAATTATCAGAAAAATCAATATATGTCTGAACTTTCTCGTCCTCATTACACTAAACTAACTGCTTGTCTCAATAACCGTCGGCTACCGGGATCTGATAAAGAAAGGCTAGAAGAGGCTGTGAGAAAGTATCACCAGTGGATTGCTGATTTAGAGGCAATTGAGTGCGGTCAACTAGATACAGTAGAAAAGTTAGTAGAAGCGACTAATCGATACAAACGTTTTATTGAGCTTGATCTAATATTCGACAGTTCAGAGAACTTTTTATATAGGCAGAAGGGTCAGCTAAAACTAGATAATACTATTTTAGAGGAATTTCTACCGCAAGTTGTTTTTCGTAGTTTGCGAGGAATAGATGATTCTTTTGAGTTAGGTCCAAGAAGTACATTCTCAGGTCTTTCTTTTCTATCATCTCTGGGAAATCTTGGTCAAGGCGGTGAACCAAGTATTAGGACGAAAGACCAGGATTTCATACTTGGGAAAAGATTATATTTAAAGTCATCCTTTGATCCTGGGTTTCAGAAATATAAGTTGATTGAGTCACATCTAGGATATGTGTGTGCGGAATGCAAGACAAATTTAGATAAGACTATGTTTCAAGAAGCAGTAGCAACAAGTAGAGATTTGAAGATAGCTGTTCCTGGTTCTTTATATTTTCTCATTTGTGAATTTCTTGATATGGCACCAATTTCTATCATTTCAACTCAAATTGATGATGTGTTAATCGTACGAAAAACTAAGCGGATGTCTTCTAATATTCGACAAGAGTATCGAACACCAAGGGAGAGACAACTTCATAGACAGGAATATGTAGATTTTCTGGATATTTCTAAATACTACCCCGATGTATTTCAAAGGATGATTGATAAGATACAGGCTCTAATTGATGATACAAGTCCATCAATAGAAAATGTTTTAGAGCAGGGGCATTTTTAAGACTATCTGTTGCAATCACAATAAACATTTCCAATTTGTTTCCCAGGCTTGGCATTCTGTTTTACAGCAGATTCGATGTTTATGAGGTACAGCAACCGATGGAACGTCAAGTTTTAAAACTACCTTCTATAATTGGTGTACCTCAATTACTTCAAAAGTGCTGTATGTTGAGCGATTTCTTGTTTCATAGCTTCCTGATTAGCCCTCTTATGTCACTTTCCGGGAGGGCAATCGCTAGAAGCCCTATGAGGCAATCAATACAAGCTATTCTATTAGAAAAAAGTTGGTCTTGTATTTATTATTAGAAAATAATCGCGCAAACGCCTGTTATACAAAAGCTCTAGAATTCAGAAATGGCAAAAGTTTTCGGAGAGTGACAGAAGAGGGATAGAAGTTGGAAGAAATAATCAAATCCTGCCTTCTCATCAATACAGGTGAGTAAAATAATTTTGTCCCAAGCATTAACTGTACGAATTGATAAGCGATTTTGCAGCCAGGGTTGAAAATTTTTATAAAAATCACTTTCGGCTTCAGTATTAGTAATACCTACTTCTGACCGAGCAAAGCGATAACCTTGAATAAACATCCGCAAATTGCTAATAGAGGCTGAACCCAGGTATAGTCCTGGTTTGCTTTTAATTTTTTCTAGTAACTCAAATAATGTACTCATTGTTAATTAGCTTTATTGAATTGCATCTCTAAAACTCGTCAATCACTTCCACTTGAAATTCATTAGATAGAGAAGTAAAATCTTTTACCCAATTTTCTGGTGAAAGTCCTTGTCGAGAAAGGTTGTCAAAGATTTTGCCATAGACTTCAACACCATCACCATGAACACCATTTTCCGTAATGCTTTCAAAGCAACCCTGCTGTTCAAGGCGATCGCTAAGGATAAAATCTTCGTTATCATACCTGGTCGAAACCCGCCAAATTTTCCCTTGTACTCCACGTTGTTTAAGCCATTTTTTCAGTGTACTGGCGCATTCTTGGCAATGAAGCAGAGGAAATCGGACGACGATATTACCAATAGCTTCGTAAAGTTCTGCAATGGTTTTATTGTCTGAAGGTTCTGTCAGGCAAAGCACCTCCTGAACAAAAAGCTTGTTTTATTGTAGCGTGTGAGTGATGCCTGAAGACAAAAAGCAGAGCTGATAAGCATTTTTTCGGTTTATGATTTCTTGGCTTGTATCATTATCAAGCTATGAAGATTTGCGATCGCCTTCATCTTTTCAGTAAGCAGGTAATAATAAATGCAATTATGTCCTTAGCTCTACTTACTAACACAAAATAAAAGAGTGGTATTATTTATAACAAGAATGACTAAAATCGCCCAAATCTGCCCATGCTGGACGAAAAAGAATCCCTAGAAGAAGACTACAAACTGCAACGGGAGAAAGTTGACAGGATTAGAAAAGCGTGGGTGATTGAAACAGAACCAGCCGACAAATTTAAATATGAACAACAGCTTCAGGAAGAAAAACGCATACTCAATGAACTTGGCGAACAGTTGGATGTAATTGAACGCCAGTATCACAATTATCAAAAAAAATCCAAATTAGATGGAATAATTAATATACTGCAAGGATACTTTGACAAAGAAAAAACTGCTATTTTCAATGCCTACGAAGCATCATTGCATCAAGTGCGTAAACTCAATAAAATTAATCCGCAAAATATAGCAGAAATAGTTAATGAACTGGATTTACCAACACAAGGTAATTATAGTTATATAGATAAATTTGTCGGTTATTTATATCTGAATAATACAGAGTTATCATTATCTGAAGATTTTCAAGGATGGCGGCAAAAACATATTCAAGAATGGCATGAATTAATTCAACAATTGCTCCAAGAACAACAACAGCGACAACAACAGTCTCACCCCTGTTTAATGATGGCAATTAGTGCATCAGGCGATCACTATGTTGTTGAAGCATGGCTAATTAAAAATTTATTAGCATATAATCGAGAATCTTTTACTGATTGTGAGCAACTCAAGATTGATAATCAATTAGAAATATCTACAGACAAAAATTTAACTAATTTGCCTCAAATCATTATTAATTTAATTCAACAAAGTTTAATTAAGGCTGATAAGAACATAAAGCAAATTCATCTTTTCTTGCCGTCTGAATTAATGAATCATGATTTTGATACTTGGAAAACTGAGGAATTTGAAGAGGACGAAGAGGATTTCGCTACAGGAATTTGTGAAGATTATGAAGTGGTAATTCGTTGTTCAGATAGATTAAGAGGTAAAAGTCCTCCTGTTTTCAAATGGCGTGAAAAAGGTAATCAATTTAAAGATAAATTAGAACATTACGCGAATAGTGTTTTTGTTTTAGGCTCTAGTGATCATCAAAAAACTTTATTTGATCAGATTAAACAGGAACATATAATTGCCGTTAAAATTACTAGTATCTTTGAAAAAAGAGATGTATTAGGAAAAATTATCTTTAAATCGGCTCTACCTCTGGCTTTATGGACTCGTCAACCAATCCCTGATATCGACGGAGAATTCCAGAGAATTTTAACACCAGAAAATAATGATATATCTTTAAAAAAATTACCGTCCCAATTTAAAAATCAAAAATCCCAAGGTAGTAACCATATCACCCATCTATGCTTATTGTGGGATAACCCCGATTTATTACCACCAGAACAACTACTAAGCCAAAAGCAACTCTAAACTTGAGCAATTTTATGAACGACTGGCAAATTTTTACAGGAAATAGCGAACCTCATGATAACTGGGAGTTACCAGCACCTCCCAAATGGCGGCCTTTTGGTCAAGAAATTGACCAGAATAAAAACCGTAGCCAAGTCCGAGGTGAAACTTTTCAACCGCGTGAAGAAGAAATCAAAATGATCAACGCAGCTTTATATCTGCGACGACCTTTATTAATTACTGGTAAACCAGGAACAGGTAAATCTTCTTTAGCTTATGCTGTGGCTAGAGAATTGATGTTAGGAGAAGTTTTATATTGGCCGATCGCATCTCGTACTACCCTCAAAGATGGATTATACAGCTATGATGCGATCGCTCGCTTACAGGAAGTCAAACAGCAGCAGAATTCCTCAAAAGCCAGTAGCATTGAAGACTACATTACCTTAGGCCCTTTGGGAACAGCTTTACTCCCATCACCAAAACCCCGCGTTCTTCTCATAGATGAAATTGATAAAAGTGATATTGATTTACCTAACGACCTATTAAATATTTTTGAGGAAGGACGTTTTGAAATTGAAGAGTTAGTCAGACTCAAAAAAGAAATTCCTGTAGTGGAGGTGCGTACTGCATATACCGCAGATATTAGCCACGAAATTATCGAAGGCAGAGTAATATGTACTACATTCCCTCTAGTTATCTTAACTAGTAATGGAGAGCGAGATTTTCCACCACCATTTTTGCGACGTTGTTTAAGGCTAACAATGAAAGAGCCAGATAAAGCACAATTAGTCAAAATCATTGCGGCTCATTTAGGTAAAGAAATCGCCGACCCCAATAATTCTACAAAATTAACAAACGAAGCTCTGAATACATTAGTAGATAATTTTATTCAAGAAAGAAACTCAAAAACCCTAGCCAATGATCAATTGCTCAATGCTCTATTTATGGTGACAAAAGGACGCATTGATACAAAAGATGGATTGATTAAACAACTGCTGCAAGACTTAGGTCAAGTTGAAGAAGATGAGTGAAAATTCTGGCTATGATGCAGTGCAACGCTTTGTGAATATCTTAGAGCATAGTGGTTTAAAGAAACGTTTAGAACTCAGTGATGAGGATATAGCAGATACACTGTGGCTAGCTCTGCACATGGGAGTGGAAAATCCACAAATCAAAGAAAAACCACCTCAAAATCCCAAAGAAACTGCAAATATTCCTGAAAATACCAATACAAATATTCAAGCGGCTGAACCTATTGAACCGCCTATTAATATTTATACACCACCTTCAAATCTATCCGATCAAAAGTCTCAAACTGAAGAAAATATAGAGGGTTTACCTTTTCCCACCCCTACTGCACCAGCTTTACCAAACAAACTACAAATTAGTAGAGCTTTACGTCCTTTAATGCGTAAAGTCGCTTCATATTCCCGCAGGATTGTGGATGTTGAAGCTACCGTTAACCGTATTGTAGAAGCTCTAATTGTTGAACAGGAAATTTGGCTACCTATTACTAAACCTCAACCTGAACGCTGGTTAAGCTTGGAACTAGTAATAGAAGAAAACCGGTCTTCATTTATTTGGCAAGAAACTATTAATGAGTTAATTCAAATATTAGATAACTATGGCATATTTTTTAATGTCAGAGTTTGGAATTTAGCAACTAATGAGCAAGGAGAATTACAATTAATTAGTAGAAGAAAAGGTAAATCAAGATATCTTAGAATATATAATTATCGAGAATTATATCATATTAATGGGCGAGGGTTAATTTTACTTGTCAGTGATTGTGTATCTAATATTTGGCAACAAGAAACTATTTATAATTGGTTACAAAAATGGTCTCATCAATCTTCCACTGCAATTTTGCAGCTTTTCCCGGAAAGACTGTGGTTAAGTAGTGAATTAGGCTTAGGTTATAAAGTAAAGGTGAGTTCTTTTCACCCTGGTGTACCTAATACTAAATTAATTTATCAGGAAGATTTAGATATAGAGCAAGCTTTAAATTTACCGATTATCACTCTAGAATCTATATCTCTCAAAACCTGGGCAAAAGTGATTGCAGGCTATGGTAGAACGCAAACGCCAGCTATTATTTTAGACATGGAATTTGTGCAAGAACAAATCAATCAGCACACTACATCCCCAGTTTTAGAAATATTGCCAGAAACAATTGTAGATCGTTTTCTATCCACTGCCTCACCTACTGCACAAAAATTAGCAGGATTAATGGCGGCTGTTCCTGTGAGTTTACCTGTAGTGCATTTAATTCAAAAGACTATGCTGCCGCAATCTACACCTATAAATGTGGCAGAAGTCTTTTTAAGTGGCATGATTACTAAAAAGCAAAATGATCCTGTTTCTGTCGCTTGGCACTATGAATATGATTTTGTGGAGGGAGTCCGAAAATTACTTAATCAAGCGATGTTGTTAGCAGACACGGAGAATGTTTTAGATGTAGTCTCTGAATACATCGCTGAAAAAATGGGATTATCTCTAAAAACTTTCACATCGCTGCTGTTAAATTTGCCAGATTTAAGTGCAGAACAACAAGAAAATTTATTACCATTTGCCCATGTGACAACAGAAGTATTACGCAATCTCGGTGGGAGATATGCAGAGTTTGCAGAAAAAGTTGCCCCGAATGATTTACCACCAAACCCAGATAATTATCACTCACTGTTGCAATTATTTGCCGGTGAATATATTTGTCAAGTTAAATCTGGTTATGAAAATTGGCGCGAAGGACTAGAATTATTATCGATTTCTCCCCAAGGTAAAGTGAAGTTTCGTTCACGGTTGGGGTTGACAGTAATTGAAAACTGGCAAATAGAAGGACAACAAATTTCTTGGAGTTTTGAAGATAATCGTACTGCTGCTAGTATTACTTTTACAGAAAATAGTGGCAATGCTGACTTTTGGGAGCGATATCAAGAAGGTAAATTATTTGAGGGATGGTTGAATTATCCCCATGAAGGCAGAATAGATTTTAGAGGTTACTCGTCTACTTCTTTTGCACATAAAATATTAAGAGCTAGTGGGGAAACTTGCCCATCAGGCTACACTTTGGTGACATACGAAGAAGCCATAGAAAACCGAGAAATTCTGAGTAGAAAATTAGAGACTTGGGACATTGCTAGAATTGCTGGCGGTGGCTCTATGGATGGTTCGGGATATGATTCTAAAATACGTCAACAAGATGAACGCGGACTTGGGCATTCTCTTTGCAAGCGATTAGATTTAGGCGTGATTCAGTTTACTATAGCTACCCTAGAACGTCAGCTAAATAACCCAGAAGAATGGATAATAAACTATCAACAAGGGCAAGCAGAATACATTACTGAGGTATTAGCAGAAGGCGTTGAATTGGAAATGATAGAAATTCCCGCAGGGACATTTTTGATGGGTGCGCCGGAAGATGAATTAGAAAGTAGTGATGTAGAAAAACCACAACATCAAGTCACAGTTCCTAGCTTCTATATAGGGCGATATCCTATTACTCAAGCACAATGGCAAGCTGTAGCCGCGCTGCCCCAAGTTGAGCGAGAACTAAACCCAGATCCATCTGGTTTTAAAGGCTCAAATCGACCTGTAGAACAAGTTTCTTGGTATGATGCGGTTGAGTTTTGCGCTCGCCTCTCCCAACATACAGGCAGAAGCTACCGCCTACCCAGTGAAGCCGAATGGGAATATGCCTGTAGAGCCAGAACAACCACCCCATTCCATTTTGGCGAAACACTTACATCAGAATTAGCCAACTACAATGCTAACTACAGTTACGGGGCAGGAGTGAAAGGAAGTTATCGAGAGCTAACATTAGAAGTAGGCAGTTTTGGAGTAGCAAACGCCTTTGGGCTGTGCGATATGCACGGAAACGTCATGGAATGGTGTTTAGACGACTGGCACGGAAGCTATACAGGTGCGCCAGAAGATGGTAGTGCGTGGTTTGATGATAATAATAACCTTTATCAAAAACAAGGAGTTGCCGTGTTGCGGGGCGGTTCCTGGAACGACGATCCTGAAAGCTGCCGTTCTGCGTCCCGTATCGACAACGTTGGGGCGGAGCGCAGCATCAACGACTACCTTATTGGTTTTCGTGTTGTTTGCGGTGTTGGAAGGATTCCCCGGCGGGACATTAAACTTTAGCCCTTTTTTACTTTGCGCTTGTTCTTTTTTCTTTGTTTGTCACTGTAAATTTTTTTACAAAAATCTTTGATTTGACAAGAGATATTCAATCTTAACGATTTGCGATCGCTCTCATTCTCCAAAGTTTAGATTTAGAGCGATCGCTTTTTTCATTTCTCGATTTTCAACTTGATATCAACACTCTGTTATTAACTTTAGTACACAGGAGTTTTTAGCAGGTTAATATGATTCTGCAATCAATACGTGTCTCTTTTCCCTATAGTTCTTTCAGGACTAAAGTCCTAACTACAAACATTTACTAAACACAGCAATTTTCGTGACCAATTTATGCTTATGCTATTAATTAACCTTTGAAATGAAAGCCTATTGGGCATAACTTCGGCAAATCTTGATTATCTGTATATGAATTGGATTAACTTTGAATTTATCTTTACATTTATTCTGCCAAAACTAATATATGCAACTTTCATTAGTGCAGTTATTGGGGCTGTTGTGGGTGGTGTGATTGGGCTAATTATGGGCAAAATTAGCCGCCGCATGAAAGAAACCCTCATACCTGCAATGTTGGGTTCTTTTATTGGGATGATGCTGCTGGCAATGATACCTATTTTTGCTAGTCCAAATACCTACATAGGAGGGCCTTTTGGGGGACTGTCGATATTATTGCAGTTCATTGTCGTAGCACCAGCAGGTTCGATTATCGGCGGTGTGGTGGGTGGAACTTGTGGACTTAAGCTTTCTCCCCAATTCAAGCCCCGTTTTACACTGATTGGATTAATTTTCACCTACAGTGTAATGTTGATTTCAATGTATGTGACATTAGCACCTCCGCCCTTTCAATTTATCAAGACTAGCGGACAGGAGCAGGACTTTCTACCCAATATTGGCAATATTATCGGCTATGAACAGAAATTTGAATCATTTTACAAAGGAATCCATTGTTTAGGTTTTACCCGTGATGGCAATAAATTAATCGTTGCTGATTCTGGGAATCTGAGAGTTTGGCAAATAGATGCTGGTAAATTACTTCACTCATTCCTTGGACTGTCAGAAACAGAAGGCTATTCACCTCTTACTGATAGCATAGATGCGATCGCCGTTACTCCCGATGACAAAACTATAGTTACAGCCGCATCACAACAAGTTCAAATTCGGGAACTGGAAACAGGGAATATTCTGCACAGGTTGAATGGTGGTTATTACATCAAGCTGACTCCTGATGGTAAAACCCTCATTGGCTTAAAAAGTACAGAGGAACCTACAGAGGATATAGGAGTTTGGGAACTTAGCAGTGGCAAATTACTGCGTACTATTCCTGCTAACTTAGAAACTCTCGACTCTGGTTATCCCATAGATATTACTCCCGATGGTAGAACTGTAGTCATTGCCAATAGTTCCTATAGCAACCAGATAGAAGTTTGGGACATTAATACAGGTAAGCGTCTGCAATCCTTTGGTGATAATCAAGGCAAGCGTGTTACTACATTAGCAGTTACACCTGATGGTAAAAACCTGATTACTGCCCAGAACAATAATTTGCAAATCTGGGACATGAAAACACAAAAGATTGTGAGAACAATTCCCAATGTGGGAACAGTCCAAACCTTGTTAGTCACACCAGATAGTCAGACATTGATTAGTCAAGGTGAAGGTTTGCAAATTCCACCTCAGCAAAGTAATGATGGTTTAAATATTTGGCAAATTAGCACAGGCAAAAAATTGTTAAGTTGGAAAAAACCACCCAAATTTTCTTCCACTAAAGTAGCACTTAGTCCTGATGGTAAAACTCTAGCTGCTAGTGAGCATGAAGGTGTGAGACTGTGGCGGTTGGCTTTGACGCGCTGACTTTTCACGGGATTTGGAAAATAGGATGCGGTTCGCGTGTATCCTCCGTGAACTAATGTCTTGTAGTAACTTGGTTGGCAATCTCATTAATAACTAAATGAAGCGGGTATGATGTAATTAGACCCGCTTCATTAGTTATACGGTTTTTTCAAAACAAGACTTACGCAAAAATAACCTCGCTCTGTCATGACGAGCGATCGCAACGTAATCTCATCTGACGTTGGGATTGCTTTCCTACACTTATCGGCGTTGCGTAAGTCCTAGAAAAATAAAATTCTTATGGTTGAAAATGCCTCGCTAAGTTGATATTGTTTACTGCACAATCTGAGTACACCCATTAGCATCAGGAGGTGCTACTGTTGTTACAGCAGTTGTAAGTAACAGTGAGTTAGGTGTTTGACCCAAGGCATTACCTGTAGCAATTACATCAAAAATGACTCCCGCCGGGACTGCTTGATTCGCAATTTCTACTGTGAGTGGTGGATTGAAGGCATTATTGATCAATGGATTAAATTGGTCAGGTAAAACTGGATTGAAGTTATATGTACCAGCCGTCAGTTCTGGGTAAGCAATAGCAGTTTTGGGTATCAGGTCTGTAATACGAGTTTCATCCACATTTGGGCTAGAGGATTTGCTAATACGGAAATCTATAACAGCACTAGTTTCCGAAAAGCGATACCAACGTCCTTTAAATTTACCAGGATTAGGCTGTGTTAAATCTTCTGGAATCACAAAAGGTGATTGATTAAATAATGGTTGACCTGACGGGCCTTGTAGTGTTCCTGTGATCGCTACTGTATAAGCACTATTAGGCGCACCTGTAAAGGTTCTAGAAGCAATTGTACTAGAAGTACCAGATTGCACAAAAAGTACGTGAATATTTCCTGGTATTACATCTATATATTGACTAGCTTGACGAAAATCTACATTCTCCAAAACTTTTTTACCGTTGACAATGACATCAACTGGTGACGCAGTAGGAACAGCAGCGTTAATCACTCTTAATTTGGTAGAGCATTTATAAGGGTTTAGAATAGGATTGAGGATAGAATTTAGTAAGCTGGCAGTGTAAAACTTTTGTGAAGGCTTTGGAAATAGTTGAGAATTGGCTAAACTTTTGGATGGAAAACTAGTCCAACTCATTAAAGATAATGCCAAAACACCTAAGAATAACCGTTTGGTTAGAAACATATCTTTCTCCTATCGTGAGACGAAAATAACCAATGAGCAAGCTTTATTCTGCATAAAAAATGATGCGATAATCATCGCAAACATTTTTTATGTATGGGGCTATAGATATTGCAATGGTAGATATTGAAGTTGAGAAGACACGTTATTTTTTCTGTTGTTTTCTCAACCACGAGATACTGTTAGTTCTTGAGTAACTAATGTGCTGAAAACACACTAAACTCTGTACTCAAGAACCATAGTTTTGCTGTGAAGAGTATGAGCAGTAAGCAAGTCTATTAATCTGTTAAAGTCTTCCAAAAGAAATATGAGTATTTTATTGATAAAATACTTACACTTCTCTAGTAACAAATGATTTTGTTTTGAATCTTTCTTGTTTTTGTATTTCTAATTAATTTTGTATTGCTTTTCCCACCTCCTTGTCAGGCTACTCTTGATTGATAATTACAAAGCTTTTAAATTTCTTCATGTTATCTTAACATAGTCAATCCGAGAGATAAAATTAATATTAACAATGATCATAATTTGTTTGTTTTATGACCAATAATCTGATAATCCTTCTGGCAAACCCTTAAACATTGCCCAGTTTAAGGGGAGCATCCACTTTTAGAAAATACGCAACTTCTGGGAAAACATAAGAAAAAATATTAGAACAGATAAAATATTTTGAATTATTCACAATGAACCAGGATAAGATAGCCAAATAAATTTGGCTCATTCGCTTATATCCCCCAGATGAATCAGGGAGTTTTACGCATCACGACTCATAATTTTGGGATTGGAATGATGAAATTGATGGGAACTCGTGGCCTAAATTACTATCAAGTAATACCAATTGCGAATTGCGTTAGCGTAGCGGGACGTACCCTTCCGGGGAAGCAAGCTACGCGTAGCATCTCGGAGACAAGTCCATCGCGTTAGCGTAGCGGGAGCATCGTTGCGAATTGGTATTAAAGTTGACTCATTTATACACAGAATAATGATGGTAATCAAGTCGGGGTTAAAAAGAATCAAAGTCCCCCGTCATAAAGGAGATTTAGAAACCACATTCTGCACTTAGTAAGAGGATATGTGTAGACTGTAGACTCGCCGGGGAGGGGTTTTTCTTCCCTAATTGGGTGTGGGTATTTCTGTCGGGGTGTCGCTGGGTGTGGGTGTAGGTGTAGTGGTTTCCGTGGGAGTTGGTGTTGGTTCTGGTGGGTTGGGATTTTCCACTGTCAGGACGAGTTGATAATTTTGTGATGTGGAAGCGGTGGACACCAAAACAAATTCGTAGAATCCCGATTCTGGTAATTCTGTGGCTAAAGTCCGTTCGGAGGAATCTTCTAAAAACGTTACTTTCCCAGAAGGAGAATAAATCGATAACAAAACTTGGGAATTGGCTTCTACCTCAAAATCTAAAGTTTGATTTTGGGCTAAATCAGCAATAAAAACTTTACCCTCACCAGGTTTGAGATTACCTTCGAGAGTTTTACTAATAGCACCAGGATCAAAAACAATTTTTTCTAAAGCTCTACCACCAACGATCGCATTCACTTTATCACTAACAAAGGCGTGCCAAACTTGTCCGATGGGTTGGCTGATAAAATTTTTACCTTTCCGTTCTGGGAAGACATTAAAGAAAGCTGCATCACCTAAATCATACAAAGCGCGGCTACTAACATTAACTTGATTGACATCTACCTTCCAGCGATTGAGATCAGCGTCAGTGTAAGTACCTAATTGTCTTCTGGCTCTGGGACTCAAAGGTTTAAGTTTTTCTAGTAAATTACCCGCAACCTGATCCCATTCGGTGCGTAACTGTTCGTCTTTTGCTTCATCGCTGAGGGTTTGTCCCCGTAAACTGGGATTTTGTTCCCAAAACACTTGGTTAACTAAGTTCACATAGAAATTAAAATCTACACCCAATTGTTGACGGCTGGTGTTTAATGTTTGCTTGCGTCGTCTTTCGGCTGGGGAATATTTATCTAAAGGGTTGGTTGGTTGGGTAATTGTGGGTGTCGGTGTCGGTGTGGAATCAACGATGATGGGATCATCTTTTTTTCCACTCACTCCCCACCAGATTAAGCCCCCAGTTACGACTAAAGCCAATACGGCCAAAAAAGTTTTAGTAGGTGTCCATTGATTTTGGGGTGTGGGGGGAATTGCAGCTGGGGGTGTGGGGGAAATTTGAGGAACAGGAGAAGCGGCGAGGGTGTCTGCGGAGGTAGGCGCGGTGGTCGGAGTGGGGGCTTGAGTGGGGGGATAATATACTGGTGTGGGGTTGAGTGCGTCTAGAACTTGTTGGGCTGACTGATAGCGATCGCCAGGACGAGAAGCTAACATTTGATCTAAGACTTGCCCTAACACTGGACTCAGAGTAATTTCCCTTCTCCATAGCCAAGACATATTGTAGTTATCTACCAGTTCTTGGGGTTGTTTCGTTGTCAATAAAACGATAGCTGTCACCGCCAAAGCATATAAATCACTGTGGGGAGACACTGCACCTGTTTGCATTTGTTCTGGTGGTGCAAACCCTACCTTACCTAGTAAGGTAGCGGCTGGAGGTGGTGCGGCTACTCCTGGTTGATAATATTGGGAAGCAACGGCGGCTACTACTTGCTTCACGCCACCGAAATCAATTAATATTGGTAGCTGATCAACTGTGCGAAGAATTAAATTATCTGGTGAAATATCACGATGAATTACACCTAAAGAATGGATGTAACTCAATACTGGTAAAATTTGCTGTAAAAGTTGTCTAATTTCTAATTCTGTAAATCTTAAACCCTGTTGTCTTCGGGCATTTAATAACGCGCTATAAGTTTGTCCTTCGACGTAATCTTGAACTAAAAATAAATATTCTTGTCCGGCTAATTTAATATGAAACTGTTCCCGAAAACGGGGAATTTGGGGATGTTGCAGTTTATATAAAACGCTTGCTTCTCGCTGAAATAATTCTTGCGCCTTTTTGACAACATACTCACTTTGAACTTGGGGGGAAAACTCCTTTAAAACACAAAGTTCTCGAAAACGGTTAATATCTTCAGCTAAATAAGTACGTCCAAAACCCCCCTGACCGAGTTGACGTATAATCACATAGCGATCGCCTAAAGTTAGCCCTGGTTGAATGTTAGTCATTAGTTATTAGTCATTAGTCATTAGTCATTAGTTATCTGCTTTGTCTGGCTTGACTGACTTGATCAGATGCGATCGCATACCAAACTTGTCTTAAGGTGTTCGGATTTAGTTTCCCACGCTCTTGACCTGGAAACAACTTATCGAATTTTTGATTGGTGTCTCGATTAAGATCATTGACTGTATAGTTTCCTAGTTGTCCTGAACGGGCTTGTCTCCTCCAATTTTCATAATCTCTTTCTGTGTAGCTTCCTAGTTGACGGCGTGCGTTTGTACTGAGGTTAGCCTGTTCTATTTTATTTAATAAATCTGCGCCGACAGTAGCCCATTCATCGCGCAAGGCTGCATCTTCTGGTTTAGAGGTGAGGCTGCGTCCTTTCAATTCTGGTTTTTGGGCATAAAATAATTCATCTACTGTCTGAATAAAAAAGCCTTCGGGAACTTCTAACTGTTGACGACGGCTTAAAACTTGACTAAGGCTCACCTTATCTTTACCACTTACTGGTTGAGCAATAGGATTAGGTAAAGATGGCAGTTGAGGTAAAGAAATTTGCGGTGGTTGAATAGATGACACACCTTTAATGATGGAATTGACGACAGCCCAAGTTCCTGCGCCTGTCAAAATCACTATAGCCGTACCGCCAAAACTCACAGCAAAGGGACGCAACCAAGCAGGTAACGGTAATTTTTGCGACGCTAGTTGAGTTTTGTTATGCAGCTTACTGACAATCGCCCCAGCTTTGCGTCCTGGGGCAACAATCATGGTTTTAATCTTGGTAAGATGGGTCACGGGTGCTTTTGTTACGTCTGGTGATGGTAAATCTTTGAGAATTTGATCAGCATTTTGATAGCGATCACTTGGTTTATAAGCAAGCATTTTTTTCAAC
Organism: Nostoc sp. CMAA1605; assembly: GCF_021596505.1. Lineage (GTDB taxonomy): Bacteria > Cyanobacteriota > Cyanobacteriia > Cyanobacteriales > Nostocaceae > Trichormus. The sequence continues at coordinate 69,947 of NZ_PJIZ01000011.1, read as the reverse complement.
ACCGCCTCTAGCTTAAAGCTGACATTGATTTCCCTACCCCAACGCCAAATCCCTTGATAGCTGTCATATAATTTTTGCGGTTCTTTCCCTGTCAGTAAAACTAAAACTGTCACCGCTAAAGAATATAAATCACTGTTTTTATAGACTTTTCCTTGGCGTAGCTGTTCTTCTGGTGCGTAACCTTTTTTCCCTAAAAGTGTGTAGTTACCAGCCAACTGAGTAAACCAAAAACCTTGGGAAGCCGGTAATTGCTTCACCCCCCCAAAATCAATCAGTACAGGTAAATTATCAGAACGTCGCCAAATCAAATTATCCGGTGAAATGTCGCGGTGGACTACATCTTGGGAATGTATATAGGATAAAACTGGTAATATTTTTTCTAAAAAATTAATGATTTCGGCTTCAGTGAAACTTTTCCCTTGACTCTGACGCTCTTCTAGGAGCTTGTCAAAATTATCACCATCTATATAATCTTGGACTAAAAAGAAAAACTCCTTACTCCCAAGAGTTACTTGAAATGAATTATGAAACATGGGAATTTGCGTATGGTTGAGTTTTTTGAGGACATTCGCCTCTCGCTCAAACAACTCCCTAGCTTTTTGTAAATCCTGTTTCTCTGTGACTTGGGGCGCAAATTCTTTCAGTACACAGGTTTGATTTGATTTTTTTGTATCCTCAGCCAAATAAGTTCGTCCAAAACCACCCTGTCCCAATTGACGAATCACTCGATAACGATTGTCTACAATTTGTCCAGCAGCAAGAGCCAACGGTTCGCCGCAATGAATGCAAAAACGATTACTGCTACTGTTTGCGTGTTTTTTACTGCAATATACCTGCATGGCTCTGAAGGATATGGTGATGGTTTTTATAAATTACTACAACCAGTACAGTTCTATTTACGAATATTCTCTCGGCAAAGTTGGGGATTGGGGACTGGGGATTGGGGACTGGGCATTGGGCATTGCTCTTTCTTCCATCTCCTCCTCTGCATCCTTGCACCCCTGCCCCCTTGCCATCAAGGTGAAGTCCCTTACTTTTTCTGGATTGGGAAGTACGTCATACCATTTCACGAAAAACCTGATACAGATGTAAACCCTGAAAGTTTTGCTGCATCTAAGTTTTTTAATTGCGAATTGCGTTAGCGTAGCGGGACGTTAGTCCATTGCGAATTGTGAATTGGTATCAAGTACCATTAGACATTTGAGGGTAGGCTGTATGATCTACCCTAGAAGAGAATTAGAATATTTTTGGCTGAAAATCGCTAAAATACATTGAATTAACTACTCTTTACACGCCGCTTTAACATTTGGGTGAGGCGATCGCGTAATACTACTTCTTTTCTACTGTCTTTGAGGTTTTGTGAGAGTATGATAGCTCTTTCATAGAAATTTTGGGCAGTGGGATAGTTACCTAACAGCTCGTATAGTTGGGCGTAGGATTCAAAGGATCTTAATTGTTCTGGGAGATTTTGTAGTTCCTGGGCGAGTATTAAACGCTGTTGGAGTAATTCAAAGGCGCGTTCGTAGCGTCCCGCCGCAGTGTGTGCGGTAACTAAGCCGTCAATGGCGCGGATTTGATTGGCGCGATCGCGATTGATTTTCGCCATTCCCATCGCTGCGCCATAAGTACCTATGGTGCCTTGATAATTACCAGCCTCTAAATAAGCATCACCTAAGTTATTTAATGTATTTAATTCACCCCGCAAATCACCACTGCGGCGACGGTAAATTAAGGCTGTTTCATATAGTTTAATGGCTTTGTTGTAATCACCCTGTCTAGCGTACACCAAGCCTAAATTACTTAAAGATAAGCCTTGACCCTCAATATTTTTGACATTTTGAGCAATTTTTAAGGCTTCTTCCAGCATTTGATCGGCGGGAGCAGGTTGACCGGATTGTAAAAATAAAGTCCCGATATTATTTAAAATGAAAATCTGCGATTGAAAATCTTGGGTATCCCGTGCGATTCCTAACTGTCGCCTGAGTGCGTCTTCACCTTCTTTGTAGCGTCCTAGTTGAATGTAAGCTTTTGCTAATAAATCATAAGTCAATCCCTTAGCACGGAAGTCACCGATAGCATGATAAATCTTCAGTGCTTGTAAGCCTGCATCAATAGCCTTTTCAGGATAGCCACCATCATAGTGTTTTTGAGCAACGCGCAAGAGAGCATCTGCATCATCTCTGGATTGTCTACCAAAGGAATTACTTGAGGGTCTGTGCAATTGTTCTGTGATATCAGCTGCATTCGCCATCACAGGATTCAGCACTACAGCTAACAGTACCAGAGAATAACTAAAAAACTTATATTTATTCACCAACCAATAGCTTGGAGTTCTAAGGGCGGGGAAATTTAACATTGTAGGCTTTTGTCTCATAAAACTTACCCCTGGAATTTGGGCTAAATGGTAATATTAAGACTACCAGCTTACGCATATATACTTAAAATTATGACTTGACTAAATCCTCTCTTAAGTAGATAGCGCGGATATCTGCGGGTAATTTGTCCTCTAACATACGATAGCCTTCCTGGAGAAAATTGGCTACTTCAGCAGGTGTAATCTTTTCCCCTTCCGCTTGTAGGTAAGCCGCAATGCGCGTTTCGCTCCAGTGAAAAGTCTGCGCCATTAAGACAATTAATCTTAAAATTGGGGGTAATTGGTCTAAAGCCTGTTCCACATAGCACCAAAACGGCGGCGAAGTAGTTTGTAGGGAATAATGAATGGCTTCTGTAGGTGGTAGCTGAATTTCGTTAATGCAAACGGCTGTAATATTAATCAGCCAATTTTGCAAAGTCATACCTTCTTGACCTGGTAGGGGGTTGTTTAAATCCAGTCCACCGAGTTCATAATAGATATGTCGCCAAGTCAGGGCAAATAAATACTCAGCTTGCACAGGCGATCGCGCCGAATGTTGAATCAAAGTGTAAACTATCGGACTATAACGACAAAAAATCACTGTAAAGTATTTGCCATCATCAGGATGATGTTGAAACAAATCCAGTAATTCTTGGTCACTATGATGAAACAGTGACTTAACTAAAGGGTGGTTGGTTTCAGGAAATTGAGGAATTTGCATGAGTCTGCCGATGGATAGTGATTAAGATAGTATTAGCAATATAAAGTTTGAGAGTCAGCAGTATAATATCTTGATGTTGCTGTCTTTGGGGTGGAGGCTCAGACAAGTTTAGTCTTGGTACACTAAAATAAACACCCCTTTTAAGTCCTGATCGACAATAATAAAAGCGGATATCTTATATAATTTCTAATTTGTTCATGGTTATAGCAGCTAGTGTGATATCGTTTCTGCTCACGCCTTTGACTTTAGGCTCTTTTTTACCCTCCCTTCCCCTAGATAGCCTATTTTCCACTCAAGGCATTATGGTAATGCTCCTAGCAGCCTATGCGGGTGCTATGTGGCTATTCCTCACCAGCGCGCCCAAAGTGCATACTGTGATGGTGTCTGATTTAGAGATTGCTAGACAATTATATGAAGGTCTATTAGATTTACCCGCCGCAGAAGTACCACTGCACTACTACTACAACTACGAACAAACCATAGGCGCGACAGGTATCGACCCGCTATATATGTCCACCAGTCCCACTTGGTCAGGGAAGACAACCAGCAACGGTAATGATGGACTCTGGTATCAGCTAAAGAAAAACACCCAACTGCACGTTATTACCGGCGCGAGTTTGGGAATGAAAAATCAGCAACGTCACGTTTGTTTTGACCGTGACTGCTTAGAAATGATTTTATTGCGGGTGGAAACACGCGGTTTGAAATTTAAGATTCGCTCTCAAAAGCCCCTCAACTTCCTAGTGAAAGACTATGAAGGACGGGTTATTGAAGTGGCGGAAGTAGCGAGTTAGTCAATAGTCAATAGTATTTGGTAGGGTGCGTCAGTGTAAAGAATCTCTTGGTATAAGCAAGGTTCTTATGCGCTGACGCACCTTATACCATTTTGGATTTTATATTTTAGATTTTGGATTGTGGAATGCTTTACTGGTAAGCTTTTGGGCAATCCATTTGTCGCAATCATGTTTCAACTTGGTATTACTTGTTTGAATATCTTTTAGGAAGAAAGTTATACACATGATGAGCTTGAGCAGGCAAAAAATAGTAATGCGTTAATAGAGGTGATTTGTAATGCGGAAGAAAAAGTCAGCAATTCTGGAAGCGGTTCATGAAACAGTAAAAGACTTAAACAAAGCTGGGCTAATGAGTCAAACTACATTGCGCGAATTTGAACACCTATGTTTACCCCCTATTGAGCCTCTAGAACCTAATCAAATTAAAGAAATACGGGAATCATCTCAAGTAAGTCAAGCTGTTTTTGCACGTATTTTGAATATAAGTCCTTCAACCGTTCAAAAATGGGAAATAGGACAAAAGCGGCCTAGTGGAGCGTCTCTTAAACTACTACACTTGGTAAAGAATCGTGGGTTAAACAGTGTGCTTTATTAAAACGGAAGCATTCTTTATGATTTATGCTCTGCCCGAAATAAAATGGGGTTAATCGCGACAATTATCACCCTCTTCAGTTTGAAGAATTTGCTACAGAATATATAAGTCGCACATCGTGTTATGTTGGGTTTCGCTATCGCTCAACCCAACCTACATTCTAAGCACTCTGTTCGATAATTCCCCCACCGAGAACTTTTTCACCGTCGTACCAGACAGCAGCTTGTCCAGGGGTGATGCTGAATTGGGGTTCATCAAACACCACGCGCACACGGGAATTTTCTAAGGGTATCACCGTCACAGGTTCAGGACTCGAACGATAGCGAATCTGCACTTCCGCACGAATGGGGGAAGTGGGTTCAGCCATAGATACCCAATTAACTCGGCTCACTGTACATTCTGGTTGGGTAGCTTTAGTGCGATCGCCTACTACTACTCTATTATTTACCGCGTCTAATTCAATTACATACAACGGTTCAGCCGCCGCAATTCCTAAACCTTTACGCTGACCAATGGTGTAATGATGGACACCATCATGTTGTCCCAAAACTTTGCCTGTGGTATCGACGATATCACCTGTTTTGGGCGCAAGATATTTATCTAAAAATGCCCGCATTGAGCCGTTGCTTTCTACTAAGCACAAGTCTTGACTTTCTGGTTTGTCAGCAGTCTTTAAACCGTGTTCCGCAGCGATGCGGCGGGTGTCGGCTTTTTGCATTTCCCCTAGAGGAAATAACGATGCGGCAAGTAAATCTTGAGACAAATCATACAGGAAGTAGGACTGGTCTTTATTGCGGTCAACAGCCCTTAATAGTTGGTAACGTCCTGTGGTTTCATCGTAGTTTATCCGAGCATAGTGACCAGTGGCAATGCGATCGCATCCCAATTGTTCACGGGCATACTGTACCATTGGGCCGAACTTCACAGTTTTATTGCACTGGGAACAAGGTAAAGGTGTAATTCCCACACTGTAACCACTCACCAGATAATCAACAATCTGGTTTTGAAAGACATCCCGCATATCAACTACTTGATGGGGAATGCCTAATTGTTCACAAATAGAAGCCGCGTCGATCATCCCTTCAGAGCAACATTGCCCTTTGCCTTTCATTAGCCAAAGGGTCAAACCAATTACTTCATAGCCCTGATGGTGGAGAATAGCGGCGGCGGTAGAACTGTCAACGCCACCAGAAAGACCAACGACGACTTTTTTCATATCTTTTCAGTTAAGCCGGGCGTGATCGCTGCGCTGTATGTAAAAATTTACCTTGCGATCGCCAACTACAATACTCAAGATTTTTAACTGCTCAATTTTAACATATCAGCTTCAAAGCCCCAGAAAAACAGGACTTCATTCTCATTTTTCTTCAGGTGTTCATTGCCACATCGACTTACACAATTTAAGCTAGCAATTAGGGAAATTTGCACCAAATTTATAGATCATAAGTTGCATTACTTACTATGTCTAACCAGATAACAGGCACACACATGAAATTACCTATCATGTCTGTCTTCTTAGGTAGTTGTCTATTATTGCTTACTCATCCCGCCCAGGGACAAATCAGCAAAAGTAATGAAATACTGCTGTCTCAAACTGTCTTAGAAAATTTACCACCCCCACCAGACTACGCACAAAATCAGCCCGTAGAATTTTTTAATCAATACCAACAAGAACAGTATCCTTACAACCAAAGTTTTCAACGCTACTCAGTTTACGTTGAAAGCAACAGTGAGTGGACTTTGCAACAAATCCGCCAAAATGTTGAACCCAGCGCATATTTTCGCCAATTAAATGGTCGTTCTGTGATTCAATCTGGGGTATTTAATGAACAAGGCAATGCACAACAACGAGTTAGACAACTCAATGCTATTGGAGTTTATGGTGCAAGAATTGTCAGTGATGGACAACAAATCCCCTCGAATCCTGGAAATGGCAATCCTGGTAACGTCGGTAGTAAATCCAGGTATTACGTAACTATTCCCACGAAACCACAAGATTTATCAATAGTTGCCAATCAAGTCAGACAGGTTACAGGATTATATGGTTTAGTCGCAGAAAAAAGACAACCGCTAGGCCCACACGTAGCCATAGGGCCTTTTAGACAGCGCACCGAAGCCGAAAGTTGGAATAATATCGTTCGCGATCGCGGTTTCGGTAACGCCAGAGTCTATTACGATAGGTAAGAAGAGGCAGGGAGACAAGGAGCAGGGAGCAAGGGAGATAGATTATTTTGAGATGCGCTTTTCCCCCTGCCCTCTACACCCTGCCCCTTGTCCTCATTCCCTACTCCGACGAGGACGACGGGAGTTTTGTCTTCTTGGTTGTCGGTTTTCTCGTAAACGACTGCTGACTCCGTCAAAGAAATCTCTTCTGATGTAAGGATAATCGCTAACCCAGAGGTTACGACTGGGAATATACACATCACTAAAGTCTTCAATGCTACTCAAATCTGGACTATTTGACATCACAATCATTTCGGCTATTTGTCCACGGACAATTTCTTTGTGAAAGGGACGTAGTGGTGCTTCTAACTCAACACTAAATCCTGTATCATCACCAACCTCGATATTAATGCGTTTTTCTCGATTTTCCACAATCACCAATTCGCCTTTACTGTTGACGGTTTCTTGTTTGCCGATTAACTTTTCTGTAATCCACCAATCAAGAATTCGACCCCGAAAAAACCCACTATATTTGTAACGACGACATTTGATATTGCGGATACTAGCTTGAAATATGGGATACCATAGCCAAAACAGTGCAGCAACCACTCCCACAAAAAATAATATAGGGCTAGTTACCAGCCGAAACAGCACTTTTACCAACAGAATTACAGCTACGACTACTACAGAAATCAACAGACGCTGCAAAAAATTAGCAAACTTCCCCCAGTAATACTTGTACTGTGGGCCAGTCGCAATCAAAGGAATGAGTTGTTCAAATTTCTGGCGAGTCAGTGGGACAAGCATAATAGTGCTGAGTAATGAGTGGTGAGTGGTGAGTGGTGAGTGCTGTTAGCGGTAGCGCGGCGTTTAGCCGATGGTGAGTGGTGAGTGCTGTTAGCGGTAGCGCGGCGTTTAGCCCGTGCTGAGTAATGAGTAATGAGTTGTGACTATTGACTGTTGACTGTTGACTATTGACTGTTGACTATTGACTGTCTCACAGAATTTTTTCTAAGCCATACACCAATGACTTTAACTGTAAAACTTTGCGAATCGCTAGTAAGACTCCTGGCATATAGCAGGCGCGATCGCTGGTATCATGGCGTAAAGTATAAATTTGTCCGGCTGCGCCAAAAATCACTTCCTGATGGGCTATCAGTCCAGGTAGGCGCACACTATGTATTCTAATCCCTTCCTCCGCTAAACTACCTCTAGCACCTGGGATTTTCTCCGTTTCTTCCACAATTGCTGGGTTAAATGTTTTACCCATTTGAGCTAGTAATTGAGCAGTTTGAATCGCTGTCCCGCTAGGTGCGTCGGCTTTTTGGTTGTGATGCAGTTCGATAATTTCCACATGGTCAAAATACTGGGAAGCGGTAATTGCAGCTTGTTGGAGAAGAACCATCCCAATGGAAAAGTTAGGAATTACTAAACAACCTGTACTAGCTTTTTCGGCAAAATCTGCTAAATTTTGCAGTTGTTCTGGACTTAACCCCGTTGTCCCCACTACAGGACGAATTCCATAGGCGATCGCACTCCGCACATTATCGTAAACTGAATCAGGATGAGTAAAATCTACAATCACCCCAGGCGGCCCCTGTCTTTCTCCAGCCACATACCCCAACATCGGTTCTAACTGGTCAGTGATAGGAACTTCCAAAGGTTCTGCTAAACCCGCTAATTCTCCCGCATCTTTACCCTGATGTTCTGCACTGCGGTCAATTGCACCCATTAGATTTAAATCAGGTGCTTGTGCTACCGCCTTCACTACCTCACGACCCATTTTGCCAGCCGCACCATTGACAATTACTGGAATAGGAGCTTGATTCGTCATAATTACAACTATAGTTATTTTAATCAACAGGGAATTATTGTAGAGACTTTAGTGTGTCCGTTGCTAGTTTTTTGTCAAATTGGGGAACGGAGAATGGGGAATGGGGAATGGGGAATGGGGAATGGGGAATGGGGAATAGGGAATGGGGAATGGGGAATAGGTAACAAGGTAGACAAGGTAGGTTTTACCTCAATGCCCAATGCCCAATGCCCAATGCCCTATGACTAATGACTTTTCAAAATCTATGAAAATGATTATCATTTAACCATGAGTGTACCAAATATAACTGTTGTGGCTGGCCCGGCTGGCTGTGGCAAAACCACTTGGATTTGCCAACAAATACAAAATCTATCTGCTAGTGTAAACGTAATTTACTTTAGTCCTGGCACGGGAAAAGTCCCCATTGACCAGACACGCCTAGCGGCGGATTTTCCCCATATCAAGGTTGTTCACGATGGACAGGAAACGGAGTTTTTGCAACAACTGACAAAAGTCGAGGCTGCTTATATAGAATTAGGCTTTTATTTAGAACTCACTAGCGTAGAGACAATCTTAGATGCTTTACCTTATCAATCTTTGGCTATTCTGCCACCAAAACTGCAACAGTCAGAGTATCATGCTTGGGCAGATAAGATAATTCCAGGTGCAGACATCGATACTAATATCATCTCTAATCGACTGTGGCGAGTTCCCAGCAATGGACAGGTAATTGATGAAGACAGTTTACAAGAATTTTGGTATGAAATTACTCATGGTGCTTACGGTCAAGTGAGTCGTGCCAAGGGAGTGTTTGATGTGGCTGATGGTAGGTCACTCTACGCAGATTTTGTGGCTGGTGTACCGACAACCGAGTTTTTAGAATTAGACTTACCACGCCATTTAGCAGGTAGACCAGAAAGATTTAGTGGTTTAGAGGTATTGGGAAATAATTTAGATGAGTCTGCAATGAAGCAAACTTTAGAAGATTGCTATTTATCAGAAGTGGCAATTACACAATACCAACAGCAAGTTAAACAAATTTTACTAGAGGAGAACATCGAGTGAAAATAGCAGTTATGTCCTGCATACATGGTAACTATGAAGCATTAGATGCAGTCTTGCTAGATATTGACCAACAAAAAGCCGAAAAAATCTTTTGTTTAGGTGATTTAGTAGGATATGGGCCATATCCCAATGCAGTAGTTACACAAATTCGTTCTCTTGATATTCCTACCTGTGTCGGTTGTTGGGATGAGGATATTGTTGAAGGTTTAAACTCTTGTGAGTGTAGTTATCCTTCCTTGTTAGCTGAAAAACGCGGTAAAATCGCCCATGAATGGACACATCAAGAACTACATCCAGAAAACCGTGATTTTCTAGCTCAATTACCCCACGGCTTAAATTTAGATAACCTAGTTTTCTTTCATGGTAGCCCCCAAAGTAACCACGAATATTTATTACCAGAACTAGATGCGTTTGCTGCTTTAGAACGAGTTATTTCTGCGGATGCAGATGTATTATTTTGTGGTCACACTCATGTACCTTATATCCGTAATTTAGAAGCTGGTAGCCTACAAGTACGGGTAGAAGGTGTAGGAATAGACAGTAAAGAAATAAAATTTTCTGCACCTTTAAAGCGAATTATCAATGTTGGTTCAGTTGGTGAACCCCGACATGGACGACCCAACGCCACTTATGTAATTTATGACACCGACACTCAAGAAGTAAGTTTACGCGAAGTACCTTACAACTATCAAAAAACCTGTGCAGCCATCATCGAAAAAGGTTTACCTGCAATTTTCGCTTGGCGTTTAGCCCAAGGTTTGGAATATGCAGAAAGGGCTGATGATCCAACTCATGTTTGTACTAGGTAAAGTAAAAAGGCAAAAGGTGAAAGGTAGAATATAAATATTTTTTTACTGCTTTGCTTTTTTCCTATTATTTAGTTTACTAATCTCTAAGAGTGAAAATTTAAATGAATAAGTGGGCTATTTTAAGCGGAATAGAAGGTAATTTATTAGCTTATGAAGCTGTGTTGGCAGATATTAAACGCCAAATTAATCAAATTGAAGCTGTATATATTTTGGGTGATTTAATAGGGCCAAATCTAGAAGTAGAAAAATTAGTAGAAAGAGTGCTGAACCCACGCCTTGGTGAATTAGAACCCCTTGTTTGTAAAGGTTGGTGGGAAGAACAGTGTTTAATTTTGCATGGTTTGGGTGCTACTGGGGAAACAGATGATTTAATAGCAAAATATGGCGGCGAAACAGTAAAACTACTTTGGGATTCTGTTTCTCGTCAAACAGTACAATGGCTAAGAAATTTAGATTTTGGTTTTTTTGAACTAGATTGTTTACTAATCCACGGTACAACTCTATCTATAGATGAAGAATTAACACCCAATACTGCACCAATTACAATACTTGACCGCTTATCAAGAATGCAAGCAAATACTCTATTTTGTGGGCGTTCTGGTTTAGCCTTTCAATATCAGCTAGAAACTGGCGCAGTTACTACATCTGTGACTACTCTTGATAGACAACTATCTCCTCAAACTGTAAACATATCACCACGCCAAGTCATCGGTGTGGGAAATGTGGGAAGAACACCAGGGGAAGCAAAATACACTCTCTATACTCCTACAACTAATCATGTAGAATTTAGAACTGTTCGCTATGGTGTAAGTTAATCATTTCAAGTCAATAATAAAGCATGATTAAAGATATCATGTGTTGAAAGCTTCTTCTACGCGAAAATTTGCGTGTACAAATAACGATGCGATTGTCAAGATAGATTGTTTTTGTACGTTCAAATTTCGGATGTGTAGCATTTTTTATGTATTATGCACCAAGTACACACAGGTGATCCTCTATCACTTCTTGACCTAAGTGCATTGGGTATGGCAAAACGATATTTCCCATAGACCAAGCAGGTGAGCATCTTAGAGGTTGTTTGAAAAGTCGGGTAGTTTGTAAAAAAACTCTCTCAGTGTAAGCTGCGAATAGTGAAAAACACAGCACCGAGAGAGTGACATGAGTAAAGCATACCCCAGTAACCTGAGCCGTGTTCAATATGAACTTATTACTGATTTAATTCCAGAAGCAAAAAGAGGTGGCCGTCCTCGCGAAGTTGATATGTGGGAAATTTTGAATGCCATCTTTTATATCCTGGTAGAAGGAGTACGATGGCGAGCCTTACCTGGTGATTTTCCCCCCTGGCAGACAGTTTATACATATTTCCGCAACTGGCGTAAAGACGGAACTTGGTTGAACATCCATGATAGTTTACGAGAGTGGACGAGAATTGATATTGAACGTCATCCGAGTCCATCCGAGGCAATTATCGACAGTCAAAGTGTGAAAACTGCTGCAATGGTGCAGAAAGCCGTAGGCTACGATGCAGGTAAGAAAATCAAGGGGCGCAAGCGATTTATCACAGTTGATACCTTGGGGTTAGTGTTACGGGTCTTGGTTACTGCGGCCAATGTCGGTGAACGTGAAGGAGGCAAACAAGTTCTCAAACAGGTTAAAAAATCTCACAACCAAGTCTGTCGATTGACCACTATTTGGGTGGACGGTGGTTTTGATGGCGAGCCATTCATGCAGTGGGTAATGGACTTTTGCCGTTGGATTGTGCAGGTAGTTCTGCGACCACAACAAACTAAGGGCTTTACCGTACTCAAAAAACGTTGGGTAGTAGAACGAACTTTTGGATGGTTGATGGGATGTCGGCGATTAGTTAGAGACTATGAGCTATTACCCGAAACATCGGAGACTTTTATTTATCTTGCCATGATTCGCGTCATGGCGAAGCGACTGGCATAAATTTTCACCCTTCAAAACTTTTCAAACACCCTCTAACAACACGAGGATTGCTTCCACCTTCTCTGCGAGATGCTAATCGAACAGGCGCTGGGATCAGCTCATCCAAAATTTCGCGCTTCAGCCAGGTGAAAAAAAGGGAAATTCTTCAATTTGGAGCCGTTGGAATTTAGGCAAAGCACGACGAACAATATTCAGCGTGCCAGTAAAACTTAAATTTGGTTGAGGTTGTCCAAGTAAAGGGTCATTATCAAGTAATTGGCACAGAGCGATCGCTAAATTATAGTACATAAGTACCAATAAGACAGATAATAGGTATTACTGAAATTAGTAACACCCCCTTATGCCTCGTAAGCCTAAGCCGAAGTTAGCATTAGTTTTACAGTATAGTCTTGATGGTCAGCCTATTGCAGGTGTCGGACCTGGTGTTGGATTAGAGTTTATCAAAGCCTATTTTCCCAAAGCTGAAAATACAATTCGTATTGCTAGTGCTTACTTTACCCTAGTTGGATACAAGTTGGGTCGTAAGTATGTGGCATCAGACGTACAATTTCAAATCTTAGTTGGTCGGGAAGAAGGAAAGCATGTCCGAGCCACTGTCATTGATGAGATTATGGCAGATTTGGGGCAGTGTGATACAGATTTGTGGAAAACAGTTTTTGAATTAGTTGAACGCATGAAATCCGGACGCTTCATTATTCGAGATGCCCGCGAAATGCAAGTGCATTTTCACTGTAAATTTTACATCTGTGATTCAAAGCTAATCTGGCATGGTTCATCAAACTACAGTGGTAGGGGACTTTGCCAATCAGCAGAGCAAGTGAGCGTTAGCCACGATTCTGAGCGGATCTGTTTGTTTACAAATTGGTATGATGATGTTGCTCAAAATGCCCAAGATTTACTGGCTGAACTGATCAAAAAATTAGAGGATTGGCTTAATCTCGCCACCCCATTCGAGGTATATCTTAAAACACTTTTTCTGCTCAATAACTTAGCTGAATATCCTTTGTGTTCAGGTGCGTATTCTCCTGTGTATTATCAGAAGGGTGTAATTGCACGCGCTCTTCGTCAAGCTAATGAGTATGGTGGCGCACTTATCATAGCTGCGACTGGTCTGGGTAAGACTGTTATAGGTGCTGAAATTGCTTTGCGTTTGCAACCGATAGGCAGAACCAGTCTAGTTATTTTAATTGCTCCTGGTGGAGTACGCGAAAATTGGGAACAGCAGCTTGAAAATCGCAATATTTACTTTAAGTTTTTTAACATTGATCTGCTGTTTCGCAAAGCTTCTGAGGAATCTCGCCATCTAACAACCCAGCTAGAGAAGCTGCTTCAACGAGCTAATGATAATACTGTGATTATTATTGATGAGGCTCACTTCTACCGAAATGAACTTCTACGGAAAAAGTCCAAGCGTGGTAAAAGTTTGGTTTATGAACGTATAGTACCAGCAGTTAAAGCAGGTGCAAAAATCTTTCTGCTCACGGCTACAGCATACGGCACAGATTACTTAAATCTTAATAGTTTGCTATATCTTCTACCTCATCGGTTTTATAAACCTAATCTATTGGAAGAGCAAATTCCTTGGGAAATTAGTGATGCCGAAGAGTTTTCCCGCTTACCAATCGTGACCATTTTAGGATTACCTCACGTTTTACAAATGGCTCGAAACAGAGGTGATATTGATACAAACGGACGAACTTTTATTCAGTTTGGTGATGAACGACGTTATCTACCAAAAAGCCTCAAACTATATTCATTACGCTACCAGTTGTTCTTACAGCCTGAACTACAAGCTGCTTTTGATCGCCGTTGTTTTGATCAAGCTTTTAAGTCTCCACATGAATGGTTTGATGATGAGAAAATGGCTCTATGCGAGAGTGCGATCGATACAGTGTATAATTCCTCACTTACAAACTGGCTTAGTTCACCTGTTGCAATGGCAGACAGTATTGAACGCAATCTTGCGACATTAAGCTCTTGTGAGCAAACAGAAGACTCATCTCAACTCACTCTAAACCTATGGGAAGAGTCTGCTACTGATATTCATAATCAAGAACATCGTTCTTTTAACGTGGTTGATACACAAAACCGGCCTCATAAAACACCGATGTATCTAAGCTTGGAAGAGCGTATAGATACTCTGATACCACCGTTGGCACGGCTTAGGCAGAGTAACTACACAGATGACAAGTTTCGGAAATTGCAGAACATTATTGAGGAGCATTGCCTAGATACGAGGGGTAAAGTCATCATATTTGTCAAGAGATATCTGACTGCCCAGTATTTACTAAGTATGTTGGAGAGAACATTTAATGAGGCACTTAGGATTGGTTGTACGGTTGAAACAGATGAAGGTAATCCACGATTGAAGGCTGGACTACAGCGTTCTGAAGTCCTAAAACAGTTTTCACCACGTTCTCATAATTACAATGCAAGCCGAGAGTATGATGTACTAATTTGTACTGATGCAGATGGTGTAGGTGTTAATTTACAAGATGCCGATACTGTGGTAAACTACGACCCACCCGAAGGAGCGGATGAGCTATTTCAAAGGGCAGGTAGAGTGTTGAGGATGACCGCAAATTCTGAACGAGTGGTTCAGTTCTATACACTTGTACCGTCAATCATAGATCAAACACACAGCCTCTCCCGCGTACACAACGATATCTGTAAGAGATTTACTCGCATTGTTCATCGCCACGATAAATCGAAACGCATTTTGGGATCTGGTGTCATATCAGAAGGAGAACACTCTGAAATAACGCTTGATAGTGATTTGGATGTGGAACAACTGACACGAGACAGTAAGTTTTTGAAAGACATTGGTGGACTTGGTGCTGAGTCCATAATGTCTCATGTAGCAGTGCTTGAACAATACCGGAGGCGTGCTGAAGAACTGCCAGAATATTTACTGAGTGCAAGGAACTATTCCAAGCCTCAACCCCGTATCTTTGTACTGCTTAAATATGAAAGTAAGTATTGTCCCATACTTTTCAACTTGTCAAGCAAAAAGCTTGAAAAGCAAGATGAACTTGCTATTCTTGACTTAATTACTTGTATAGAATCAGAACCTTGTGCCGCAATTCAAGCTGCTGAGATTGAAAAGATAGCTAACCAAGCTGCCCGTGCTTGGTGTGATTTTGAGAATATTTCAGTAGATAGAGTCAGCAAAATTTGTGGTCTTTATCTCGTACCTTTTGACAAGACAGTAGAAATAAATTGGTTGCTAGATGACACTTCTAACTATGAAAAATAAAACGTGGAAATACAGGTTTACACTCCTTTTTCTCAATTCTCCTAGTGGTATGGCAGAAATGAGGAATTTAGCTATAACTACAAGTGGTTTGTTTAGCTTAAGTGTTGGCAAGATTCGAGAAATTTTAGTTCCCCTTCCCCCACTTGCAGAACAAAAACGGATTGTAGAGAAGTGCGATCGCCTGATGTCTCTCTGCGATACCCTAGAAGCCAAATTGAAACAAGGGCGAGACAGCAGCGACAAACCGATGGAAATCGCAGCAAAACAAGTGTTAACAGCCTAATAGCCATTTTCCTTAGGGGCAGATTGACAAGTATGCTCCCCAGTTATCTGCCCAATGTTACTGTTGAATTTGCCATTTTGGGATACTAACTGTATCACACCTTCAACTATTTTGAGCGATCGCCGCAATTGCTCAATATCCGCCTCATTAGTATTTTTACCTTCAACAATGCGGTCAAAGATAGCCAGTAGTTGATCGGGGGAGGGCATAACTTAAAATTACCAGATAGCCATTCTGTATTTACCGTAGCATCATTATCTATCCCGATATGTGGTAATTCTGCACAAATATAGTGAATCTTTTTCATACACTTTTTAATAAATTCATACACCTTAAAATCATCAATCCATAAAAAAGTGTAATTCAATACAGATTTTATTGCTCAGTTATGGTTTTAAGAAGTGGCGATCGCATTTTAATTTTCTTGTTTAAAGCAATGTTTCAATCAACATAGATATACATCTGCAAAATCTAACTTAATCTTTTTGTTAAAAATAAATATCCTGCTTTTAAATTGATAAAAATATCTTACTTACTATATACGTTCAACAAATCTATGGAGTTCAAATTGTCTAATTTCAGTGAATTAATTACAATCTTTGAACGTATTGCTAAAGGTGAAGCCGCACAAACTGACATATCAACTGTCATTAGTACACTAACGAATCTTGGAGTAGAAGCAGATGACATACAAAAATTCACATCAATATTAAATGCAGATAGGCAGCAAGTATATCAAATTGTCTTCCAATTAGGAAAATATAATTACAACATGGGACAAGCCAAAGGTAATCAATTTGGCGATATCTACAACGGCATAAACCCAGAAATAATCAAGGAAGCTTTAAGAGAAGTATTACAAGAAGTTTTTAGTAACACCAGGATTGACACATTAGCTAAATATTTGCCACCAGTTGATTATGAGATAAGTAAAAAACTAGAACTCACAAATTCAGAAATATTTCAATATTTACCTAGAGCAGAACTGCCAGCTATTTCAACCTTTGATTTTGAAACGGTAACAGTAGGTAAGCAGGGAAACATTACTAGACGTTCTATTAAACAAGCAGAATACTTTGTAGAAGACTTGAACAAGGGTGTTGAACTAAAAATGGTTTCTATACCTGGGGGTTCATTTACAATGGGAGCATCTAAAGACGAATCTGGAACAGTGGAGGATGAACGACCTCAACATTTAGTTACTCTTAAACCATTCTTTCTGGGTAAATATCCTATTACTCAAGCACAGTGGCGAGAGGTTGCAAATTTTCCAAAAATCAAATACGAACTTGAATCTGAGCCATCATATGTTAGAGGAGATAAATTACCTGTAGAGTGTATTTCTTGGTATGAAGCACAAGAATTTTGTGCTAGACTCTCACAGAAAACAGGACGAGTCTATCGTTTACCTAGTGAAGCAGAATGGGAATATGCTTGTCGTGCTAACACAACCTCTTCATTTTATTGTGGTGCAATAATTACGAGAGATTTAGCGGATTATTGTGAGGAACGACAAACACATTTTCGTGTGAGTCAAACCAGCGAAGTCGGAATTTTTCCTTGCTAATAGCTTTGGATTATATGATATGTACGGAAATGTTTGGGAATGGTGCGCTGACTATCAACATGAAGACTATCAAGATGCACCATCAGATGGTAGTGTATGGATAATAGATGGAAATCCAGAATATAGAATGCTTCGGGGTGGTTCTTGGGATTATGATTTTAGTTATTGTCGTTCTGCATCTCGCTATTATGAAAATCCCAGTACACGCAATGAGTCATTCGGGTTTCGAGTAGTGTGTTGTCTTGAAAATTCCTAAACCTTTAAATATTGTTTTACTTGGTTTTTGATTTCGGAGATTAAAGTTGATTCTAAAATTTTTATGCTAGTTTCTTGACGAATCTGAGCTTTTGTATTGCCACGATTCTTAATGCAGTAATCTCTGTAGAGGTGAGAAAGCCAATTCCAACTACCAACGACAGCAAATTTAGAGTCACAAATTAAAATTCTCTGATTTGTACCTTTACTTCGTTTATATTGTTCTTTTCCTAAAGAATGTAGTGTTAAACCTGGATATTGAGGAACTAATTTTCTCAAATGGTTTTCCGCTTTAATGTCATTATCATCAATGCCATCAGCACCCATATAACCATAAATTACTTCTATCTTTACCCCTCTTTGTAAAGCTGATAATATCTCTCTAGCAAACCGCTCTGGTTCTGAGTTTTTATGTAAACCACGAATCCAAGGTGTAACAATCGTGATTTCTTCTTCAGCTTCATCAATAGCTGTTTTTAAAATATCTAAATGATCACAATCAAGAACAAGGGTAGCTTCTGGCCTCTGTTCAGGAAAGTCATCTTTGGATTTGTACTCAAAAATTTCACCATGTTCTCGAATATGTTCTACAAGTTTACGGGTATAACCTTGAGCTTTTTCTAATCTATAAAGATTACCAACTAAAATAAACAGTTCTTCTGCTCTAGATACGGCAACATTAAGTAAATTAGGTTTAGAGTTTAGCCAATCACAGCTACTGTCTGATGCTGTGGTATCATTCCCGCTTCATCTACAATAATTCTATCAACGCAGTTCGTAACGCACGGCAGCATATTTTTTACTGAAATAGGCGATCGCATTTACCAAGGCGCAGATGCAGAATTAATTCGAGAAATAATTCGGTCTCTCCTTGAGGAACTAAAAGCCACTGGTCAATTTGTCCCATTTAAAGAGCAGAACCAGCAGTCTGTTGATGAACTGGTGCAACAAGTGCATTGTGAGATTGGGCAGCGTTTTCATAGTCTTAAATCCGGAAGGCGTACTCAACGAGTCAGTTGGATTGCCGCCCTCAAAGAAGGCAAAGTTTTTGCGCCCATGACTTTTGAGGGTTCTTGTAACCGCGATTTATTTGAGATGTGGTTAGAGCAGTGTCTACTGCCACAGTTGCAACCAGGTGATGTAATTGTCATTGACAATGCAACTTTTCATCGTTCTCAACTCATCAATGAAATTGTGGCAGAAGCTCAATGTGAAATCTGGTATCTGCCCACCTATTCCCCCGATTTTAACAAAATTGAACGTTGGTGGTTTGTACTCAAAAACTGGATGAGGCAACGGTGGGATGAATTTGAAGCATTTCGTGATTGTGTAGATGCTGCATTTAAGCAATGTCCTAACGTATGTTCGTATTGCTATAACCCGCTTTTGTCACTTTCCGGGAGGGCAATCGCTAGAAACCTTATGAGGGCATCAATACAAGCTATACTATTAGAAAAAAGTTGGTCTTGTATTTATTGTCAGAAAATAATCGCGCAAACGCCTGTTATACAAAAGCTATAGAATTCAGAAATGGCAAAAGTTTTCGGAGAGTGACAGAACAGGGATAACCCGCTTTTGTCATTTTCCGGGAGGGAAATCGCTAGAAGCCCTATGAGGGCATCAATACAAGCTATACTATTAGAAAAAAGTTGGTCTTGTATTTATTATCAGAAAACAATCGCGCAAACGCCTGTTATATAAAAGCTATAGAATTCAGAAATGGCAAAAGTTTTCGGAGAGTGACAGAACAGGGATAACCTAAACCACCCCAAATTTTTATCAATTTTTGGTGCGTATGTACTATTAAGATAACTATTCTATAAATACAAAAAAACCTTGTGATGTAAGACTCACAAGGTTTTTGAGGTTTAAGCGGGCGGCGGGAATCGAACCCGCATTAATAGCTTGGAAGGCTATAGTTTTACCACTAAACTACGCCCGCAAAATTTGCAACTATATTAGTTTAACACGACTGTATTAATAATTCAAGTATTTAATTAGCGGTTTGAGGCTTGATATCAACCCATATATAACAATTGCTTAGGTCTAGTGGTGTACCGTCTTGATTTTTAGCTGGGATACAACTGTCGTTTTTGAATATGTCGTTGACGATTTGCTCGTATACACCCTTTTCACTTTGCAATTCACCAGGAAGTTCTAAAACTTGCGCTTGTTGGAAGCTACCATTTTGATCAATGATTAAACTTACTAATAATTTTGCCGGTTGTAGTGTAGAGTTGCTTGGGAGATAGCTGGAGCTATTTTCTAGAGATTTTGTTGTGTTTCCTTGGTATACAGCAAAAACACTGGGAATATCTCGGTTTCTAATCAGGCCTTGCTGTATAAGTTGGCGCGCTTCATTATCATCTATGGAAAGTACGCCTGCGATCAATCCACCACTGTTAGCAGGGGGTGAATTTTCCGTAGTGGGGTTATTAGTGGTTTCTGGGTTAGAAGATGAGTTATTTTCACTAGAATTACTAGCGGTTTCTCCATTGGGAGTAGGTGGAGTATCTACGTTATTAGAATCACTGGTAGATTCTCCATTAGCAGGGAAATTTTGCTCACCAACATTACCGTTCGTTGCTTCATTGGGAGAGGATGGAGATTCCTGAGAGGAGTTGTTGACTGGTTCTTCCTCTTGAGTGCGTGGTGTTGTACCTTCTACTGCTTCTGATTTAGCAATCTGTTCTGGCGTAACAGGAGGAGTATCTGATGGTAATGGTGTGCCTTTACCTAATTCTATGTCTTCGCGACGTTCCCAAGGGCGATCGCCTGATGGAACTATAGGGGGAGTTGGTAGTGGGGTTGGCTGTGTCGCTTCTGGTGTTGGGGTTGGAGTTGGAGTTGGGGTTGGGGTTGGTGTCGATTCTATTGGAGGAGACTTTTCTTGAGCCAATATTTGTGTCTCAGATGGAGACTCATTTTGAGTGTTATTTTGCTGAACACTGCTATCTAAATTGACAGTCTGCTCATCTTTAGTTGTAGTTTTTGGTGCTACTGTTGTTTGGCTTGTTGATGGCTGAGGTGCAACTTCTATCAACTCCACAGGAACAATGTCTTGGCTTTGTTGAGGAAACCAAGGACGAAATCCATTCGGCGATCGCATTAGCCAAAAAACCAGCAAATGCAAAGACAATGAACCTATAGCTACAGCTATCCACAAACCAGGCGGATCTTCATGTCGCCGCCCAAATTTGGCTGCTATGGGGGTTTTATCTGCAACTTTTCCAGTCATGTTGCATCGGGAACTAAATGAAATTCCATGCTTTGGCTCACAGTCAAGTCAAATTCTTATATTTTAACGATTGACAGTTACTTCTGGTGTCACAACAAAGGTCAAAACTGTTTCATCAACTCCTTTGAGCTTCAATGGACTACCTTTAGTAATTTCTTCGTCCTGTAAATAATCAGCAACCGCCGCCGAAACCAAAATCGTACCTGGAACCGCAGCAGCTTGCAATCTAGCCGCAATATTGACACTCGGCCCAATTGCGGTGTAGTCTGCCCTTTCCGCACTCCCAAACATTCCTACAACGGCTGTACCCTGGTGAATTCCACAGCGAAACTGTACGCCACTGCCATGTTCAGCATCAAATATGCCTTGACTTTGCCATTTTTGGTTTAATTTTATCAATGACTTTTGCATAGCTCTAGCTGTATTCACGGCTCGACGCACCTGTTCATTAGGAGTGAGTTCTTCTGGCGCACCATACAAAGCTAAAATTGCATCTCCCATAAATTTATCTACTGTGCCACCGTTATCAAATACCCCTTTGGTCATGGCTTCTAAATATTCATTCAGCAATTCAGCCACGCGTCGGGATCTGAGGGTGTTGGCTAACTGGGTAAACCCAACAATGTCACTAAATAACACTGTAATTAACCGTGGTTCTGGACGTAAATCTAAGCTTAAAGCACCCGCCGCTGCTTTGGAAACCAAAGTAGGCGGTAAAAATCGTTTGAGTACAGATTCTGTCAAATAAGTGTTTAACTCCAAAACCCGTCTCTCGTTTTCTTTCAAGGCTAGAAGATTGCGAACCTCCGCTAGAAGTTCCCGATCATTGAATGGTTTTGCTAAATAAGCATCAGCTCCATATTCTGTCCCTTCGATGCGGGTTTCTTCGTCAACTTTGGCTGTCAGTAAGATAATAGGTGTGCCTTTCAGTTTTTCCTCACTGCGAATCATCCGAATCATTTCTAATCCCGTCACCATTGGCATCATTAAGTCGGTGACAATTAAGTTAGGATGAATTGCTTGAGCTTTACCAAAGCCTTCATAACCGTTGCGCGCTGTTTGAACTTGATAGCCACTACGCCGCAGGATATCAGACACGTAGGTTCGCAGATCCGCGTTGTCGTCTACTACAAGAATAGAGTATTGGGAGCGATCGCTTGCTGTTCCTGGTGTGTGTTCTCTTGGAGTAGGTTGCGCTTCTACAGGTATAGATAAATCTAAGTCTAACGTTGTATCTGTGTTGAGTTCTACCAGTTCTAAATCGGCTAACTCTACACTAGCTCGACTGGTATTCACTTCTACACGGGTTTCTGATACTTGCTGTTGGGGTAAATGAGCGTTACCAGCTACCAACAAGAGGCTAAAGGTGGTACCTTGACCATACACTGACTCAACTGTAACTGCACCACCGTGTAATTCTACTAATTCTTTAACTAAGGCTAAACCCAGTCCACTACCTTCATAAGAGCGATTTTCTGAACCTTCAGCTTGACGGAATCGCTCAAATAAGTGGGGAATCTGCTCTTGCGCGATGCCAATGCCTGTATCCTGTACCTGTAATAAGCAACGATTGCCAACATTTTTGAGGGTAACTTTGATTGTCCCGCCTTCAGGAGTAAATTTCATGGCATTTGACAGTAGGTTGTAAACTACCTTGTCAAATTTTTCCATGTCTAAATAAACGGTGGGACATTCACTAAAGTCAGTCGCTAGCTGTAGGGATTTTTTCTCACAGTAGGGACGAAATGACTCCACAATTTGACTGACAAACTCCACTAAGTCGCTAGGACGAAAACTCGGCTGCATCCTCCCAGCGTCTAAGCGTTGTAAGTCTAGTAACTGGTTAACTAATCTGAGTAACCGTCGAGAGTTTCGTAAAGCGATCGCACTTTGGTCATAGGATAACCCCTCCCCGGTGCTGACTGCTGACTCTAACGGCCCTTGAATTAAGGTAATGGGTGTACGGAATTCGTGGGAAATATTCTGGAAAAACTCGGTTTTTTGTTTATCTAGCTGTAATAGACGTTCTGCTTGCTCACGGGTTTTTTGATAGAGGCGTGACTGCTGTACTGCGATCGCCGCTTGATCAGCTACAGTTTTGGCTAACTCAATATCCGATGATAACCAGCGTCTCGCTTTGCTCCCTTCTCTTAAGGTAATACTACCGATACATTTATCATCAGCTACTAAAGGTACTACCATCAGCGATCGGGCTGGCTGTTTTCCTGGTAAATCAAAGCCTTGAATTTTTGAGCCATAATTATTCAAGTCATCAATTACCACAGGCTCATGTGTCTTGATGATTTCTTGCAAAATCGGATTGTCCCGAATTGGTACTTGCGATTCCGCCAAGCCAGGTATATTTAATTGATAATTGCCACTATATTCTTTATCAGAGACAGCCAGGGAATGATTCTCTAGAGGACGGGAGCTATCATACAACCCCACATACTGCACATACTCATCTTCTTCTGCCCACAAAGATAAAACACAGCCGTCTACTTGCAAAGCCTGTCCTAATTGCTGCGTAATCGCAGCAAAAATATCTTGGGGGTTGAGACTAGAGCGAATCGCTGTAGTAACTGTATTAATTAAAGCTTCTCGTTTGGCTAAGGCGCGTACTTGCTCATAAGCATAAGCTTGTGATAAAGCTAAAGCAGCTTGATCCGCCACCATCAACACCAATTGCACCTCATCTGCTTCCCAAATTCGCCCTTGGTGACACTGGTGTAATGCTAACACCGCCATCAATTGCTGTTGCCACAAAAGGGGTACAACTAAGCTAGAGGAGATATGTGCCTCCTCAAAGGCTTCTGCTCTATTTTGTAGTTCAGATGTACCCCCGTAAACTCTCTCATCTCCCTCGACATCATTAATTACTTGTACTTCGCGGGTTTCCCAAACCGTCTGGGCTAGTACGGAAGCGGGGGTGGGATGATTGATGGGTGCTGTGCTGTCTTCTTGATTAACCTCTGCTGAAGCCGCTTTTTGATAAATAAATCCTTCATCGACTAATTGTTCATCTTGGAAGGGACGCAATAGACAAACATCCACCTCCAACATCTGCCCAACTGTATCAACAATCGCTTGTAAAATTTGCCGATAGTCTAAAGCACTGCGAATTGTATTTGTAATAGTATTCAGCAGCGATTCTTGGCGTAGGGTGCGGGTTAGTTCACGAGTCCGCGCCTTGAGAACATTGTGAGTATCTAAAGCTTGACGAACTACACCCTTGAGTTCTTCTGCTTCCCAGGGTTTTGTAACATATTTAAATACTTTACCAGCATTAATCGCTTCCACTAAGTCTTCGACATCAGTGTAGCCAGTTAGAATAATCCGAATAATATCTGGATATTGCGTTGCCGTGAGGCTTAAAAATTCCGTCCCACTCATAATCGGCATACGCTGATCAGAGATGATGACTGCAACCTCTCCCTCTTGTGCCAGCAGATCCAGTGCCGCAGGGCCAGATGTTGCCCTTAGCACCTTGTACTCGCGATAGAAGGTGCGGTAGAGCAAGTCAAGGTTGTCTGGTTCATCATCAACAACCAAAATTTTAGGCTTACTGTTTACTTGGGATTTCATGCACCGCTTTCCTGCTGTAACGGCAGTGGGATAAAGGACAATCTAATTCAGATAAGAATGTTTATGAGTCAGTCGTAGACAGAACATTGTAACCAAATACGGTGATGTGGCTACAAGACTGCGTAGTATGGAACTATTCATAATTCATCAATCTCAATGGCTGGTAATAACTGCCATCGACATTGGAGCAGTGCAGTTAGTTTCATTATTAGTGATTTTTTTACAGATTCTATATTGACTGGTCAAATATTGCCTCACCTCCAGTATTTACCATCTAAATCCTCTATGCAGTAATCTCGCTCAGGTTAAGAAACTCGATTAAACTACACTCTCAGTTTTCCCGTTGTGACAGTTGCACTAACACTTTCAAGTAAATTTTATTTATACCAATTATTTGGCAATCAGTAAAATTACTAGCTTAGTTGAAACAAAAAGTATATCGTTAGACTAATATATCGCGTCTATATGGCTTTGAGGAAATTTAGTCTGAAAGTGGTCTTAGTGGCAACATATACGGGGAAAGTGACTTATTCATCAAGAACCCCAGTCTCTAGTTCATTGGTATGGTGTTGATCATGTTGGCAACCATAATTAATGTGCTAAATTATTATATTCTTACTGAGTTAATTTTTTATCTTTGCAATTTTTCATAGTTTGCCAAGTCTGTAAGGGCTATAAATCAAACTATGTTCATGAATGTTGAAATTGTGTTCTGGTAAGGGTTATTCATCTGATTTTTTGGCGTAGCGGCTACGCTTAGGGTTATAGACTACTATATTCTGGCGTTAGCCCACTCTACAAGTCCCATTGACTATCCTGGGGTGTAAGGGTGTAAGGGTGTAAGAGATGATGAGCCTCCGAAAAAAAGGATACAAGCCTCTATTTTTCAACATAGAGTACGCTGAAAGATGTATTTCAACATACGGTGTCCTTTTACCCAGCCTCTCAATTTTATTGATGGGGTTTCCCTTATACCCCTATACCCCTATACCCCTATACCCCCACACCCCTTGATTGACTCTCACGGATAAGTCAGCTTCTACTGCTGGCTTGTTTGTCAAGCGTACACCAAATAACCTGAAATAATTTCAGCTGACTTGCTGACGGTGTTTTAGGATATTTGAAAAGATTGCCATTGAAAAACATTAGCAGTGAACTTACCTTGACATACTGGTTTTTTGATCCATATCACCAACAACAAGTCACTTCACCAACACCAAGCAGTTCTCAGCACTTGCAAATTCGTGCGGCTAACTCTGCTGATTTAAAGGCTGTGGCTCAAATTATTGCAGAAAGCTTTCACTCCCAAAATGGTTTTTGGGGATTGGTATTTCCTTTGCTGCGTTTAGGTATTTATGAGGATCTTAAGCATCGTCTACTTTTATCTTCTCCACATCATATCTGTTTAGTTGCTGTCAATACCAGTGTTGATGGAATTCAACAATTAGTGGGTACTGTAGAGATGGGTGTGCGTGTCAGTGATATTTGGACAAGGGATAATAGGAGGTTCCTTTATGTATCTAACTTAGCTGTTCACCCAGAATACCGCAGGCACGGTGTCGCCTCCAAGTTGCTCATTAGCTGTGAACAAGTGTCACAGGAATGGGGGTTTGAGGATTTATATCTCCACGTTTTAGAAAATAACTATCAAGCCAGGCAGCTTTATTTCAAGCTGGGATATAAGGTACACAAAGTAGAATCCGATATGAATATATTCTTATTTCGACAGTCACGGCACATTTTACTACATAAACATTTGCCCTTAGACGCTTCAACCTAATATTTTGTAATGGTATGTAAATTATTTAGGGAAAATTCTTGCTTTAGTCAGTTTGTGAGAACTACTTAGTTAAAGGTTAGGTTATGTTTATTCAAAATTCGCAACATCTGGCAAAAAATAATTTATATTCTCACTAGTTTAGTTTAAATACGCAATTTTTCCATATGAGTGAGCAGTCTTACCTTATGGTTTTGGATAAAAAACATGGGTGAAAAATAACCAGATATCAACTACTGTAGTTCTTGATATCGATAGTATATTGCCGTTTGTTAGCCCCGAATCTCAAGCCATATAGACTGAGACTGTAATTACCAATTAGGACTAGAGGTGGGCTAATTTTGCTGTGTATTTTCGATGATGTACGACTTCGGCAAGACTTTTGATAAGCAGATTATGATCTAGCTTTAAGAAAGGTTTATATAAAAAATATGTCGATTTGATCTTGATATGTTAAAGGGAAGTTAGCTCAACTTCAGCTTTAAATACATCAGAAGATAACATTTAAACTATAATTGTGATGTCAGTAAAATTACGTTTAAATTCGCTTATTTTCCTTACAATAACTTAGCAATAAAGATATTAACTTCATGGAAACTTTAAATATTTTGAGTTTAATTGGCAGACAAATGTAGTTAGATCACATAAAATGTGATTACTTAATCATGTCAGCCCCTCTATTTCTTGAAATCTTAGTTAAAAGTAAACTCAAAATTCTTTTACTAAAGAAATATCAATAGCAAAAGAGTGAATATCAACAAAAAATCCCATAGCAAATTTCCAAATTTACACCATACAAAAGTTTGAGCAAGCAATGGATAGCGAAAAAAACCGCCGCTATCAGGTTACTATGGTATCAACTTACTACTCTGACAAAAATTGCCTTGACAGTTTTGTCATGCCAGATGGAACCGAGCCAACATACAGTTCGGATGTTTTGACGTTACTACAAAGTGGCCAAGTTTTAATCGTCAACAGTCGTAGGCGGAATGGTTTAATTCTGATTAAACGCTATCATGCTGAATTTGCCGGGCCAGGCGCAGCAGTTGGAGGTGAATATGATGCTGATTGCCAAATGGTCATTCCTATAGGAAATTTGTCTTTACTCACATCAGAATCCTATGAAGAACGGCAGAAAGCCTATCTCATTCGACGGCAGTGGATTAGACTGATCAAGCAGATTACTGAACATACACTACCTCAGCAGCGCGTGCAGAAAATCTTAGATCAGTTTGAGCAATATTTTCCCCAGGACGCAGTTGCTAATTTGCCAGATGAGGTTTTCGCTTTGTTGGTAGGAGTTTTACCTCAAACAGTGGGAATGGTGAGGCGTTGGGGGAATAGGGAATAGGGATTGGGGATTGGGGATTGGGGATTGGGGATTGGGGATTGGGGATTGGGGATTGGGCATTGGGCATTGGGCATTGGGCATTGGGGATTGGGCATTGGGGATTGGGCATTGGGCATTGGGCATTGGGCATTGGGCATTGGTCATTGGGAGACAAGGTTGAAGTAATGAGTAATGAGTAATGAGTAATGAGTAATGAGTAATGACTATTGACTATTGACTATTGACTATTGACTATTGACTATTGACTATTGACTAAAATACTCTCCAATACGATTTAGTGTGCGGGCGTTCTCTTCAGGGGTACCGATGGTAATTCTTAGTCCACCGCTAATTTCTCGGATGAGAGTACCTTGGTTTCTTAAGTTTTGATGAAGATGTTTTAAAGATATATTTTGTGATTGGGTAATTTCTGGTTGTAGACGCACGAAAATGAAGTTGGCAGCACTGTCTATTACTTGCAATGCTGGGTTTTGAGATAAAGCTGTAATTAGTTTGCTACGCTCATTGAGGGTTTGGGGAATTGACTCTAGCAAGATTTGCCGATTTTGTAAGCCTACGAGAGCCGCAGCTAGGGTAAAACTGGGTAGATTGTAGGGTAGGCGGACTTTTTCTAGAATGGCGATCGCTTCTGGATGAGCTATACAATAGCCTACACGCATAGCTGCGAGGCGAAAGGCTTTAGAAAAGGTGCGTAAAACTATCCAGTTGGGACGTTGTGCGAGTTCATTAACTAAAGTCGTTTGGCTAAATTCAAAATACGCTTCATCAATTACGACTAAAATGTTTTCACTCAAACCTTTTAACCAAGTTAATTCATTGGTGGTTAAGGGGTTAGCCGTGGGTGAATTGGGATGAACAACGAAAACTACGCGAATGGGAGGGTTTTGAGTTTGTTCTATTGCAGCTTGGGCTGCGGTTAAATCAATTTCAAAGTTCGCAGGATTTCTAGTAACTTCTACTACATTTATCCCTAAAGTTTTAGCTATAATCCCATACATGGAAAAGGTGGGATTAGCCACAAGTATAGAACCTTCTCCTCGCAAGCAAGTAGCAATTAATACAGAACGTATCAGTTCATCTGAACCATTACCTACAGAAATATGGTCAGCAGTAAATAGAGATGGGGTAGCACCAGATGATTCATTAACATATTCAGCGATCGCATTTTTTAGGGCTTGATGTCCCCCATCTGGGTAACGATTGGTTTCAATGACTTCTTGATAAGTCCAAGCTAGTTTTTGTTTTAACTCAGTGGGTAAATCATAGGGGCTTTCGTTTGTATCTAAACGATCTAACTGAGTTGGGACTGCGGCGGCGGTATCGCTACCAGGGTGAGGTTTGTAAGCGTTGAGTTGAGTTAAATCTGAACGAATAAAAGGAAGCATAGTTTTAGTTAATAGTCATTAGTCATTAGTCATTAGTCAACAGTCAATAGTCAATAGTCATTAGTTTTTCTTCCCCTGCTTCCCCTGCCTCCCCTGCCTCCCCTGCCTCCCCTGCCTCCCCTGCCTCCCCTAATCCCAGTCCCCAATCCCTAAAATAATTGACAAAATTCCTGAATGGCTTGCCAAATTTCTTCTGTAACATTACCAAGGGCGTGATCGCTGTCTAGTTCTATCAGCTTCGCCCAGGGACGGGATTGTATAAAATCTTGGCTGGCGGTGATGGGAATGACTTCATCTTGCTTGCCGTGGAGTATTAATGTGGGAATGGGGCGTTGCAATTGAGTTTCGGAGTATTGGGTGGCATCTGTTACAAAATTGTAGCTTAAAGGGAGCGATCGCTTTTCACCATAGTGATAAACCATGAGAAACTTTTCTTGTTGCCAACGCTGTATGGTTTCTTCGCCTAATTTGGTTAACCAATGCGATAAAAAGCCGAAAGCTGGTGCTAGCAGCACTAGGCGTTCTACTTGCAAATACTGCTGTGCTATGTGGGCAGCAGTCAAGCCTCCTAAACTAGAACCAATGAGGGTAACGGGTACAGAGTCACTGGTAAAAGTGGTAACAACCTGTTTAATTTGGCGTGAGATGGTTAACTCTGAGAAGTCCCCAGCATTGAGATCAGGAATAGTCAGGGGAATTTGTATTTGAGTAAAGCGATCGCTGATATCTTGTGCTTTCACTGATTTGGGACTGGAAGCAAAACCGTGTAGGTAGATGTATTGGGTAGTCATTAGAGGACAGGGAACAGGGAATAGGGAATAGGGAATAGGGAATAGGGAATAGGGAATAGGGAATAGTTTTTCTCATCTCCTACCTTATCTACCTTGTCTACCTTGTCTCCCCAATCCCCAATCCCCAATACTTCGACAAGCTCAGTACAAGTCCCCAGTCCCCAATCCCCAGTTAACAATCAAAAGTTCTGCCTGCTAAATTAGCAACCACAGATGCCAACTCATCGGGATTGACTGGTTTGGGGAGGTGTAGTTGGAAACCTGCTGACAGTGCTTTGGTACGGTCTTCTGGTCTAGCATATGCTGTTAGTGCGATC
Source organism: Nostoc sp. CMAA1605 (assembly GCF_021596505.1). Lineage (GTDB taxonomy): Bacteria > Cyanobacteriota > Cyanobacteriia > Cyanobacteriales > Nostocaceae > Trichormus. The sequence continues at coordinate 39,882 of NZ_PJIZ01000011.1, read as the reverse complement.
GCTGGAATTGTGCTGCTTTGTGATTGTGGGAGCGATCGCAGTTGACGAATGAGTGTATAACCGTCTGTTTGAGGCATTCCAATATCGCTAATGAGAATTTCTGGATAAAATTGCGGTAAGGCTTGTAGGGCTTCGGGGGCAGAAGAGACTGTCATTACTTGCGCGCCATAGTCTTCTAAAATTGTGCTGATTAATTTTTGTGCGTCTGGTTCATCATCAACAACTAGGACGCGTAAACCTTTGAGTATGGGTAAGTGATTAAAATTCTCCGTTTCGGTGGGATTTAATTCTGGTTGGTTGTGGTTTATTGGTTCAACAATGGCTTTCATGGGTAGGTTTACCACAAAAGTAGCTCCTTGCTCAAGTCCTGGGCTGGTGGCGTAGACTTTACCGCCATGCAATTCTACAAGGTGACGAACGATCGCTAGTCCTAATCCTAATCCGCCGTGCGATCGCGTTGTAGAGCTATCGGCTTGTCGAAATCGCTCGAATACGTGGGGTAGGAATTCGGGGGCGATACCTGAGCCTGTGTCACTTACCTGAATTTCCACTGAAGAATCTACACGCCTGAGTTTGACTGTGACTTTACCGCCTTTGGGAGTAAATTTGACAGCATTACTGAGCAAATTCCAGATAATCTGCTGTATGCGGTTGATATCACCCATAACTGAGCCAATGTTAGGTTCTGACTCGTGCTGGAGGGAAATTTCTTTGGCATTGACAGCAGGCTGAATAGTTTCTATTTCATTCTTGAGTATATTTGTCAAGTCTAATGGCTGAATTGTCAGGCGCATTTGACCCCGAATAATCTGGGATACATCTAAAATGTCTTGAATTATTTGGGTTAAAACTCTGGTGTTGCGTTCTATGGTTTCTAAGGCGCGCTCGGTTGTAATTTGATCAAATTGACGACTTCTCAGCAGTTGTACCCAGCCTAAGACAGCATTCAGTGGTGTACGCAACTCATGGGATAGGATAGCAAGAAATTCGTCTTTGATGCGGTTGGCGACTTCGGCGGCGGTGCGTGCGGCTTTTTCCCGTTCTAAAAGTTGTTGGCGTTCTTGTTCTGCTTGTTTGCGTTCGCTAATGTCAATCATAAAGCCATGTAGTAATCGTGGTTCTGTGCCAGAACGCACAACATTAACGATGTCATGTAGCCAAACAACTCTGCCATCAGCCGCTAACATCCTATATTCAAATTCATAGTTATCTAAAGACAGTGATGATTCATGGCAATGTTTAATCACCCAATTTTGATCTTCTGGGTGTATGTGTTCATCCCAAAAATTGTCTGAGTACCAGTCTTTTGGAGGGTAGCCTAAAATTTCTTCGCTTTGTGGCCCCACATAGGTAAATTTATTTTGGGCGATATCTACTTCCCAAGGAATTACCCTGACTTTTTCTGTGAGTTTCCTGAGTCTGGCTTCACTGGCTTGGAGGGCTTGTTTTGCTAAAATCCGTTCGCTGATATCTAGTACAAATCCGACTACTTGATTGTGTGAGCGTTCTAATAAGGCAAAGCCTACTATTACGTATACTCGACTACCATCTTTACGGATGTATTCAGTTTCTAGATTGTGACATACACCTGTAGTTTTGAGTGTAGCGATCGCGCGATCGCTTTGTGCCAAATATTCCGGCGGTGTAATTTGTAGCCAATTAACTCTGCTTTTGTGTAAATCCTCTTGTGTATAGCCTACTATCCTTAAGAAAGCATCATTAGCCTCTAGAACTAGCCCATTCAGATCAGCAACAATCACCCCGATAATATTAGAGTCTACTAACCTTCTAAATTTTGCTTCACTTTCTTGTAGCTGCTGATTAGTAAATTCTAATCTCCGCTTAGAAGTACCTAGCTCGGAGTTCAACCAACCAATTAGCGTTGAAACTAATACAAATAAAGATAAACGTAACTTGCTATCTAAATTGTTGACATATAGGGAAAATTTGGGGTCGAGGAAAAAGAAATCGATGCTAAAGGCAGATAATAAAGTTGTTAGTAGTCCTGACTGAAGTCCACCGTACCAAGAACTAATAGCTACGGCGGCAAAAAATAGTAAAAAAATAGTTGGTGTTAAAAGTTGTTTGAAGATGAACGTCAGCAATAAAGCAACACTGACAGTCAAAAATGCCACTGTGTAGGATAAAAACCTGGGGCGTATTCCTTTCAAGGTGGCCTCTCCTTTGTGCCTCTAGCTAGAGCATTATTCCCAAAATAGGTGAGAAAATGCGATCGCTCCACACTAATTTTGCATAGATTAAATGCCAATTTGACGTTCTTCTTTGTAAATCTGTCTAAAGGCTGAATCAGGAGTGGTGAGTGCTGAGTGCTGAGTAATGAGTGCTGAGTGGTGAGTGCTGAGTGGTGAGTAGTGAGTAGTGAGTGGTGAGTGGTGAGTGTTGAGTGTTGAGTGGTGAGTGGTGAGTGGTGAGTGGTGAGTGGTGAGTGTTGAGTGCTGAGTAGTGAGTGGTGAGTGGTGAGTGCTGAGTGCTGAGTGCTGAGTAGTGAGTGCTGAGTGGTGAGTGCTGAGTAGTGAGTAGTGAGTGCTGAGTGCTGAGTGCTGAGTGTTGAGTGGTGAGTGGTGAGTGGTGAGTGCTGAGTGGTGAGTGCTGAGTGCTGAGTGTTGACTAATGACTAATGACTAATGACTAATGACTAGAGAGATATAAGGTTTTGCGTGGTGGCGATGTAAAATGCTTGCAGTCCTCAGTGTATGATTACCAATGTCTAATGGCTCGTATTCCCACCTTAACGTTTGATCGCGGCACATTAATTTTACATCCACCACCACGGGGTAAAGCTTGGATGGATTATGCTACTTGGGATGATAGAGTCGAAAAATTCCGCATTCCAGGAATGAAATATCGTGCTGTGGTGGAAGCACTGCAAGCGGAAGATGTTGACTTTATCGATGAAGCTAAAGAATTTTATCCTGTGGACTTGGTAGCGAGTCTAGAAATGCAACCTTATCCCCATCAAAGTGAAGCTTTAGCAGCTTGGAAACTGGCGGGAAGACAGGGGGTAGTTGTTTTACCTACGGCGGCGGGGAAGACTTATTTGGCGCAAATGGCGATGCAGTCTACACCCCGCACGACTCTAATTGTTGTGCCGACTCTAGATTTAATGCACCAGTGGTATGCTCATTTGGTATCGGCGTTTCCTGATGCGGAGGTGGGTTTATTGGGGGGTGGTTCGCGGGATAAAACGCCGATTTTAGTCGCCACCTATGACAGTGCAGCCATTCACGCCGAAGCTTTGGGGAATAAATATGCTTTGATTGTTTTTGATGAGTGCCATCACTTACCTACAGATTTTAACCGCGTCATTGCCGAATATGCGATCGCACCCTATCGTTTAGGACTCTCAGCCACGCCAGAACGCACCGATGGGAAACACGCAGATTTAAATATTTTAATTGGGCAAGAAGTTTATCGCAAACGTGCCGAAGATTTAGCTGGGAAGGCGTTAGCAGAACACGAAATAGTGCAGATTAAGGTGAAATTATCACAGCATGAACGGGAAAGATACAATGAATTAGTTCAAATTCGCAATGATTTTTTGCGTCAAGCAAAGATTTCTTTGGGAAGTATTCAAGGTTGGCAAATGTTTGTGCAGATGAGCGCGCGATCGCAATCTGGACGTAGAGCCATGTTAGCACACCGCGAAGCCAAAGAAATTGCTCTCGGCACTGATGGTAAGTTACGCATTTTAGCTAATTTACTCGCCAAACATTATCCCGAAAGAATTTTAATTTTTACGGCTGATAATGCCACAGTTTACAAAATTTCCCAAGACTTATTAATTCCCGCCATTACCCATCAAACCGCAGTTAAAGAACGCCATGAAATTTTAACTAAATTTCGGGAAGGTGAATATAATACCTTGGTGGCTTCCCATGTTTTAAATGAAGGTGTTGACGTTCCCGCCGCTTCCGTGGCGATTATTTTATCGGGGACTGGTTCAACTAGAGAATATATTCAACGCTTGGGGAGAGTTTTACGGAAGGGAAATATTGCAGATAAACAAGCAATTCTGTACGAAGTTATAGCCGAAGATACCAGCGAAGAAAATACATCAGCAAGGCGACGGGGTGAAGATAAAAAAGCGAATTTAAAAGTAGTTTACGGCAGTGGTAAGGGAGAAGTCGCTAAAGCTGCCGAACAATTAGAAATTAATTATGTAGTCGATAAATCACCAGAGAATAACCAGGGAAATGCTACCTACAGAACTACTCAGCCACCGTCTAAACGGCGAAGAAATCATTCCCAAGAGACTGAAAATTGACACGAAAAATTTAGAGTTAGCTAACGAGTTAATCAATTGTTTTCAGTCAGCTTTGGGTAAAACTCAAGGTGAACTTGAGCGTCAACTTTTAGACTTAGAAGGTGATGCTACAGATTATCGAGTCAAGCGGGGTTTAGCTTACATTATTAAAAGCAATTTTTGTACTTTTGAAGTAGTAAGTCCCCTAGAACCACCAATGTTAAGAGAAAGGGTGTTCGCCTTAGCAGCGAAATCTCCACCGAGTCGAGAATCAACTCAAATGACATTGGTGAAAATTGCCGATGAATTAACCCAAGAATTAGAACGGGAAATCTTACCGCAACAAGTCCATGATGGACTCTATGCTGACTTAGTTGAAAATAGAATCCTCACCAACTTTGACACACCTACAGGTGTAGATTTAATTAATCGATATAATTTATCGCAAGTGCAGGGGATATTTTATAAAGCGAGTAAATTAATATTAAATGCCCATCGCAATGTTCCAGGAGAATATAAGCTGCTATTTCGCTATTTGAAATTGTTTCAATTAATGGCTTATATCGAAGGTGATGCTGACCACGGCTTTACAATTACGGTAGACGGGCCGACGAGTTTATTTACTCCGAGTACACGCTACGGATTAGCGATCGCTAAATTAATTCCCGCCTTACTTCATGTTACCAAATGGAGTCTCGCCGCCACCTTACAAACCCGTGATGTTTATACAGATACTTGGCGGACTGGCAGATTTACCCTGAATTCTGAATGTGGTTTAGTTTCCCATTACTCCAAAGGTAAGCCCTACGACAGTATGTTAGAAGCATCCTTCGCTGATAAATGGGATGCGATGAAAACCGACTGGGTATTAGAGAGAGAAGTTGATTTAATCCCTATTCCTGGGAGTGTGATGATTCCCGATTTTCGCTTAGTGCATCCCGATGGACGGGAATTTTTATTAGAAATAGTTGGATATTGGCGACCAGAATATTTACAGAAAAAGTTTTCTCAAGTGCGGCGTTCTGGTTGTGATAACTTAATTTTGGCTATTTCCGAAAGATTGAATTTAGAAAAAGCCGGTATTAAATTAGATAATGTGCCAGCCAGAATTATTTGGTTTAAAGATAAATTACTACCCAAGTCTGTGTTAGCAGTCATTGATTAAGTAGAACGGTGTAGATAATTCAAGGTTTGTAGTGAGGACTTTAGTCCTCTAATAAGGACTGAAGTCCTTACTACAAACTAGATACCAATCTTTTTACATTACTTCACATAGTTTGGTTTTTTCAAGTCGTTCTACTTAAGAAAGAACATCTGGGGGCTTAAATACCTATATTTTGTGAAAATCTTCCTTGTTAATGCTGTAAAGTAAAGCTTCTCCACCCAGAAGAGTAATCGAACTCTGCAACTTTTCGCCTATTTTTTCCGCTACCCGTCTAGAGGCTTGATTTTCAGGACGAATTAAGCTGATTAACTGGGTTATTCCCCAATTTTCAAAGCCGTAAGCCATCGCCGCCTTTGCACCTTCGGTAGCATAGCCCAAACCCCAAAATTGTCGCCGCAAAGACCAGCCAATTTCTAGTCCCGGCCAGTCTTCCGGTTGCCAATAGCCGATTCTACCAATCATTTCGCCACTGGATTTTTCCTCAACCGCCCACATTCCATAACCCCGCAATTGCCAATGTCCCAGCATCATTGCTAGATTGCGCCATGATTCCTCACGGGATAAAGGTTTACCATAGCCGATATAACGCATCACTTCGGAATCTCCGCACATATCGGCGTAAGCGTCGAAGTCTTGCTGTTTAAATGCCCGTAAAATTAAGCGGGGTGTCGCAAGTTGGGGAATTAGCATTACAGCTACAGATTTTCAGGAGTCTGCTCAGTATCTGACGATTCTTCATTATTAAAGAATAATAGCCGCACAGCCAGAACCGCAAAACCTACAGCCGCGATCGCTTTTAATAAACGGGTGGGGAGTACCTCTGCAACTGCACCCCCAGCTAATGCACCCAAGAAACTAGCCAAGAGTAACGCCGCCGCACTCCCAAAGAAAACCGCACGCACAGATTGACCACGCCCAGAAAGTGCGATCGCCGCTAGTTGGCTTTTGTCGCCTAACTCGGAAATAAATACTGTAATAAAACTCAGTCCTAAAAGATGCCAATCCATAATATTGGGGAAGGGGGGATAGGGAATGGGGAATGGGAAAGATTAACCTTGTAATACATCCCAGAACAGCATGACGGAGACGAAAAGCAGCATGATTCCGGCTGATTTGTCTAGAATTTTGGGACTGAATTTTTTAGAAATCCAACTACCTAACAATACGCCTAATAAGCTGGTGGTAATCAGTGCAGATGCAGAACCGAGAAATACTACCCAAGGTGCATGGGATTCTGCACTCATTAATAAAGTTGAGAGTTGGGTTTTATCGCCAATTTCCGCGAGAAAAATCGTAATAAAAGTAGTAGCGAAAACAATAAGTGGTGAATCTTGTTTTTTCTGGCTCTCAGCACTAACTACAGGCTGAATCGTTTCCATTGTGCTAGATTCGGTAGTCATTGTTAATGCTGGCTGGTTCTTAGACGCAGATACGCCAGTTAGGATTACAGGTGCAGAGTCAAGTTTCACAGGCAGTAGTTTTGTTACTAGATATTTTTCATATTCTTCTCATTTTTGCAGATGGGTGTCATAAATTGCAACTCTACCGCAAAAATGCAATTTTTCTCGGAGATAACATCTAGTCAAGGATTGGTTTTATTCCCCTTGCGGGGAAAAGGTTGATGGAAACGGATCGCTTTCGCTGTAGCCAGCAGTCCTCAAATAGTGTTTCAGTCCCCTTGCGGGGAAAAGGTTGATGGAAACACATTTTGCCAAATAAAGTAGCTAACGTTAATTCCTGTTTCAGTCCCCTTGCGGGGAAAAGGTTGATGGAAACTGGACGGAAGGCAAAGAGTTGGAAGGAGGAAAAGAGGTTTCAGTCCCCTTGCGGGGAAAAGGTTGATGGAAACTGTGTCCTTTGCGTCTGACGACAATATCGTAGGGAGGTTTCAGTCCCCTTGCGGGGAAAAGGTTGATGGAAACAATACATATCTATCAGACTTTCCGTATTCAAAGGGATGTTTCAGTCCCCTTGCGGGGAAAAGGTTGATGGAAACCTTGGGATCTCTGCATGGTGGCGGAGTCCAGTGAGAGTTTCAGTCCCCTTGCGGGGAAAAGGTTGATGGAAACGCGATTTATCTGAAACTGCTTTAGATGACTCTAAAGAAACGTTTCAGTCCCCTTGCGGGGAAAAGGTTGATGGAAACTATTGGGCAAGGTAGATTGCCGGGTTGCATAGGGGTTTCAGTCCCCTTGCGGGGAAAAGGTTGATGGAAACGAGTATGCTTCGTAGTTAATGGAAGCGTTTGTACGTGTTTCAGTCCCCTTGCGGGGAAAAGGTTGATGGAAACAGTGCATCTGCTACTATCCAGTTGGCTTCAGGTAGGTTTCAGTCCCCTTGCGGGGAAAAGGTTGATGGAAACAGTCCAAAGCTATAACGAACAAAACCAGAGATCAAGAAGTTTCAGTCCCCTTGCGGGGAAAAGGTTGATGGAAACACGCGCCTTGGATTTGGTGGCTAAACAAAGATTTCTTGAGTGATGTTTCAGTCCCCTTGCGGGGAAAAGGTTGATGGAAACTTCTGAGGTTAGTTGTAATTCTCCAGTTACAAAGTCTACTCGTTTCAGTCCCCTTGCGGGGAAAAGGTTGATGGAAACTTACCTTACAGCATTCTAGAAACTGAAACAGATGCAACGTTTCAGTCCCCTTGCGGGGAAAAGGTTGATGGAAACTTTTTCCTCATAAACAGCATCAATCGCCTGGGTAAAGTTTCAGTCCCCTTGCGGGGAAAAGGTTGATGGAAACTAAAACGGCTCAAGTCTAGAGTTCAAGAATTCAAAGGTTTCAGTCCCCTTGCGGGGAAAAGGTTGATGGAAACTTCCAAATAAAACTTTTCACTTAATAGCATGAACTATTCAGGTTTCAGTCCCCTTGCGGGGAAAAGGTTGATGGAAACTGCTCGGTACTGAAACTTATATAGAGCAAGCTTCCTGGGAAGCATTTTGACGAGTCGCAAAATTAGGTCGATTTCAGCCCACCTTATTGCGAGTAATTCGCAACTTCCCGAACTATCGAAACGCTGTAATTATTATGTTGTCAAGGTTCTGGCGATTTTGACGAATCACTGGGGTTTTTGACCCCGCTTCGACTGGTCAAACATCAAGTTAATAAACCCATCATAAGACTATAACTTGTTCTTGTCGAGGTATTTCTGAACCATATGTAATAGTTCTTTTCACTGCGCCCGCATCGAGTACGTATATTCGTACAGAATCCTCTTCAGGTTTGATGAGTTTTTCGACTTTTGTTTGTAGTGTAGCAAATTGGACTGCTGTTAAAAAACACTCAAATACACTGTATTGCGTCCATTTGCCGTAACCAGAAAGCATTTTATGCAACCGCGTGCGGCGTTTATTTGCTGCTTTATTGTCTGGCAGGTCGTAAATGATCAGATAAAATAGTTTGGTCATAATTAAGTAGAACAAGGTAAACAATGAAAGGTTTGTAGTGAGAACTTTAGTTCTCTCCGAGAGGCTGCGCGAATAGAAAAGGACTAAAGTCCTTACTACAAACTGAATCTTAGGATTTTTGCATTGCTGAATATAGTTTGGTTTTTTCTAGTCGCTCTACTTAACGTAAAGCCAAGGCTTTATAGGGAATTCCTTCTTGCAAATGACGACTGAGTAACCTGGCTTGTAATTCTATGGCGCGGCGATAAGTGCATCGATATTCAAAAACAGGATGCTTAAACTCATCCTTCATTTTGCGTTCAAAGGCTTGCAAAAATGATTTTTTAGCAGCTTCTTTCAGCCGATAAGCACCTAAACTTTCATCAAAATCTTGCGGTTGAATTTCGCGTTTATGTAATACAGTCAGCACAATATTATCGGCAATTAAAGCTCGGAACTCTTCCATTAAATCGAGTACCATTGCAGGCTGACCGTGATGTACTTCGTGGAGGTATCCTATATATGGATCTAAACCGGTGACATGAACAGCCGCAGTTACTTGCACTCGCAACAAACCATAGGCGAAACTGAGGAGTGAATTGACGGGATCTGTGGGTGGACGGCGATTTCTGCCGTTAAAAGTCCACTGTTTTCCTACCATATCCGGCCAGCAAGCAAAATATTCTTTGGCGGCTAACCCTTCAATACCTCTCACTTGGTCTATGGTTTTCTGGTTTTTAACTTGATTTTTACGTTCTTTTAGGGGGTTATCCCGTTGATTTTGGCGGTACAAAACTTGATATTGATTGTGAATTTTAGCCGCTACTATTGTTTGCACCAGTTCCAACCGCCGCACAGGATCATGATATACCTGATACTGAGCTAATCGGAGTTGACCATTACGGGAAGAACCAGGAAGTGCAGACCCAAGATATTTACCAAAGTGAGATAGGTAATGCACTGGCATTCCCAATTCTAAAGCATACATCAGAGCATCCCCTGTAACTTGGGGATTTCCCATTAACACTACTTGTTCTACAGTTTGTGCTGGGACACTTTGTTTTTTCCAAGAACCATCTTCTTGTTTGAGAGCAATATTAAAGGCTTCATAATTCTTGCTCAAAACAGCATCAGCTTGAGTGACGTAGAGGATAGGCATATATTAGATGTGAAATAGTTGGTGAATGAGGTTAAAAATCGTCGCTTGTGGAGAGATGGGATTTTTGTAATTGCCTAACTTCAACAGGTAGACAAATATTTTGTAAACTACATGATTTACATTTCTTGGTGTGGTCAATTGGTGCAGGCATAGCTTTATAGGCAGCAAGTTGAGCTAGTAAAATTGCCTGTTCTGTCATTTGCCGGAGTTCTGGGGTGAATGCTACTGTCTGTCTTTTGCGGTTAGCGTGATAGAATATTTCACCATAGGTAATAGTGTGTCCAGTGCGTTCCTCTAAACACAAAGCGGCTGCACACAGTTGAAAATGATCGTTAAGATGCTGTGCCATCTTGCCTTTTTTGTATTCCACTGGGATAAGTTGACCGTCGCATTCTTCCACAGCATCAATAATACCAGCAACTTTTAGGCGATCGCTCCACACCCATTGTTGTTGATGAATTAGGGTTTCTCCCTCTTGAAATGTGGTTTCTTCATTCACATTGCGGTGAATATGGCGACCTAAAATAATATGTTCATTGTCTTCCATTTCACCCAACACATATTCCAAATAAAATCGGCGTGGACAATATTCCCAAGCGTTAAGATACGCTAGGGGCAAGTAGTCTTCTGTCATAAGCGCATAGTCAATATAAATCTAAATTTCTTAATTTTGAATTTTGAATTTTGAATTTTGAATTGATACCTGTCCCATCCCCATCGCGGTTTTACGTCCGACACCGGCGAAGCTGGCGAAATTAGCTAATACTGTCGCAATTCTCGCTGCTTCTGGCTCTAAAAACTGATATTTCACCCAACCTTCAGCCCCAATTTCTGCGCTAGCTTCTAACTTTAAAGCATAGGTTTTCAGTTCAAAAGCTGCAATTTGAGCATTCCATTCTACAGCCGGAAACTTTAATTCTGGGGGTGCAAAAGTATTCCAACGTCGCCACAAATTATCAAATACTAACTCTGGTAAGGGAAAAGGTTGTACTTTTTTAGCTTGCTTAAAACTAGTCGGAGACAGAAATTTTAGTGTGATTTCTTCAGAGATGTTGTCTATATTTGCTAGTGTGTTGTAATCAGAAATATCTGCTAAAGGATGAGTACCAGGTAAAGTATAAAAACCGCGTAAGACAAACTGACATTCACCCAAATTGAGTCGTTCACTGTGCCAAAGTTCTATACCTTTTAATAATGGCTCAATCAAATCTCCATCTAGCAAACCGATGCGAAAAATAAAATCATCGCCTGGTTTGGTTCGGGGTTGACGACGGTATCCCATCAAGCCGGAAACACTAAAGGGTGAAACTTGTGCGCGGTGGATAATATCTGCGGTTTGCGGATCTGCTAATCTCAGCCAGTCCATAACCTGAGCATGAATTGCTCTCCCCAGACTAGCAGGGATAATTTTTCCCGAAGTCGCACCCAGTTGAATTACCACAGCATATAGACTAGTGGATTTAGGCGGTGATGATATCAGTTCCAGCACCATAGGAGACTCCAGCAGGTAAACAGGTTTTATCAGGTAATTCCCAATAGTCGCCAGTCAGTTGCGCTTGACTAACTAAACTTACAGGAGGCATGACAATGCGGTTGTAAAGTAGTAGTCTGGATGATGGGGGTAAGTCTAAGGGATTTAAGGGATGCTTACTGATATATTGTCCAGAGCGTTCCTTCCATTCTGTAATTTTTGTGGTTTCAACTTGTACCTTCGCCGACCATTTACCCAATCTTACCCAATGGGGAATTATCACATCTGCACTAGCGATAATATAGGTTTTATACCGACTACCTACGGCTAATTCCTTAGCACGACCGTAATTAATGGGATAATTACGTTTCGCACCATCGCCACCGAACTGCACAGATTTACCATAGTAGGCGACTTGTGCGGCTTTGAAGGTATTGACTTGATAAGACCAAACCACAGGTAAAGCGGGAAAAACATAAATTCCTGCTTGGTTGAGATGTAACAGATTTTGCTCTTGACTTGCGTCTAAATAACTAGGTTTTTGAGCGATCGCCCCTTTAAGTCGATAAGGTTTTGGGATATACTCTGCTTCAAAGAAAGCAAAACTCAACGCCCAATTGTGCAGATATTTTTCGGTTTCATAGAGAATCCCCATTTCACGAGTCGCAAAAAATACATTGTCGTGGAGGGTTAGTTTGCATTCGTAAATTATCATTGTTAGCTCTCTTGGTTGCGAATTGGGCATTGGGCATGGGGCATTGGGCATAGGGCATTGGGCATAGGGCATTGTATTTTTCTCCCCCTGCTCCCCCTGCTCCCCCTGCTCCCCCTGCTCCCCCTGCCCCCCCTGCTCCCCCTGCCCCCCCTGCCCCCCCTGCTCCCTGCCCCCCTGCCTTATTTCCCTTTCCCTTTCTTACCTGCGATCGCGCCGTAGGTTTCTGCGTAAACTTTGGTTTGTTGATACAAAGTATTCAGTGTATCCCGTAATTGAGTTTCATCTTGATAAATGGTTGCGACTTCACTCAATAAATCATGTAATTGAGAACCGGTAATGACTTGAGTTTTCCGAATGGGTTCTTGGTTGAGTAAGTTGGTTGTCACTTCTGTGGCTTTGTTGAGAATGTCGGCAATTGGGGCGTTAATATCTGGTTTTAAGGCATCATACAAGGCTTGGGTAAAGTGGAGGTTACTGAATATTTCGCCATCACATAAGGCAATGCCAATGATATGATTTGCCATTGTCCCTGTTCTTGATTCTTGTGCGCCGTAGCGACGAGTCCGCATCAGGTTTCCTAACACATATAAAAAGCCTTCATAGGTGGGGTCGCGGAGGGTTTCTACTGTGGGAAAGGTAATTTCTGGTAATATATGATCCAGTTCATTGATTGATGAACGTACTTTATTACTTTCGCTCCTTTTAGGGTCATCATAATCTAACATCATTGTTCCTGATTCACTTAAAGAATTAAAAGTAAAACTCTTGTGAGATTCTTGATATACACTGAGAGAAAACGCAGAATCAGAGTAAACTTTTGAGCGTTCTGAACCACTATCACCAACAGCAAAACCATAGATTACACAGTCTGGACATTTCCCGCAAAACTGTTCTGCACCGTATCTACAAAAGTTTTCAACTTTCTTGTCTTCTGAGTCTATGAGATTCAACGAGCGTAAAAGCTCCCTACCAACTAATCGCTCAGGACTTACTTGCTTACGCTTGAACATGACTAAGCGACTGATGGCTTCTTGGGTAGTAATTCCTGCTTGGGTGCGGGCTGTATTCAAAACGCCATCGGTTTGAAATACGGGGAAGGATTGACTGTGACGCACCATTAAAAAGTGAACGTATTTGCCAGATGCTAAACGGGGGAAAGCTGTTTGAAATTCTGGTTTTATGGTGTTAAGAATAGTCATTTATTTTTCTCCTTTAGTTTGTGTTTTTTCGGTTTGTTTTTCTTGTGCAGCTAACAAGCGATAAGCAAATTCAGCACCGGATTTAATGCGGTTGCGGTTTTCTTGGAGTAAAGCGCGATCGCCTTTATAAAGTCCCAAGAATAATTCATCTACGCAGGTTGTCATAAAGGTATGAATTGCTGCTAATTCCTGGGCTTTACGTGTGGAAATATCGACGGATTTATCCATTAAAAACGGGCGTTTATAAACTTCTTGTCGTTCTAGTGCATCATTGAGTTGTCCCGCCGCTTGCAAAATTACGTCTTCTCTCGCTATCTGTTCGGGAACTGTCAAAATTACTTCCAAAGCTTTCGCCAGTGGGAGTAAAACTGCATGACTAGATTCCCCAACATTCACTTGATAAAATTGGCGATACTCTTTTACCAAGCGTTCAATTAATTGCAATTTTTCGGTCATCTTTTGATCTCCTGTTATCCAGAGTTGGGCATATTTCCAAATACGTTTAACATCTTCTGGGCTTGGTTCTCGTTTGTTTTCGCGGATTCCTTCATTAGCGATCGCAAATACATTTAATACATCGGTGGCTAAATCTCTGGCTGTCCCATTCAAGGCTTGCCAACGTGCATCCGGTGGGGAACTGCGAAACTCTAAATGAATGCTGTAAGCTATCAATAGCCGTTCTAAGGCTGGTGCTAAATCCTGCAATCGTAGGTTTTGATTTATACCTAATATTTGCCAAAATCCCGCCGCCCCGTCTAGTTTGGCTGACTCTACAAATTCTTGGTCGCTGGCGTAAAGTGGGTCAGGACTACTTGTAGCAACTACTTTCACACCTAAAAGTGTAGGTAATGCTAAGGCTAAAAAACTCGGTTCTACCCAAGCATCTGTAGTAGTTTTACCCCTGGTAGTGGTATAAGTCATTGCCATAAATGGCAAGTCTGCACGGGAGTAACTATCACCATATCTACCGATTTCCGCCTCATCCCGCCAAGACAAAGTTTGCAGTCCGCTATATTGCATCCCCCCATCTAACCAATGTTTGCGGACTTCCCACAGGTTGACGCGTTTGAGTTCCTTCACCAGTCGCCGCACTGCGACAGCAACTTGGGGTGAGTAGACGTAAGCCGGGAAGATATATAAAAATACAGGCTGTTGTTCTTCTAATTTTCCCGACGCACCAGTCCAAAAGGCTTGACGCATCAGCATTTCTAATGACCAGATTTTAGAAATACCCCGTTTAATGCGTCCTCCTCCCAAGGCGTTTTTGTTGCTGTATTGTTGGGGTTTGAATAGGACGACAGTATCTAGTTGATCCTCAGCATCAGGATCGCCTGCACTTAAAGAACAAATGGCTTGATTATTGACTTTTGCTAAAGAATATGTATTTAGTTCATTAGCAAACTCAACTGCTGGCTGATTAGAGGGATAAACCTCCAAATATTGAGCTAAGTAGTGAATAAAAGCCTCATAAGTAGGACTACTATTGGCTTTGAGTAAATTATTTTGCTCTGCCCAAGTAGCGAGGCGATCGCTTAATTTTCCTAAAAAGTCTTTTACCTGTCCCTCGTCTAAGGTGGCGTGAGTTGCTATGTAATGGGCTGCGGCTTGATACCAGCCATAATTTACACCCCCTGATTGTACCTGTGTTTGTTCTGGTGATATTGTGCCTTGCAATTCCAAAGCTGACAGCATCCAAGGTATGTAGTCTTGACTACCTTCAAAAAATTCTCGTTGTGCCAAGATAATCAACTCGGCTAATCTATCAGCCCGAATATCTGCACCTTGTAATAAAAAGGTTTTTTCTGCATCCGTGAGAGTTAATTTTTCTAACCGCTTGGGTGTAGCTGGAGATTTGACATTGGCGACTTTGATTTGTACGACGCTAGGAAGTAGACGAATCAAGTCAGCAGGGGTAAACAACTCTAAAGTCTGGGGAGCAATTTTCATTCCCTTCCCATCACGAACAAAACCCACATCACCGCGTTGGAAGTATGCGGCTAATCCTAGTTGATTGTTGTCTTCATCGCCTCGAATCAGACTTTCCCACACAGCCGTTTGAATATCTGCTAAGTCGGGTGTGATTACATCCGTGGGAGTGAGATATACTGCACCCTGAGCAAAATAAAGAATCGGATTCCATCCCAACTGACGGGCAAAATTGACGACGGCGTTATGAATTTGGTTGGTAATTAAACCCCGACAATCCCGCAGGCGATGGTAAACCAATTTTTGGGGAATGTTGAGCCAGTCGAGATGATCTTGGAGGCGATCGCCTTTTGTGGTGGTGACAACCTCTGCGGGGTCGCCCATGTGAACTGCCACATCACCAAAGGCTAATAGGTGACGTAAGACATCATTCAAACGACGGTCATCTAGAGTAAATTGGCGTTCATCGTTCTCCCAGTTAGAAAGAATCGAGTTACTATCAACGCTAAATTGAGTATTTTGGGCGAGATAGGCAATTTCTAGTAAATAATCTTGCCATTGATCCCAAAACAGTTGAAAGTCTAGTTTTTCGCCTAATTCACGGCATAAGTTAATGATTGCATCAATTTCGTGGGCTTTTGGTGGTGGTTGTTCTTCGCCTTGACCCCGTACATATTTGTTGTAGTCGTGTAGGGTTAAACCTAAGCATAGTAAGCGTTTTTCGGCTTCTTTGAGTTGTCGGTGTTGGGGTAAATAAAGGCTGAGATTCCAGGCTGTTAATAGTCCATTGAGGACGTGAACTAAGAGGCTTTGGTCGGGTTTTGTAGCCCAGCGTTTAGCGTTTTCATTTGCATAGCGATCGCCCTGTTTGATGAGGGTTTGATAGTGGGCTGTTTCTGACCCTCCCATTGCGGGAATTAATCCAAATTCTCTTTCCATTGCGGGGAGAATGGTTTGGATGAAGGTTTGTAAAATTGGGTCGGTGTCGGATGGGAGGGTTTCTATGAGTAGGGTTTGTAGTAGTGTGAGCATGAATCAATTCAAAATTCAAAATTAAAAGATGTAGGGTTTTGTGCGATCGCATTTGGGAATCCTCCATTTGAGGGCTTCTAGAAGGAGTGCATCTTGGTTGAAGGCGCAGGCGTGGCTTTGTTCGTCAGCGTCTGTTAGTCGATATAGTCCGAAGGTGGGGTTGAGGTGTAGGGCGCGGCTAATGTCCCAATGGCTGGTATCTGGGGTGCGATTGACTTGGACTAGGAAGGTGAGGAGTTTTTGTTTACGGAGACAGCGACCGACTTCTGCTTGGGGGTGTCCGGCGATGCTAAGTCTATCGATGAGGGAAAGGGTACATTGTTTGAGTTCATCTGTACCGCGATCGCATTCTAATCTGATGGGGAATCTTTGATCAGACCAACGTTGGACTTTTAGATAAGTTTGAATATATTTCTCTGGAAATTCTGTGGCGGGATGGTTGGCTTGTTGTGCAGCTTGGATAAATTCTTCTCTATTAATGATTTCCACTTCTGCATAGGGTAACAATCTCAGCAAATCGTAAGTATAAAAGCGTCCTTCATCCCAAACAGCAGCTTGTAAATCTGAACCTCCCCGAAATCTCAATAGTTCTTCTTGGATAGCTTTCCCCGTGGAATCATTCCCCAAGTTAAACCAATGTCCGCGTTTTTTATCTAATTGTTCTCCATAAACCCGCCGCAAATCTTCCGCCATGCTGGTTTGTAGGGGTTGCATGACTCCTGTTGTTTTGGGACTCATACTAATTAACAAACCTTGGGCTTGGAGTGCGCCCCAATATTCGCGGTATCGTTCAAACTCTTTGGGAGGATCGAAGGCTTCGGTAATAATTTCGCGGAACTCCAGACGACTGGATTCTTCTTTATCTGCTAACTTCTCTTTCAGTCTCGCCATAATCCAAGGAGTACGGTTAGGTAATAATACAAAAGCTTGGTAAGCTGAAAAACCAGCATGACGACCGAGACGACCGAGGCGTTGAATAAAAGTAGCAGAATCACTCGCCTCAAAAATCAGCAAATGAATCTTAAAATCTACACCCACATCAACCGCAGAAGTTCCCACCACTAAAACTGATTGGGTTGCATTTTCTAAATCACCTTGGGTTATCGCCCTTTCTTGTCGGTCAATTCGTCCGCTAACTTCCCTCACAATCACATCAGGAAGTAAAGCCTGGAGTTGACGCACAGCCCGACTTACCAAGGCGACGGAGTTGAGAATAATTAGCCCCCGTCCCCTTCCTTCGGCTTCTAAAAGGGTGCGAATATTTTCAGCTTCTTTTGTTAACCAGCTTAAAGAATCAGTATCTTGGTCTAACTGGACAAACTCCAAATTAACAGCTTGGCATATTTGCCGAAATCCAGGTGTAGACTCACTTTGATAATTTCCTGACACCTCCGTCACCTTAAAACCAGCAGTTTTGAGAATTTTCATAAACTCTGGCTTAGGAGTCGCAGAAGTAAACAAGAAACGCATCGGACGCTTTTTCGGGCGATTATGACGAATTAATAGCATACTGTTGAGAATTGCGGCTTCTTGATGCACACCAAAAATATGAAACTCATCAGCAATGTATAAATCGAGATTTCTAGCCAAAGTAATCGGTAACTCTGCCCGATTATAAGCAGGGTTGAGATAGCGAAAATGCGCTACTAAATGAAAAATATCGGGATTAGTCAAGATAACGTGTTTTTGCTTAAATGTCAGCAGTAATTCCTTAAATTTGTTACCTTTTTGTCCTTGCTCTACCCTGCGGGCTAACTCAGCACCATAAAGAATGTCAATCAATGACTGTCCTTGTGGGTTAAACTGTTCATAATAGCCGAAAACTTGCTTTTGTTGGTCTGTGACTAATTCAATAGTCGGGTACAGTCCAATGACTCGCAAATCAAGGTTAAGTAAACCCGCCAAATAAGCTGCTAGAGATTTACCATCACCTGTGGCTGAAGTGTTAAAGATAACTTCCGATTCTCCTTTGAGAACGGCGGCATAAGTTTCGGCTTGGTGGGAAGATAAAGGACAAGCAGAACCCTGTCCAAAATTAGGAGCTTGCTTTTTGACTTGGCAAGTCTCCGTACAACCAAGAGGACAAGCCCCAACTCCTGGGTTAAGTTGGGAATAGAGGGGCAGTAATTTAATTTTCACGTTAAGCTTGTGGTGTATGTTGTCACAAGTCTAATACACAAAAAAATAGAGATGGTATCAAAAAATGATATTAACTCTAACCAATTGGGGTTTGCTTTAGAGATATTGAAACTACTGGCGCAAAAACCACACAAGAAAGCAGAATTAATTATTGCATTAGGCGATCGCGGTTTTGCAGCCGGAGATTTATCCCAAAAAATTGCTCGCACCATTACTAAACTCAGAGACTCTGGATTTGACATCAAAAGCGCGCCCAATCGTCCCTATGAGTTGATAGAATCGAAATTTCCAGTGATTTTGTCAACAGAACAGCAACAAGCCTTAGCAATGGCAGCAGAATTGCTTTCAGACATGGGTTTTACGGCTCAAGCTGGTCACATCTGGCGCATTGGGAACTTCAACAAAACCAACATCCCCAATTTAGCAGCAGATTTTCATCCTCCAGCTAACTATAGCGAAGAAAATTTAGATGCCGTTTTACAAGAATTACAACAACGCCTACAACAAAAACGCCGCTTTGTCATTTGGTATTGCAACAGCAAGGGTGAAGAAAGACACTGGGACGTAGACAAATCAGAATTGAGATTGCATGATGGTTCACTATATTTATTTGCCTTAGTTCCAGACTGGTTTAGTCGCCATATTCCCACTAGACCCAATGTGGAACAAAACTCAGCCTTTAGAGTAGATCGGATCATCCGCGTTGGTGCAGCTTCCCAAACACCTTGGATTTACAGTAAATTCCCCACCATAGATATTACCTACCGACTCACAGGTGCTTTAGCCACCTATAAACCCCGCCGACCCCATGAAAAAATCATCTCTTCCCCAGAAAACACAGAATACGTTGATATTCTGGCTCAGGAAGACTTTATCTTTTGGTTTAATCAAAGAATGTTACACTACGGCGCAAGTGCCACTGTTTTAAATCCGCCTTGGATAGCACAACAAATCCAAGATGCTCATCAAAAAGCCCTTGACAACTACTTTGGTCAATTAAATTTGGGTTGAAAACCCAACATGATTAAAAGTTTGTTCGGTAACATCCAGATAATCAGTCATCTAAGCAAAAATCTGTTGTAAATTTAAAACAAAACCAGGGAGAACATCTTCACCTGATAAACTTGTGGGAGATTGTAAAAATTCTGGTGCTTGATTGGGGCGATAAATTATTACTTGTTTATCTTTAGGATTAATTAACCAACCGAGTTGTAAACCATTGGCTAAATATTCTTGCATCTTCGCTTTAGTATCTTCTACATCATCGGTTTCCGAAACTAATTCCACTGCAAAGTCAGGACACAAAGGGAGAAATTTCTTTCTTTGTTCTGGTGTCAAAGCTTCCCATCTTTCTATTCTTATCCAAGCCGCATCAGGCGAACGAGTTGCCCCATTTGGTAGTTTAAACCCAGTAGAAGAATCAAACGCTTTTCCTAGCTGATGTTGACTGTTCCAAAACCATATTTGACCTAATAAATCAAAATTTCGGTTTCCAGTTTCTCCCCCAGTAGGTGACATAATAATTAATTCCCCTTCAGCAGTTAACTCTAGCCGCAATTCTTTATTCACAGCAACAATTTGAGCAAATTCCTCATCAGTAAATTGCAGATTAGGAGGTAATTGTAAAGTTAAAGCTGTCATACTTAAACACCATCAACACTAAATATTTACCTCTCTCCTCTAAGAAGAAAAGCTGACGTTGCATAAATGTGGGATGAATTAAGCTTTTTGAGTAAAGTGAACTATCAATTTTTTGCGGCTTTGCGTCTCTCGGCGAAACAATATCCTAACTGCCAAGAAATCTTAAAAGCAAGTGGGTGACGAGGGATTTGAACCCGCAACCAATAGATTAAGAGTCTACTGCTCTACCGTTGAGCTAGTCACCCACACAAACAATCATAATAACAATATTATAGTTAATTCGTCAATATTTAGTCAATTGAAAATTTAAATTGTAGTCGATTGGGGAAATTTGATCATAAAGGTTGTTTGTCCTGCGCCACTTTCTACATGAATTGAGCCACCTAAATGTCTGACCATTTTTTTCACTAAGGCCATTTCTAAGCCTGTACCTCTATATTTCCAGGGGTCATTTTTGGAAATATGGTAAAACGGCTCAAAAATGCGGGTTTGATCCTGGGTGGAAATTTCTAACCCCGAATTACTGACGCTAATTTGCAATGCTGCGGCTGTGGTTTGGGTAGAGACTGTTATTGATTCTCCTGGGGGGGTGTATTTGCACACATAGTTTAAAAGTTCGGTGAGAATGCGTTCTAGTTCGGTGATGTCGGTGACTAGGGGGGTGAGATTAGTTGCAATATCGAGTTTTAATTGCTGTCCCTGACAACTAGTGACATCTAAAAAAGCGGCGACGAGGGGAGGAAGCCACGTTTGTAAGTCGATGTTAATTAAGGTTGGCGGTTCTGGTTCTACCTCCAAATGAATTAGGGTGAGTAAATCGTTTATGAGTCGGCTTTCTCTACCACATTCTTTATGCAGAATTTGTAAGAGTTGGGGAGCGATTTCTGTATCTAGCGTACCGTTGGGTAAAAAGAGACTTTCTAGGGTTTGAGCCGCTAGACTAATGCTGGTTATGGGTGTTTGCAGTTCATGGGAGAGGTTTTTGAGAAATTCCTGGTTGAGACGTTCTTTGGTTTCTAGTTTTTTGATTCTGGCTTGTTTGCTAGCATTGAGTCTAGTTTGACGAATGGCGATCGCACATTCATGGGCTAAAGTTTGTACTAAGTCAATCTCTACCTCTTCAAATCTCTGTTGTGTTGGTTTAATCACCCAAAGATTGCCTAACATCCCATCCTTGTCATAAATAGGACAAGCTAACTGTGTAATAACCAGTAATTTAGGATGCCATCCAGGGACAATTTCTACAGACTGGAAAGGTTGTTTTTGCAAGAGTGGCTGATAAATTTCACATAACTCTTGCGGTTGTCTAATGAGTCCTTGATAGGTAATTTGGGTAGCTGCATACTCATGCACTACACTCACCACAGCACAGTCAGGACTATAGAGTTCGATATAGCAAGATTCTAGTTGCAATAATTTGGTCAACTCTTGGGTAACGTAGGCAAAAACTAGCTTTTCTTCTGGATGATCCCGAATTTTCTCTGTCACCCTCAGCACTAAGCTTTGAAAGTTTTTTGTCTGCTGTAGGTGTGTGTGGTGTTCTCGTTTGTGTAAATCTAGCTGATTTTTCAGCTGTTTGATTTGCTGTTGTAGTTCTTGCTGGTGGGTAGCTATTCCCAGTTGGAAGGCTATTTGCTGGAGTAAATCAATTTCAGTTTGCTCCCATTGATGGGGTTCATGGCAATATTGAGCGATTAATAATCCCCACAAATTCTGCTGTAATAAAATAGGAACGACTAGATGAGCTCTCACCTGCAAGGAGTTTAAAAAATCTCTTTGGCAATTATTGATGCCATCAGTATAAATGTCTGTGACAATTTGATGACAACATCGCCCCCGATGTTCTTGATGTTGGTAACGTAAGCAAGGATCAGGGAAATGTTTACCCAATAGGGAAATATCAGGTGTCACCGTAGCTTCAGCAATGACTACGCCATTGTGATCATGAGACATTTGATAAATGAGGATGCGATCGCAATTTAAACAATGTCGTAAATCTTCGACAGTTTGCTGAAGAATCTCATCGAAATCTATAGCATCATGAATTCTTTGGGTGGCTTTCGCTAATAATTGCTCTTTGCCTGGAGTTACTTGTTTTATCGGGGTAATATTACTACTAGTCCCCAGGATGCGATAAATTCGGGAGTTAGCATCCCGCAATGGCGTTAATGTTGTACTCCACCAAGTCGAAACTCCCTGAAACTGTAAACATTGCTCATAGGAAATCGTCTTACCCAAGCGCACGCAATCAGTGTAACGCTGACGCACCTTAATTGCATCCACAGGAGTCAGAATATCCTCTGGTTTTTTACCCCGCAAATCCTGCGAACTGATACCTATCCACCGTTCATGGGTGGGATTAAGTCCCACATAACAAAAATCACCATTCTCTAACACATCCACCACAAAGATAGATGTCTGCACAGAGTCATACATACTAAGTAGTAACTGTTCCGCACTACTTTTTTCATCAATTGCTGTGCCGAAAATAAGACGAGTGTGAGATTCTTCCGACAACTCGACTGTAGATTCTACGGAATTTATATTCATGCGAGAGTCCCTGTCTGATGTTAATGACCCTTGGAGGCAATGATTTGTGAATTTCGCTGGTATAAAATGTTTTTAGTGCCTCAAGCGAATGATTATGAGTCTTTGCTGACGATATTTGAGCCTTTCTTTAATTCTTATCAGAAATTTAGTCCAGTGAATAGCAATCAGCTTAACAAATCCTATATTGTGAAGGTTAAAACGCATTTGCAAGCTAGTCTAATTTTATTGATTTTTTTTATGAAGATTAAACTGAGATTGTTGCATATATCTAATTATATACAAACATTGTATCAATGAATATTATATTTCTTAATAAATAGGGGTGGAAGGGAGTAGGGGTTTAGGGGAGTAAGGGTTTAGGGGTGTAAGGGGAATATATACCAATGCCCCATGCCCCATGCCCAATTCCCAATTCCCAATTCCCAATTCCCAATTCCCTAATGTACGCTACAACCCGCCGCTTTCAATGCTGGACTGTGGGGTGTAGCTGTGGGTGCTTGCGCGACGAGAACTATATTGCCATTGGGTGCGACTATCCAACCTTGGGCTTCGATAATTTCAGGGGAGCGATCGCCTGATTGTTGATTCGTGGTATTTTCCGATGTGTGCGGTGCTATCTTACCAGTGTGGCTTTCTCTTTCTGCTGGGATATTAATCCAATCTGTCAAGACTGTATCCCCTGTTAAGGTATCCATTGGACTTACCGAAATTCCGCCTCTGCCTGTAGAAATAAATGAACTTCGTTCCGTGCTTTTTCTCGGACTACAAGCAGAAGTAATTTGTTGGGAGGTATCAACTAGATTTGTTGGTAGTTCTACTATCCCTTGACTACTATCAACATCAGGCGTATTAATTTGTATGTCGCCATTTAAAGCAGGATTCTGCTGCGAAAAGGCTGTAATATCGTTAGTCGGCAGTTCACTCGTTTTCAATTCTTCTGGCTTGTCTGTGCCTAATAATCTCGCTACATCTGCACCAGTACGGGGTACAAAGCCAAAAACGCGCTCAGTGTTGATATTGATTTTGCCCCCAGTACCTGCAAAAGCATTGGCAGTGATATCATTATTTTCTGAAGATGCACCCACAATAAAGCCATTAGGTATATTGATGTTAATGTTACCACCATCCCCCCGTCCTAGAGTCTTACCTGCACTAGTAGAGATTTGACTTTGACGACGCATTAATAGTAAATCCTGCACCTTGAGTGTGATATTTCCACCCATACCCGCTTCACTCTCGGCAATCAATTGTCCGCCATTTTCTAACCGGATGGAACGAGCATTGATATTGATTTCGCCTGCTGCGCCTAACTTAGTGGGATCTCCTACGTAAATTACAGTTTTGGGTACTGCACTACTAACAGAAATTGCGCCGCGATCGCGAATAATTAATTTATCAGTAGTTAAATTTAAGTTTCCGGCTTTACCAGTTCCTCTGGTGGTGGTAGAAATACCAGCGACAAAATCATTGATAGAAATACCAGCTACTTCTATGGATTCCGAGGCATTCACTGTCACATTGCCCCCTTGACCTATTGCTGGTATGTACTTCCCTCCTGATAATATCCTACCGGCAGACTCGGTGCTGAGTATGGCTCCATCGTCAATACGTAAAACTTTGGTATTAATGAATATATCACCGGCATCTCCTATATCAGCAGTTGCAGTGAATAATCCCCCAGGGACAGTTTGATTCCCGAAGGTTCTACTACCAGTTAACACCACAGATTCAGAGGCATTGATAATTAATTTACCACCCGAACCTAAGCGTAATTCTGGATTGGCAGCCGCAGCATTGTTGAGAAATTGCGCCCCCACTCTCACTTGTGCGACATCTCTGACAATGAGATTACCAGTTGTAATTTCTAAGTTGCCTGCATTACCAGCACCGAAGGTAACAGTTGTTAAAATTGCGGAATTTAAACCCACCAGTTCTACTGATTCTGAAGCATTAATGGTTAAATTACCGCCTTGTTTCTTACCTAAAGTATTAGCCAGAATTTGTGAACGACTATTGACTAATATTTGCTTACCTTGGAGATGAACGCTACCGCTACCTTCACCACTCACATCAACTTGAGAAGGCCTGGCTGAATTGTTAACAATTCCTTGTGTTAGTTGAATGTTGTGAAAATCGCGGACATTTTCATATCCTAGTTTCCATCCTTGAGGAGTGGGTTGGATATTCACAATACTATTAGCACCGACGCTTCCTAATTCGATTCTGCCTTCCTTGGCGGTTAAATTGCCTCCCTGCAATATCAAATCGCCGCCTACTAATGCTAAAGTTCTTTGTGGCTTTACCTGTAAACCAGCAGGACTGTTGAGACGATTGGTTGCACCACCTAAACTGGCTTGGGATTGGTTTTTGATTGCACCTACTTTTGTGCCGAATTGTAAGCCTGTGGGAACGTTGACAGCTAACAATGGTGCGGTTTGTGGATTGGAAGCACTAAATTGCAGATTATTCGCAAAATTGATCCTATCAGCTGTGGTAGCTAAAAAAGAACCTTGGATATCTAAAGCAGCACGAGAACCTAAAACAATGCCATTGGGGTTAATAAAAAATAGGTTAGCTGTACCGTTAGTTTTGAGAATGCCATCAATATTGGAAATGGAATTACCTGTGACGCGACTGAAAATATTTTGAATGTTTATAGCGTTATTAAAGTAAGCCGTATTGCCGTTATGCAAAGAAAAATTTTCAAAGCTATGGAATAGATTGTTGCCACGAATAGAACCACCATCTATTTGATAAATCGTTTGACCATTGACAACTTGAGGTGTGACAACTGAATTCTCTAAACCCAATGTCTGATCCTGGTTGATTTGTGCCAAGACGCAATCTCCAGAAAAGACAGATAGGCTAGCAATTGCTAAAGCATTTACTAGCCTCAAATCAGAATAGCGATCGCTTCGATTTTGATTCATCGAAAATTTTGTCTCTTACGCCGTCCTTCTAGGACGACTTTACATGGAATGTGATCAAAAGTGAAGTATGCTTTAGCAATAAACCCAACAGCCATCGGGGTTGCCATCAAATGGGCAAGGCTGAATCAATCCTAAGTTTGCACCTATGGGTGGTTTGGGTATGCTAAAAGATTCAATGGCTACCTGACCATTACTCACATCAGCTGATGGCAGTTGATTGACATCTAGTGTGTATTGAATTTTCAGCACTTGTGTATCGGAAATACCGTATTTCTCCAGCACCTTACCCAACTGGGATTTATTCAGAACTTCCATTAACTCCTGGCTAATTTCATTTTGCAATTGCTCTAGAGTTTGAGCATCTAAAGAGACTTCCTGTAACATTTCAGTATTCATGACTGCTGGGGACTCGTACAAAATATTGATTTATTTCCAATGAGAGTGGGTTTAACCCCAATTCTCCACAATTAAGCAAAAGATGCAAAGCTTGAAACCCAGATGGTCTATGACTTTCTGAATTGCGTTAGCGTAGCGGGACGTTAGTCCATTGCGAATTGCGAATTGCGAATTGCGAATTGGTTGAACCTCTCCCAATTACTAATATCAGTCTGTTTGAGCAAACTTATGCAGTCATGAATAATTAATTTTTAATCCCTGTGGTAGCAATACCTCTAATGAACTGACGCTGACCAATGAGAAACAGCACCATCACAGGTACAGTAGCAATTGTCACCGCCGCCATCATCAAAGGCCAATTATTGGTAAACTGCTCTTGAAACTCAGCCAACGCTAACTGCACCGTTCTTAATTCTGGTCTAGTGGTAAATACTAGGGGCTTAAATAAATCGTTCCACTCCGCGATAAATGTAAATAAAAATAGTGTTACCAAAGCTGGACGGGCTAAGGGTAACATGACTTGCCACAGAATTTGTAATCTGTTTGCCCCATCGATAGTTGCGGCTTCTTCCAATTCCACAGGAATTGTTTGGAAATATTGACGTAAGAGAAAAATGCCAAAACCGTTGACAGCAGTGGGTAAAATTAAAGCCCCGTATGTATTGATGAGGTGTCCCCACTTCAACACCAAAAAAATAGGAATCACCAACAATTGAAACGGAATCACCAAAGTGGCTAACACAACTAACAATAGTGCTTGTCTACCGCGAAACTTCAGCCTAGCCAAAGCATAACCGGCTAAAGCCGAAGTCACAATTTGAAATGCCGTCACCGCGATCGCCACCAAGGTAGAATTAGCAAATGCTAATAAAAACTTACCTCTGTGCCAAGCGTCCTGATAATTGCCTAAAGACCAATTATTTTTAGGCAAAATTTCTATGTTTGACCCTGGAGGTACAAAAGATGTCAGAAAAACCACAAATAGTGGTGACAGCACAATCACTGCCCCTAGTATTAATCCTGCTAGGCTGAAAAAATCGGCGGATTTTAGATTCTGGTTGGAGTTAGACATGAGTTTGGGGAATGGGGAATCGGGCATGGGGAATCGGGAATGGGGAATCAGGAAACAAGGGAGATGTTATTTAAATGATCTGTTTTACCTATGCCCTATGCCCCATGCCCCATTTCCAGTCCCATTTTCAAATATTTTCCCCCATGACCTATCGAATTAGTTAAATTGGTAGAGCTATCACACACAGCAAAAGCTAATCTATAACATAGTGACTTGTTAAGTAAAATTAAACAACGATGGGCATTACCCTAAAATCATGGGGTAAATTAGGTTTCGGTATCAAATAATTCAGGTTACAGGAGTAAACATATCATGCAGCAGGTTGCAGCCGATTTAGAAATTGATTTCCACAGCGAAGAATACAAAGATGCCTATAGCCGCATTAATGCGATCGTGATTGAGGGTGAACAAGAAGCTCATGAAAACTACATCACACTAGCTGAACTGCTGCCAGAACATAAAGATGACTTGATTCGCCTCTCTAAAATGGAAAGCCGTCACAAGAAGGGATTTGAAGCTTGTGGACGCAATCTGGATGTCACACCAGATTTAGAGTTTGCTAAGGAATTTTTTGCTGGGTTACACGGTAATTTTCAATTAGCGGCTGCCGAAGGTAAAGTGGTTACTTGCCTTTTAATTCAATCTTTAATTATCGAATGTTTTGCGATCGCTGCATATAACATCTACATCCCCGTAGCTGATGATTTTGCCCGAAAAATTACTGAGGGTGTAGTGAAAGATGAATACAGTCACCTTAACTTTGGAGAAGTTTGGCTCAAAGAAAATTTTGCTGAATCCAAAGCAGAATTAGAAGCAGCTAACCGTCAAAATCTGCCTTTAGTTTGGCAAATGCTCAACCAAGTTGCAGCAGATGCAGCAGTTCTAGCAATGGAAAAAGATGCTTTAGTAGAAGATTTCATGATTCAGTATGGAGAAGCTTTGAGCAATATCGGCTTCACCACCAGAGACATCATGCGCTTGTCAGCTTACGGACTAGCAACTGTTTAAGTAGTTGTGAGTGCTGAGTGCTGAGTGCTGAGTGCTGAGTGCTGAGTGCTGAGTGAGGAGTGCTGAGTGAGGAGTATCGAGAAGGTAAAACAAGTTTTGGATAGTCACACGCCTTTTATACTCAATCCACTAAGCACAGATTTAACAAAAGCTCCTAAATACTAATCTTCACTCAGCACTGGCTAAACGCCATGCTACCGCACTCACAACCCAGCACCGGCTAAACGCCGCGCTACCGCTAACACAACTCAGCACTCACAACTCAGCACTCATCACTCACTCTTGACACTTTGTATAGTATTTTTAAGAGTTAGGTATAGTCTCTTACCCACCCATTTCACGCTTTTAGTTAAGCCCACGCCTAATATATCACTCCATGTTTGGTCTAATTGGACATCTGACAAGTTTAGAACACGCTCAAGCGGTAGCCAGGGAATTGGGATACCCAGAATATGCCGACCAAGGGCTAGATTTTTGGTGTAGCGCACCACCGCAAATAGTTGATCACATTAAAGTTACAAGTGTTACTGGCGAGATTATTGAAGGTAAGTATGTAGAGTCTTGCTTCTTACCGGAAATGCTCGCAAATCGTCGCATTAAAGCGGCAACACGCAAAATCCTGAACGCAATGGCTCATGCTCAAAAGCATGGCATTGATATTACGGCTTTGGGCGGGTTTTCCTCAATTATTTTTGAAAACTTTAACTTAGAGCAGTTTCAGCAAGTCCGTAACATCAAGCTAGAGTTTGAACGCTTTACTACAGGTAATACTCACACAGCTTATATTATCTGCCGCCAAGTAGAAGCAGCATCACAGCAAATAGGCATTGACCTTTCCCAAGCCACGGTAGCCATCTGTGGGGCGACTGGTGATATTGGTTCTGCTGTAACTCGTTGGCTAGATGCAAAAACTGATGTCAAAGAACTCTTGCTGATAGCCCGTAACCAAGAGCGTCTCCAGGAATTACAAACCGAACTGGGGCGAGGAAAAATCATGGCATTGGATGAAGCCCTACCCCAAGCTGATATTGTAGTGTGGGTAGCTAGTATGCCTAAAGGTGTGGAAATTGACCCCACAACTTTAAAACAACCTTGTTTATTGATTGATGGGGGCTATCCCAAAAACTTAGCTACAAAAGTTCAGCATCCAGGCGTGTATGTATTGAATGGCGGCATTGTGGAACATTCTTTAGACATTGACTGGAAGATCATGAAAATAGTCAATATGGATGTGCCAGCACGCCAGTTATTCGCCTGTTTTGCGGAATCGATGCTATTGGAATTTGAGAAGTTATACACGAACTTTTCTTGGGGGCGTAATCAGATTACCGTAGACAAAATGGAGCAGATTGGTCGAGCTTCAGTCAAACATGGGTTTAGACCACTGCTGGTTTAAGTTTGGGGACTGGGGACTGGGTGACAAGGTAGACAAGGAAAAGAATTTTAGATTTTAGATTTCGGATTTTAGATTGAAATCCAATCCAAAATTTAAAATCCAAAGTCCACTAATTGAATTGCCCGATGCCCGATGCCCGATGCCCCATTCCCCATTCCCCATTCCCAATACCCAATCCCTAATACCCAATCCCTAAACGTATGGCTACTACTGAGCGTAAACCTTTACTGTTGGATTTTGAAAAGCCTTTAGCAGAATTAGCAAACCGAATTGACCAAATTCGTCAGCTAGCTGAGGAAAATGGTGTGGATGTTTCTGGGGAAATTCGCAAGCTAGAAACACGGGCTATGCAACTGCGAGAGGAGATTTTTAGTACCTTATCCCCAGCGCAGCGTCTGCAAGTTGCCCGTCACCCCCGCCGCCCTAGTACCCTAGATTATATTCAGGCGATTAGTGATGAATGGATGGAATTACATGGCGATCGCTCCGGGAGTGATGATCCAGCTTTAATTGGTGGTGTGGCTCGTTTAGGTGGGCAACCTGTGGTGATGTTGGGTCATCAAAAGGGACGCGATACTAAGGATAATATCGCTCGTAATTTCGGGATGGCTACCCCTGGCGGTTATCGCAAAGCAATGCGCCTGATGGAACACGCCAATAAGTTTGGTATGCCAATTTTGACATTTATCGATACACCAGGAGCTTTGCCCACAGTGATCGCTGAACGCCAAGGCGCAGGGGAAGCGATCGCCTATAATCTGCGGGAAATGTTCTCTCTAGATGTACCCATTATCTGTACAGTCATCGGTGAAGGTGGTTCTGGTGGTGCTTTGGGTATTGGTGTGGGCGATCGCCTGTTAATGTTTGAACACGCTGTTTACACTGTGGCTACCCCCGAAGCCTGCGCGGCCATTCTCTGGAAGGACGCTAGTAAAGCTCCCCAAGCCGCCGTCGCTTTAAAAATCGTCTCCCACGACTTGAAAAACTTGGGCATTATTGACCAAATTCTCCCTGAACCCATTGGAGGCGCGCATACCGAGCCTCTACAAGCCGCTAACACCCTCAAACAAGCTCTACTGGATAATTTAGAAGAGTTAAACCGTTTAACATCCCAAGAAAGAAGACAGCTGCGTTATGAGAAATTCCGCAAAATCGGTGTTTTTTCCGAAGTTGCTCATTAACCAGCCTGAGAAAATCACTCATTAACGCAATTGCAGTGTTATAATTGCCTGTGGCTCTTAACGGTTTTTAATCATCCGAGCAGCCGCAGGTATTTGTTTGTATCACAAACCTACTCTCAGAGAGAGGTTTGCACACCATCCCTTAATTAGTTTGAATTCATATAGCCTGATTCATCAGGAAGTTATTGTTCGTCCCGTGGAGTGAACACTTAATCAGGAAGCTAATAATAACAAACAATAGTAGCACTTTTTGATGAAAATCATCGGATTTTAAGATTGTTTTAATCTAATTCCCCCAAAAGATTTTCATAATGGGATGGACAGGGCGGGCAAAACTGCCAAAAAATTGGGAGACAGCATGATTTTGGAGCAGAAAAGACGCGCTTTAATTACTGGAGCTAGCAGTGGGATTGGCAAAGCGACAGCACTAGCTTTTATGAAAGCAGGTATAGATGTGGCTTTAGTCAGCCGTTCTCTGGATAAATTGGAAGCTGTAGCCGCAGCCAAGCCAGAATCTGGAGTCATAGCCAAAGCCTACGCCCTAGACCTAGCAGAAGTATCGCAAGTACAAGCAAAAATAGAGGCGATCGCCCTCGATTTTGGCGACATAGATATTTTGGTCAACAATGCGGGGATGGGGTACACAGCCAGCTTAAGTGAAACCCCCCTGGCAGATTGGCAAAAAGTGATTGACCTGAATCTAACAAGCGTCTTGCAGTGCATTCAAGGAATTCTGCCAAGAATGCGAGTTCGAGGTACAGGGACAATCATCAATATCGCCTCCATAGCCGCCAAACAAACCTTTCCTAACTGGGGTGCATATTGTGTCAGTAAATTTGGTTTACTGGCTCTATCGCAAACACTAGCACAAGAAGAACGCGCCCACGGGATTCGTGTCACCACCATTTGTCCTGGTTCTGTCAACACCGAAATCTGGGATACAGAAACCGTTAATGCTGATTTCGACCGCTCCCAAATGCTCACCCCAGAAGTTGTGGCTGAGTCAATTCTGCACACTGCCTTGTTACCACCACAAGCAGTCATCGACGAGTTGATTCTCATGCCCAGTGCTGGCGCACTCTAAATTTAGTTGTGTGTTACTGCTCATTTGTTTTTCATCCATAGCAAATGACCAATAACTAATGACTAATGACTCATATTCAACCATAACCAAGTATTGACATCATGACTATTGCTAGTTCCAACGGTTCTAATCGCTCACAATCGCCTCTAATTCCCGACTTGGCAGAAGCCATCAACACCCGACCAGACCGCAACACCCACAACGGCAGACAGCCAGATTTGCATCCACCCTCAGAAGAACACATGGAACAAATGATGGATGCAGTCAGATCCATATTAGTAGGCGTGGGTGAAGATCCAGAACGGGAAGGTTTATTAAAGACACCCAAGCGGGTAGCCGAGGCAATGCGGTTTTTAACCAGTGGCTACAACCAGTCCTTAGAAGAACTCCTCAATGGCGCAGTCTTTGACGAGGGACACAACGAGATGGTACTAGTTCGGGACATTAACTTTTTTAGCCTCTGTGAACATCATATGTTGCCCTTTATGGGTAGAGCGCACGTTGCTTATATCCCTAATCAAAAAGTTGTGGGATTAAGTAAACTAGCCCGAATTGTCGAGATGTATTCCCGTCGTTTGCAAGTGCAAGAAAGACTGACTCGCCAAATTGCCGAAGCGGTTCAAACCATCTTAGAACCCCAAGGAGTAGCAGTAGTCATGGAAGCCAGCCATATGTGCATGGTAATGCGGGGTGTGCAGAAACCCGGCTCTTGGACTGTAACTAGTGCAATGATCGGTGTATTCCAAGAAGACCAAAAAACCCGCGAAGAATTCTTTAACTTGATTCGTCATCAAGCAGCATTCTTTTAGGGCATGGGGAATGGGGCATGGGGCATAGGGTATGGGGCATTGAAGTAAAACCTTCCTTGTCTCCCAATCCCCAGTTCCAATTCCCTATTCCCTATTCCCTATTCCCTATTCCCCAATCCCCAGTCCCCAATTTCTGAAACAGTAAGGCGACTTTATTTAAATCTTTATCCCCTGGTTTAATTTCTACACCGCTAGATAAATCAATGCCATCAGGATTAACCTGACTCAAGGCTTCTTGAATGTTATCTGGTGTCAGTCCTCCGGCTAGCAACCAAGGACGACTAGGGCGAAATTGTTGCAATATCTGCCAATCTATGGTTTTACCTGTGCCGCCTAATTGCTGGGGGTGATAGGCATCTAGTAATAAAGTATCTATGTATGGCGTGTAAATAGTTGCTTGCGCTAAATGCTCAACGTTACGGATTCTCATGGCTTTAATAATTTCCACGTTAGGCAAAGCCTGACGCAACTCAGCACAAAATTCTGGGGGTTCGTCTCCATGTAACTGTACGCCAGTTAAACCAGAACTAGAGACAATCTGATTGATTTCACTCAGACTGGCATTAGCGAAAACGCCGATTTTGTCAACATTTTGGGGTAAATCTGCCACTGCCGCCTGAATTTGGGAGATGGTGACATAGCGGGGCGAAGTAGGTACACAAATAAATCCTAGTGCAGTTGCACCTAAAGAAGCGATCGCTACTGACTGTTGTGGTTGAGTAATACCGCAGATTTTTACACGCATAGAAAATTTAAATACAGCAAACTGTAAAACCGAATTTCGGTGATGTCCTAACTAACTCTATAATTTTCTAGGTCTACATTAAATTTGACCTTTATATTTAGGAGACAAAAGCTTGATTACACCAAATCTATTGGCAGCTGCTACATCTGTACCAGTCACACCTGAATGGAGTCCAACTGTAGCTATTATCATCAGTGCTAGCAGTGTAGTAGCTCTTTTGTTAACTCTCAGAATTGAAAAACCCCAAGTCGGCCTCAAATTACCTGGGCTACCTCTGAGTGTCCCTGCGTTTCTTGGTGCTATGGCTTTTGGTCATGTGATCGGTATTGGTATCGTCTTAGGATTGACTAATATTGGTCGTCTATAGTTGATGATATTAGTTGTACGTTGTATCTGACGTATTACTGATTCCCAAACTTTTCTGACTAATTAATGTTCTTTCTCCAACCATGAGACTTGAGATAAGAGTACAGTCCATTTCGGCGTTACCAACTCAACTGAAGAGAGATAGTTAAACCTTTCTCTTGAGAGAGGATTCTACAACTTCTGTTAGTGGAGTATTAACTGGGTGATTAACTCATAGCCTCAATAAATTGTACTCATGCAGGAGAAAGAACTATGTTTCCATTAATGCTGTTAGCAGTTCAAGTAACTGTTCCTAACACTGGTACAAGCTGGAATTGGGCAGGAACACCGATTATTATTGGTAGTTGTTTATTAGTGCTTTTAATTGCTGGTTGGTCAGTTTGGTATCCCCATGTCGGCCCTAAAATGCCTTTACCTTTCCCTGCTTTATTTAATAATCCTAGTGTGGCGACATTTTTAGCAGCTATGAGTTTTGGTCATATTATTGGCGTAGCTGCTGTTTTGGGCTTAACAAATTTGGGTATTCTTTGAAACTTTTCATGAATTAGGCGAGAGGGGAAAAAGATTTCTTATTTCCCTTTTTCTTGTCTCAGCTTTTTTATACTTTTGGTCTGATTAAATTATTAATACCCAATATAGAACTGAGTAAGAATTATATCAAGAAAAGCGATAGACTACGCCCTGCCTTTGGCGATCGCACCACTACTAACTCGGCATAAAATTTGTATTTTTCTATTTTTTCACTGCTCAAGTCAGCCTGATTGTCTATTCTAGAATTGGGGATAAAGCAAGATTTTGTCATGTCTCCCCGTCAAAATAACAAATTTATATCTAAAACACCTCATACCATCGGTGGTATGTCTGCTGAAAATATCTAGTTTCAGGATAATCTAATGCAAACAAATTGGAAAATTGGGTCTTTATTTGGCATTCCCCTATTTTTAGACCCCTTGTGGTTTGTCATCTTGGGTTTGGCAACGCTGAATTTTGGTGTAGCTTATCAAGAATTAGGAACTGTGACAGCTTGGAGTGCGGGAATTATTATGGCACTGCTGTTATTTGCTTCCGTGTTAATGCACGAATTAGGCCATAGTTTAGCAGCGCGATCGCAAGGCATTAAAGTTAATTCTATTACCCTATTTATGTTTGGGGGCATTGCGGCGATTGAAGAAGAATCGAAAACCCCAGGAAAAGCCTTTCAGGTAGCGATTGCGGGGCCTTTGGTGAGTATTGGGTTGTTTTTTCTTCTCAGATTAGGTGGTCATGTTGTCCCAGATACTAGCCCAATCAGCATGATGGTGGGTGACTTGGCGAGAATTAACTTAGTCGTCGCCCTATTTAACTTAATTCCAGGATTACCCTTAGATGGTGGTCAAGTATTAAAAGCTGCACTGTGGCAAATTACTGGGAATCGCTTTCAAGCCGTACATTGGGCGGCTAAGGCGGGACAGATTTTAGGTTATGGTGCGATCGCCTTGGGTTTTGTGGTAGATTTCTTGACTAGAGAGTTAGTCACTGGTTTATGGATTGCGTTATTAGGTTGGTTTGCCGTGCGTAACGCCAACACCTATGACCGGATGACCACATTACAGGAAACCTTGCTGAAAGTGACAGCCGCCGATGCGATGACTCGTGATTTCCGTGTCATAGACGCTGATCAGACTCTACGTTCCTTTGCTGACGCGTATTTATTGGAAACCAACGCATCCGAAGTTTATTTTGCAGCCTCTGATGGACGTTACCGGGGAATGGTCGCCATTGAGGATTTACGCTTAGTAGAAAGAAGTGAATGGGAAACTCAAACTCTACATAGTATTGTCCATCCTCTAACGGAAATACCCACAGTTACGGAGTCAACTTCCATTGCTGAGGTGATTACTAAGTTAGAAACTGAGAAATTAGCTCGTGTTACTGTCCTCACACCTGCGGGTGCTGTGGGGGGAGTAATTGACAGGGGAGATATTGTCCAGACTTTAGCAGAAAAGTTAGGTTTGCAGATTAGTGAGGGTGAGATTAAGCGCATCAAACAAGATGGTAATTATCCGCCTGGGTTACAGTTAGGAGTAATTGCAAAGTCTACGCTTTAATTTAGATGCGAGAGGATTTTTCACCGCCAACCTACACTGATAAACGTTGATAATTAGTCCACTTTATTAGTGTTTATCAGTGTAAGTTGGTGGTGATGATTTAACTGCTAAATATACAATTATCGCCAGTCAAAATAGATTTAGGACTGATAGTATTATTAGCTAAAAGAAGAAGCTTTTACATAAAAATAATCAAACTCAATTAGGTCACAAGTAGAAATAAAACTAGCAAAACCGTTAAGCTGATTAAAGTGATTCTTGTAAAATCCCCGTGTCTATCAACCGCCTGACTCAACAAATCCAATTCATCATTGAAATTGACCGCCTCAAGTTAATACTGCGCCAAACTTTGCTGACAGACGGTTCGCGTCAAGAAAACAGCGCGGAACATTCTTGGCATTTGGCAATCATGGCATTTACTTTGGCAGAATATGCTCCACAAGGGGTTGATATTCTCTGTGCTATCAAGATGGTATTGATTCACGATTTAGTAGAAATTGATGCAGGGGATACCTTCTGTTACGATGTGCAGGGTAATGAGGGTAAAGCCGAGAAGGAAGCGCAAGCCGCATTACGTTTATTTGGGATGTTACCACCAGAACAGGGAAAAGAATTTCATCAATTGTGGCATGAGTTTGAATTGTGTGAAACTCCCACAGCTAAATTTGCCGCAGCATTAGACCGCATCCAGCCTATACTGCATAATCAACAAACCCAGGGTGGAACTTGGCGTATTCACGGAATTAGACGAGATCAGGTAATGAAGCGAGTAGCACCTGTAGAAACTGGTGCGCCGGAACTCTGGCCTTTTGTCTTGCAATTGATTGATGATTGCGTAGCGTCTGGTTATTTGCAAGAATCTCGTTTGTAGTGAGGACTTTAGTCCTCATTTCTCTAGGGACAATTCCACCAAAATGATGCTATTTACACCAGCAAAAACAGGACTAAAGTCCTGACTGCGAACTTGAAATTTCGTCCCACTCAGAGAGACAAAGGGGTTGAGTTTTAATCTCTATATCAAAAACATCTCTAGCCGCAGCAATTAAAGCTGTCATAATCTGATCTACACTCAAGTTTGGCGGTAAATGTACTGGTTGAAAAGACTCCCCACCAAATACTTGAGTAAATAATTCTGCATCTGGTTGCAAACGCATCGAACCATGCTGCAAAATCGCGCCACTTTTTCTTAATTGCGCGCTACCAATTAATTTCGCACCATCTGCTAAGACTAAATCCGCACCTGTCGCCGTTCCGAAGCAATTGGGATTATGAATGTAACCGCGTCCGGCTGTACCATAATCTAACTGAACGCCGATCGCTCTCCATCCTTGAATTAAAAATTCACAAATCTGTTGATAATTCTCTAGACGATTCCCCGCTAATCCAGAGGTAACAACAGTATAAGTTAAATCTCCTTGGTGTAAAACTGCCCTCCCACCTGTAGGACGACGCACTAAATCTAATGTTTGACCTTTCCAAGTGAGATTTTCCCAATGTTGGGGATAGGTTTTTTGATGATAACCAAGGGAAATAGCGGGTGGCGACCAAGTGTAAAATCGTAGAGTTGCAGGACAATTTCCTAATAGGTGCTGTTGTAATAACCATCGGTCAATAGCCATCTGCACACTACCAGAAGCTTCTAGAAACGGAATCAGTCGCCAAACCTGCTTGTTACTCATTGAAAATTGTGAACTATCTAAGCTGCACCAAATTTAGATTGTAAGGCTTCGTCATTGTTATCTGCGATCGTTGCCACAATTGTAATTAGTCTCGATACTTCCCCTGGTGATAACTCGGCTAATGTGCGTGTAGAAAGGACTACTACTCGATTATCCACAATCCCAAACCGCGCTTCAAAGGTGCTAGAACAGTTCATTTCCAACAGTTGACGCATTAACTTAGGTTCATCTTTAGCCGGTAGTTGAAGAATTGCAGCCCAAACTGTGATTGTGTCTTCATCAGTTGTTCCGGTGAGTTGAACGAATACTTCCACACTCCCGTATTTAAATTTCCACAGATAACCACCTCCTGCGGGGTGACTCACCATCGCAGAATCATCTTGTTCTAAGGTATCAATGACATTTTCAATCACTTCTACATGGTTAATACTGCTTGTTTCTACTAGTTCTTCTAGAGAATCTTTGCTAGTTAGAGTTTCTTGGTAGCTTGTCATACAGATTTTTCTCTCAATATACTCACTACATACTTTATAGCCTGTGAGTCAAATTCGGTTGAGTTCCTCAAGGGAGAGTCTGAGTTGTGAGTGGTGAGTTGTGAGTGCTGAGTTGTGAGTGCTGAGTTGTGAGTTGTGAGTGCTGAGTGCTGAGTGCTGAGTTGTGAGTTGTGAGTTTTGAGTGATTTTTTCTCCTCTGCACCCTTACACCCTCATACCCTTACACCCCTACACCCCTACACCCCTACACCCCTATTTTTTCCAGAAGTAAGAAAGGTTACATTTATTTTTAGAAGAATTGCTTGTAATATATCTCTTGCTGCACCTGTACTCAGTAATCAGTGTAGCTATTTTTAATTTTCATGCCGCTAAGGATGTATAAAGCTATGTCCTCTCTGTCTGAAATTGTGCAAACTCGTGATGTGCGTCAGTTGGGAATTAACCCGAATCATTGGTATGTGGTTGCACGTAGTAATGAGGTGACAAGTAAACCGTTAGGCATTACAATCTGGCATTACGCGATCGCACTTTATCGAGACAGTCAAGGACAAGTTCACGCTCTAGAAGACCGTTGTCCCCATCGTCAAGTTAAACTTAGTCACGGACAAGTCATTAACGATGAATTAGAGTGTGCTTATCACGGTTGGCGTTTCAATCATCAAGGCGAATGTGCAGCAGTTCCCTATCTCGCCGCTAATCAGAAGCTACCTAACTGTACTATCCGCCGCTACTTAGTCAAAGAACAAGACGGTTTTATCTGGTTATATCTCGGTAAGGAAGAACCAAAAGTAGAACCTCTGGGTTTACCAGAATGGGAGCATTTAAATTATATTGCTACAGTTTCCGTTATTAATTGCCAAGCTCATTATTCCTATTTAATTGAAAACCTGATGGATATGTATCACGGACATTTACATCAGGATTTACAAGCTTGGGCGGAAGCTACACTCCAAGATATAGATGAAAATGATCACAGAGTAGACGCGCACTACCAAGCCCAAAGTTATTACAAAATCGATAAAATCTGGTCAATTTCCCAACTATTTTTCCCTGCACTCCGACGTTTACATCCCGAACCCCTAGATGTGAGTTACATTTATCCCCACTGGATGTCTACTCTAGGAAAGGACTTTAAAATCTATTGCTTATTGTGTCCCATCAGTGAAACTCAAACTAAGGCTTATCTCATTCACTTCACTTCATTAAACGCCTTTTGGCGATTACATAAACTACCGGTATGGTTTCGGCGATTTGTCAAAGATAGCCTATTTGGTGCAGCCCAAAAACTACTCGATGGTTTAGTTGTTCAAGACGTAAAAATGATTGAAGAAGAACAACAAGCCTACTTACAAAATCCCGAAAGACGCAACTATGAATTAAATCGCGCCTTAGTCAGTGTTCAAAGACTGATGAAAAATCAAGTGGAAAAGTCAGAAATTAATTACTAGAGTTTCTTCATTGAAGTTCACACCTACGTAGAGGAGCAAGAGAATGGCCAAGACTAGCGATGCGATAAAAATCATTGACCAAATGACTAGCAGCGATCCTGAGCTTGAGGCAATGGTAGCAGAAGCTTCAATCAATGCAGAAGTGGCACAGTTGATTTATGAAGCTAGAACAAAAACAGGGTTAACACAGAAACAACTGGCTGAACTTATTGGCAAAAAACAGCCTGTGATTGCACGGCTAGAAGATGCTGATTATGAGGGACACTCTCTGTCAATGCTCCAAAAAATCGCTCACGCTCTTAATCAGCGAGTAGTGATTTATGTGACTCCATTGGAACATGAACAGAGTGTATAAGTAGAACGACTTGAAAAAACCAAACTATGTAAAGTAATGTAAAAAAAACTGAATTTAGTTTGTAGTAAGGACTTTAGTCCTCTCTTAAGGACTAAAGTCCTTACTACAAACCTTTAATTATTTACACCGTTCTACTTAGTTAAGACGTTATTCGGATGCAAAAGCATGAAATTTATTGTTACA
>NZ_PJIZ01000010.1 GCF_021596505.1 Nostoc sp. CMAA1605 | reverse complement strand
GACTGACCGTTTTTCATCCACTAAAGGACTGATTGTCGGTAACACAGGTTCTAAGCCATTAGGGTCGCCTATAGCTGTATATTCTTCCTGATAACCAAAAGGTATTTCTCGTTTTTTATCACTCCACGCAGCACCATAAGAGTTACCAACATTAGAGGTTTCTAAAAAGTGCATTCCACTAGGACTAATAAAGCGATTCCATAGATGGGAATGACCATAAAATACTAATTGCACTTGAGCAGCTTCTAATAAAGGAATAACATCACGAATAATATAATCTGATTCCTTGGGATACTCATAACGCACAGCTTTGATTTTACCTTCAGTGTCCCTTTCAATAATTTGTACAGGATCAGTGTAGGCGGGAACGATGTTATCACCTAAAGTATGTGGTGGGTGATGGAACATGACGATTTTATATTTTGCTTGTTGAAACTCTATGCTCTTGAGTTCT
Source organism: Nostoc sp. CMAA1605 (assembly GCF_021596505.1). Lineage (GTDB taxonomy): Bacteria > Cyanobacteriota > Cyanobacteriia > Cyanobacteriales > Nostocaceae > Trichormus. Next base: position 111,550 of record NZ_PJIZ01000010.1, on the reverse strand, counting down.
GTTTCTAACCAATTGTATTGCTGACTACCTTGAGCAATTGGCTCATAAATTATCTGCCCATAACCCCAGCTTTCTGGCTGATGGAGATTGCTGTCAGCTTCTTTATATCTCCCATTATACCCAGCATCTAACTTGGGAGTTCGCCACATATTAGTAATGTATAAAACTACTAAGCGCACATCACCAAAAGTAACAGCATAATATTTTTTACCACCCTCTCGACTTTGAGGCAATGTCAAAATCTCCTCATAGGTATATATATTAAATGAGTGATCAATTAAAGATTGACCGCTATATAATCTTTGGGCAACATTAAGGGGAATCGTATCATTAAATTCTCCGTTTAAGCTGTCGGTTCTGGCTAACCTACCCATGACCTCATGATTGCCAATGCAAGTATACATAGGTGCGTGTTGAATAATGTTTGCACCTGTATAGGTTGTCTTCACGCCGTTATATTCCATTTCATAGCTAGCACGACCTTGTAAGCCTGGAAAAAACGCGTTCCCTCGCAGATCATCAAACCATTCAGAAGCACGGTCAGGAACATTAACTAAATCACCAGCAAACAAAACTGCATCTACTCTTCCCACCGTTTCCACCACTTTTTGCAGATTTGCGGCGGTCATGGGTTTGAGTTGATGGTCTGAGGTGAGGAGAATTTTTAACGGTGTGTTGGGTTGGGGTTTGGATGTCAGGGTAAAAACATCGCTGCTGATGCTTTCTCCATCTTCTCTAATGCTGGTGACACGGTAGTTAACCCGCACACCTGGAGTTAAACCAGTTACCTCAGCTTCATGTCGCCAGATATCGCGATTAACTGGTTTTTGGGGTGGGTTGGGGATGTGTGAGTTTTGGTCTTCCCTGGTGCGACTAAGTTTTGTGGTAGTTGCAACTACTTTCTGCTGTAAATTGTCTCCATAGTTAACTTGATGTTGCTGGCCTGCAAACTCAGTAAACCAAACTACTCTGACAGAATTAGCTGTTGGTAATTGCAAAAATGGATCGGTTAGTAGTTGCGGTGCTGAGGTCATAGTTGTGTACCCAATTGAACGCACACTGATTAGGTAAAGCAAAGAAAACCTAAAAGTATAGATGTAAGGAGTTTAATCACTAGTTTAAGCGGATTTAACCGTGCTTGTTGTTAACTTCTAATCTTGCTCTTTTTATTATTCATATGCTGAAAGTGAATTATTGATTTAAGCGGATTTAACTGTGTTTGTTGTTAACTTCTAATCTTGCTCTTTTTATTATTCTTATGCTTGAAGTGAATTATTGATTTAAGCGGATTTAACTGTGTTTGTTGTTAACTTCTAATCTTGCTCTTTTTATTATTCTTATGCTTAAAATTATTTTTTTACCTAATTAAATACCACTTCTAAATATATCTATTTACAATCCTTAACAATTACAAAGCCTTATCTATCAAGCACTACGGCAGTGATTTTTATTTTTTTAGAATAAATTGAGTAATCTTTTGCATAAACTTCATCATTCAAGATGTATTTACAGATAACAAGCTTTGCTGATAGGCAAGATGAACTGAAGTTTATACTGAATGTCGATAAGCTAAATGCGGCTTAAATTGATTGCATTCAGCATAAAGATTCACAAATCTATAGTCTTCTGTTCATTCATTTATTGACGTTAGTGAAATATATTTGTCTCTAATTACTAACCTGAAATGATGACGTTTTTAAGCGGACTATATAGATTTAACAACCTGATTCAGCAATACAAAATTACCAGCTTGAGTAAATGCAAATGAATACAGAATTAGTAGATGTCGAGTCAATTTTAACTGACAATACAAAGCGGAAAAAAGTGGTGGATAACCCTTTTCTACATAGTCTACAAAAGAGGCATTTTATCCTCTTCCAAATCCTGCCATTTGTAGGAACCTTAATTGCTCTGCCGTTAATACCTTATTTGCCATTCGGAGCATTTGAGCTATTCCTGTTTGTTTTATTTTGGCTAATTACAGGATTTGGCGTATCGTCTGGCTACCATCGTTTATTTACCCATCGTTCCTACAAAACCCATGAAGCCGTGCAAGCTATGTTGGCTATTTGGGGTGCAATGGCGGGTCAAGGAGGTGTGATTTCGTGGTCTGCGTTACATCGTCGCCACCATGAATTGAGTGATAAACCTGGTGATCCACACTCACCCAATCTTCATGGTAGTGATTGGCGCGATCGCATTCGTGGTTTAGTTCATTCCCACTTGACTTGGATGTACAAGCATCCATATCCCAGCGTTGTCCACTACGTACCAGATTTAATTAAAAACAAAACTCTCATCAGAGTTGATCGCTACTACTATCTATGGGCTTCTTTAGGCTTAATATTACCTGCCGTTTTAGGAGGTCTGTACCACTGGAGTCTAGCGGGAGCATTAGCTGGGTTTATTTGGGGAGGAGTCTTGAGAATCCTCTGGGGAGGACACACCATTTGGGCAATCAATTCCTTCTTGCATTGCTTTGGTGCGAAGCGTTTTGAAACCGAAGAACACAGTCATAATTTTGGACTGATTGCCCTATTGACCTTCGGTGAGTCATGGCACAACAATCACCATGCGTTTCCGGCTTCAGCTTCCTTTGGTTTGGAGTGGTATCGCTTAGATCCTGGCTACTGGTTCATTCAACTACTACAAGTTCTACATCTAGCTTGGGATGTGAAAGTTCCTACCCCAGACAAAATTCAAGCACGAGAAATCAACGCCTAATTCATCAACACTATTTGCACTGTAAATCAAGGAGTATGTCATGAAAACTCAACAACAAATCAGCCAATGGATCAAAGCCTACTTAGCTGATATTCTCGAAGTCGAGTCCGATGAGATTGACGAGAACTACGAATTTGAAAGATTTGGACTTAATTCTTCAGCCGCAGTATCCCTCGTAGGAGATTTAGAAGAATGGTTAGGTTTTGAACTCAGTCCGGCTTTGTTTTTTGAGTTCAATACAATTGCTCAAGTGTCTGCTCATCTAGCGGAAATGACACAAACAGAAAACTCTCTAGAAAATGCTGCTTAGGAGTGTGAAACAAATGGTAGCAAGTATCAGCAACCGTGGCGGTAGTGCCGCAGCCATCCAGCACCACTACGATGTCAGCAACGAATTTTATCAGCTTTGGCTAGATTCTACTTTGACCTACTCTTCTGGTTTATGGGATAGCCCTACGTTGGATGATGACCTAGAAGCAGCACAGCACAGAAAAATTGATTGGCATCTGCAAGCTTCGGGTGCAACAACCGGCAAAAGACTACTAGATATTGGCTGTGGATGGGGTGCATTAATGCAACGTCATATCCACTCAAACCCTCAGAATCAGGCTACAGGTTTGACCTTAAGCCACAATCAATATCAACACATCTGCACTCTCAATAGTCCTCAGATCCAAGTCAGAGAAGAAAGTTGGATTGTCCATCAGCCAACAGACTCCTATGATGCGATCGTCTCAATTGGTGCTTTTGAACATTTTGCCCAACCAGAAGCCTCGTCAGACGAAAAAATCAGCGTTTATCGAGAGTTTTTCAGCCGTTGCCAACAGTGGTTAAAACCTAAAGGTAAGTTATCGTTGCAAACCATCGCCTACGGGTCATTAAACGCTGAAGATAAAAATGTCTTCACCCAAACAGAGATTTTCCCTGATTCCGAATTACCTCGTCCTGGTGAGATTTTCATGGCCTCCGATGGGTTATTTGAAGTCAAAACCTACCGCAACGATCGCATCCATTATGGTAAGACTTGCGATTTGTGGCTGAAGAACCTCCGCCGTCAAAAACCACTAGTTATCGAGCAATTTGGCGAAGAACTCTATCTGAAATACGAGCAATATCTGAAGTTAGCGGTAGCAGGTTTTTACTTCGGACAAATCCTACTCCTCCGGTTTGAAATGCAATCCCTAGCTAAATAAAAATCTGACATCTGCTAATAAGGAGTCATGTCTGTGATTACTACCGCCCAATCTCCCGTTAAATTTAACCCTTTTGCACCGGGCTTCCGAGAAGATCCTTACACTACCTATAAACAACTGCGCCAACACAATCCGATTCACAATACCTTAGATATGTGGGTAATAACCAAATATCAAGATATTATCCAAGTGTTGAACTCCGATGCAGTTAGTGTTAACTACATTCCTCAATACGTAGTGCAGCAAAAGGTTGGTGATATTCCTGGTTTAGTGGAATTAGGCAAAAAAGCGATCGTCTTTACTGACCCGCCAGATCATGGTCGCTTACGTCGCTTGGCAGGACAAGCTTTTAGTAACACTAACATTAATGCTCATACTGCCCATGTTCAACAGCTAATTACGGAATTAGTGACACCACAAATTCATTCCGAAAGTTTTGACTTTGCCCAGATTGCCCATCAAATACCCTTATATACTCTTTCCCATTTACTGGGCATTCCCCAGGAATATATCCAGCCTATCGATGAATATATTCATCGCGTGCGTTCTATCTTAGAACCGAGTTTGTTAACTAAAATGCGTATCCGGCGCATTGAACAAGATTTACAATCATGCCTCGCTATTTTTCAAGAAATCATTGATTACCGTAAAACCCATCTCGGAGGAGATTTATTAAGTAAATTAATTCAGGCCAGAGTCGGAGAAGACCAACTCTCAGACAGTGAGTTAGGTATAGCCTGTGTGATGACGTATGTAGCTGGTCATGAAACCTCTAAAGGATTGTTAACTAACGGAGTTCTAGCCTTTATTCAACATCCTGAACAGTGGCAGATTTTCCGCCAAGGTAAAGCTACAGCCAAACAAGTCATTAATGAAATTCTGCGCTTTGATCCTCCCTTACAACAAACAGTACGTCTAGCAGTCAGCGACTTACAAATAGGCTCTGAAACTATTCACAAAGGTGAGAAAATGCTTCTGTGTTTGGCTTCCGCCAACCGAGATGAGGCGCAATTTGCAAATGCTGATACCTTTGATATCACGCGAGATGCAGCGACACAGATAGCTTTTGGGCATGGTATCCATAATTGTCTAGGACAAATGATTGCCCGACTAGAAGGACAGCTTTTATTTACTTACCTCTGTGAACAGGTACAGGAAATGAAATTGGCGACTGATAATTATCGTTGGCATCCAGAGGGTTTTATCACTCGTACCTTAACCAATTTACCGGTGACTTTTACCCCTGCTGATTCCACAATCTAGAGTCATTTCTACTCAGATAAAAATTTCAATGGTTTTAGCCCTTTCACCTCTATCCATTTCGGCAAAATAAGGGCTTTAACTACGCACTATTGCCTTTCCCTGAAATTCAGGAAGAAAACTAATGAGTTCTCGTCATTTAAATAGTTTGATTGACAAATTGCTCTTGAGAGCAGAGAGCCAACCCCATCAACCCCTATACTACTTTCTCGATACTAGAGGTAGGGAATACGCTCATCTCACTTACGGTAGTTTATTAACAGCAGTTCAACAGTTAGGCACATGGTTGAGCGAAAAAACCACAAGCGGCGATCGCGTCGCCATTCAGTTACCCACTAGCCCTGAATTTGTCATTACGTTTTTCGCTTGTCTTTACACCAATCGCATTCCCGTTCCCCTGAGTTCACCCAACCGCAAACATAACTGCGAACACTATCAACGGATTTTTGCTGATTGTGGTGCTAGTTTAATCGTCACAGATACCAGCATCCGAGACTTATTTGAAAAAGAGGGTTTAACCGCGTCCCTTCCCCTCCACACTTTCCCCACTCTGGCAGATATAGAACCTCTGACCACCCCAGTTGACCGACAAAATAACGAAATTGGCTTTTTGCAATATACCTCTGGCTCTACCTCTTTTCCCAAAGGCGTGATAGTTAGTCATGAGAATATCATTGCTAACCAAAAAATGATTCAGCGCACCTTTGGCCACAGCAATAACAGTGTTGGGTTAGCTTGGGTGCCTTTATTTCACGATATGGGCTAATTGGTAGTATCTTTCAGCCCTTATATGTGGGATTCCCCTGTTATTTCATGTCTCCAGTGACTTTCTTGCAACGTCCGAAACTTTGGTTAAAAACCATCTCAGATAAGGGAGTGACAACTACAGGGGGGCCGAATTTTGCCTATGATCTCTGTATTCAACGTGTCGATCCCTCATCGCTGGAAGGATTGTCTTTAACCTCTTGGGATGTAGCTTACAACGGGGCTGAACATATCAAACTGCAAACCCTAGAAGAGTTTACTCATACCTTTGCTCCCTACGGCTTTAAAAAATCTGCCTTTTTACCTTGTTATGGTTTGGCAGAAGCTACCTTAATTGTCAGTGGCACGAATAAATTTGCAGAACCTTTGGCTTTGACTATCCCTTGTAGCGGCGATGAAGTTTTAGATGCCGATGCGTCCCCGCAACACGGTAATACCCGCACTGTAGTTAGCAATGGTGAGGTGATGCCAGAACTAAGCTTACGCATCATCAATCCGCAAACTCTCAAAGAATGTCCTTCTCATCACATCGGAGAAATTTGGATTGCTGGGCCGAGTATTACACGCGGTTATTGGCAACAACCTGAGAAAAACCAAGAAACATTCGTTTATCGGGATGGCTTGAACTTTCTACGGACAGGAGATTTAGGTTTTCTGGATTCTCAACAGCGACTTTATATTACGGGGCGACTTAAAGATTTGATTGTCATTGATGGGAAAAACTATTATCCCCAAGATATTGAGGAAACTGTGAAACTGTCTCACCCCGCTTTTACGGAAGTCAATTGTGCAGCCTTCTCGATTTCTGGAACTTACTCGCAAAAACTGGTGGTGGTGAGTGAAGTGGTTCGCCAATTCGCACAGCAAGTTGATTACTACGCAGAGGAGATTAAACAAGCTGTTCGGACTGCTGTTTATAACCATTATCAACTCACAGTACATGATACCGTCCTGTTAGCATCAAATACTATACCCAGAACTACTAGTGGCAAAATTCAACGACAGCGTACTAAGTTGCTGTATCTGTTGCAACAACTAGAAACTCTCGAAACAGTTAAGGAAAGTATCTAAAAATTAATAGGTAAAATATATGACAATGCAACAAGCAAGCTATTTAGTTGATACCCCAGAGCAGTATTCTGTCACAGAAGTCACAGAAGTTTTCCCAGCTACAGAAATAGACGATCGCTATCCTCAATATCAAGCCTTATCTGGTGTGAGGAAATGGATTAGATATGCGTGGTATCCCATGATCGATATGATCAGCGTCATGGGAACAATAGCTGCGATCGCTTCTTTTGAGCGTCAAGGCATAAGTTGGATTGACTTGGGAATTTTGCTATTCATGTTTAACTTTGTGGGTTTAGCGGGAGAAGCGGGAATGCACCGACTCTTCGCCCACAAAAGCTATAAAGTCATCAAACCCCTACGGATTCTTTTAGCGGTTGCTGGTTCAATGACGGGTGAATCACCCATTCTTGAGTATGTAGCCTATCATCGTCGGCATCACATCTATGCAGACCAACAAGGTGATCCCCATACTCCCTATTACATTGATGCAGAACAGCCTTTATCTAGAATCAGAAATATTTGGCATTCCTTTTTTGGCTGGAAATATAACTCTAAAACCAGCCAAATGGCTGCACCCGAAAAATATGCCAAGGATTTACTTGCTGAACCTGCAATGGTCATCATCAATAACTCTTTTTATGGCATTGTTTTGGCATCTTTCGTTTTACCAGCCTTGCTAGGGTTGGTCTTGACTGGGACTGTTGCTGGTGCGTGGACTGCTTTTCTGTGGGGGGGATGTTTTCGATTCTTAGTGATGACTCTCATGGGAGATTTAATTATTCGCGCCGGGTGTCATCTGTTTGGAACTCGTCCCTTTATTGATCAAGCTAATAGTCACAGTGGTAACATTTGGTTTCTCGCGATTCCCTCTTTGGGACTAGCATGGCATAACAATCATCATGCTTTTCCTGGTTCTGCCCTCCTCAACATTGATTGGTGGCAAATAGATCCCAGTGGTTCATTTATTAGCCTGCTGGAAAAACTTGGTTGGGCTACAAATGTCAAGCGACCAACTCCCGAACAGGTAAAGGCGAAACGGTTGAATTAATTCCAGAATCTTTCAAGAAAGGGTATGGGGGTGTAAGGGTGTAGGGGTTTAGGGGAAGAAAAAAGTGTACAGAAAAAACAAGCGGGAATCATTGATTTTTGGTGTTTCCTAAATAAGCGATCGCACAACATCAGGACTTTCTTACATTATGGATACTACAGTCAAGACCGAAAAACTGACCAAACCTGTGGCGAAAATCAGAACTCCTGCAAACATCGTCTCACTACGAGAAGCCATTAAAACCTCTCCCTTTACAGTCTGGATGAACACAGAAATTACTGCTTGTGAAGATGGCTTTGCTGAATTAATTGTCTCGATGCGAGAAGAATTAAAACAACATAATGGTTTTACCCACGGAGCTGTAATTGGCTTTTTAATTGATAGTGCCTGTTGTTGGGCAGCAGCATCTAAGGTTGGTGATGTGGTCACGGCTGAATACAAACTAAACTTTATCGCTCCTGCGGTTGGGGAAAAATTGATTGCTAGAGGTTATGTAATTAAATCAACTTTTAGCCAAGTGATCACCAGGGCTGATGTCTTTTCTGTGAAAGGAACTAAAGAAAACTTAGTGGCTACAGGTTTAGCTACCGTCACTCCCTACGGCTGATTTGAGAAATTCATTGTGGGAAGAAGGGAACAGAGAAAAGTTGTGTAATTAATTCTGCTTGGTGACTGAAATTCAATTTCTTTCCTGCTCCCTTGCTTCTTTCTTAACTGTTGATGAGACTCACATTATCTACTCAAAAACAACTTGATTGAATATGTTTGCAGCCTTATTGGATACGGTGTTACCCACTTTCAGAAGTTCCTCGATTATTCACAGTCCTGCTATTCGTTCTCGTCCTAATATTCAATTTATGGATTTGGGTACAACGTGGATACGCTATTGCATTACTGGCGAGAATAAACCCCCTATTGTACTCAACACAGACCCACCCTTAACCATCGAATCTTATGATCAGACAATAGCTGAACTTTCTCGCTATTTCACAGTAATTGTCTTTGAAATTCCAGGGTTTGGATTTTCTTTTCCCAAGAAATTCGGTTTTCGGTATGATTTTGACTTTATTACAACTGTCTTGGTGGAATTTCTCAACTGTCTCAATTTAGCCCCGTACATATTAAGTTTTCCTTGTCTTTTGGGCTTTTGTGCCATCAAAATTGCTAATTTGCACCCTGAATTAGTTTCTCACATGGTGCTGAACCAAATTCCCACTTGGCAAGGTGCTTTGGAGTGGAAGAAAGGAAGAGATCCTCAAGGTATTCTCTCTACGCCTTTTTTGGGTCAGATAGCTTTACATTTATTAAAAGAAAAGCGTTGTAGTGGCTGGTTTGACCTGGTAATTGCAGAATCTCAAACGGCACAAAAATTAACAAAAATTGCACTGGAGTCTTACAAGTTGGGAGCGCGCTTTTCTTTGGCTTCATGCTTTCAATTTTACTTGCAAGAACAGCAACCGGATTTAGAACCAGTTAAACAACCCAGCTTGATTATTTGGGGAGAATGTGATGGTTCTCATGCACACACTGATAAAAGTCTAACGCGCCAGTTAACTCTTGATTCTCAAGAAGTCTATATTCAAAAAGCAGGTCACTCGCCTGAAGTGGAAGCACCGCAAATTTTCGCTGAATCAGTTAAGAGTTTGATTAGTTAAAGCTGGTTGCTTTACGAGAGTTTTGCATCAATTCACTAAAAGTAAAATGCTCAAATTATTCAGAGCAATGTGATGAGATTTGTAAACAGAAAACCAAAAGTTTGTTTCGATGATTTTGGGTTGCTATATACTCCTTCTCAAGCAAAAAAAATAATTCAAGTAATAGGTTAGTATGTCCGCCAGAAAAACTATTTGCTGTCTTGCTTCAGTAACTTTAGTATTTGCTGTACTGTCTAAATCTGCGTCAGCCGCTACTATTAAACAGACTTTTTCTGATTTTCATGGCACTTTTGATTCAGTTAATTTACCAATTGGTGGAAGAGAAATCCCTACAGGGGTGATTTCTGCAAGCCAAAACCCCAATTTACCCAGTGTAGTCACCTTTGATACTGACACTAAACAAACTACTTTTAATCTCAACTTTTTACTTGATTTTCCACTTTTGAAGGCTTTGGGACTACCATCTGTTCCTATTGCTCCTTTTGAGACAGGTTCATATAGGGTTGATGGCAAAGATTTAATAGCTGATGTGACAGGTCAAGGAATAGTCAGTGGTTCTTCTCCTTTTGCGGGAATACAGACGTTTTTTCAAGTGCGATGGAGAGTTACAAGTCCTCTAAATACCTCTATTTTTCTAGGACAAATTGAATCAGAAGTTGTGAGAATTTGTCCACCTTCGAGTCCGTGCGTTCAAACTACTGGTACAGGTAAAGCCACTATTGCTTCGGCTTCTGTTCCCGAACCTGGAACAATAGTAGGAATTATTGCTGTTGGTGCAACGGGTTTCTGGATGAAACGTAGATGGCAACTGTCTTATTAAAGCAATTCGCAATGGACTTCTCTCCGAGACGGCGTTGCTGATTGAGAATATGAATTGTCTCACGCAAAGGCGAGGCAGCGCGGTCTTGGGGGTTTCCCCCATGAGCGACTGCCGTGCAAAGACGCAAAGGTGCAAAGAAAAACAAGGGTAATTTTTGCATTTCATACTTTGATTCAGCAACGCCCTCCGAGACGCTAACGCAATTCGCAATGGAAGTTAGTCCATTGCGAATTGGTATCAATTTTTTGATTTGTTGGGATTGTTATATGTCACCTTTAGTTAGTCTGATTACTGCTTTAGCACTGCTGTTGTACTTGGGTTTAACAATTAATGTCAGTAGATATAGAGTCAAGTACAATGTACCTGCTCCTCAAATGACGGGAAATCCAAACTTTGAAAGAGTGCTGCGAGTCCAACAAAACACTCTAGAACAGTTAGTTTTATTTTTACCTGGGGTATGGTTATTTTCTGTTTACGTTAGTCCATCTTGGGCAACGGGAATTGGTGTAGTTTGGTTGATAGGAAGAATTGCATACGCTTGGGGATATTATCAAGCTCCTAAGAAGCGGGTTATTGGTTTTGGTGTCAGTTCGATCAGCAGTTTAGTCTTACTCTTAGGTTCGCTTATTGGCATTCTGCTTTCTTCTTTTCAGTTATGAGCCAATACGGTTCAGTTAAGGCTAAAATATGGGGTTTGTGAAGTAAGGAAAAGTTCGTAGTAAGGACTTCAGTCCTTAGATGAGGACTAAAGTCCTCTCTACGAGACGCTGCGCGTAGCTTGCTTCCCCGGAGGGGTACACTACAAACTATTTTCTTAACTGAACTGTATTGAGTTATGAGCTTGCGCTCTTGCGGCTTGCAGACTGTAGCATCTGGCGTGGGATTCAGGGAAGTAAGGGACTTCTAAGTTAAAAATATACAATCGCTTTGGGAATCGGGGGAAGCATGAGGGAAAGATTCTTCTGATTTCCAACTTTTACTGATTGATACATCTAACTACAGAAAATATTCATTGTAATTAGTTAAGCTGACAACAGCAGTTTTACCCCTCAGAACCATGACAGCAAGCAGTCCAAAAATTTTAGCTTTAGACTTTGATGGTGTGATTTGTGATGGACTTATTGAATATTTTGAGGTAGCGTGGCGCGCTTACTGTCAAATTTGGTCGCCTGCTAACGATACACCGCCGGATGATTTAGCTTTGAGATTCTATCGTCTCCGACCTGTGATTGAAACAGGTTGGGAAATGCCAGTGTTAATCAAAGCTTTGATTGATGACGTTCCCGAAGACAAAATTCTTCAGGATTGGATCAGCATTACTCCACAGATTTTGTTAGCTGACAAGCTACAGGCAAAAGAAGTTGCAATTAAATTAGATAGCCTGCGGGATGAATGGATAGCTACAGACTTAGATGGCTGGCTGAGTCTACATAGATTTTATCCTGGGGTGATAGAAAGACTGAAATTAGCGATCGCCACTCAGGTAAATGTATATATTGTTTCTACCAAAGAAGGACGATTTATACAGCAGTTATTGCAACGGGAAGGTGTAGAGTTACCACCCAGCGCGATTTTCGGCAAAGAAGTCAAGCGTCCTAAATACGAAACTTTACGAGAACTAATCACAGCAGTTGATATCCAGCCTGATAACTTATGGTTTATTGAAGATAGACTCAAAACCTTAGAGTTAGTCCAACAACAAACAGACTTAAAACAAGTCAAGCTTTTCCTAGCTGATTGGGGTTATAATACCCAACCAGAAAGAAAAGCTGCTCAAAACAATCAAGAAATTAAATTACTATCCCTGTCTCAATTTGCTAAGGATTTTGCTGGGTGGCTCTAAATTTAGGGCATGGGGAATGGGACAAGGTAGACAAGGTAGACAAGGTAGTATTTATTTCTCAGCACTGGCTAAACGCCGCGCTTCCACTAACAGCATCGGCTAAACGCCGCGCTATAGCTAACACAACTCAGCACTCACAACTCAGCACTCAGCACTCCTATGCTTGATTTAACGAAATTAGCGCGACAAATGCAGGGTTTAAGTCAGCATCTTTCCCAAGAGGCTGCGGCGAGTCGTCAACGTTTGGAGTTGGCACAACAGCATTTTCAAAAGGCGATTGAGTGTCAAAATGAGGTGATTGCACTCCAGGAAAAATGGCGCGATCGCATTCTCTTTGCTAGTGCTACACCCCTTGAGCCGTTAAATACTTGCATAGATATTCCCATCCCTCCCAAAGTACACACCGTAATTGCTACTGATGGTTCACAAATCGCCCCTAACCATCATGAAATAGCTTACTGTTATCTCCTAAATATCGGTCGGGTAGTCCTTCACTATGGGCAGAATCGCTATCCGATTATGGATAGTTTGCCAGAGGTATTTTACCGCCCAGAAGATTTATATATGTCCCGACAATGGGGAATTAAAACTGAGGATTGGATGAGTTATCGCCGTACTGCATCGGAAGCGACGGTGTTGGCTGAGTTAGCGAAGGGACTGGGGAGCAGGGGGGCAGGGGGCAGGGGAGCAGGGGGAGCAGGGGAAGAAAAATTTAATTCCCAATTCCCCAGTCCCCAGTCCCCAGTACCCAGTACCCAATCCCCAATCCCTACCCTCGCAATGGTAGATGGTTCGTTAATTTACTGGTTTTTGGAACAATTACCGACTGATGCACGCGATCGCATTTTACCTGTGATTCTGGAAGCTTGGCAGCAAATGCGAGATGTACAAATTCCTTTGATGGGTTATTTGAGTGCTTCTCGGAATGTGGAAGGGGTGAATTTTTTACGGTTGTTGGCTTGTCCCCATCCTGCACCAGATTGTGTCAGTTATTGTCCTAATCAATTAGAAAAAGTCCCTTGTAAAGTTTTTGAACCTCTGCGCGATACTGCTTTATGGACAACGCAACTAAAACCAGGACAACGGGGGCCAATGTGGCGTAGCAATAACCGTATTCTAGAAATGTACGGGGATCAAACTATCTATTTTTGTTATGTTCATGTGGGGACGGAAATAGCGAGGATAGAAATTCCCTCATGGGTAGCAGAAAATACAGATATGCTAAATCAAGCTTTGGGGTTGATGCTGGCACAGGTACAAAAAGGCTATGGTTATCCTGTGGCGATCGCAGAAGCCCATAATCAAGCTGTAGTTAGAGGTGGCGATCGTAGTCGTTTCTTTGCGCTATTAGAGAAACAAATGATTAAAGCTGGCTTGAAAAATGTCGGTACTTCTTACAAAGAAGCAAGAAAACGCGGCAGTATTGCTTAGTGATGAGTGATGAGTGCTGTTAGCGGTAGCGCGGCGTTTAGCCGGTGCTGAGTGCTGAGTAATGAGTAAAGTAATAAGTAATAAGTAATAAGTAATAAGTAATGAGTATGGACTGTTGACTAATGACTGTTGACTATGGACTGTTGACTAATGACCAAATTGTCTTTGAACTTAATTCCACCGCCGACGCAAAAAATTAACAGCGAAATTTTTACTCGTGCTGGAGTAGAACTATCTGTACTACGCCTTGATTTAATGCACCCGTTGGTAAATGGAAATAAGTGGTTCAAATTAAAATACAACTTGTTAACAGCTAACGCACAAAATTACACCACAATTCTGACTTTTGGTGGGGCTTATTCTAATCACATCTACGCCACTGCTGCGGCTGGAAATCTGTTAGGTTTTCGCACTATCGGCGTAATTCGTGGTGAAGAACGACTACCCCTCAACCCCACCTTAAGTTTTGCTGTTGAACAGGGGATGCAGTTAGTTTACATTGACCGAGAAACTTACCGCCAACGCCATACGCCAGAACTACAAGCATGGTTGCGTCAGCGTTTTGGCGAAGCATTCATCATTCCTGAAGGTGGCTGTAATCTCGATGGTGTGCGTGGATGTACAGAGATACTCGCGGAAGTTAATGAAATATTTGATACGGTTTGTGTAGCTTGTGGAACAGCGACAACCTTGGCGGGATTAACTTTAGCTTTAAAACCAAAACAGCGATCGCTTGGTTTTCCTGTATTAAAAAATGGTGACTTTCTCAGTCAAGACATCACCAATTTACTAACACAATACCACGCCTCTGGTCTTCCCATCCCATTTACCACCCCCGCATCATGGGAATTAGTCTGCGATTATCATTTTGGGGGTTATGCCAAGGTTAATGATGAGCTGTTCTCATTTAGCGATGAGTTTACCCGCACCTACGGTATACCCCTAGATTACGTATATACCGCAAAAATGTTTTATGGCGTGATAGATATGATACAAAAAGGGTGTTTTGTAGGCGATCGCCTGTTGTTGATTCACACAGGCGGCTTACAGGGGAATTTATCCATGAAAAATATCAAGCGTGCAGGTTAGCTTGTTCTTGTAACCAAGGATCTACAGGTTGTCCATCCTTACGCCGTAACTCAATTTCCACCACCATCACTTCCTTTGAACCAGGAGGAGCAGGTTTTTGATGGAATAGAATATCGTAATCTAAAGGATTTTGATTACGTTCTTTCAACCATTCTTGGACTTTAGTAATTGCAAAGAATGATTGTCCTTGCTCAAACATCCGCGTAATCTGCATTTGCAGTGTATAAGGATTAATTCGGCTCATAATTTAGTACCTTTTGGTTAATAGTCATTAGTCATTACTCATTACTTATTACTCATTACTTCTACCTTGTCTACCTTGTCTCCTTTTTCCAATGCCCAATGCCCAATGCCCCATTCCCCATTCCCTACACCCATAGTTTAACAATCTCACTTAGTCCTTCTGCCAAACTAGGGGGTGCGTCGCGCAGTTGGCGGTGCATTCGTAAGATTACTTCTTCTGGGACTTGGCGAAGACGTTTTTTGTTACGTGCTAAACATAGCCAAACTGGAGTTTGTACCCATATTCCTCTAATGTAGGTAAAGCCCAGATCATGAGCAAGAGTAATGATTTCTCGACGATGGGATCTTTGGGCATTGGTGGCATCAAATATAACATCTCTATTTTTAGCGATCGCCTGTTGTAATTGTTGTTCAATTTCCCGCCAAATTAACAGCCAAGACCCTTGTATTGATTCTGCACCAAATAATTGCCCCCTGATGGCATCTGTAGAAATCAGTAGCATCTGGGGGCATTCTGTGATTAATTTTTGTGCCAAGGTTGACTTACCACTGCCAGGAAGACCAATTAGCAACTGTAGTTTAGTCATTTAGTCAAGAGTCCATAGTCAACAGTCAAACCAATTCGCAATGGACTAACGTCCCGCTACGCTAACGCAATTCGCAATTACAGTCCAGTGGGGCTGGAAACCCCAACAATTAACGGTTGCCAATTATTTTGTCAACGGTTCATAGTCAAAATATTAACTAATGACTAATGACTAATGACTAATGACTAATGACTAATGACTAATGACTAATGACTAATGACTAATGACTAATGACTAATGACTAATGACTAAATAATCATTCCATCGGGAATTACGGCATTTTTCAAGACGACTACAATTCCGCTACGGATGTAAAAACCTTGACTTTCGCGGTTGGCTTCCTGCACGTTGTCTTTATTGATAATTTTGACATCGTGACCGATGCGGGCGTTTTTGTCGATGATGGCGCGGCGAATGATGGTATCTGGGCCAATACCAACGGGGATATCACCTTTATCTATGCTGCACTGACGTTCTACAGAAGGTTGATAGAAGTCAGCACCCATCAGTAGAGATTCTTCGATGATACAGCCAGATTCTACCCGCGATCGCACTCCTAAAACTGAGTGTTGAATGCGGCAATTTTTCAAAATGCAGCCTTCACCAATAATTGATTCTGTCACTTGACAATCTAACAATTTTGTGGGTGGCAAGTAACGAGGACGGGTGTAAATGGGGGCTTCTTCGTCGTAGAAACTAAAGGGTGGTAATGGCTGCTGTGTGAGGGCTAAATTGGCATTATAAAAGGCTTCTATTGTTCCGATGTCTTCCCAATAGCCATCGAATAAATAAGCTTGAACGTTGTGATCTTTGGCGGCATCAGGAATAATTTCCTTACCAAAATCAGTCCGTTCTAAAGATTCTTTCAAAAGTTTGATCAAAACGTCTTTTTTAAATACGTAAATCCCCATCGAGGCGATGTAGGGCTGTAGGGCTGCTTGTTCTGGAGTTAATCCCAAAACAGTGGTATCAACCTGCATCTGCGCTAAAGCGTCGCCTTTGGGTTTCTCGCTAAAATCAACTACCCGCCCAGATTGGTCAATTTTCATTAAACCAAAATCTGAAGCGCGGCGATCGTCTATGGGGATTACCGAAAGGGTAATATCCGCGTTGGTTTCCCGATGGCGTTGGACAAATAGACGGTAGTCCATACGGTAGAGGTGATCCCCCGATAAGATCAGGTACTCATCCACATCCCATTCTTCCAACAACCATATATACTGGCGTACAGCGTCGGCTGTTCCCTGAAACCAGTTCGGGTTTTCTGGTGTTTGCTGTGCAGCCAGCACTTCCACAAAACCCTCACTAAAACCGCTAAAATTATAAGTGCGGGCAATGTGACGGTTAAGAGACGCTGAGTTAAATTGCGTGAGAACGTAGATTTTAAAAATTTCTGAATTAATGCAGTTACTAACAGGGATATCTATTAGGCGGTATTTCCCTGCTACTGGTACTGCGGGTTTAGCACGTAGTTTGGTGAGGGGATACAGGCGAGTACCCGCGCCACCTCCAAGGATAATTGCTAATACTTTTTCACAAGATGTCTCCCGACTGCCTTTTGATTCCCACCTACAGTTTAGGACTGTATGTAGCCTCTGGTAAGGGGGGGATCAAAGATTATCGGAAAAGAATTTTGGCAAAACTGAATTTTGGGCAGAGGGAATGGGGCAGGGGGGCAGGGGAGACAAGGTAGAGTAATGAGTGCTGAGTGCTGAGTGCTGAGTAGTAAGTAATGAGTAATGACTGTTGACTATTGACTATTGACTAAAATTTTTCTACCAGAAGTGAGAACCGCAAATATTTAGTTTAAAGTCAAAATGACTACTGAACTACGCACTCAACAATCATGCAAATTCAAACACCAGATTGGGTAAAGCACGCAGTTTTCTACCAAATTTTCCCCGATAGATTCGCTAAAAGTAAACAAACTCGCAAACGCTTACTGCAAAATGCTTCTTGGGAAGATTGGGAGGCTATGCCCACACTGCAAGGTTACAAGGGTGGTGACTTATGGGGCATCATGGAACAATTAGATTACATCCAAGATTTAGGCATTAATTCCATTTATTTCACACCAATATTTCAATCAGCTAGTAATCACCGCTATCACACCCATGATTACTATCAAGTAGATCCGATGTTAGGGGGAAATTCGGCTTTTAAAGAATTACTAGATGCAGCCCACGAAAGAAATATTAAAGTTGTTCTCGATGGAGTGTTTAATCACGCTAGTCGAGGAATTTTCTTTTTTCATGACATTTTGGAAAATGGCCCCTATTCACCTTGGTTAAATTGGTTCAAAATTGAGGGCTGGCCGCTTGCGCCGTACACGGGTGAATTACCCGCTAATTATGTGGGTTGGGCAAATAACCGCGCTTTACCAGTATTTAACCACGATAACCCAGAAGTGCGGGAATATATCATGGAAATTGCTGAATACTGGATTAAATTCGGTATTGACGGCTGGCGGTTGGATGTTCCCTTTGAAATTAAGACTCCCGGCTTTTGGCAAGAATTTCGCGATCGCGTCAAAGCCATTAACCCCGAAGCTTATATTGTGGGGGAAGTGTGGGGAGATTCCCGCGAGTGGCTAGATGGAACGCAATTTGACGGCGTAATGAACTATTTATTTGCCGGGCCGACCATTGCTTTTACCGCAGGCGATCGCGTAGTCTTAGAACAAATCCAAGGCCGTGACTATCAACCACACCCACCGTTATTTGCAGCCGAGTACGCCGCCAAAATCACAGCATTACTGGAACTTTACCCTTGGGAAATTCAGCTTACTCAACTCAATTTACTCGCTAGCCACGACACAGCCAGATTAATTAGTATCGCCGGTGGAGATAAAGACAGCGTAGAGTTAGCCACCCTCCTACTACTCACCTTTCCCGGCGCGCCGAGTATCTATTATGGGGATGAAGTAGGTTTACCAGGAAAATTAGATCCCGACTCCCGCCGTGGTTTTCCCCTAGAAGCTAGCTGGGATAGAGACATTTACCAAACTCACCGCCAATTAATCGCTTTACGTCACAGTTACCCAGCCTTACGTACAGGTGAGTATCAAGTCATTTCCGCCCAAGGAACATTGTATATTTTCGCCCGTAAGTTAGGGCAAGAGGAATTAATTATTGCGGTGAATGTTGGTACAGCACCAGTACAAGCTGATGTAGATATCACCAATTTACAGACTCAACCCCAAAAATTGTTATACGGTCAAGCAGAGTTTAACTGGCATGGCGAAAGCCTATCATTAACACTTCCCCCACGTAGCGGCTGTATCTTGGGTAGTCAATAGTCAATAGTCAATAAGGGGAACACCAAAAAATAAATTATCCCAAATAAACAGCTTAGTAGGGTGCGTCAGTATGAATAATCTTTTGGTATAGTCAGTTTTTCTCGCACTGACGCACCCTACAGTTTGGATATTTTTTTATCTAGAAGTCCCTTAGTCAGCACTCATTACTCATTACTCATTACTCATTACTCATTACTTCCCCCCTTAGCTATATTTGATCAAGCGTAAGCCTTCTAGCCGTACAGCTTCAGGATATAGTGCTTTGTAAATATTGCAATTTGGGGATTGAATATCATAACGACCTGTGGCTTTAAATGTTGCTAAAGGACAACCACCTGTACACCAATATTTCCATTCACAGGTACGACAGCCTTCTTTTTCTTCGACAGATAAATTCTGAATACCGATTTTATCTTGTCGTATCACACTTAAAGGGTCTGGATTGTCAACTGAGGATATAGTTTTATGTAGTTGCATTTGGCATTTAGCAATTTGTCCTTTGTAATCAAAGACGAGATAGCTTTGTCCAACTCCACAGGTACGTTTATGAGGCGATGCTAAGTTGGCACGGTCAATTAATGAACCTAGTAAACTCCGATGGGGTAATTGCGATTCAATTACTTGGAATGCTGCTAACATTCCCTCAATAATTTGAGATTCTTCTAGTTGCAAGTCTTGGTAATTAGCTGAGAGTTCGTTTTTTCGATAAAAATTTAAACTAAAGGGTAAATCATATTCTAATATCCATGCCATTAAGGCAGGTAATCCGGCTGCATTCCTACCACTAACTGTAATGGAAATATCGGGAGTCAGACCATTTTGCAACGCGATTTTAATTCCTCGTTCAACGTCTGAAAATGAACCTTTACCACTTGCATAACAGCGTTGACTGTCGTGGAAGTTGGATAATCCATCTAGTGAAATCATCAGCCGCAGGTTTAATTTTTGCAGCATTTCGATAATTTTAGGTGTAATTAATGTGCCGTTGCTGAGAACAACCCCATCTAAGGCGATATCTGTTTCTTGGCTGAGATATTGAGCGTACAAATGGAGATGTTGAATCAACGTAGGACATAGTAATGCTTCTCCACCTGCATATTTGAGTCTGACGCGACGGTAATTATTTAAAGTGGCAGAACGAAATGTAGACTCTATGGCTGCTTTGCCTATATCGGGTGACATATCTGTTGGTAAATGAGGCAGATAACAGTAGTCACACCTTAAGTTACAACGGTCAGTGATATGTAACCATGCTGTTAAAGTATCAGGGATTTCGTTAAGTTGCCATGAGTAATTTTCAGGGATGATTAAACGGGCTTGAGATAGTTTTTGGATAGCTTGCTGTAAGGTTATTAATTCAATATCAGGATAATCTAGAGCGATGTCTTGTAAGTTATGGGGATTGGTAAAGCTTGTTAATAAATTTAAGGCTGATTTATTTAAAACTGCTAATTGATGATGACTATCATAACAGATAGAATAACTATCATCTAAATTCATGATTTGTGAGTTGGGAACTCTCACAAATTTATCAAACATTGCTGGAGATGATTTGATATCAGATGGTAACACTGCTAAAGGAGATAAATCACAAGCACAGTCTCCGCCATCACAGTCGCATTGTCCAGTTGGGGTGTTGTTAGTATCAAGAGAAACTAAAATTTTGGGTGGTTCAATTGTTTGACTAAGCATGAGAAGATGGCTATTTGTTTGCACGGATTCTAGTGAGAAACATTTGTTGATCGCACCATTCTTTAAGTGCTTTAATATCTTGCCATTGGGATTTAAGTTGCTGGATGAGAGTTTTAGCAAGTTCAATGGGTAGGCGTGCGATTTTATTTTGGAGTAGATTTAATTCATGTTGAATTGAATAGGGGCCAAAGCCTCCATCCCCAAAAATTTTAGGTATACCTTGAGCATATTTACTAAAAGCAATGTCGTAGTTTGTTTGTTGAAAGGCGACATCACCTTCTATGCGTAATATTCGACCAAAATATAGTCCATGAACATTTTCATAGGATGGGAAGCGATCGCCTAATTCTTTAGCATAATCAGCAATCTTCTCATAGGTTGTGGCATAATAATCAAATTCTGCTTTACCGACTAGACTATCGATGGCGTAGTGAATATCATTGTATTCTAGACTCGTATTGTAGGAGCGATCGTTGAGTTTGAGAGCTTGTGCTTGTAGAGTGCGATCGCTGTTTTGAAACCCTAGATGCCAATAGACACTAGCAGTTTGATGTAAAATTCCTGGTAATTCTTCTTCAATACCGTATTTCTCGGCTAGTTTGAGGCTTTTTTCTAAAGCATCTTGAGCTAAACTCAGCAAGTTCATATCCCACTTTACCTGAGTCACATCCCAAATTGCTGGATTTTCTACCTCAGCACTAAACCATTGATTTAAACCTAATTGAAAGTATCCTCTACACAAAAGCCGATTGTCGTTTTCTTCACTGTCACAACGGCTTAAGGCTCGTTCTAGTAGGTTTTGAGCTTTTAAATAATTCCCCTCATTCCGCCAAATAGTAGCAGAGGCGATTTCAGCATTAGCAATTTCTCGTTCCGTCTCTACACTTGTCCACATATCAATAGCAGCTTTAAAACACTGTTCTGCTTTGATGTAATTTTTTTGAATTCCGTAGAGATATCCCAAGTTATTTTGAATACTAGCCATGACTTGAGTTAAACCTTTATTGGGAGATTCAATTTCCATTGCTGCATCCCAACCGAGTTTGTAAAATTCCTCGGCGGCTTGATAATTATTCAGTTGACGATACAGATAACCAACTTGGTTAGCGACATTGGGAACTACGGCTGATAATTTTCTATCTAAAACTAGAGATAAACACTTTTGCTGATATTTTAAAGCATCATTATAGAGATGCAATTTAGCATTTAACATCCCCAAAACATTACAAATATCTGCTTGATGCACAGAATCAGCAGACTGTTGAGCTAACATCACCTCTAACTTTTCTACTTCATTTTTGGTAGCATTTTTATCTTGTAAAGCATGAACAATCCGTGACTCAAAAATTTTCAACTTCATGATTTGATCGGGATGTAATTCTGCTTCAAATTGTTTGGCAATCCCTAATAACTGATTCACCAAGCTAAACTTCTTAGATTGACTGCGTATCCTATCAGTTACTGTATACCAAGTTTCAAATCCTGTTTGGGGGTTTGCGTATAAAGCATTCCACAGCCATTGTCTAGTCTTAAATTCTCGCAGTTGTTTAATCTCTTCAATTAAGAAATCCAGATTAGCCGCTTGCTGAGAATGATCAGAGATTCGTTGTATCTCTAATGTTCTTTTTTGGGGGCCTAATTCATAATCTTGCTGCTCAAAATATTTAGCCGCAAGCCGACTATCGCGTTTTCTCCACTCTCTATCAGGGTCAATATCCGGCCAGACATATTTATTTACTAAGTCTCGGACAATATCATGTAATGATATTTGAGAACCACCCATGACTGGTTTAATAAAGAAATAACTTTGAGCATCAATAAATAATCTTTCAGCCTCGTCTTGAGATAATTCTAATAAGTTAGCAATATCATAACTATTTAATGGGTGAATCCTGGAAAGTATGAGAGTCAGTCTATCCATTGATGTCCGCAACTGTGTAATATGTCGCACCATCTCCGCTTCAAATCCACCAGTTTTTTGCAACCTACTGGGGATAGTTTCCACATCTTCCGTTTCTAACCAATCTGGAATAACTTGGCGATAAGCATACTCTACGCCAAATTCAATCATAATGGGACTGCCACCCGAAAGCATGACAATCTTTTTGACTAGGTTTTCTTCAAGGGTGAAATGTAGCTGTTCTTCTTTAGAAAGAATGTATGTTTGCACATCCTCATGGGTAAATTCATTTAACTCTAAATAGGTGAAATTATCTGTAGGTGAATTAATTGCTAAAATTTGATGGGCAATACTAGGACGACCAGCTAAAATAAATACGGCGTTGTCTAATTGCTGACATAAATCACTAATATATTTCCAAGCATCTTCTCTCGTCTCTGGTTGTCCTAATTTTTCAATTGTATCAACGAGAAATACAATTTTCTGTTGTTGGGATTTGCGGTTAATAGCATCGACTAAGAACTTTTCTAATTGTTGGCGTTCTTGTTCATAGGCGATTTTACTCAGACGGTTTTCATCTTCCCTGAGTCGTTTTAACCGGAGTAACCATTCTTGATAGGTGTTATCGTATAGTTGTTTGGCAACTTGTGTACATAAATCTCCTGCATCCTTAAAGACAGGAATATCACAATCTATGATTTCACTTGTGCCAATGTCACATTGATGTAGGCGAGATTTTAATTCATGGAGTAACCAAGTTTTCCCAATACCGCCCCTACCTTCCACTAAAATTATATGTTGTTTCTCAACAGCTTGCACCAGAGAAATAATCCGTTTGAGTTGTTCTTCACGACCAACAAATTCTAATTTATCTAGTCCAGACATGATCAACTCCTGAATCAGTTATTTTCAATCGCTTCATCTAGTTTCTGAATTAAATTTCTATAGGGTATGTCATTATATTCATCGTTGTGTAGATAGTAGTTGACAAGAAATTGAAATTCCCAATCTTGTTCAATTTCAGACTTTAACGTTGATAAAAACTCATGAATTTGCTCGCGGTCTGTATTGTGGAATATACCAATAGTTTCCTCAACGGTTTCTGCAAAGAAATTTTCGCGAAGTTCTTGTCTATAAGCGAGACTATGATTGCCACAATTAATAAAGCCAGCGTGTTGCTGAAGCTTTTGAAAAAAATATTGCATCGACCAAATCCCCGCATTGCCAGAATCATTTTTAGCTTTTAGCTGATGGATATATTCCCAGCAGATATCAGCCGCTTGACAACACATATTCTGAAAATGTTCTGGCGAACTTTCCTTTAGCAGTCCAATTACTAATAATCGTCGTGTCATCCCATCTTTGATGACTGTTTTATCACGAGTGAAAATAGATGTTTTGGTTAATTCGGTATTTAATTTAAAACTATCATCAATAAAAGGTAGTTGAAATCTATTAATGGCTTCCTTTAATATCCAGGTGCTATTAATAATAGGAAATATACTTAATTTTTCAATTGATTCATATAGATGACTATTTTCTCTGGTCAAACTTTCTCTAATCTGGTCTCGACATTTTTTAAGAATTTTTTCCCATAATTGATGACCATAACTAGTTAAAAACCAATTAACAGTGTAACCACCACTACGATAAACTTTTAATGCTTCAGCAATTCCGCCTGGATGACCACCAGTTAAATACAGTAAATGACTGGCTAACAATGCAATACTTTCTGAGGTCATCTCAATTGGTTTGAGATATTTTGTGGCTGTATCTTGAATGACTTCCCAGTTAAACGGAGAAAGTGGTAATTTAGCAAAAATTCGCTCTAAAGGAATATCAGTCAAACAACGAGCCGCAATCACAACTCGCAACCGGCGAGAATTATCCTTAAAAAACTGGAATTCTTTCAGGGATTCTTGAATTCTCCAAGCAAATTCTTTTAAATCATGAAATATTTCATTTAAACGTTGTTTACTAGGAGGGCTACCATCTAAATCAATTAATAGTACAATACCTTTTTTATCTTTATCTTGTAATTGCCATTTAGACCAGGCTTTACGTAATAGTAAATCTAACCGTTCGCCAGAATTTAATTCATATCCGGCTGGGGAAGTCAGTTGCAGTGCGATCGCTAATCTTTTTTCTAATTCTGTAATACTGTCATAACTAGATATGGCAGCATAAGCACAACACCATTGTAATTCTTGAAATCGCTTTTGAATTTGTTTGAGAAATTCTGTTTTTCCGTAGCCTTCAGGGGCTATAACTAGGCGATAGGGAGGAGAATTTAGGGCGGTAATTTCCCTAATTGCGGCATCACGATTAGTAAAAGGAATTTTATCTAGCTCAACTTCTTCGCCGGCTTCTGGATTTAGTTGTTCTAACTCAGATTCTGCTGTTTCTAGTTCTTGAAATTTATCATCTAGTTGCCTTTGCAATTTATTTTTTGCAACATCATCTAGAGTTTGCAATCTTTGTTGACTAATGATTTCAATTTCAGTTGTTAAATGGGCTATTAGTTGTTGTAGATGCTTCTTACGTAAATCGCCAGAATTTGTCATAGGATTGAGGTAGTAAATTAAAGACTGATCGCATCAAGTTCGCTTTGTACTTGCTCCAGGTCTAGTAAGATAGTGTTGATTTGACGTTGGATGAGATTGCGATCGCCTGCGCTGAGTGTATAGTTAAGTTGGTTATAAGCTGCTTCATAGTCACTACTTAGAGCCTCAAAACGTTGTTGCAAGGTTTTGATTTTCAGTTGTTGTACTCGGCTGCTGTGAGTCTGGATACCTGCATTTGACAATACAGATGGGGTAATTTCATTCCAAGCTTGCATTAAGATATCCGTGGGAATCATAAAAGCCGTTTTGATATCTACGCGCTTTTTCTCTGCTGCTACCACCATTCCCACCACCCTACCCAAGTTTTCATCCCATACCGGCGCACCACTAAAGCCAAGTTCTACTCTGTAACCAGTCACCTTACTATCTTCGATTTGTACCCATCCCTTTCCTTGACTGTCTCGCAACAAACCCGTCCCCCAAACGCCATCATTGTGTCCTTGAGGAAAACCGAAAGTACGGAAACTGTGTCCCCACATATTATCTGTGGGGATGAGTTTAATGGCTTGGCTTCCTGGCGGTAACTGCGCTTTGATTCGTAGTCCCGCAACATCTTCACAGGCGGATAAATTACCGACTTCTCTCCAGAAAATAACTTGAGCCGGGAATTTTTCTCCTGGTGCAATCAGAGGAAAATCTAAATAGATATCGTCACTAGGAACTGCAACTGTGTCCTCTGGTAAAGACAAAGCCGCAGCCACAACATGAGCGCAAGTCATCATATAATTGCCACTGCGCCCAGAGACTAAAAAACCCACCCCAACAACCGCACCGTGAGTATGAAAAATCCGGGCGATCGCTGACCTCAAAGATTGAATATAATTTTCTGTACTCACCACCATCTCTTACTCAACCTTGTCTTGCTTCCATTTCAAGGTGATTTCGTAGTTAGCTTCACCACCTACAGAAGTGAAAATCGCACCCGCAGCAGCATTTAACTTAATCCCAAACTTCACCTCCACCTCATCAGCCGGTGTCTTTAGCTGACTCAGTTTAGTGATAATTGCTGAGGCTATAGGTTGTATTTGCTCTAGTACATCATCAAATTTCTTTTTCGCCTCAACAACCATTTGTCCTGTATCTGCTCTAGCAACACGCACCAAGGAGTTGCTATCCTCTGGCTCATCCACCTCCGCTAAAAATTTTGTTCCGTCTTGCAGAGAAAACTCCGTAATTTGTTTTGTATTCATAGTCAAATTTCATGTATACAATAAATGTTTTAATCTTTAATTATCAAAAAACCAGTAAAAATTTTTACATTATTTTATAATTCCAGAAGTACAGAGGCTACTGACCTGACCCAGCTAAAATAGTGTATAGGTATAGAGGGGTTCTAGGCGTAAGCCGTAACGCACCAAAATGAATGACGATTAGCTATTACTTCGCTTCTCTTATCTACGAAAGGTTGTGCCAATGAGACGCGAACACTCGCAATGACTGTAATTAATTTTGCGTGTTTACTTAGCCCTCTTCTGTCACTCTCCGAAAACTTTTGCCATTTCTGAATTCTAGAGCTTTTGTATAACAGGCGTTTGCGCGATTATTTTCTAATAATAAATACAAGACCAACTTTTTTCTAATAGAATAGCTTGTATTGATTGCCTCATAGGGCTTCTAGCGATTGCCCTCCCGGAAAGTGACATAAGAGGGATAGCTAGAAAAGTCACGGTTGAATTTGACCGCTTAAACCTCCCCTATATTATCCCCAACCAAGCTATAGTTAGACCTCTGGAAAAAGATTCTGGTTATTTTCCTGATGTGTTGGTGCTAAATCAGGCAAATTTGGTCAATGAAACATTATGGAAAAAAGAATCTATCGTTAGCTTAGGTGCGACAATACCTTTGATAATTGAAGTTGTCTCAACTAACTGGCGGGACGATTACTACTTAAAATATGCTGATTATGAGGAGATGGGTATCCCTGAATATTGGATTGTAGACTATGCTGCGTTGGGTGGGCGCAATTTTATCGGTAGTCCCAAACAACGAACAATCTCTGTCTGTAATTTAGTGGATGGAGAATACCAAATCAGTAAGTTTCAAGAGTGCGATGTCTGGCGACAAGCCGCAGAGCGGCTACGCATTATCTCCCAAACCTTTCCTGAATTAAACCTCACCCCAACCCAAATTTTTCAAGCTGGTTTAGTGTAGAGAATGTTTGTACCCATAAAAAAAGCGGGCTAACCGCTATAACTTGGTTAACCCGTGCAGCTTTGGGAACGCGCAGAGAAATTGTTATTGCAATACTAATTTCACATTTGCGTTTTGCAAACCGCGCTGTTTTACTTCTGCCAAGGTTTTGTTAACAGCGTATTTTTGGTTGATGGAGTTGATTAACTCGGTTTGGTTGTGCTTCTTAGCAACACCCCACAGGTCAGCGATGAGGTCAAAAGAACCATCGCTGTTGCGAGACCAACCTAAGTCATATTCGCCTTCCAATACTGCAACGATGTCGGAACGAACGCGCTGACCGTTATAACCGCGTACATCAGCTTCTGTTTTTACGCTGATACCCAGGTCGCGCAAGGAAGCTTTCAAAATTTCGGCATCGGTGATTTTGGTGCGAAGAGTGCTAAAATGAGACATTTGGGTTTCCTCCAATGAGAAGATTGAGAAATTAGGACAACGGTTTTTTTGGGAAGCCGCGATGATTAGGGTGCGGCTGTTTTCGTAACTGCTAGCGGGTTTGGCTAGCCTTTCCCCCTGGGTTAGCAAGGGAAAGCTTTTAAAACTCCATTCGCTGATATTCAGCAACGGAGGATGCGGCTGGTCTAGCGCGCTGTCTTGCCCAGTCTCTTAAGGCTGTGACCTGTTCTTGCATCGTGCGAGACAGTGGCAAGGTGGCTTTAAGTGCCGCAATAATATCTAATTGGGTGAACTCGCGATCTTGGGCAAAGGCTTCATACATTGCCGCAATTAGTGCTTGTTCAATTTCTGCCCCGGAGAAGCCATCAGACATCTTGGCTAATTGCTCTAAATCGAAGCGGGTGATGTCTTCACGGCGTTTATTGAGGTGGATCTTGAAGATATCACATCTTTCTTCGGGTGTGGGCAGATCCACAAAGAAAATTTCATCAAAACGACCTTTCCTCAAGAATTCCCCAGGTAGGCGTTCTACGCGGTTGGCTGTAGCCATGACGAATACTGGAGATTTCTTCTCTTGCATCCAGGTGAGGAAAGACCCAAATATCCTACTTGATGTACCCCCATCGGAATCACCAGAACCGGAACTTCCTGCAAAGGATTTATCTAACTCATCGATAAACAAAATTGCTGGGGAAATTGATTCTGCTGTTTTGAGGGCGTTACGCAGATTAGCTTCACTTCGTCCCACCATCGAGCCGTCGTAAACTCGACCCATATCTAAGCGCAATAGTGGTAAACCCCACAACCGGGACGTTGTTTTTGCTATCAGTGACTTACCGCAACCAGGAACACCTAGAATTAACATCCCTTTGGGTTGGGGCAGTCCATACTCTCTGGCTCTTTCTGTAAAGGCGTTAGAGCGTTGTTTGAGCCATTTTTTCAGTTCTTCTAAGCCACCTACTGCATCAATGGTTTCATCTTCTTCGATGTATTCGAGGATACCATTGCGGCGAATGAGTTGCTTTTTCTCCGATAGAACTATATCTACTTCTTCCTCAGTCAACCGCCCTGTGGTGACTTGCGCTTTACGATACACTTTCTCAGATTCGTCTTTGGTTAAACCTAAAGCAGCTCTGAGGAGTTTTTCCCGCGCTTCTGTGGTCAACCGCCGCCCCCGATACTGATCGAGATGTTGAGTTAATACTTTATTTAACTCAGACATATCGGGGAGTTGGAAGTCTAAAACAACTACTTCCTTTTCCAGTTCGATGGGTACTTGCTGCATGGGAGACATCAATATGATGTTCTTTTGCATACCCTTAAAGCTAGCGATCGCATCACGTAATGACCTTGTGGTCGCGGGAGCATCAATAAATGGATGTAAATCTTTAAGAATAAATATACCAGGTTCTTTTTGCCGGATGATCCAGTCGATCGCCGCCTCTGGGGAAACGGTGTTGTGTTGACTTACACTCCGGGGTTGACCATACTCCACGATGCCATGAGTTACTGTCCACACAAACACACGGCGTTGGGGTCTTAACACTTGGGCGATTGTGGAAATTGCTTGCTCTGCCCTCTCTTCCTCGGAGGTCACAAGGTAGATTAGTGGGTATTGAGCTTGAATGAGAATATTGAGCTCTTCTTTCATAAATCGACCTTCTTGAGACCCTAGTACAGTAAAGACATCGTTTTGTTGGTTACAACAACCGAAAAATAAGAATTACCTATTTAATTCCTACCTAGCAGGGGACTAATTCTTCCTCACCCTTGGGATGGGTTTCCGCTTCAACCATTTCATCTAGGGAAGGATGATCTTGGCCTATTACGCCTGGTTGATTACCTAAGTTAACTAATTCCCCGTCTCTTAGCACCAATGAACTTTCACAAGTAGGACATGAGTAAACTTTGTGAGTCCTACCATAAGCTGATGCTTCAACCTCCTCTACTATTTCTGAGTTAGTCAGGTAGAAGAAAATTGCACGTTCAGCAAGGTCTGACATATGCTCAGAATCGATGGCTGATCGAATCTTCAGCTTTTTGTGCAGTTCTGGCGACAAATACAACGTAACCTTTTGCTTAGTTTGCATATCACTCTTTAGTGGCCTTACCCGGGTATGTATATAACGTTATCGACTAGCTTCTTTGTTGTCAAGCCAGTAAACCGTTTTGATGGCAGTTTTGTTACTTTTATTCACAATTGCCATTTGTTTGTTACAAAGATTGTCACCCAATGAAGTTATCTAAACGACTAACCGATAAATTAACCCACAGCAGCAACAAATGACAAACTCATCTCTAAAACACCTTTAAAAAGCAGCTTACAGTTTTGACAACAGACAAAATAATCTCTAATTTCAACGTAAAAACCCTATACTATGAGCAAACTTTTTATACTTATAAATGTGAAGCTATAAGGACGCAAGCGTGTAATACCAATTCCCCATGCCCAATTCCCCATGCCCCATACCCCACATCCCATATTCTGCTGTATTTTAAAAAAGGCTATTCCATGCAAACTAAATTATGACTGCTGCTGTAAAAACTGCTCCTGGCCTAGCTTCTCGCTTGGTGAATGGCATACTAGGAATTAAGCCTGTAGCTAGTTTTGCTAAACACCAAGCGCGCCAAATGATGATTAAACGGGCTGAAAAAATTGGCGTACCTTGGACAAATGAAGTTAAAACTCTCCAGGCGCGTGATTGGACACAGGATTTAGCTCAAGTTCAAAATCCCCAGCTTGCTTATCCAGACTATTATCTGACTTCATTTCATGCTTACGAAACAGGGAATCTGAGTTGGCAAGCGGCTTTTGAAGTAGAACCAGCAGCTTACGCGGTTCACGCTAAAATTTGGCAGGGGACTGAGGCGCAAGGTGATGCAAAATTACGCCAAAGTTACCATGATCTTCTCAAAGCTCAAATTTCTCACGCGCCACAAACTATTCTGGATATGGGATGTAGTGTGGGTTTAAGTTCATTTACTCTACAAGCATTCTATCCCCAAGCCAAAGTCACAGGCTTAGATTTGTCTCCCTATTTCTTAGCGGTTGCTCACTATCGCGCTCAACAGCGTCAAGCTAAGATTAACTGGGTTCATGCTCAAGCTGAATCTACAGGTTTACCAGATGCTAGTTTTGATTTAGTCTCCATTTGTCTTGTCTGTCATGAATTACCCCAGTCAGCAACTCGGCAAATTTTAGCTGAGGCGCGGCGTGTATTGCGTCCTGGTGGTTACATTGGAATTATGGATATGAATCCACAATCGGAAATCTATAAAAAAATGCCACCGTATATTTTAACTTTGCTCAAAAGTACAGAGCCGTATTTGGATGAATATTTTAGTTTGGATATTGAGCAAGCTTTAGTAACAGCAGGTTTCCAAACACCAGCTATTACTAGTAATACTCCTCGTCATCGCGCTATTATTGCTCAAGTGAGTGGCTGTTAATGATTTTGTCTTACTGCTGTGGGCAGTTATACCACCACTGCTATTTTTAGGTTATTACTATTACCGCGTCAGCATTGCCCCACCTGTGCAACTTCTGTTGTTGTTATTTGTGGTTGGGGCAGTATCTGGTTTTTTAGCTTTGGGTTTACAATTAGGTTTTGAAACTGTTGCTCACAGATGGTTGCATTGGCGACAAATCCAGCGTGGGATTTTTGGTGCTACTGTCAGACAGTTGATTGCGATCGCTCCCATTGAGGAAGGGTGTAAATTAATTGCAGTTATCATCCCCACATTATATTTACAGCGTCGGTATCAACTGCGATCGCCTAGTGTTTTCTTCTTTACCATTGCGGCTGCTTTAGGATTCACCGCCGAAGAAAATTGGATTTATTTGTATCATGGTACAGCCACGATTTTTGAGCGCAGCATCGGTACACCAGTCCATGCGATGTTCTCTGCGCCTTGGGGATATGCTTTAGGAAGATATTTATCAGCAACGGCGCAGATAAATCGATATAAAAATTTATTTATTTTGGCTTGGATTAATTCTCTATTTTTTCATGCTTTAGTCAATATTTTTTCTATTGCTGGACGTTATGCTTCTGCTTTACAGTTGCTTAGTTATGGTTTATTTCCGTTGCTGTTGTGGATGTTTTGGCGTATGGAACAGCTACTACACCGAGTTCAAAATCAACCACCCATCATATTAATATCTGGGCGTACACGCCAACATCGTTACTGGCAAAGAGGATTATTATTCTTGGCGATGATGTTGGGTGGAAATGCAATTTTGGGGCTATTTTTGTTAGTAAGAGTTCTCAGTCCTTTAAGTCCAGCACAGCTTTTATATTCTGATATTTTGTGGTTTATATTCAGTAGATTTTTACTAAATTTATTTTTTGGGATTTTAGCTTGGTTAATTTATTGGTATTTACGACATGGAAATCGAATGTGATACTGAATTGCGATAGGTAGTATTGTTTCAAGATTTGGGAATAGGCTAATACCAATTCGCAATTCGCAATTCGCAATTTGCAATGGACTAACGTCCCGCTACGCTCTAAGCGCAGCTATGCCGCAGGCTTTACGCAATTGAGAAATCCTGACTTGACAAGGGTTTTCGGATTTGGATCTGTTTCAAGATTTTCGTGAATTGGTATAAGAATCTAGGTTTTCAATCCAAAATCTAAAATCCAAAATCCAAAATACTATAAGAACCCCGCATTCTTAAAGAAAGCGAGGTTCTTAATGTAAGGTTACTTGAAGCTGATGCGACTATTTTGCTAATAGATGCTTGTCTATAAAGATATGCAGCTTACCTGTAGCGAGAACGGTTTCGATGATTTTGCTTATGTCTAGCAACTGCTTTCCGCTTTTCTTTTTCTAACGGTGTCTCGAAGTGACGTTTCTTTCTCATGTCTTGGAAAATTCCCGCTTTGGAAACTTCCCGTTTAAATCTCCGTAATGCTGAATCAATGCCTTCGTTCTCCCCTAAAACTACTTGTGTCATTCTCATTCCTCCTTTATGTGGATGAATAGTTGAAGACTGGAGACAAAAAAAATATCCCAGCAGGTCGAGCCTTTGGCTTTATCTGCTGGAGACTCTAAAGTTAATTTTGTGAAAAAATCTCTTAGTAGCGGCGACCACCGCGATTGTTATTACCCCAACTGCCACCGCCACCGCGAGGGCTTCTTTCTTCACGGGGTTTAGCTTTGTTAACTTTCAGATCGCGCCCCATCCATTCAGCACCATCAAGGGCTTCAATGGCAGCACTTTCTTCAGCCTCTGTTGCCATTTCAACAAAGGCAAACCCGCGAGGACGACCTGTTTCACGATCAGTTGGTAGCTGAACGCGATTAACCTTGCCATATTCTGCGAAGGCAAGCTTCAAGTCTTCCTCTGTAACTTGATAGGACAAGTTACCGATATAAATTGACATACAATGTCTCCGAATTGAACAAGTGTAGAGAGTTAAATTCGGAGAGACGCTTTTTATAAATCAAAAGGAGTTACTCAACCGAAGATAATTCTGATATTCACAAGCATAACACAGCGATAGAGGATTCGCTGTAACAACTGGGTAATATAAATGAAAATTTAAGGGCAGTGCATCACCAGGAAAGTTTTCCTAATGGGAGGTGTTTGCTAGCTGCTCTAATATTTCTGCTGCTGCTTGACACAGGGTATTGTGATACTGAGTATTACTTGCGAGCAATCCACCCCATTGATTGACATCGCCAGTATTGTATTGTAGCAGATTTCCATTGAAATGAGTAAACTGTCCGCCGGCTTCTGTCAAAATCAGTTCTGGTGCGGCTATGTCCCAATCTTTGGGGGCTGATTTCCCAGACAGAGAAATGTAAATGTCTGCTTGTTGTTCTAGAATGGTAGCGATTTTACAGCCGACACTACCCACAGCTTTTTGATGGTGTAGGGGTAAATTTTGCAATAAATATTCTAAGGTGGGGTGGCGATGAGAACGACTCACAACTAGGGTTAAATCTTCAATAGGCTTGGTGTTGGGACTAGCTAGCAGGTTGACGGGAAAAATACCATCGCGGGTTTCGACGAATGTACCGCCGCCTTTAGTGGCATAGTATAGTTTCCCTTTTTCTGGTAAAACTACCACAGATAACACTGGTCTGTGTGCTTGCACTAGGGCGATGTGAACTGCGTAATCTCCGGTTTTGTCGATAAAGTCACGCGTGCCATCTAGAGGATCAATAATCCATACCCAATCATGTGTATGCTGTTGATTAAGTTGAGATTTATAGGTTTCTTCACTAACGTAAGCAAAATCTGCGTTACCTAAAGCAGCTTGTAGCTTTTGTAAGATGTATTGACTGACAGTGACATCTGCAACAGTGACAGGTTCGTTTTGTTGATATTGGATATTGAGGTTAGAGTCTGTGGCAGTGCCGTGATAGTAGGATTGTAATATTTCTGCTGCACCCCAACCAACGGCACGAGCGATCGCTAGTATTTCTTGTAAGTCCTTCATGTATTCTCACTCCTTAATTCCATCCAGCGACGCGTACCAAAATGTTGACAAGCTGCGGCTGCAATGTTTGCTGCTTGGTTGAGAGCCTGAGTAAAATCAGCTTGTAAAATATAGTGGCAAAAAGCACCGTGAAAAATATCTCCAGCACCTAGTGTATCAACTGGCTGGATGGCAGGTATAGTAATATTCCCAAATTGACCTTGACTGGTATAGGTAATGGGTTGTTCTCCGTGGGTAATGGCGATGTGAGGAATTCCCAAAGTTTGGAGATAGGCGAAAACTTCTGCTTCGGAGTGACAATTGGGGGGATGAAAGTTAGCCGAGCAAATGGCGTAATCTGTTAATGGTAAGACTTGCTCAAAACCAGCTTTCCAACTACCACCGTCTATAACTACGGGGATATTGAGAGATTTAGCCATGTTAGCGATCGCATATCCCACTTGCATTTGATGTCCATCGATGAGGACAATATCTATATTCTTTAAGATATCTGGTGGAATTGAGGCAACATCGGCCGGAGTTTTCACGGCGTTGATAGAAATTACTGCTCGTTCACCTGTAGATTGGGTGACAATAATTGAGGATACAGGTGGTGCTGTATTGATGCTAGGTGCAAGATCAGCGATCGCTACATGATATTTACTTAAATCTCCCTTAATTAATTGTGTCATCGGGTGCGAACCCAACACACCTAAAACTGTAGCTTGATTCCCTAAATAACTAAAAGTTACAGCCGCGTTAGTAGCTGGGCCACCTGCTGCTACAGTGTAGTCAGATGCAACTAACTTTTGATTATTTTGAGGGGCAGATTCAGCTAAGTAAATTAAGTCTAAGGTGATTAAACCTACAAATAAGGCGTTAGTAGTCATTAGTCAATAGTCAATAGTTAATAGTCATAATCCCCAATCCCCAATTCCCAGTCCCCAGTCCCCATTCATGCAGACAGATCCCAAACCAGGAACACTATATATAGTCGGTACACCCATCGGTAATTTAGAAGATATTACCTTGCGGGCGGTGCGGATTTTGCAGAATGTGGATTTGATTGCGGCTGAGGATACGCGCCACACGGGGAAACTCTTACAACATTTACAGGTGAAAACACCGCAGACAAGTTACCACGAACATAATCGCAGTAGTCGCATCCCAGAATTATTAGAGCATTTACAAAATGGTAAAGCGATCGCTTTAGTCAGTGATGCTGGTATGCCAGGAATTTCTGATCCTGGGTATGAATTGGTGAAGGCTTGCGTTGAAGCGAAAATCCCCGTAGTACCTATTCCTGGTGCGAGTGCAGCGATTACAGCGTTGAGTGCGGCGGGATTACCTACAGATAAGTTTGTGTTTGAGGGGTTTTTACCTGCGAAAAGTCAGCAACGGCGGGAACATTTGGAAACTTTACAAACAGAATCTCGCACTATAATCTTCTACGAATCGCCGCACCGATTACGAGATACTTTACAAGACTTAGCAGATATTTGGGGAAGCGATCGCCAAATTGTACTGGCGAGGGAGTTAACTAAGTTGTATGAAGAATTTTGGAGGGGAAGTCTTGAGGAAGCGATCGCCCATTATCAACAAAAAGAACCCCAAGGGGAATACACTTTAGTAGTAGCAGGAAATCCCCCAGTCAAACCCTACTGACAGAAGCACAACTCAAAACTGAACTAGAACAATTAATTCGTCAAGGTGTATCGCGATCGCAAGCTAGCCGACAATTGACTAAATATACTTCCCTGAATCGGAGTCAAGTTTATCAAATTGCGCTAGGGATTGATATTAATGGAAATGGGGGATAGGGAATGGGGAATGGGGAATGGGGACTGGGGACTGGGGACTGGGGACTGGGGATTGGGGACAAGGTAGACAAGGTAGACAGTATTTCTCATACCCTCTGCCTAATGCCCAATGCCCAATGCCCTATTCCCTATATATATTTTTGTTAGGCTAAATTTATAGGACTGAGAGATTTGCTGCCATGTCTGTAGCTGAAGATTTAACAAACCCAGAATATGTTATCTTTCCTCCAGGGGATTTATACAGTGATGAGCCACCTTTGGAAAGTTATTTACATTTACAGCAATTAATCCTGTTATTAAACACCTTAGAATGGTTGTGGCAAGACCGCAATGATTTTTTTGCGGCTGGTAATCTCACTATTTTTTATAGTCCAAGACAGTTAAAATCAGAACATTTTCGCGGCCCCGATTTCTTCGTGGTATTGGGAACAGAACGCAAACCCCGTAAAAGTTGGGTTGTTTGGGAAGAAGACGGAAAGTATCCCAATGTGATTATAGAACTACTATCAGATTCTACTTCGTCTACTGATAGAGGCTTGAAAAAACAAATCTACCAAGACATATTCCGCACGCCGGAATACTTTTGGTTTGATCCAAATAATTTAGAATTCCTTGGGTTTGTTTTACTGGCTGGTAAATATGAACCAATAACACCCAACCCCCAAGGTAGGTTATGGAGTCAGCAGTTAGAGTTATATTTGGGGGTTGAACAGCAGAGTTTACGGTTCTACACAGCTGACGGTGAACTCGTGCTGACACCAGCAGAAGTTGCACACCTGGAAATGCAGCGTGCTGAACAAGAAAAACAGCGTGCTGAACAAGAAAAACAACGCAGCGATCGCTTGGAGGCGAAGCTGCGAGAATTAGGTATAGATCCAAATACTATTTAATTTTCCAGGGTTATTTACTGTTCGTCAGGAAAAACCCATTTCGGTGGTTCTGTCATCTTTCGCTTGAGACGTTCTTCCGCAATTTGTAGCATTCTATCCAAAGAAGTCTCGGCGATAAATTTTGATGCGGCTTCTCTATACTCAATGTTTGGGCATTGATCCCCTAAAACACAACCGTTAATGCAGGCTTGCGCGCAGTTAATTTTCTGCTCCACTGTCAATTCCTCTCTGACTCTAAAATCGGGACTGGGGATAAAGGCAAAAGGTAAAAGGCAAAAGGCAAAAGGAAAAAGGTAAAGTATCTTTTCCTTTTTACTTTTTCTGGGGCTGGGGACTAGGAAAAGTAGATTTTGATTCTTCTGTTGTGATTTTCTACTTTACAGATAGATTTTACCTTGCTGTATGATCTCAAATTAGTCTAAATACTTACCATTTGAGAATAAAGGCTAGTCAATAGTTTTCCCTTGACTTCCCCTACACCCTTCCCTTACACCCCTCCCCCTATGTCTCAACAATTCGCCACGACTGGAACTATTGCTGCGATCGCTACTGCTGTTGTCCCCCAACAGGGTAGTGTGGGTATTGTGCGGGTGTCTGGTGTTGAAGCCATGACTATTGCTCAAATTCTGTTTTACGCCCCAGGGCGACAAGTTTGGGAAAGTCACCGGATTCTCTACGGTTACATTCGCCATCCCCAAACACTACAGCTTGTCGATGAGGCTTTGTTACTCATCATGAAAGCACCTCGTTCTTACACCCGTGAGGATGTGGTGGAATTCCATTGTCACGGCGGAATTATGGCTGTGCAGCAGGTGTTGCAACTGTGTTTAGAAAATGGTGCAAGACTGGCACAGCCTGGAGAATTTACCCTGCGCGCCTTTTTGAATGGCAGATTAGATTTAACCCAAGCAGAAAGTATTGCTGATTTAGTTGGTGCGAAATCACCCCAGGCGGCTCAAACTGCTTTAGCTGGGTTACAGGGAAAATTAGCTCATCCCATCCGGCAGTTACGCGCTAACTGTCTGGATATATTAGCAGAGATTGAGGCTCGGATCGATTTTGAGGAAGACTTGCCTCCGTTGGAGGATAAACAGATAATAGCAGATATTGATTGTATCGCCGCAGAGATTACTAAATTATTAGCTACAAAAGACAAAGGTGAACTGCTGCGTACAGGGTTAAAAGTAGCAATTGTGGGTCGTCCGAATGTGGGTAAATCTAGCTTGTTGAATGCGTGGAGTCAGAGCGATCGCGCCATTGTTACTGACTTACCTGGCACAACTCGCGATGTCGTAGAGTCACAGCTTGTGGTGGGGGGAATTCCCATACAGGTACTAGATACAGCAGGCATTCGGGAAACAGCCGACCGAGTAGAGAAAATAGGAGTCGAGCGATCGCGCCAAGCTGCCAACACAGCAGATTTAGTTTTGTTCACCATCGATGCTGCTACAGGTTGGACAGATGAAGACCAAGAAATTTACACACAAGTACAACACCGTCCATTAATTCTGGTAATTAATAAAATCGACTTAGTAGAACAGCAATTAATTAACTCTTTAGAATCTGCCCACAATATTACTCATATTGTCCACACAGCCGCAGCCCAAAAACAGGGTATTGATGCTCTAGAAACTGCAATTTTAGATATAGTTCAAGCCGGTAAAGTACAAGCGGCTGATATGGATTTAGCTATTAATCAAAGACAAGCTGCTGCACTCACCCAAGCTAAAGTTTCTCTGGCGCAAGTACAAGCCACAATTACCCAACAGCTACCTTTAGACTTTTGGACAATTGATTTAAGAGGTGCAATTCAAGCACTAGGAGAAATCACTGGCGAAGAAGTAACTGAATCTGTCCTTGATAGAATTTTTAGTAAATTTTGTATTGGCAAGTAAAATATCTATTTGTTTATTTTTGGTGAAATATCACCTTAATCAAGGAGTTGAATATTATGATTCATGTTTGATTGTTGAAAAAATCCGTACATTTTTCCCTTCCCCATTCCCAAGATCATGTTTGATAATATTCCAGTGAAAGTTCTTGGTTGTTTAAAACCAGGAGAGATTACAGTCATCGCATTGCCAGGTGTTGGTATGGTAGACGGAGGTATTTTATGGGAAATACCAACGGAAATGATTCCTGTGTCCCTCAGAATGCCTAATAGTGAATTTATAGTGGTTTGTGATAGACAAAGTGGTAATTTTATAGAGATAATACCCAAATCATAAATTAATACTAATATGTCTTATTTTGCTGAAATTAATCATGGTAATGCCCTAATTGTAGGAGCAAGTCAAGGTATTGGGTTAGGTTTCGTCAAGCAATTACTGCAAGATGAAAGAATCACCAATATTTATGCAACTTATCGCCAACCAGAATCTGCTGCTGAATTACTAGCATTAGCAGATAAATATTCTCCCCGTCTAACTTGTTTGGTGTTAGACATTACTGATGAATCACAAATTTCTGAAGCTACACAAAAAATCCGCACTCAAACCGATAAATTAAACTTAGTAATTAATTGTGTCGGACTACTGCACGACGGAGATTTACAACCAGAAAAAAGCCTAAGACAAATTAATGCAGATAATTTATTACGTTACTTCCAAGTAAATAGTATTGGTGCTGTACTTCTAGCTAAACATCTTTTGCCCCTATTTCGTAATAATGAGCCTGCTATTTTTGCTACCATATCAGCTAAACTAGCCAGCATAGTTGATAATCAACTTGGTGGTTGGTATGGTTATCGCGCCTCAAAAACTGCACTTAATATGTTTATGAAAAATGTGGCGATTGAGTATGCTAGAAGTTGTCCTAATACTGTAGTTATAACTTTACATCCTGGTACAACTGATACACAACTTTCTCGACCATTCCAACGCAATGTAGCAGCAGAAAAACTATTCTCAGTTGAACGTACTGTTACTCAATTACTAGCAGTTATTGAAAAATTACAAAAAAGTGATAGTGGGCAATTTTTTTCATGGGATGGGAATAGATTACCTTGGTAAAATTTACCACGACACAAATTTGTTTTTAAATTGGATAAGTATCTTTTAAAGTACAAGAAAAACTCAATTGACCAGTAAATTTATTAAAATAGGAGGTACAGTTGCCAAATTTATTACTAAAAGTTTGGTTTGGTGTTACTTTTCCAAGTTCGACGCGAATTTTAGCATTATTTTCTTCAATACTGATGTTAGTAGAATTTCTACCACCTTCATTAGTGGAAGTTAGTTTAACACCACCGATAATATTAGCCTCTACTTCTGGGTTGAGTGGAATCAATAGTTCTTCGTGAGAAGTGGACACTGTTTCTAAGGGAATAGCAAAATCTTTCTGAAAAATCTCAGTCGCAGTTTCTAGCCCTGGATGTGCTTGATTGAATTGTGCAATTCCCATATCATCAAGATCGAAGCGATCGCGACGTGTACCAAAAGCATACCAACCCAGTTCACAATCCCATACCCAGTGGAGATTGGTGCCATCATATTTTTCAAAAGCTATACAGCGTTCCCACGGACAATTTTTGCTGTCTGGGATTTTAGGATAAGCAAGTTGCACTTTTACCATTTTTTATAGAAGATAGAGAATAGGAAATTTACTTTTTTTATAAATCTTACAAGACAAATATATTACATAAATTGCTATGTAACTAGTGTTGGTACAGTTATATAAATCTTATTGGAATAATATTTGTGGCGGACTACTAATAAAAGATAGCCCTTTCGTACATTATTTGCATAATCAATAATAAGATATAATTATAGATAGAAATTAACAGTCTTATATTTATAAGGATATAGACAATGATTCTTCTTGCACCAACAGAGCAAAAAATGTGGGAAAAATCACCCTCTAGAAATCAAATCAGAATGTCTGATTATGATATCAACAAAAAGTATGAGTCTGGTGAGCAAAGAATATTAACTGAAATGAACCGTGAAAAGCTACCTAGTTTTGTGGAAGCTTTAAAAAAGCCTGGATATATGGATGTGCGTCCTTTTTACCAAAGAAGAACTCGATGGGATGCAAAGAAGCAATCAAGATTAATAGAGTCATTCTTGATTAACATTCCTGTACCTCCAATTGTGCTTTACGAGAAAGATTTTAACTGTTATGAAGTTATGGATGGTCAACAAAGAATTACTGCACTGCATGATTTTTATAGTAACCGTTTGAAATTGACAGGACTAGAACTTTGGCCAGAACTAAATGGTAAGACATATGCTGATCTTCCGATCAAAGTAAAAGCGGGTATTGATCGTCGCTCCATATCATCTATAGTTTTGATTACCGAATCAGCGTCTGATCCTGAAGAAGCATTGCAATTAAAGCAACTTGCCTTTGAAAGACTAAATACAGGTGGTGTCGCTTTAAGTCGCCAAGAAGTACGTAACTGCCTGTATTATGGTAAATTTAATCAACTCTTACTTAATCTTGCTAATAATTCTACATTTGCGGAAGCTTGGGAAATTCCAATTGATAATCAGGATGAACTTAATAAAA
This sequence comes from Nostoc sp. CMAA1605, assembly GCF_021596505.1. GTDB lineage: Bacteria > Cyanobacteriota > Cyanobacteriia > Cyanobacteriales > Nostocaceae > Trichormus. The sequence continues at coordinate 70,071 of NZ_PJIZ01000010.1, read as the reverse complement.
ATAATCTATATAAGAAGATGGAAGATACTGAGCTAGTTCTTCGTTTTTTTGCTTTACGTCATATAGAAGATTTTCGGAGAGGTATGGAAGGATTCCTGGATTTATATATGATGAAAAGTTTAAATTTTTCCGACGAAGATATAGAATTTCTTAAAGATATTTTCGTCAAAACCATTAACTTAGCACATCAAATATACTCAAATAATTTATTTAAACCATTTGATCCTAATACTGACACATGGCAAGACAAATCTTATAAAGCTTATTATGATGCGGTTATGGTCGGCTTTAGTAGACATTTATCAAATGCAGAGACTTTGTTGGAAAGAAAGTTAATGGTAATTGAGCAAACAAAAAGACTGTTCCGAGAAGATACATCCAAACTATTTACTGGTGGAGGGCGAACCCAGTCTGATATGAAGGAAAGAATCAGATTATTTGATGAAATGCTATCTCAAGTCATCGCAGGTTAAAATAGCGATGTTTCAGAATATATTAATGACAGTAAGAGTTAATATTAATACTGTCCGTTCCATTATTAAAACTAATGATAGGCTGATGGAGATCGCGTTTGCTTCGGATGCTGTTATGAAGACAGAAATACACGAAGAAACAGAAATCATAATAGGTAAACTTTTACAAGATATACCGAAAGCGAAAGAGTGGAGAATTTACGACCACTGTGCTGTAGTAACACGATTATATGCAATCTATGAGCGTTTTGTAGAAGAATTAATCAGTGATTGGTTAATACTTTTACCAGGCTTATATCAACGTTATTCAGATTTAGAGGAAACAATCAGAAATACTCACCAGATGGGAGTAGGAAGATTACTAACTGAACTTAAGAAAAGCAGGTATGAACATCTGACTTCTGAAAAAGTTATGCAAGGTTTATTTTATGGAAATACCGGTGAAAAACAGTATGAATTACTGCCAGATGCTTTTCTTATTCATGAACAGAACTTACGGAAGGAAACTCTAGAAAGACTATTTGCAAATGCTGGCATACCAAATACTTGGATATGGGTAGAGAAACATAGATCCATCCAAAATTTCTTAAAAGAAATTAGAGGAAATCAAAATACTGCGGAAGGTGAACTTAATGAATTTATTGCCTATCGTAATGATGCAGCACATGGATTTCCTGATCAGGTTCTTGGTGCTAGTGCATTATTAGAATTATGCGACTTTGTAGATTCTTTATCTCAGGCACTTGCCGAATTAGTAACTTATGAGGTGATAAAACGTAAGGAATTCATAGGGCAGATTAGAGAATTTGGAAAAATTACTGAGTGGTTTAAGAAATCTAATGCAGTGGTTGCAATAGTTAAAGAGGTTAAATTATCTGTTGGGGAAAAAGTTTTCCTGGTCAATGAAAATACATCTTGTTGTTATTTAGTTGCTATTAATAGTATTAAAATTGATGATAAGCCAGTGAATGATCTGCAAGCAACTACTGAAATGGAAGTGGGATTGCAATTTGATTTGAGTGCTAAGAAAGGGTTGCGACTATATCAATTAGAAGTTGAATAATCAAGTATTTGAAGCACTAAAGTAAATTTATAAAAACCATAAAATAACCCCAGTCCTGTGAATCAAAACTGGGGTATTTTTATGTAAAGCCGTTAATATCCGCTTTCTTCTTCGTATTCTGGCTGTCTTTCTTTGACTTTCTTGGGAATATTCACAGGTTGTGGGGGTGTATCTTCCCAAGCGTCGCCTTCTACATCATCATAGTCGTCGTAATCGTTGCTGTAGGGCTTGTAGGGTTTAGCTGGTGGTTCTTTATATCTGTCTTTGTCTGCGGCTTCATTACCCCAGTTATCTTCTTCGTCTTCTTCGTATTGAATGGACTCGTAAGACCGCGCCTTCATGACTTCACGCCGTGGTCTTTCTTCTTCTATGTAGTCCTCATTCCATTCTTCTTCTATGGCTACAGGTTCGGGGGTGCGGACTTTGGGCTTGGGTGGCTGTAATGGTACACCACTGGGGAGTTGATTAGAGGGTGCGACAGCGCGGGGTGCGGAGTAGTATTCTTCTTCTGCGCCTCTTTCCCAAGGTGCTTTACCGATACCTAGTCTTTCTAGTACGCCGACTGTTAATTGGTTAACTCGTTCTTCAGCCCCTTCAAATACAATCAATCTACTGGGGCCTGTGCTGACAACTTCTTCGATTGATATTTCGTAGGTACTCAAAAACTGGTCGGGAATTTGCGGAACTCCCAGGGAGGCGATAATAATGGAGGTTAACTTACCTGTTTCAGCTTCAAACTTAAAGCCCCGCACTCTACCTAAGACTTCACCTGTCTCGGTGATGACTTCCCAGTTCATCAAGTTGCTGAAAGCTTCAACTTCAACGTCTTCGATGACATCTTCATTATCTACCAGGATGACATCACCGAATTGGTTGATGCTGCTCAGGTACATATAGCGCGGTAGACCAGAGATAGAGATCAGGCTGTCTCGCAAACCAAGAGCCACAACCTCTCTTTGATCAATATCTACCCAAACTTGGCTGACTATACCTAATCGTTTGCCATTGTCGCGGGTAATTACCTGGGTATTTAATATGTCGGAACGCCTAATTATTTGTTCAGAGGTCATTCTATACGGAGTCCTGATCTCGAATCCGGTTTATCTATACACTATTATTAACAAAAACTCAAGCAGATGTATGGGAAGATTGTAATTTAATTCCCAAAACTTGGGTGTAAGCTCCCCTTGCCTGAGTAACGCCAATGGTGCGTTCGGCTGATTCTATCATCGGACGACGTAAACTCACAACTATGAACTGGGCTTGTTGTGCCTGTTTTTTAATCATTCTTGATAAACGTTCAACGTTTGCCCCATCCAGAAACATATCTACTTCATCAAAGGCGTAAAAGGGTGAAGGGCGGTAGCGTTGCAGCGCAAATATAAAGCTTAAAGCGGTGAGGGATTTTTCTCCCCCAGACATAGAAGCGAGTCTTTGGACTGGTTTTCCTTTGGGGTGGGCGACTAAATTTAAGCCACTAGCAAAGGGATCTTCGGGGTTATCGAGTTGCAGGTAGCCGTCACCATCGGACAGGGTAGCGAAAATTGATTGGAAGTTTTCGTTGACAGCGTCGAAGGCTTCTTTAAAGGCTTGTTGTCTTAACGTGGTAAAGTTTTCAATCCTTAGAAGTAATTCGGTGCGTTCGGCTTCTAATGTCTGCAATTTTTGGCTGAGTTCTTCGAGGCGGTTTTGGGTGCGTTCGTATTCTTCCAAAGCCAACATATTCACAGGTTCCATTGCCTGTAAGCGTTTGGCTAGCGATCGCAATTCTTTCTGCAATTCTTCTAAGTCTACCTGATCGGGGACTTCCGGCAAAGGATTGGGTAATTCGGGGGCGAGTTCCTGTAATTGGCTTTGCAGGGCTGCTAAATCTTCACGCCGTTTGAGTTGGCTTTCTTCTAGCTTTTGAATTTCCCATTCTAATTGTTGCTGACGCAGGAGATGCGATCGCACTTGTTGTTCTAATGCGTCCCGTTTTTGTTTCTCTTCACCCAAATTTTTCTCCATTTCACTCATTTGGGCGCGGGTAGCAGCGATTTGAGTGCTGAGGGCTGAGTGCTGAGTGCTGAGGGTGGCGATTTGGGTTTGTTGGGTTTGTTGTTCTTGTTGATATTGGGTGATGCGTTGTTCGGCTTCTTGGATGCGTTCTTGCAGACGTTGTTGTTGATTCTCTAAATTTTTTAATCGTTGTTCGGCTTCTCTAAAAGCGGTTTCCCGTTGCTGTAATTGCTGTTCTTGGATTTTTATTGTCCCTTGGATTTGTTGCCATTCGCTGGGGGTTTGGGAGGCTTCTAAATCGGCTAGGGTGTGGCGTAATTGCTGTAATTGCGTTTCTTGTCCTGGGAGTTCATTATCTAATACTTCCAGACGAGTTTGGGCGGTGTGAAATTTTTCGGTGTTTTGGGTGAGTTGCGATCGCGTCCCTTCTAACTGGGCTGTTAAACTTTTAATATCTTTTTGCAACTGTTCCAATTGCAACTGCTGTTCTCGCCTTGCTTGACGCGCTTCCGTGAGTTCTTGGGATAATTGCTTACTTCTAGATGATAAAGTAGCGATCGCTTCCGTACAACGGTCTAAAATTCTATCAATATCCTGCAAACGCTGCTTTAACGCCACGGCTTCATCTGATTCCGCCGCTTCTCCTTTCCCGAAACGTAACGCGGAACGCTGGTTCATGCTACCGCCAGTCATCGCGCCACTAGTTTCTAGTAATTCCCCATCTAAGGTGACGATGCGATATAAACCGAGATTTTTCCGCGCCTGTTCTAAATTGCTGAATACAACTGTGTTACCGAAAACATAATTAAATACATCCCGATAACGGCGATCGCATTCTACTAAATTCACCGCATAGCTGACAAAGCCGTTAGCTAACCGCAATGTTGCATCTTGGGTTATTTTAGGAGCTTGAATTTTGTTTAGGGGTAAAAAAGTTGCTCTTCCGGCGCGTTTTTGCTTGAGTAATTCAATTCCGGCGGCGGCGATTCCGTCATCGTCCACGACAATATGCCCTAAACGCGCCCCCGCCGCAATTTCTAACGCCAATTGATAACGGGGTTCAACCCGTCCCAAATGCACCACCAAGCCGCAAACGCCAGGTAATCCTGACTGAATAATCACCTTACTGGCTTGCGTTCCCTGGACTTCTTGCTGTGCTTGAGTTTGTGCATCGATTTTATCTAACTGACGCTGCTTTTCCCGTTGTTCTTGCAATAACCGCTTTTGAGTTTCTTGCTGGATTTGTAATTCCTGTTCAGTGGCGGTGAGATTTTGAGCTAAATCTTGAATGGGTTCACTAGAAGTATTAAACTCGGCTTCTAACTTAGAACATTCCGCTTGTTTTTCTACTAATTGCGGCTCTAAATTAGCAATTAACTGCGTTTCCTCTTGAATTAACTCCTGTAACTGATTATTCCGTTCTCTCAGTTGTGCTTGTTCAGTGCGCTGTGGTTCTAGAGTTTGCAGCAAAGTTTCAATCTGACGATTGAGTGCAGTTTGTTGCTGTACCCAAGCTTCCGAAGCTGTAGCGATCGCTGCGGCGGCTTCACGGGACTTTTCTAAAGCTTGTTGAGCTTCATCCCGTTGCTGCTGACAATAGACAATAGATTGCTGTTCTAAACCCTGTGCTTGGGCGATTTCACTCAAACCCTGGTGATGCTGTTGAATTTCCTGCTGAGTTTGCGTCAACCGCCTTGCAGATTCTTGGGAAGCGTTAGTTAACTCCGCTTGCTGACGTTCCAGTTGCTTGCGTTCCGCCTCTTGGGTAGCCAGGGTAGATTGTACTGCTAATAATTCCTCCTCACCCAAAGCTTTAACGTGGGCATTGAGTTGCTCTAATTCCGCCGTTTTTTGGGCAATTTCCCCATTCAGACTTGTAAGTTGAGTAGTAGATTCCGCATAATTGCGATCGCCCGCTTGAATTTCCGTCGCTAACTTTTCCTGCTGTGCTTGCAAAGAACGCCAAGATAACACCGCTTCCCAAGATTGCTTATGCAAGTATTCTGTTCGTAACTTTTGATACTTCTCTGCCTTGGCTTTATCTTGAGACAGGCGATCGCGCTGTAAAGTTAACTCATTCTCAATAATCCGACAACTATCTTCCTTTTCCTTCACCTCATCCAGAGTAGCCTTAGCCTGATTAATCTTACGGTCAAAAGCCGCCACCCCAGCCAACTCATCAATAATTTCCCGACGTTCCTTAGCATTCATCGAGATAATACTAGTTACATCCCCTTGCAGCACCACGTTATACCCTTCTGGGTAAATCCGCAGATCCTCCAACTGCTCATGCAACTCCGTCAGTGTGCAGGATACACCGTTAGCATAGTAATTCGACGTATAAGTCCCTTGATGAGTCACCCGTAACTTTCTGGTGACACTCCATTCTGTTGGCTTATGGCCATTACCATTGCCATTTACAGTTGGCTGCTCTTCCGTTTGTTCCTCATTTTGTAATAATTCTTCATCACTGTTAACTACTCTTAACTGATCACTAGCATCTACCAAATCAGATAAATCAAAAGTCACAGTCACACTAGCTTCTACCGCCGCGCGACTTTTCGCCGTTTGAGTATTATTCACCAAATCCGGTAGGCGATCGGCGCGCATCCCCTTAGAACTAGCCAGTCCTAAACAAAACAGCAGCGCATCCAAAATATTCGACTTCCCCGAACCGTTTGGCCCAGAGATGACGGTGAACCCCTGTAGCAAAGGAACTGAGGTAGTCCCACCGAAGGATTTAAAGTTAGTGAGTTCGACGCGCTTAATATGCACCATAGGTGCTAAATCATAGGGATAATGAAGGACAAGTGTATCAATTAATGAAAAATTAGCAAGTAGTTCATACCAGATAATCCAGATTTTTTCACCCTAGCGACTCCCAAGCCAGGATTTATCAGTATGTTTATACTACAGCATCCTACCAGATTGACAAGGTGAGACGAGTGATTAGTTCTTTTAGCTAGAGGTTTTATGATAGCGTATATGCTATCATAATTACATGGCGATTAAAATTGTAGTTGATACCAGTGTTTTTATTAGTGCGCTTATTAGCTCTCAAGGTATAAGTCGAGAACTGATTAGACGCTGCTTGACAGGTGAATATCAACCTTTAATGGGTAATGCTTTATTTTCTGAGTATGAATCGGTAATTCAAAGAGAAGAAATTATTGCCAAATGCCCTTTAAATAGTGAAGAAATTTTTGTTTTACTAGCATCATTAATGAGCGTAAGTCAATGGATTTCTATTTACTATTTATGGCGACCTAATTTAAAAGACGAAGCTGATAATCATTTAATTGAGTTAGCAGTTGCGGGAAATGCTCAAATCATTGCAACTTACAATGTTAAAGATTTCCAAAATGCTCAATTATTGTTTCCGAACTTATCAATCTTAAAACCAGAAGAAATTATTAGGAGCTAAACAAAATGTCAACATTAACTATCCGTTTACCAGAGGATAAGCATAATAGATTGAAAGAACTTGCTCAAGCCAAAGGTATCAGTGTCAATAAACTGATTGAAGAACTTTCTACTATTGCTTTGGCAGAATATGATGCCTACACAAGATTTAAAGCAATGGCTGCTGTTGGCAAGCCAGAAGAAGGCTTAACAATACTAGCGAAACTTGATGCTCTGATGGAAAAGCGGTTGTAAGTCTCAATTTTGAAAACTCCGGCGTTGCTGATTGAGAATATGAATTGTCTCACGCAAAGGCGCAAAGGCGCAAAGAATCAATATTCTGCTGTGTATAAAAGTCCCAATTCATCCCGCATTTATGCAACGCCAAAAAAACGCAGAGGCACTTCTAAAATTCTCTGCGCCTCTGCGTCTTTGCGTCAAATTATTTCCTTACACCATCTCAGAAGTTTGCACCATTGGCTGCGGCTGCGGCTGGAACATGAACAGCGAGTAGACCACATCTCGGCGGATGTTGACCATCATATCCAAGAACAACTCATAACCCTCGCTCTTATACTCAATAAGCGGGTCTTTCTGTCCGTAACCACGCAAACCAACGGACTCACGCAAAGCGTCCATTTGTTGCAGGTGTTCCCGCCACAGGGTATCGATGCGCTGCAAGATGAAGAAACGTTCAGCTTGACGCATCAATCCTGGCTGAATTTGGTCAATTTGCGCTTCCTTGAGGTCATAGGCAATGCGTACCTGTTCATGCAGGAAGGCTTTAATCTCGCCCATTCCCATGTCTTCTAATTGACTAGCCTGCATATCAGATAGCAAATAGACGAACTCCTTAACTTTCTCCACCAATTTGTCTAGTTCCCACTCTTCCGAGGGCAAATCAGGGTTGATGTAGTAGTCAACGATATCGTCCATCGTCTTCTCAGCGTACTTAATCACCTGTTCTTTCAGGTCTTGACCTTCTAAAACCCGGCGACGTTCGGCGTAGATGGCGCGGCGTTGGTTGTTCATCACCTCGTCATACTCAAACACCTGTTTACGGATGTCGTAGTAGTAGGTTTCAACTTTCTTTTGCGCGCCTTCTAAACTGCGGGTTAACATTCCCGACTCAATGGGCATATCGTCTTCTACGTTGAAGGCTTCCATTAAACCGGCAACGCGATCGCCTCCAAAAATCCGCAGTAGGTTATCCTCTAAACTCAGGAAGAATCTTGTTGAACCAGGGTCGCCTTGTCGTCCGGCGCGTCCCCGCAACTGGTTGTCAATCCGGCGTGATTCGTGGCGTTCTGTACCAATGACGTGCAGTCCACCCCGTTCTATCACTTCATTATGTTCGCGTTCGGTAAATTCTTCGTATTCCTGCTTCACCCGCTTGTAAGCATCCCGCAATTTCTGAATTACGGGGTCGTCGGTGGGTGCTTTCTCGGCGGCTACGGCGATTTTATCTTCTGCTTCTAGTTCTGGTAAAGCGCGATCGCCATACTCACGCACCGCAAAATCTACAGCTTCTTTTAATAATTTTTCGGCTTCTTGAGAAAGTTGGGTGGGGAAAATCTCTGGTGAAGCTTTCCAAGTTTTGACTTTCTTCCCAGGGGTGAAACCTTGACCGCCGCCATGTCCCCCAGGTAAACCAGATGCCCTTTGTACACCAAATACATCTTCGTCCTCTGGTCTGACAATTCGAGGCATCAAATATTCCCGCAGTTTCAAGCGCGCCATGTATTCGGAGTTACCACCAAGGATGATATCCGTACCACGCCCCGCCATGTTGGTAGCGATAGTTACAGCCCCTCTTCTTCCTGCCTGAGCGACAATTTCCGCTTCCCGTTCTACGTTTTCTGGTCTAGCGTTGAGTAATTCGTGGGGAATGCCTTGTGCTTTGAGTAATTGGCTGAGATATTCCGATTTTTCTACACTAGTAGTTCCCACTAGGACGGGTCTGCCTTGTTCGTGCATTTCGGCACATTCATTAGCGATCGCCCGCCATTTACCTGTTTCTTTCTTAAATACCAAATCAGATAAGTCTTCCCGTTTTCTGATTCTATTGGTGGGAATAACTGTAACTTCTAATTTGTAAATCTTCTCAAACTCAGCTTCCTCTGTCTTCGCTGTTCCTGTCATCCCTGACAATTTGGGATACAGCAAGAACAAGTTTTGATAAGTAATTGTTGCCAAGGTTTGGGTTTCTGGCTGAATTTCTACGTGTTCTTTAGCTTCAATGGCTTGGTGTAAGCCATCACTCCAGCGTCTTCCAGGTAACACCCGTCCGGTAAATTCATCAACAATTACTACTTCCCCATTGCGGACAATGTAATTCACATCTTTGAGGAACAGTTCTTTGGCTTTAATTGCATTAAAGACAAAGTGCGCCCAAGGATCTTCGGGGTCGAATAAATCTGTTACACCCAAAAGTTCTTCCGCCTTTGCGAAACCTTCATCTGTTAAGAGAACGTTACGAGCTTTTTCGTCCACCTCATAATGTTCTTCAGTTTTCAGCGTCAAAGCAATTTCCGCCGCTTTGAGATACTTTTCTGTCGGTCTTTCTACCTGACCAGAGATAATTAAGGGTGTCCGCGCCTCATCAACTAAGATTGAGTCTACTTCGTCAATTACACAGTAGTTAAAAGGACGCTGCACTACATCAGCCATTGATGTAGCCATGTTATCTCGCAGATAGTCAAAGCCGACTTCGCTGTTAGTAACGTAAGTTATATCACAATCATAATTTTTCTTACGTTCACTGGGATTCATGGTTGATTGAATTAAACCCACACTCAAACCCAGAAAACGATGCACCTGTCCCATCCATTCTGCGTCCCGACGAGCCAGGTAATCATTCACCGTGATTACGTGTACTCCCTTACCTGTAAGAGCATTTAAATAACTCGGTAAAGTAGCCACTAGGGTTTTACCTTCGCCGGTTTTCATTTCCGCAATTTGCCCAGTGTGCAGAATCGCACCGCCCAATAACTGGACATCGAAGTGTCGCAACCCTAAGACTCGTTTTCCTGCCTCTCTCACCACGGCAAAGGCTTCTGGCAGAAGATCATCAAGGGTTTCGCCTTTGGCAAGCCTTTGTTTAAACTCTGCTGTTTTGCCTTTCAAATCTTCATCAGAAAGAGCTTGTATCTCTTCTTCCAAAAGATCAATTTCTGTAATGTAGGGTTGGTATTTTTTCAGCTTACGAGCGTTGGGGTCGCCCAACAAGAGTTTTAGCATGGCAGATTATGGAACTAAATTGAGGGGATGGGAATTAAAAGGGTTTGATTATTATATTGATTATAAGAACTTAACCCAACCTAGCCATTGTATGTAAGTAATGGATAGGTATGAGAGGGAAATTAACTCAAAAACAGCAAAATAGCAAAATTAAGGTTCCATCTATATATCTAGATGATCCGTTTGATTTCGCGGTTTAAATTGTAAACTCCTTTAATAGTATCATTTCGCCCACAGATGAGGAGTGGTGAGTGAGGAGTGCTGAGTGCTGAGTGCTGAGTGCTGAGTAATGAGTGCTGAGTGCTGAGTAATGAGTGCTGAGTGCTGAGTGCTGAGTGCTGAGTAATGAGTGCTGAGTAGTGAGTGAAGAAATAAAATCTACCTTGTCTACCTAGTCTACCTAGTCTACCTAGTCTACCTAGTCTACCTTGTCCCCAATCCCCAATCCCCAATCCCCAATCCCCAATCCCCAGTCCCCAATCCCCAATCCCTACTCCGAACCCAACTTGCGAAAATTATACTCCTTCGCACTCGGATGACAACTGACACAACTGCTGATCTGCAAAGGTTGCGGTAACTTGACTTGGGGATGTAATGCTTTAAAATAGCGAGAATTACTCACCCGATAAGGTGTTGCTTCGTCTTTTAAGTGAGAACGAGAGAAAGTGGAAAGATATCTCCACACTAGATTCCGACTGGGATCTAATAAAGGCTTGATATTTACGCCGTAGTGTTGTGACTCTTCTAAGATGTTTTTCCAAGTTTGGGTGGGCAAAACCGCCGGTGGTAATGCAATGTGACAACTAGAGCAATTTTCTAAATATAGTTCTTGTCCTAGTTGATATCTGGCAGGAACTACGTCAACTGTACCAATGTCTGATGTGGGGGTGGCACTTTGCGCGCTAGTAGCTATGGCTAGTAACCAACCCATAACCAAACTCCAAAGTAGAATGGTCAAGATTAATCCTAAAGGACGGCGTTTGAGTTTGGGTTTACGGGACTTACGTTTTACCAGATTTGACATTCCTCACATTCCCAGATACTTAGATTTATCCCTTATTGCTCATAATAAGACTTAAGCTGCATTGACGATGTTGCGAATATGGGTAAATATTTTTGATACTGGGGACTGGGGACTGGGGACTGGGGACTGGGGACTGGGGATTGGGGATTGGGGATTGGGGACACTTCGACAAGCTCAGTGCTTCGCTGGGGATTGGGGATTGGGGACAAGGTAGAATTTATTTCTCCATGAACACTCATCACTCAGCACCGGCTAAACGCCGCGCTACCGCTAACAGCACTCACTACTCACCACTCAGCACTCATAACTCAGCACTCCCTCAACTCATGGACTAATAGCAGAGTTAGCCATTTCAATTAAAGATTCACGCTTACCGGCTTTTAACCCTAGACTGTACTGTACGCCTTGTTGCCGCCAAGTTAGGGTAGCGTCTGAGCAGTTAGCACCACAACGAGAATCGACAAAGTAACCAGTGATTCTTTTAGCTAAAACGACGCGTTTACCAGTGAGGCGTGGTGTTTTGCGCGTCACGGCTTCAGCCGATACTACACCTAAACGACAAGCTGTCCCACCATTGCAGTCAGGGGTGAATCCCAAGAGAATGTCATATTTTTTGGGTGTGGATGTTTCGAGAATGGCGTAAATTGGGTTTGTGCCGTCAGCTTCAGGAATATATTTAGGTAATAAAATTTTAATGCGGCTATTTTGCTTTAATTTAGGCAAAATTGCTTGAAAAACTGGATTCGTCTGAGAATTAGCTGATTTAATGTGCTGCTTTGCTAATGTTTGTCTTTGATTGTTGGTGTTAGCTATAGCTGATTGATGGATGCTGCTAGCACTGAGTAATAATAGGACAGCACAAACTTGAGTGAGTTTTTTTAAACTTAAAATCATGTTGTAAACTCTGATTTCAGGCGATTACTAAATTTGTATTTCCCATTTTTCAATCACAATTACGCATAGGTCGGAAAAATACTGTTGGAAGTATGTAACTGAGTACACAATATTTAAAAATTTAACACATCTATAGATGCTATGATTTCTATTTCTAATATTCTATCTTTTGCATCTTTAAGGGCTGCTAAATTTCCTTCTTGATGATAAATATTTGCTGCTTTTTGAAAGTCTGTGATTGCTGCTTGCAGATTTTTCATATCAGTGTAAACATTGCCACGATTGTAGTAGGCATCGGCATAATTAGGATTAATTTGGATAGCTTGAGTGTAATCTACGATCGCCCCTTCTTCATCACCTAGATCACAGCGCAAATTGCCCCGATTATAATACACATCAGCTAGATGGGGATTAATCTGTAGGGCTTGGGTATAATCTGCGATCGCACCTTGATAATCACCAATTTCAGCCCGCACGTTACCCCGATTTTTATAAGCATTGGCATCCTGTGATTTAATCGGAATTATTTGATTAAATCCCGGCTGGTATTTGACAAGATAACGGGCAATATCAGGATTTTTGGAGATATCTGCATACTGGGGATTAATTTTAATTGCTTGAGTATAATCTTCAATTGCGCCTTGATTATCTCCTAAAAAGGAACGGGCTTCGGCACGGTTTTTATAGGTGATAGCGACATGAGGATTGATGAGAATCGCTTGGGTATAATCATTAATTGCTGCCTCATAATTACCTATTTGTGATAGTGCTGAACCGCGTCTATAGTAGGCTTTAGCATCATTTGTATTGAGGTTGATGACTTGAGAATAATCTGCGATCGCTCTTTCATAATCTCCGAGTTGATGATAAGCAATACCACGTTGATAGTATATTTCTGTGTTGCCTGAATCTAATTTCAATGCCTGACTATAATAATCGATAGACTCTGTATATTCCCCTTTAGCTAAACATTCATCGCCTAATTTTTTGCAATCTATATTCAAATCTTGATTGTTGTAAATAAAGGCGTTGTTATTTTCAGCTTTTCTAGCGATGATTGGTTGCTGTATCTCTGCTTTAATTTGCTGTTTCTCTAGTATATAGGTTTGAGTAATCGGATGACGATTGTTGTGAGATTGTAAATATTCTAAATAGGCATACAATCCACCCGCATACAATAATTGCTCAATCCCAAAAGAGATACTACCCGTCTTTAACTTAATCATTCTGGTGGGGAGAAACCCAGCTAAAAATAGGTGATATTCTGATTGAGCCTCATGCACAGCTTCTTGAATTAAAATGCAAACTACCACTGCATTTTTTTCTACTTCTTCTGAACTAACTGACCATCTTACTCGCTCAATGCTACCGTGGCGAGATTTGACTTCAACGCCAATTGATGGATCAGATGTCAGGGTAAAATCTATTTTACCATCTCCGCCAAATCGCTTTTCATAGTCTACTTCTGTAATCAAATCAGCTAGACGTTCTTTAACGACTTCCTCACCTAATTTCCCTTTGAGGTAGCTAATGAAAACATCCCGCACTGGCGAAACTCGTTTATATTTTTCTGCCATTTGCCAGCAAAAATTCCGCAAGGCTTTTAATCGTTCACCGGAAATGACTGTTAACTCACTGTATTGACCTTCGGTTTCGCAATGCAGTAAACAACCAGATGATAACCTTTTGATAAAATCAGACTGTAGCGATCGCAGTAGTGTAATCCAGTCCATGTAAAGTTCTGCGAATTTTTTGCTGAAGTTATTTTAATAATATATGCAATTAAAGTAAACCTAGTTTACAAGTAATTCTTGTTTAGCTCACTTAACGCAACTGGTATTTTCTCAATTTATGGGTTTTTACCTATTTCATAGAAGATAGAAATCTATAAAATTCTTCATATTAATTCTTGTCCCAACAAAACCAAAAGCAAAATGTGTGTCTTGATACAATAAGTTCATGATAACTGTTATATGCTTTCAAAGCCCTTTACTTTTACCCTAATGGCGGAGATACCGCTAAGATAGCACCAGAATGTCAGAGAATTTAGTCTCTATTAGTACGATTGGATCTGAGTCAACAGTAGCAATTGTGGCATGAGGTCAGCGTTTTCTTACATTCTGGTGATTTACTTAATTTAGACGGAAGCTAGAAGGCAATAATTTAATCTAGCTGAGTATAATATCTATTTTTACAGGTACTTGTAGCTGCTTATCAATTGCTGATAAATACTAAGGTGAGCTGGGCTAGAATTTTTTTATTGACGGCTAGCCATGAATATTGCAGTGAGTGTGGGTATAATTGATGTCAAGTAACTAACACCTCATGTCTGCAATGCTTTGAATTATATTACGAACAGCGATCACCTAACCTTTTTAATCACAGATAACGCAAAATATCATTACTCACATTAAAATCAATATCAAACTAAAGTTATTAAGTTTTATCTCCCTGTGTCTATTTCTGCATTAAAAACTATCAATGCCCTCAAGCAACCTACTAGTGATGCTTGGATAAAACAAGCGATCGCTAATTTAGACATCATCTTGCTTGATCATTCTCACTGTGAACGTAAAGCGGCTGGTGTGGCATTAAACTTTATGTTTCGCTACCCTTCTAATACTAAAATGGTGAGAGAATTAACTGCGATCGCCCGTGAAGAACTCGAACATTTTGAATTAGTCAATCAGTGGCTAGAAAAAAGAAATATCCCTCTAGCACCCTTACCACCGCCTCCCTACGGTGCAGGTTTAAAAGCTGTTGTCCGCCCTCAAGAACCAGAACGGTTTTTAGACTCCCTACTGGTAACGGGGTTAATTGAAGCCCGTAGCCATGAACGGTTAGGACTATTAGCCGTACACTGTCCTGATTTAGAATTAGCTAAATTTTATAGAAGTTTAATGGCATCTGAAGCAAGACACTTTGGTACTTATTGGGTTTTAGCAGACACTTACTTTGACCGAGAGATTGTCAATCAACGGCTAGATGAATTATCAGTAATTGAAAGCGATTTGCTAGCAAATTTACATCCAGAACCGAGAATTCATAGTTAATAGAACCACACATTATTTATGTTTCTACAATTAACACATATCAGGCTACTAGTTTCCAATTACAAAGACTGCTTTCTTTTTTATCGGGATGTCTTGGGGTTTGTCATAGATTGGGGTGATGAAAATAGCGGTTACGCCGAGTTACACACAGGCGACTATATTAAACTGGCTTTGTTTAGAAAAGAATTAATGGCGGAAGCTATTCCCAGTGCTTATCAGCCGTCAGCAATGGATTGTCAAAACAAAATGGCTTTGGTGTTTGCTGTAGATAATGTTGATGAGTTGTATTATCATCTCAAAGAAAATAATGCCATTATCGTGACTCAGCCAATGGATCGTCCAGAATGGGGTTTAAGAACAGCCCATTTTCGTGACCCTGATGGCAACTTAATTGAAATTTTCAGCAATGTGAGTAGCTTGAATTAGGATACTACTAAATCTTATTTGATATCTATGCTCAAAGTG
The DNA here is from genome assembly GCF_021596505.1 of Nostoc sp. CMAA1605. Lineage (GTDB taxonomy): Bacteria > Cyanobacteriota > Cyanobacteriia > Cyanobacteriales > Nostocaceae > Trichormus. Next base: position 54,459 of record NZ_PJIZ01000010.1, on the reverse strand, counting down.
ATGGAGGCAATTTCAATATTGAGTTGCAACAGCAACAGTTATTGCTTTTTTATATTGAGAACTCTTGCCATCACTTGAGTAAAGTTTCACTCAAATTAGGCATTAGCTTCAATTTGATTTAATCCTCGTGTCAAATAAAAGTTTGATAAATTAGGATACTAAGACGCGAGGACAGATAGTTTCTTGAATTTCCTTGCCAACTTTTTGTTCAGCTAACCGCAATTCATAGTTTTTCTGGAGATTGAGCCAAAATTCTCCGCCAGTGCCAAAATATTGTCCTAATCGCAACGCTGTATCGGCCGTTATTCCTCGTCTCCCATTAATAATTTCAGTGATTCTGTTTTTAGGAACATGAAGAACACGCGCTAAATCACTTGCACTCATATTTAGTTCAGCAATTTCATCAGCAAGAATTTCGCCAGGGTGAATTGGTGGACGTGCCATTTAACTTTCCTTTAGTGATAATCTGTAATTTCTATATTGAAGGGCTTCAGAAAATCATCAGGCCAATTAAAACAAATTCTCCATTGTTCATTGATTCTGATACTATACTGACCTTTTCTATCACCTCCTAACGACTCAAAACGATTACTTGGTAATTGCATCAAAGCTTCTTTATTTGGGGCTGCTTCTAAAATATCCAGTCTTTTTTGTGCTTGTCTTTCAAAAGATTGAAACTCTTTAACCCTTTCTCCTAATGCAAATCTCTCTGTTCTTTTATCCTTGTATTTAGGGTATTCATCTGAGGAAGACATACATACTTAGTCATAAGAAGGCAGTGCCTGTTATGAGTTACGTTACCCGTAATTATAAGATATAATATTAGCATAAAAGACTTATCTGATCGCATTTAAGTCAGTCGGTGAGCATAAATCAAACTAGTAGTGAGTGCTTCAGCCCTTTTCTTAGGACTAAAGTCCTGACTACAAGCATTGAATTATTTACACAGTTATACTTACCTCCAACTCCATCCCAAAACCTTGGCTTGCTGACTATTAAGCATAGGTAAAATTCATGCTTTGAGGCTTTACCTGAGTTAGAATCAGCTAGAGAAGCTATATGCTGGGTAAAATTCGGGAATAAATCCAGAAGACTTTTCTGTACACACCTGACCCACACACAGTAATGCACAGCTACTATAAAGATTTCTTAATTCGTAACTGGCAAAAAAGCGATCGCACTAAAGCCGCCGCTATCATCAGTTACGTGTTATCAGAATACGGGCTGGGTTGGGAACCCAAAGGAGCTGACCGTGATGTACTGGAAGTAGAAGAATGCTACTTAAGTACAGGAGGCGAATTTTGGGTAATTGAACACCAAAGCCAAATAGTTGGTACGGGGGCATATCATCCCACCCATCGCGGAGAAAATGCCGTAGAAATTAGAAAAATGTATCTTTTACCAAGTGTAAGGGGTTTAGGATTAGGGAAATATTTGTTACAACAGTTAGAAGCAGCGATCGCTGCCCGTGGTTTTAAGCAAATTTGGATTGAAACCGCCAGTGTGTTGGTCGAAGCAGTCAAATTATATGAGAACCACGGTTATCAGCCAGCTACGGGTTTAGAAACTGCACGCTGCGATCGCGTGTATGTGAAATATTTGAATGGGGAATAGGGAATGGGGAAGGTATTAAATTATGCTCAAAGGGTTTCTAGATTTATTTTTGCAGTCTAACTGCCCTTTGTGCCAGCGTTCTACATCTGGTGTAGTTTGCGAAAACTGCACTAGGCAATTACAAAAATGTCATCACCCCCAACCCCAAGCTTTGTGGAAACCGCCAATACCTGTTTTGAGTTGGGGAATATATGGTGGGCTTGTCAAACGAGCGATCGCGGTGATGAAATATGAGAATCAGCCCCAAATCGCTCGACCTTTAGGACAATGGTTAGGAGAAACTTGGTTATTACATTCCCTTCATCAAGAGAAACAAATCGTAGTCATCCCCATTCCCATGCACGCCAACAAACAAAAACAACGGGGTTATAACCAAGCGGCGTTAATTGCTCAAAGCTTTTGTCAAACCACTGGCTTAAAATTAAAGCTCAATGGTTTGACCAGAATCCGTGAAACACAGGCGCAGTTTGGCTTATCAGTATCTGAGCGAGAGCAAAACTTGGCTGAAGCTTTTGTGATTGAGCCAGATTTGCTCAAACGCCACAAAAACGCCTCAGTGTTGCTAATAGATGACATTTATACTACCGGTGCAACTGCTAAATCTGCTGTCACCACCCTGCGTCAAGCGGGAATTGTCGTCTTAGGATTAGCCGCCGTGGCTACTCCCCTCAAAGACAAAAGCAGCAAAAATTAATGGTCAATTTATCTGTGAAAAATCTATAATTAACCAAATTGCCCTGTGATTTTGGGAACATTGCCTATTATGCTCAGTAAATTTATTATTAATAATTTCCGTAGAATTATCCTATTGCCCACAACATTATTTGTAATTGGTATCACGACAACCACAACTTTTGCTCAAAACAGTAAGTTGTACAGTCCAATTATGTTGACTGATTTTAAAGAAATCAGTGACACCCTCTCCGAAAAAGATATCCCCACAGGTCAAGGTGGGTTTGCTCGTGATTATGCTGTTAAATTGAATAAGGGTGATAACTTAGCCGTTGATTTAAGTTCCGAAAGTTTTGATAGCATCATTACATTATTAGCACCCGACGGTTCAACATTAGCCGAAAATGACGATGGCCCCGACGGTACTAGCAATTCTCTACTGTTTACCCGCATCAACGAAACAGGGACTTTTATTATTCGTGTCCGTTCTTTTGGCGAAACTGGAGTAGGGCCTTTTAAATTAAAGGTGACGAAATTACAGCCAATGAAGTAGGGTGCTGAGTAGTGAGTGGTGAGTGCTGAGTAGTGAGTGCTGAGTGCTGAGTGCTGAGTATTTATCGGAGAAAGCTAAGTTCAAAACCGGACTTGCATCCCGCTACGCTAAAACCCTTGGTGGGCGAAAAAATCCTTGTTTCCCTTGGCGTAGCCTCTCGTAGAGAAGGTAGGTAAAAACCCCAACGCCAGTTCTCTCAAGTCGGGAAACCCGCCCACGCCACTCCCCCTTGTGGGTGGCTGAATAAATTGCGAATTGCGTTAGCGGAAGCGGGGCGTTTAGCCCATTGCGAATTGCGAATTGGTTTTATAGGGTGGTGAGTACGCATAGAAATAACGCTTCTGTCCACTCTACGACTGCGCCGTAGGTGTCGCCTGTGTGTCCACCTAATTTGCGATTGAACCAAGCACCTGTGCAAGCAGCGATCGCACTCCCAGCTATCACTATTGTTAGGGGTAAAATTATCCTGTTGCCATCTAGCAAGTAAAACAAGCTACTCACAGCCAACATTAACAACCACCCAGGAAATAAATCTTGGTAGGAACTGATGGCTTGTTTGTGAAATGCACCTTTACCTGTGGGTTTTAGGTAAGGATAACAGCAAATTGCTAGCTGTTGTCCCCAACGTCCCCAGCCACAAGCAGCCATCAATATCAGCCAACGGTTATCTGTGATATCAGTTAAAGCAGTGGTTTTTAATAATATTAAGGCGATCGCTACCATTGCCCCAAATGCACCTGTAGCACTGTCCGCCATCACTTCCAGTCTACGTTCTGGATTCCCCACAGCCAAACCATCAGCCGTATCCATCGCCCCATCTAAATGTAGTCCCCCAGTGATACCCATCCACACAGCAACTATCAAAGCACTACGAGTTAACATCGGTACACCCAGATAACTCATCCCCACATCCAAACAGCCCAGAATTCCCCCAATTATTAATCCCACCACCGGAGCAAAACGGGATACATCCTGAAATTCTAAGCCATTGATATAAGGCAAAGGAATACTAGTATAAAAAATCATACTTGCCACGAATTTCAAGAAGATTTTTTTCCCCCATTTCAATAGCTTAAACATATTGATAATTCATATGACTAATGACTAATACACCTCTTGCATAAATCTTTTTTTTGCCTCACGCAAAGGCGCATTCGGCGAAGCCGTTCCCGAAGGGTAGACGCAAAGAAAGACGCTAGAATCATGACTAATGACTATTGACTAATGACTATTGACTAATGACTATTGACTAATGACTATTGACTAATGACTATTGACTCACCTCAATCTCTGCCGCAACCACAAAGCCAATAAAGGCATTGCTAACTTATAACCTTGTTCTGCACCATAAATTAAACCCTTATGTTGCAACCCCGTTAACGCTCCCTGTAGACTACCACCTCTAGATAAACCATGTTTTTGAATATAGTCTTTACTTTGGGGTTTCTCAGTCGGGTTTAAAGCTAAACTTTCTAAAAGATGCACTTGATTTGCTGGTAATATCATCAATAAAGATTCATAAGTCATTGATAAATCTTTTAATAATTCCGCGATGGCTTTTTCCACATCTTGCTCAGTAATTAAACCCTGAGAAGAACGGAGAATTTGTAACCGACGAATTAGTACCATTGCATCACCGATATGTCCCTGTACAGCTTCTAGAAAAATTTGCAGGGCTTGGGAACGGGAGTCAAAAGTTAATCCTTCTTTATGCAATATTTCTCTTGCCCACATTGCCAAAATATCATTAGCTAAGGGGGGCAATTGTATAGTTTCTAAGGGATGATTATTCTCATCTAAATAGTTACTTTTCTCGGCAATAGTGGCGATTAAAACATAGCTAACTTCACTATCTTGATTAATTTTCTGCCGAAATGTCATTTCCCATAAATTATGACGATCCCAAGAGCGAATATGAGGAAAGCTATGTAAAATTAGCACTACTCGCTGCTGTAAATCTACAGCTATAATTTGTGGTAGTTGCAGTAACAATTCAAACGTTTGCCATAATTGCTTTTGATTGAGATTCCGTAACACTTTGAGCTTCTTCTCATGATGGAAAGTCAAAAACTCTTGAGCATTCTTTTCTACCCAAGCCTGAATTTTTTTTGCTTCCCAACTCTGGTTAATTGCTTCTGCTAATAGCTGTAAAAATCGTTCTCCATCAGTAGCACGGATACAATCTATCTCCAGTACGATCGCTCCTACTTCCTGCGCTCCTCCTCTAACTAGTGTACGTCTACCACTACCAGGAACTCCGGTAATTAACAAATCGCCATCCTGGGCTAAAACTTCTACAATGCGCTGAAACTCGATTGAGCGTCCAATTAACTGCAACGGGGTAGACAAATCCACACTCACAACTTTTTCGCCTTTGTCCTCATTCCTGACTGTATTGGCAAGCATACTCGATTTTGAAGCATTGAGATTAATTATAGTAATTATTTATTTTTTATAGTGCAGCTTGCTTGTTTACACTAATTTTTAGTGCTAACTTATGTGAAACACGTATTTATGGAAATTTAATAATTATGGTTCAAGCTGTATCTACCCTTGCGACACCAGAAGAGAGACAGCCGACAATTTGGCATTCCTTGGATATTGAGGAAGCGATCGCCCGTTTGCAAACTAACGCCGAGGCGGGTTTAAATAGTCATACAGTCGAAAATCTATTAACTCAGGTGGGAGCAAACGAACTCACCGCCAAAAAAACCAAACCTTGGTGGTTAAAGTTTTTATTGCAATTCAACCAACCACTACTAATTATTTTGTTATGTGCTGGTTTAGTCAAAGCTGTCACAGGTAGCTTTGTTAACGCCGGAGTAATTTGGGGTGTAACAACTACCAACGCCATTATCGGATTTATTCAAGAGTCAAAAGCCGAAAGTGCCATCTCTGCGTTAGCTAAAGCCATTACCACCGAAGCTACAGTCTTACGGGATGGGCAGAAAGTCCGTGTACCCTCACGGGAATTAGTCCCAGGGGATGTGGTGTTATTAACCTCCGGCGACAAAGTACCCGCAGATTTACGCTTAATTCAAACTCGTAACTTGCAAATTGATGAATCGGCTCTCACAGGTGAATCTGTAGCTGTTGAAAAAGATACACGAATTCTTCAACTAGATACACCTCTAGCGGAACGGAAAAATATGGCCTATGCGGGAGGTTTTGTCACCTTCGGACAAGGTACTGGGATAGTCGTTGCTACAGGTAACAGTACAGAAACAGGGCGAATATCTCAGTTAATGGAGCAGCATACTGATATTTCTACACCATTAACTCGTAAATTTAATAAATTTAGCCAAAATTGGCTATATATGGTGTTGGGACTAGCTACTCTTTGCTTCGTCGTCGGGTTGAGTTTTAGAGGCTTTAACGAAGCTCTAGAAGCCGCAGTTGCTTTAACAGTTAGTGCGATTCCCGAAGGTCTACCCGCAGTAGTAACTGTAACTCTTGCCATAGGTGTTTCCCGCATGGCGCGCCGCAACGCCATCATTCGTAAATTACCAGCCGTCGAGACATTGGGTAGTGCGACTGTCGTCTGTTCCGATAAAACGGGGACATTGACAGAAAATCAAATGACAGTCCAGTCTATCTATGCAGGGGGACATCAATATACAGTCACAGGCGTAGGTTATGCACCCGATGGGGAAGTTTTAATTGATGAACAACCAGTAGATTTAAACAGCGACAAAGGTTTACAAGATTGTCTGATAGCGGGATTACTCTGTAATGATTCCCATCTAGAAAGGAAAAATGGTAGATGGGTAGTGATGGGAGATCCCACGGAAGGGGCTTTAATTGCGTCAGCGAATAAAGCTGGTTTCAGCCAGTCTACCTTAACCCAGAAAATGCCTAGACTAGATGGCATTCCCTTTGAGTCAGATTATCAATACATGGCTACGTTACATGAGACACCCAGAGGTAAAACTATCTATGTGAAGGGTTCTGTAGAAGCTATTTTGCAACGCTGTCAGCTGATTCTTAACACCGAAGGACAACCCCACCCCTTAGATTGTGTAGACACATTATCACGCGCCAAAATTGAGAGGGAAGTGAATATTATGGCGCGTCAAGGCTTGCGAGTCTTGGCTTTAGCGAAAAAACCTGTAGTATATGGGCAGAATACAGTCGATCATCCAGATATTGCTGAAGGGTTAATCTTTATAGGCTTACAAGGGATGATTGATCCTCCCCGTGAAAGTGCGATTAAAGCCGTGCAAGCCTGTCAAACAGCCGGAATTCAGGTAAAGATGATTACAGGAGATCACGCTGTCACAGCACAGGCGATCGCGCGGAGAATGGGAATTAACAAAAATGGCTCAGTTTTGGCTTTCACAGGCGCAGAACTCGCCCAAATGGATAAAACCGAACTCACCCAAGTTGCAGAGGAAGGTGTAGTTTTCGCCCGTGTAGCACCAGAGCAAAAACTGCGTCTAGTTGAAGCCTTACAATCTAAAGGCGAAGTCGTCGCCATGACAGGGGATGGTGTCAACGATGCACCGGCTTTAAAACAAGCAGACATCGGTATTGCAATGGGTGGCGCAGGTACAGAAGTAGCCAAAGAAGCTTCTGATATGCTACTCACCGATGATAATTTTGCCTCCATTGAAGCGGCGGTGGAAGAAGGAAGAGCCGTTTATAAAAATCTCATCAAAGCCATTTGCTTTATTTTGCCTGTGAATGGTGGGGAATCAATGACGATTTTAATTAGTACATTATTAGCCAGAGATTTACCGATTTTATCTCTACAAGTCCTCTGGTTAAATATGTTGAACTCCATCACGATGACAGTACCTCTGGCGTTTGAACCCAAAGGACAAAATGTGATGCAACAACCACCCCGTCATCCCAATGAACCTTTATTATCAGGTAGCCGCATACAGCGAATTTTAGCAATTTCACTCTTTAACTGGATTGTCATATTTGGCGTGTTTGAATATATTCGTCAAACTACAGGCAATCTAGATTTAGCTAGAACAATGGCTATTAACTCTCTGATTGCTGGACGAATATTTTATCTGTTGAGTATTAGTCAATTAATTCCCAATCTGATAGCGAAGATGGAAGGAAGACTAAAAGAAAATGTTGATATTCCAGCAATTGGCTTTGGGATTGTTGGAGCGATTTTATTACAGATTGTCTTTGCTCATGTGCCTATTATTAATGAAGTGTTTGAAACAGCACCTTTGAATTTACAACAGTGGTTGTTCTGTTTAGGAGTTGGTTCACCGATGATTTTGTGGGCAACAGTTGTGAATCGTTTAGATCCACCAAACTAATGATGATCAATTTCATAACAAGCTGAAAAGAGATAGGTTGAATTAACCTATCTCTTTTTTATTAAAGCTATTTTGTGCTACTGAAAAACCAAACTTATAACTCAGTAGTTGATAAATTTGAAGATTTTTAGTTAATCATGAAGATATTAGCAAGTAGGGAAAAATTTATTTATACTGGTGTTGCATTAGATAATTGATTTGAGGGCGATCGCTCTCTTTACATAACTCTACAAAGGGGGCATTTATGTATAAAAAAATATTACTATTTTTCGCTATAACTTCCCTGAGTGCTATACTTACACCAACATCGAGTTTAGCGCAAACAACAGGCTTTCAAACCCCTACAGGCAATATTCAATGTGAGTTAGTCGGGGAAGAACAGGAAAAATTGCGTTGTGAAATTGGTAGTTCACTAAGACCTAGACCACCTCAACCATATCGAGGATTTTGTGAATTCGATTGGGGCGATGGGTTATTATTATCGGAATTTGGTAAACCGAATATTTTATGTATTAGTGATACTATCCGCGATCGCAATAAATATGTGCTTCCCTATGGTAGTAGTTGGAGTAATGGCGGTTTTACCTGTGTATCCCGCAGAACTGGCTTAACTTGCACCAATACCACTGGGAACGGCTTTTTTCTGAGTCGTGAAAAATGGCGGGTATTTTAGTTATTAATCACAGTTTTTGAGTAGCGATCGCCATCATTTTTGCTGTGATGTTTTTGCATCGCACAGTTGAATATGCAAAGCTCATAGACTTGATTGCTTTCTATTTATCTCTAATAGGAATTTGTATAGTAAACTCAGTTCCTTCACCTGGCTCAGACCATACAATTAAGTTACCGCCATGTTTTTCGACCACAATTTGGCGGGCGATCGCTAATCCCAATCCTGTGCCTTTTCCTACCGCTTTGGTAGTAAATAAATGGTCAAATATTTTCTCTTGTACCTCTTGTTTCATACCTTTGCCATTATCGCGGATACGGATATAAACTTGGTTGGAAATGACTTCAGTACGAATGGTAATTATTTGGGGGTTTGCTTCCAGTTCTTGAAAAGATTGAGTTTGTGCCATTTCGTCAAACATATCAATGGCATTGGCCAGGATATTCATAAATACCTGGTTTAACTGTCCAGGGAAGCATTTAATTAGGGGTAAATCTCCAAACTCTTGTATGACTTGAATCGCTGGGCGATGTTCATTGGCTTTGAGGCGATATTTCAAAATTAACAATGTGCTATCGAGTCCTTCATGGAGATTAGCAGAGATTTTGTATTCAGTATCAGCACGAGAGAAGGTACGGAGGCTATTACTGATATCTGTGATGCGCTCCGTTGCTCCTTTCATCGAAGTGAGTAACTTTGGTAAGTCTTCCGAAAGAAATTCCAGATCGATATCTTCGGCATTCTCTTGAATTGGTTCAACTGGGTGGGGATAATGCTGTTGATAAAGAGCTAAATGCCCAAGTAAATCTTGTACATATTCTTTACTGTTGCTGATGCTGCCATTGAGAAAACCGATAGGGTTATTGATTTCATGGGCAACCCCAGCCACCAAATTTCCCAGAGATGCCATTTTTTCGCTTTGTACTACCTGCAATTGGGATTGCTCAAGCTGTTGGGTATATGTTTGCGCCTGTTGATAGAGACGGGCATTTTCTAGAGAGATGGCAGCTTGGGTGCAAAGAAAGTCGATAATTAAGAGGCGATCGCGGGTGAAAACACCACTGGTGAGCCGGTTTTTTAAGTATAAAATACCAATCAGATTACCTTGATTAAGCAGTGGTAGACACAAAATACTCTTGGGTTGACGTTCCCTGAGATAATCATCAATTACGGGTAAATCAGTTTTGAGTTCATTAATCACCACAGTTTCTTGAGTATTTTTAACATACTGAATTAATTTGACCGGGATATTGGGATTATTGGTGAGCGGTTCCGCAATAAGTTGTACATAATCAGGTGTGGCGATCGCTCGCACTTGCCATTCTCCAGTTTCATTGGGGAACAGTAACGCACAGCGATCGCCTCCTGAGTTGTGCAGAATAATTTGGGTAAGTTTCTCTAGTAACTCATCTAGTTGAATGGTTCTAGAGAGGACTTGAGAAGCTTTCAGGAGAGTCCCAAAATCCAGAGATTGATAGATGGAACTGCTATCAGTATCATCATGAACTGATACCGCAGGTGCCGCAATAGTCATCAGCGTAGTCAAAATATCAACTGATTTCACCGTTTGTTGTAGGATTGGACGCAGCAATTCGGAATAGTGAGTTTCCAAGTCGGCAACTTTAGCTTTGGCACCCCAGCGACTGTAACAGTAGTAAGCTTCTTGGATGTAGCCTGCGGCAAATTTATCTTTGCCCCAATTGAGATAGAATTTGGCAGCTAATTCGTTCGCTAGGGCTTCATCTTGAATAAATTTGTTGGCTTTTGCTCCTGCAATGGCGCAGTCAAAAAACTCCATAGCCTCCGTTCGCTTACCCAACACATGGAAACGCACTGCTTCTACTAAGTGATATTTATGCTGATAATTCATGGGAGCAGCATTCACGTAAACCAAGAGATTTTCTTGGTTGGAATCAACTTTCGATAAAAGCTCCTCCTGAGATGAAGTTTGATGATGGGAGTATAATTTTAACCGGGTTAATGAATCATAGTAGTAGTAAGCTGGGGCGGATGGCATACTAATACCAGCTTTCAGATATTGAACTCCTTGATCTGCTATCTGAATTGCATTCTCAAAGCAACCAAATGAATAACTTAGGATTAATTTGTGCAAATAAAATAGATGCAGAGCTAACTCATCATTTTCTGTGAGTAGAACAGATAATTTTTCATTTTCAGCATCAACCGACCCTAGACAATCTGGATTTTTACTCAACTTAGTGAAATTCTGAATAGATGAGCAGATAATATATATCCAAGTCTGGAAATGTTGACTCGTAGCAAATTTTGATTGATAAACCTCCACCTCTGCTAATAAATCTGGCAAAGGTTTTTCTGTACTCAAATATGAGTATAACAATCTAAATGAAGTCGAAACTAGCGCGTGAACAGAATCGCCTGTTTCTATGGCCATTTGGTAGGATTTATTCAATAAAGAAATGACATTTTGTATATTTTGTTGATGGGATTGATTAAATGCGGCTACTTTAAACATCACCATGCTCTGAACAGAACTTTCATTAAATTTCTCCATTAACTGGAGTGCAAGCTGTCCAAAACGATAACCTGCTTCTATTTCGTATAAGACAGAGCTAACAACAATACCAAAATCTGCATATCCTGGTGCGGAGAAAATTGAGTTTCCGTATTGTAGGGATAGATTAACTTCTTCACAGGCAACTATTGGAAATAGAAGGGGATGAGACTGATGAATAGAAGGAACTAAACTAGTGATGATGCGCGCTGCTGCCGTAGCAGTCGCATTCTGAGTAGTAGGTAAATTAATTAACTCTTCTAAGGTGTAGTTTGATAGTTGAGTCAGTGTGTGTTGTACCCGTTGTTGGATATCTGTAATTGTGATCAATTCTGGCAGTGTAACTCCTAGCTTTTGCAGGATTTGTCGGCCGATTTTAACCGCTTGCATCTGCTGATTTTGTAATTCATAAGCTTGCAGCTTTATTTCATATACTTTGACTTGGTCTAACAAGTTATTTGTATTTTTTAGAACTATCTGAATTAAAGCATCCATCTTTTCAAAATCACAGCTAAGTAATGTCACTTCTGCTGCTGATTCATATATACAACGTGTGAGATCATAATTTTGCTCCCAACTATTCGGCGGCAGAAATTGCATTGCCTGTTCGAGATAATTGAAAGCTGCATTATATGCAGTAGAGTTTTTAGACTTGCAAGCTGCTTGTAAATTTAATTGAGCATATTGATAACGTTGCTCTAATTCTGTAATCAGTACAATACCACAATTTAACTGATGAACAATTTCAAATAAATGACTATCTTGGAAAGAGGGATTGCTTTTTTCTAATAATAATTTGCCAATAGTGAGGTGAGTAATCTGTTTTCGCGCTTCTGGGATTAAACAGTAAGCAGCCTGTTGGACGCGATCGTGCAGAAACCGATAATTAAAGGTTTCCTGTGGGGTGTGCTGTGTCGTTTGAGTTTCTGACAAATAGAATTTGTACAAATCACTGTGGGGCAGAATCAATCCTTCCTGTAGTGCTTTCCACAGCGTTGTTGCCACTTCTGTGGGGGATTGCTGGGAAACGATCGCCAGGGTATTTAAATCAAACTGCGCGCCAATACAAGCCGCTAATTTTAAAATCTCTTGGGTTGCTGTTGGCAGTTTTTGCAATTGCCACACCATCAATTCCACCACATCATCAGTCAAAGCCGCATCTTGCACTTGCACAATATCACACTGCCAATACCCTGCATTCGCGTCAAAATGAATTAACTGGTCTTGATATAATGCTTTCAAAAACTGGGTAGCAAAGAAGGGATTACCCTGAGTTTTCTGCATGACTAGTTGTGTCAGTGGTTGCACTATGGATGTAGGTGCATGAAGGGTGTCGGCAATCAGGTGATTGAGACTGGTAAAACTCAGGGGTTGTAGGGTGATGGTCTGGATTTTTGCCCCAGCTTTGGTCATACTGCCGAGAGTCAGCATTAATGGGTGGGCGGCAAACACCTCATTATCTCGATACGCCCCTAACAGTAATAAACAGCCTGTTTGCGTCTCCGACATTAATACCTGAATCAAATTCAGGGAAGCTGAATCTGCCCATTGCAAATCATCCACAAACATCACTAACGGGTGTGCGGGGGTGGTAAAGACTTGAATGAACCTATGAAACAATAAATTAAAGCGATTTTGGGCGGCGGTTCCTGATAATTCTGGTGCTGGCGGTTGTGCGCCAATAACCCGTTCTAGTTCGGGAATCAGTTCTACAATTACTTGGGCATTTTCTCCCAGTGCTGCGAGAATCTGGTTTTTCCAGTGTTGCAATTGGCGATCGCTTTCACTGAGTAATTGTCCTATTAAGTCCCGAAAAGCTTGTACAAAGGCACCCAAGGGAACATTCCGATTAAATTGGTCAAATTTGCCTTTGATGAAGTAACCCCGTTGTTTGACAATCGGTTTATGTACTTCATTGACAACAGATGTTTTACCAATACCCGAAAAACCAGCCACTAGCATCATTTCTGATGTGCCTTGGGCTACCCGTGCAAAAGCATCCAGTAGGGTTTGGACTTCGATTTCTCGACCGTAGAGTTTTTCGGGGATGAGGAAGCGATCGCATAAATCCCTTTGTCCTAAATCAAATGCCGCAATTGACTTAGTTTGTTGCCATTGGCGGTAACATTCCTCTAAATCATGCTTGAGTCCCAAGGCAGTTTGATAACGGTCTTCGGCGTTTTTAGCCATGAGTTTGGCGACAATTGCCCCCAAAATTGGCGGTATATCAGTATTGACTGTATGGGCAGGTGGGGCAATTTTGGCGATGTGACAATGTACTAATTCTAAGGGGTCGTTCGTCAGGAAGGGTAAGCGACCTGTGAGCAATTGATACAGAGTGACACCCAGGGCATAAAAGTCACTGCGATAATCAATACCGCGATTCATGCGTCCAGTTTGTTCAGGGGCAAGATAAGCTAAAGTGCCTTCTAGGATGTTGGGGTTTTGGATTTCTGGGATTTGTTTGGGCAGTAGGGAAGCTATGCTCAAGTCTATGAGTTTAATTTGTTTGGACTGTGGATGAATAAGGATGTTGGCGGGTTTAATGTCTTTGTGGATGACGCGATGTAGGTGTAGTTGGTGGAGAATATCTGCCAATTGGATGGCAAGGGACAAAATGTCTGCTAGGTCTAAAGAAGATTGCTGAAGATATGTTTCTAGGGAGATGCCACCCCAGTCTGCCATGATTAGGGCGTAGCCATTACCGAAGGTTTCTAGACTCAGAGGTGGAATAATGCCTGTGATGGGTAGATTTTTGGCGATCGCATATTGATTGCGAAACTGTACCAATTCGCCAAATGTGGGATATTCTTGTTGCAGCACCTTAATTACAACTGGTAATTTCTGACTTTCACGTACTGCTCGATACACGGCAGTACGTGAACCCTGGTAAATTTGCTCAGTAATCGTGTAGCCAGAAATTTCCGGAAATTTAGATGCTTGAGATGTCATAAGCTCAATGACTGATGATGACTTGAGAAAATTATTACTACTATTAAAATGCCCAAAAATGTCAGTAATATAACAACTTTGTGTGTCGCATCATATCAAGAATAGATGAATTGGGGCATTCTACTGTATATAATTCATACTGTAGTATTAGTCACGATTATACTGCCCATTATTCTAGTGTTAAGTTATTTGACGAAGATAAATTTATTGCTTTCATCAAGCTATTTAAATCAGAATTTTTGCTATTGACAGAATATCGTGATGTTAGTTTTATCACTGTTTACATATCCTCTCACATTGAAAGATTGCTATATCTAAAACAGAGTTTTATTGATGGTTGAGTGTGAACATTTTTGGCTGCCATCCCGCACCTGTACCCTACACTCAATCATAATCAACCTGAAAGTCTGATTAATCTTGATTTCTAGATATTGAGTACATTACTAATATTTGTGAATAAATATATTTTTGTAAATGAGATAATATTATGCGAAGTATTTCGTCAAATAAATTAATAGCCACTAGCCACATTGCATATTTATATAGTTAAGCATAATTCTTAGGGTCAATGTTTAATTTCTTACGCCCAAATCGTACATAAAATCGCCTAATTCCTGGCTCTGGCTATTTTTAATACTTCTATAAGTATGGGTTCTCTGCATCCAAGTTCGAGCAATTATTCAAAATTCCACAACACAGCCAAACTCAGAAAAGCTGATCAAAGTTGGCTGTCTTAATTTTGAATTTTGTAGCTTGTTTTTCGGAAAGTATTTTGAATTGTTGAGACAGGGAGAACAGAATGAATAAAACCTTTGCTACGATTGACGGGAATGAAGCTGTTGCCCGTGTAGCTTACAAATTAAATGAAGTAGTCGCAATTTACCCCATTACACCTTCCTCCGCAATGGGCGAATGGGCAGATGCTTGGATGGCGGAAAGTCGTCCGAATTTGTGGGGGACTGTTCCCCATGTGGTGCAGATGCAAAGTGAAGGCGGGGCGGCGGCGGCTGTACATGGCGCACTGCAAACAGGTGCTTTGAGTACCACCTTCACCGCTTCCCAGGGACTGTTATTAATGATTCCCAACCTCTACAAAATTGCGGGGGAATTAACTAGCACTGTAGTTCACGTTGCGGCTAGGTCTTTGGCTACCCATGCACTATCTATTTTCGGTGATCATAGTGATGTCATGGCAGCCCGTGGTACTGGTTTTGCATTGCTGTGTTCAGCATCAGTACAGGAAAGTCATGATTTTGCACTGATAGCCCATGCAGCAACTTTAGAAGCGCGAGTTTCCTTTTTACACTTCTTCGATGGTTTCCGCACCTCCCATGAAGTGCAGAAAGTGGAGTTATTGTCAGATAATGATTTGCGATCGCTCATTAATGAAGACAAAATTTTCGCCCATCGCGCCCGCGCCTTGACTCCAGAAAGTCCATTACTGCGCGGTACAGCCCAAAACCCTGATGTCTACTTCCAAGCCCGTGAAGGTGCAAACCCCTATTACAACGCTTGTCCTGAAATTGTCCAAAAAATTATGGATAAATTCGGAGAACGCACAGGTAGATTTTACAAACTTTATGAGTATCACGGCGCGAGTGATGCCGATCGCGTCATTGTCATTATGGGTTCTGGTTGTGAAACAGTCCACGAAACCGTAGATTATCTGAACGCCAGGGGTGAAAAAGTCGGCGTTCTCAAGGTTAGACTGTATCGCCCCTTTGATGTAGAGAGATTTATCCAAGCTTTACCTAATAGTGTAAAAGCGATCGCAGTCCTCGACCGCAGCAAAGAACCAGGAAGCGCAGGCGAACCTTTATATTTAGATGTCGTCACCTCTATTCATGAAGCAGGGAAGATTTCGCCCAAAGTTATCGGGGGACGTTATGGTTTATCCTCGAAAGAATTTACTCCGGCGATGGTAAAGGCTGTATTTGATAACTTAGCTCAGGCTACACCGAAAAATCACTTTACTATCGGCATTAATGATGATGTTACCCACACATCCTTAAACTTTGACCCCAACTTCTCCACCGAACCTGATAACGTGGTGCGGGCGATGTTCTATGGGTTAGGTTCTGATGGGACGGTGGGAGCTAACAAAAACTCCATTAAGATTATTGGGGAAGGAACAGACAACTACGCCCAAGGCTATTTTGTCTATGATTCCAAAAAATCCGGCTCAATGACTGTTTCTCACCTGCGCTTTGGTTCTCAACCCATCCGTTCAACTTACCTCATCGACCAAGCTAACTTTATCGGTTGTCATCACTGGGGATTTTTGGAACGCATAGATGTATTAAAAGCGGTGGCGACTGGGGCAACAATTTTAATTAATAGTCCCCACGATGCAGATAAAGTCTGGGAACATCTCCCCCTGAAAGTCAAGCAACAGATTTTAGACAAGCAACTGCAACTTTACGTCATCAACGCCAACCAAGTCGCCCGTAATAGTGGCATGGGTGGCAGAATCAATACTATTATGCAGGTGTGCTTCTTTGCCTTGGCGGGGGTATTGCCACAAGAACAAGCGATCGCCAAAATTAAACAAGCAATTGAAAAGACTTACGGTAAAAAAGGCGCGGAAGTTGTCCGCATGAACCTGCAAGCCGTAGACCAAACCCTAGATAATTTACATCAGGTAACAATTCCCTTAGAGGAAAAAGGTAAATGGATAGATGTAGAAGCATCTACCCAAAACCCTTTTCCCAGCAGCGTCCCGGCATTTGTTCAGGAAGTTCTGGGTAAAATTATGGTGTGGCAAGGTGATGACTTACCTGTCAGTACACTACCACCAGATGGGACATTTCCCACAGGTACAGCGAAATGGGAAAAACGCAACGTGGCGCAAGAAATCCCCGTATGGGATGCCGATGTCTGCGTTCAGTGCAGTAAATGCGTCATGGTTTGTCCCCACGGTTCAATTCGTTCTAAGGTTTATCAACCGAGTGAATTAGTTAATGCGCCCTCTACCTTCAAATCAGTCAACGCCAAAGATAAGGACTTCGCCAACCAAAAATTTACCATCCAGGTAGCCCCAGAAGACTGTACAGGCTGTGCTATTTGCGTTAATGTCTGCCCAGCCAAAAATAAATCTGAGCCATCCTTAAAGGCGATTAACATGGCGCAGCAGTTACCTTTAAAGGAACAAGAAAAAGCAAATTGGGATTTCTTCTTGAGTTTACCCAACCCTGACCGCCGACAACTCAAACTCAACCAAATTCGTCAACAACAACTGCAAGAACCATTATTTGAATTTTCTGGTGCTTGTGCTGGTTGTGGTGAGACACCATATCTAAAATTATTAACACAACTATTTGGCGATCGCGCAGTTATTGCCAACGCCACAGGTTGTTCCTCAATTTACGGTGGAAATCTCCCCACCACCCCTTGGACGAAAAACGCCGATGGTAGAGGCCCCGCATGGTCGAATAGTTTATTTGAAGATAACGCCGAATTTGGTTTTGGTTATCGTCTCTCACTAGATAAGCAAGCGGAATTTGCCGCCGAACTATTACAACAATTCAGCAGCGAGTTAGGAGATAACTTAGTTAATTCCCTTCTCAAAGCCGACCAAAAAACCGAAGCTGAGATTTGGGAACAACGGGAACGGGTAAGCTTGTTAAAGCAAAAGTTAGACCAAATTCAGACTCATGACTCCAACGTCAAATCCAAAATCTACATCCTCAAATCGTTAGCTGATTACTTAGTGAAGAAAAGCGTCTGGATTATCGGCGGTGATGGTTGGGCTTATGATATAGACTTTCACGGTATTGACCACGTTTTAGCCAGTGGTCGCAATGTGAATATCTTAGTCATGGATACAGAAGTGTATTCCAACACCGGCGGACAATCTTCCAAAGCCACACCCCGCGCCGCCGTTGCCAAATTCGCCGCCAGTGGTAAGCCTGCGCCGAAGAAAGACTTGGGTTTAATGGCGATGAATTACGGTAATGTTTACGTCGCGAGTGTGGCGTTAGGTGCAAAGGATGACCAAACTCTCAAAGCCTTCTTAGAAGCGGAAGCTTTTGACGGGCCATCGCTCATTATTGCTTACAGCCATTGCATCGCCCACGGTATTAACATGACCACCGGGATGAATCATCAAAAAACCCTAGTAGACTCAGGACGCTGGTTATTGTATCGCCATAACCCAATACTGCGAGAACAGGGCAAAAATCCCTTACAATTGGATATGCGATCGCCTACGCAAACAGTAGAGCAATCCATGTATCAAGAAAATCGCTTCAAAATGCTCACCAAGAGTAAACCAGAGCTAGCTAAACAACTCCTAGCACAAGCACAAGCTGAAGTTGATGCCCGTTGGCAAACGTATCAACATTTGGCAAGTAAATAATAGTGAATGGGTAATGGGTTGTTGCCTATTACCTATTACTATTTCCGTCTGAATCTAGACTTGTAAAATTATTGGATGCGGGATATGTATTAGAATGCAAATATTGCATTTTTACAGGAGTTGCATTCCATTTATCTTCATCCCGAACAACTGCGTCAAATTTATACTATTGCCAGTAGCTATGACAACTTCCAATGTGTAGAATGTAGTCAAGCCATCAAAGACTACTTAATTTCCGAAAGAATCTCTGGCAAGCTGATTAAGTTATATACAGGAGCATCCACAGGATCAAACAGCTTTATTTATGATGAAGCATTTCCTGAAGAAGCCATCTCTACTAATGGTCGTCATCAAGGTATTGCCGTTATTATTAATAATATAGAAACAGTTTTTGATAATCATCATCCAGCCGGCATTCCCAGAGAGCAATGGATGGCAAATCTTTTATTTCAGGGCTTAGTACATTTTGGTCAGCAATTTCAAATCACAGAAATTAAATTTTAAGGATATTAAGAGATATGTTAGATGTCAAAAATGAATACCTTTACCATCTATTAGAAAGAATTAAGCAAAGACCAGGAATGTATATAGGACAATGTTCTATTACTAGATTAAATATGTTATTGATCGGTTATAGTCAAGCGAGAATGGAATTAGGATTACCGCGTACAGAACAAGAAAAACACTTTGATAATTTTCAAGAATGGATACAAATTAAATTTAATATTAATTCCAGTCAAAGTTGGGATAGTATTATTCTCTCAAATTCCACTGATGAAAAAGATGCTTTTTATAAATTCTTTCAGCTATTTGAACAATTCCTTCATGGAGTGACAAACACTGCAAGTTTAGAATTAACAACTAAAAGCACTCCGGATTATTCAAACATTTAACAATGAGTCCCTCTCCCTGTGTCGGAGTGCATAATAGTTGAATATTAATTTTGGAGAATTGGTATAACAATCCAAAATCTAAAATTGACTGACCATTTTGTGATTGTCTGATCACTGCTCGGTAGCGATAATATGTAAATCAATATTTTGATGTCGAATTAGGTCTACTAATCTCTGTGTAAAAGAGCCTTTCAACCATCTTTTCCATCGAGGCTGTTGGCTTTCACCAATGACAATTTGAGTAATGTAATACTTAGCTGCAACTTGGGCAATTTCTTGGGCGACATTTTGACTCTTGACGTATAAAAATTCACCACCAAATTCTTGACATAACTTCTCGCAGGTATCAATATGTACACTTTCTTTTTTGGTGAGGAATCGCTCAGGATCGGCTACAAAAACACCATAAAGCCGCGCATTCATATAATTGGCGATGCGTGCGCCGCGACGGAGCAATTGCACCGAGTTAGGGTAGGTAGACACACAAACTAAAACTCGTTCATGAATATTACAGCTTTGTCCTTTTGAGGTAGAAGTGTTTGCTTCCTCCTCAACTGTATCCGCTACTTCCCGCAAAGCCAGCTCTCGCAAAGCAATCAGGTTGCGACGTTGGAAAAAGTTTTTCAGGGACTGCTCGATTTTCTCAGGAGCGTAGATTTTGCCCTCTTGCAAGCGGTCTTCTAGAGTTTCGGGAGTAACATCAATGACTACAACAGCATCAGCTTCATCCAAGAGGCGGTCTGGAATACGTTCTCGCACTACAATACCTGTAATTCTTGCAACTAAGTCGTTCAAACTTTCTAAATGCTGAATGTTGACAGTAGAGTAGACATCAATTCCGGCGGCTAAAATCACTTCTACATCTTGGTATCGTTTTTCTCGCTGCGAACCAGGTACATTAGTATGAGCAAGTTCATCAACCAACACAAGTTGGGGAGAACGCTCCAATATTGCATCTGTGTTCATTTCCTGCAAAGTAATGTTTTCTCGGATGGTGACTTTTCTAGGGATCACCTCCAGCCCCGTAGCTTTTTCTGCGGTTTCTTTGCGTCCATGAGTTTCTAAAATGCCAATTACAACATCAATACCATCTTGTTTAAGTTGATGTGCTTCCTCCAGCATTTTGTAAGTTTTACCGACACCAGGAGCCATCCCGATGAAAATTTTATGCTTTCCACGTCGGTAAGGACGAATGTAAGAACTGTCAGGGGAAATTGTCGAGTTATTGGACATAGATAGGTGATTTTTCTAGGCTTTTAAGGGTTTCTTGCAAAAAGAATTTTGTACTAGGTTCAGCTTGCGGAAGCTGATTCCAATTTTGCCAAAAATACCTAAGAATCTCCTATCAGTATGTTGGTTAGTAAATATTTTAACTGCTCACCACAGCAATTGTATATTTTTCTAGTGGGAAATCCCTTACGCTACTATCTCACCAGCTTTAAATCCGTTTTTTGACTTAACTTTCTTATTCTTAACTCTGACTTGTGGCAAATCTTTTTTATCTTTGTGTAAGTAACAAATTTCTACCAAAGTCGGCCAGATTTCTAAAGAAGCATGAAATTGACTAATCACATCATCAACTATTCTAGAAACATTCTGCTGAAAGAAATCTGGCTCAAAGCCATAAAATACCCTCGATAGGTTATTGGCGAATAATTGTAGAGACTGTCTACGTTCTTCATTTTGTGTAGACAGTGCAGCTTGAACTACCTGCTCGTGTATGGAAGAAATTTTTGCTAAAATTTCTTCAGAATCGAGTAAAGTAACTTCACCAGAATAATCAAACTTGATTCCCAAATCATCAATATGATAGACACTGCTTTTAATTTTCTTTTTGAGCAGGCTGCATATTTCTTCATTAAAAATTTCACTGGCTAGAGGATTACGCATATAATTGTTGCGGATATGGTTTTGAACGGCATCAACGTGCGCCGCCACAACACCCTCTTGTTGTATCCAGAGCCTATAGATATAATCTTCAAACCTAAGTCGAGTGGGAAAAAATGGGGGCAATCCTAACTGATTGTCATATCCAGCAACGCCACAATCCATGCGCCAGTTTTTGTTAGTCACAACAGGTCTAAAATTGGTGAGAATGTAATAATCATTCAGGTCATAAGGACTAATTTGATTTTCATCATTGAGATACATATGCACAAAGTCAAGTGTATCAATGTCGTTAGTACCTGTGCGGAATGTTTGAGCAATTTTGACAATCGAATTATTTAAGACTCTCCCTTTTTGTAATAACAAAGAGTTTTCTGTAAAATAACCCTTGGTCGTATTTGTTTCTAAATCCATTGCTGTATCAAGTAAATACTCCCCAGCTTCGTAGTTTTCTGGTACATGGCTGGCTTTTTTACCTAAAACATCATTAAAAGCAGTCAGTAAATCGAAAGATTTATGAATGTATCCGCCTTCCTGATGAGATTTGATTAGTTTACCGCGACAAATTTCATCTGGTGATAGAGATTCTGGGCTAGTTTCTATGAGTGCATCAGGTCGCATATCATCATCTGCACTAACCATTAAATGTCCGAGGGTGTACATCAATGTGAAGTTACGATTTCCGCCGTAACTAGGTCGAAATAAGTTCTTGACAAGTGACTCTAGTTTTTTATCTCGTAATCTGTCGTTTAAAAAAGTAATAAACTTTTCTTTCTCTTGAGGTCCAACATAAAATACATCGTTAACTGTTTTGGTTTGTTCCAATAAGGGATAGTATTTTTCGTAATTTGCAATGCTGGAATCATCAAATATCATAATTTTGGTGGCATGACCATTAGCCCAAAAGTTTTCATCATATTTTTCAACGGTTTGGGCTACATCTCTTAAGCGATGGGTAGGGATGACAAATACTGTTTCTTTTTGTCTCATAAATCCTTTGATTTTATTTTAATGAAGTGGTGAAATTGCCAAAAATGAAAGTAGACAGTAACAGACATTGCTGTTTTATGTAGTGGCTGTCAATTTCTTCCTAATTTCATAAGCTGTTGGAAATTTTTTGAGATTTCAACCTTTAAATTGGGAGAAATCGAGTTTGATTCTACTGCTAAAGCTAGACAAGCGATAGTAAGAGCGATCGCAGTGACAATTATCTGATACATCTTATTTAGTTTGTTCCTAGCTTGTTTATGAACAGCAATCGATTTTTCCTCTTGTACGGAAGCTAGACGCGGAGTTAAAAATGCTGCTACTTTTCGCGCCAGTTCGCCACCCTCAGTTTTAGCAGGTATGTAATGCCAGGTGTTACTTTTAGGGTCAAAGATAGTCACAGATGCAACAGAACTATTTCGGCATGATGTTACAGAACCCAGTAAATATGCTTTACACCCCAACCCAAAGTCAGGAGTTTCAAATTCGGCATTATTTGTGTTAGTAGATGGATTTGATGAATCACCAAAATATTTTGGTGATTTATGTAATTCTATCAGCACTTCTGCTGCAAAATTATAGCGGATTTTAGTTGCTGGTTGCACCAATTTGCCGAGAATTTTCTCTAAAGCTGGACTGATCGGCTCAACTAAATATGAGTCCCATATCCAAACATTTTCACTGCAATCATAGAGGTCAAATGGTGACATCTGGGTTAGTAAATGTAGACAAGTTATACCCAAGCTGTAAAGGTCGCTAGCGAATATAGCCTTACCTCGAATCTGTTCTGGTGCCGCATATTCAGCACTACCAATCATGGTTCCGGTTAGTAAACTTTGCCCGTTATATTTAGCAGAACCGAAATCTACTAAAAATAATTGGCGGTCTTGGCGGCGACGGATAATATTAGCAGGTTTAATGTCTCGGTGAATTACTTGATGGGCATGAACAAATTGTAATAAAGGTAATAATTCACCAAGTAATTGCCTAATTTCAGCTTCATTAAATGCTCCAACTTCAGCTAATTCTTGTTCTAAGTTCTGTCCATCTACCCATTCTTGAACTAAATATTGTTGACCTTCTTCCTCAAAAGTATTTAGTAATTCAGGAATTTGAGAATGTTTACCAAGTTCAGCTAACCGGAGAGATTCTTGTTGAAATAGTTCAAAGGCTTTTTGATGATTGTACTCTGTTTGAGACTGGGGTAAAAATTGTTTAATTACACAAAGGTTTGATGGGCTATTGGGGGGGGATTGATCATCGATAGCGAGAAAAGTTTTCCCAAAGCCGCCTTGTCCTAGAGGTTTAATGATACGGTAGCGATCGCTGAGTAATTTATCTGACGAATTAAATCCAGAACCACTAATTGTTGCTGAAGGCTGTAGGTCTTTTTGGTTATTAGGAAAACCGCCGCACATACAACGGATTACTCCTTAACTTGTAGGATTTAAACTAATTTGCTCAAAGTTATCTTGGCGATATTTCTCTGGCTATGATTTCCTATACGTCTGACACCACCACGTTCACGCTGAAAAAGTTGTATTTCTTGAGCATCTGTGAGCAAAATTACGCCAGATAACAAGGAAAAATATTGATCTTTCCATCCCAAAATGCACCAGGAATAGAGAGATGTAAATAGCATCCAGACAATGAATTGAAAACAAATCAATGTTTTGATTTTTTCTAGTGTAATCATGAGAGTTGTTCTGATTTAACTCGCAGGCTTTAAAGCATCTACAGCCAGATTTAATTTCAAAACATTTACCCCAGGTTCACCAAAGATTCCCAAAAAGCGACCATCAGTATTTTGATTAATTAAAGTTTCTAATTGTTGGGGTGGTATTCCTCGCGCTTTGGCAACACGATTAACTTGCGCTCTGGCGGCTTCCGGGGTAATGTGGGGGTCAAGACTGGAAGCAGAAGTGTAAACTAAATCTGCGGTAGGTTGTACGTCTGCGGCTTTTAATCGGTTGAAATCACCTTCTACCCGTTTGCTGGGATCTGGGTCGTCTTTACCTTTAATGCGTTCTATTAAAGCTGAATTACTAGGAGCTAAGTTACTTGCGCCGGAGACTCCTGTTTGTAAGACTTTCGCATCATCTTTTTTCGGGTCGGCGGTGCTGTAGCTGGTGGTGCTAGGACGAGAGTTAAAATAGCGATCGCTACTAAACGGTTGACCAATTAAACTAGAACCAACAACTTGACCTCGGCTATCTTTAATCAAACTACCATTAGCTTGAGATGGAAACACAATCTGTCCAAAGGCAATCATTGCAAACGGATAAATAATTGCGCCAATTACCCAAAGGACTATAGTAGAACGAACTGCTCGGCTGGCTTCTGTTGCAAAACTCATTAGAATTTCTCCGGTACAAACATTACAAAAAACAAATATGTAGAAAGGCTTAATGTTACTAGTCCCAACAGTCCTAAAGCCCAAGCTTGAAAGTGTGAAAACTGTTCCCCAGTTGCAGCATAAACAACAGGCGCAACTACAAGGTTGAAACACATTGCTAAGAACAAATACAAAGGCAGTTTTTGTTTACGCCATTGCAACCAAATTTCGTTTATTCCTGCAAGTATTTGGGCGAATACTTGTGGTGTCAGTAGAGGAAACATATTTACACGAGGAGGTTTGATCATAGTTTTGAGAAATAAAGTAGGCTTTGCTGATTAGTGGGATGATTTTTTACTCATGCAAAGGCGCAAAGGCGCAAAGACACAAAGAATTAAAGTGTCTTTCCCCTACACCCTTACACCCTTACACCCTTACACCCCTCAACTCAAAGGTAAAATCACATCAATGAGTTTGATCGCAATGAAAGGCGCAATAATTCCACCTACGCCATAAATGAAGATGTTGCGTTTTAATAGTTGATCTGCTGTTAGGGGACGGAATTTCACGCCTTTGAGTGCTAGGGGAATTAGGACGGGAATAATTAAAGCGTTGTAGATTAGGGCGGAAATAATCGCAGATTGCGCGCTTTTTAAACCCATAATGTTGAGTGCGCCAATCCCAGCCGCCGCAAAAATTGTGGGGATAATGGCGAAATACTTAGCAATATCGTTGGCGATGGAGAATGTTGTTAACGCGCCACGGGTGATGAGTAACTGTTTCCCAATTGTCACCAAATCAATTAACTTAGTGGGGTCAGAATCTAAGTCCACCATGTTAGCGGCTTCTTTGGCGGCTTGAGTTCCAGAGTTCATGGCTAACCCGACGTTAGCTTGAGCTAATGCAGGTGCGTCGTTAGTACCATCACCAGTCATGGCCACCAGTTTACCTTGAGATTGTTCGGAGCGAATTACGCTAATCTTGTCTTCTGGTGTGGCTTCGGCGATGAAGTCATCGACTCCGGCTTCTTGAGCAATGACACTGGCGGTAATGCGGTTGTCACCCGTCAGCATGACAGTTTTAACTCCCATCCGCCGCAGTTGGTCAAATCTTTCCCGCAAGCCCGGTTTGACGATATCTTTGAGATAAATCACCCCAAAAATTTGGTCATCTTGGCAAACTGCTAAAGGTGTACCACCTAAACGAGAAACTCTTTCATAAGCTGCATCCACATCATCAGCAATTCGACCACCACGAGAACGGACAAAGCCTTTAATTGCATCTACTGCACCTTTACGGACTTCTTTACCGTTGGGTAAGTTAGTCCCACTCATGCGAGTTTTGGCGGAAAATTCCACACCTTCGGCTTGTTTGGAGTCGAAATCAACCTTTACACCCAAACTTTCAGCTAGTTTAATAATTGATCTACCTTCCGGTGTTTCGTCAAACACACTGGCAGCTAAAGCTACTCGCGCTACATCTGTGACTGAGTAACTGTTGACAGGGATAAATTCATCAGCCATGCGATTTCCCAGGGTAATTGTACCAGTTTTATCTAGCACCAGGGTATTAATATCACCGCAGGCTTCTACAGCTCGTCCAGAGGTGGCAATGACGTTAAATTGAGCGACTCTATCCATACCAGCAATGCCGATCGCACTGAGTAAACCACCGATGGTAGTGGGTATTAAAGCTACCAACAGGGAAATTAAGATGGCAACGCTAGCACCTGCACGCAAGCTGTTTCCGGCTTCTGCCCCAAACACAATGCTGATAAAGTTGGCAATATAGTTAACAAAGGGCGGCATGGTAGCCACCACAATTAAGAAAACTTGGGTGAGTACGGCTAACAATACTGTTAAGGCAATCTCATTAGGTGTTTTTGTTCTTTCTGCCCCCTCTACGAGAGAAATCATCCGGTCAATAAAACCCTGACCAGGGTCGGCGGTGATGCGAATTGTTAATTCATCTGAAAGTAAACGTGTACCTCCAGTCACAGAACTAGCAATATCTGTACCTGGTTGTTTGAGTACGGGCGCAGATTCTCCCGTAATCGCTGACTCATCAACTGAACCGATACCCTGAATTACTTCACCATCGGCGGGAATCATATCATTGGCAATGACTTTTACCAAGTCGTTGCGGCGTAATTCTGTGGAGTTGATTTGCTGAATTGTACCATCGGGCAGTATTTTGCGGGCAGTAGTATCGGAACGGGTTGACCTCAAGGAATCTGCTTGTGCTTTACCGCGTCCTTCGGCGACTGCTTCGGCAAAGTTGGCAAACACAACTGTAAAAAATAAAATTAAGGTAATTAAGCCGTTTAATAGGCGTTGTTGGTTGACATTTACCTGTAAAGTACCAAATAAATTGGGGTCGAGAGTTACTAAAAAAGTGACGATTGTTCCTACCCAAACCACGAACATTACGGGATTTTTGACGGCAATGCGGGGATGCAGCTTGACGAAAGATTCTTTGATTGCCCTTTGATAAAGCCCCCGCATATCTGCTTTGGGTGTATGTCTGCGTGAGTCACGCGTTCCGTGAGGAACACGAGGCGGGCGAGGTGAAGGAGATGAGTCTATATTAGTTGTCATAAATGATGGGGACTGAGGAGATAAGGAAGACAACAGGAGTAGAAAAGAAACTGGTAAAACAAACTTTGCGATAAATTTATAAGGTCTTTTGCTCCCTTGATGCTGACAGTTGAGCCTTGAAGCTTGAATGTTGAGCCTTTAAGCCTGACAGTTGAGCCTTAGAACCTGAACATTGAGCCTTTGAGCTTGAATATTGAGCCTTAGAACCTGAACGTTGAGCCTTTGAGGCTGACAATTGAGCCTTAGAACCTGAACGTTGAACCTTTGAGGCTGACAGTTGAGCCTTAGAACCTGAACGTTGAACCTTTGAGGCTGACAGTTGAGCCTTAGAACTTGAACATTGAGCCTTTGAGGCTGAATGTTGAGTCTTTGAGCTTCAAATTCTCAGCTTGACAAATAACAAATGACTCATCCAATCCCTCTAGCAATCCAAAAGGCTTCACCGATGGGGCCGAATGCTAAAACTGGGAAGAATGTCAGCGCGCCGAGGATTAAAATTACGCCTGCGGTTACGCCTGTAAATAGTCCGGTGTCAGTGCGTAATGTACCAACGTTGAAAGGAACTTGTTGTTTGCGAGACATACTATCTGCTAGTAACAGTAACCCGATAATAGGAATGTAGCGTCCGGCGAGGAGACTAAAACAAGTGCTGAGGTTCCACCATAAAGCAGTTGCGGTAGTTTTTGCACCGGCTGCAATGGCTATTGGCGATGGTTGAGAATCCCCTAAGCCTTCAAATCCCGAACCGTTGTTAGCTGCTGCGGAGGCGTATTCATAGATAACTTGAGCAAAACCGTGAAAGCCGGGGTTACTGATTCCTGCTAGTTGATCGGGAAATGCTAAAGCGATGCCAGCAGGTATCATAATGGCGATGGGGTGAACTAAGAGAATTAGAAAACTTGCGAGTACAACTTCCCGCTTTTCGATTTTGCGTCCTAGAAATTCTGGTGTGCGTCCCACCATTAAACCTGTCGCAAATACTGCCAAAATCAAGTAAGCAAACAAGTATGCTGTGCCTGTACCCTGTCCACCCCAAATGATTTGCAGAAACATATTCGAGAGGGTGACAAAACCGCCGTTGGGCATGAAGGAATCATGTAAACTATTAACAGCACCGCACATAGTGCCGGTTGTACTAACAGCAAACAAAGCAGACTGCGCCCAACCAAACCGGACTTCCTTTCCTTCTAAGTTCGGTTGTGTACTTCCCAGTAGGGAGTTGATAGCCGGATTACCGTTATATTCACCAATGGCAGTAATGATGATAAACGCGATATAAATCACACCTACCATGCCATAAACTAACCAAGCTTGTTTAGTGTTGTTAGCAAATAAACCGTAAGTGTAAATTAAGGCTGTGGGAATTGACAGCATGGCCACAACCTGAATTAAGTTAGAAAAGCCGTTGGGATTTTCAAAAGGATGGGCAGAGTTGATGGCAAAAAAGCCGCCGCCGTTTTCTCCTAGCTGTTTAATAATTTCAAAATGAGCCACAGGGCCGCGTGCGATCGCCTGACTTATATTAGGATCTTCTAAAGTAGGGATAATAACTGGCCCAGCTAAGGTTTCGGGAACACCAGCCGCCATCAAGGCAATTCCACCTACAATACAAATAGGTAACAAAACCCGCGTAATTGAGCGAATCAAATCCACATAAAAGTTACCCAAAGGTCTACCAGTCAACCCGCGAATAAAGGCAATCCCCACCGCCAACCCAGTCGCCGCCGAGGTGAACATATGATAACCAAGACCCCACATTTGACTGGCATAGCTGAGGTAGGTTTCACCAGAATAGTGTTGTTGGTTAGTGTTGGTAATAAACGATATGGTTGTGTGTAATGCTGTATCCCACGTTGGCGCATCTATTTTGGTGGGATTAAAAGGCAACCATCCTTGACTCATCAGGATAAAGAAAATCAGCAACCCCATAACTATGTTGCTGTACAAAATAGCTCTTGCATACTGCCAACCCGTCATATTTTCTTTAGTGGCAACACCCACCAAAGAGTAAAGTATGCGCTCAACTGGATGCAAAACCGGGTCAAGAAAAGTTCTTTGCTCTTGGTAAACACGCGCCATATATCGCCCAAAAAAGGGAGTTATTGCCACGACAATTAATAGCGTTAATGCTATTTGTATCCATCCTTGTAACATGATTTATCCCAATTGATATTCGTAATTTTGACGATAATTTCAGGCATCGCCTTACATATTATTTTTCAGCAATTATTTGTATCATTTGATTTAAATCATCCATTGATTTTGGAGAAAATTCAATATATATAAGATATAAAAATAGGCTTATTTTTTATTCATGTAGCGTTTATTTTTTCTATATCTAATGTTTAGATAATTTATATGCAGGTGTTTAGTATGTTTAGATATCTGCTAAACGCTAAATTTGACAATAATTAAACTCGTTCCTAAGTAGAACGGTGTAAATAATTAAAGGTTTGTAGTGAGGACTTTAGTCCTTAAGAGAGGACTAAAGTCCTTACTACGAACTAAATTCAGTTTTTTTACATTACTTTACATAGTTTGGTTTTTTCAAGTCGTTCTACTTATATTAGAAATACAAGTTAGCCAATTGCTTATACCGACATAGACTTTTCTCCGAGACGCTAACGCGTAGCTTGCTTCCCTTGAGGGATGCTTCATCATCCTGGATAAAGCACGAAAGGCACAACTTCCTTACTATTTCTCAGGGGTTTTCAAGCTAACCTTGATCATTGTCTGTATAGTTCAACCTTTGATAAATTGACACAGGAATAGAATAAGAGTCATCCCCCCGATAATTTTCAGCATTGACAACCAACTTTCGTAGACATTAACACTGAAAATATCACCATAACTATCAAAAATACCTTGAATTAACAGGCGTACTTTTAATAAGTCTGCATTTAAAGATAAAGTTTTTTTAACTTTTCCAATCCCTGGAAATTCACATTTATTAAATACTTCCTGTTCATAACAATTACATTTGGCTAATTCTACTTTTGATAGTGTTTTATTTTTCTGTTTAGTTTTCTGCCAGCAGGGGTCATCAGCTACATCTGCACCCAACTCAGTCATTGACACCAAAGTCTCAAACGGATATTTGGTGAGCATGACTTGGTTGATGGCTTGTCCTACAGTGTGAAACTCATTCACGGGTAGAATACCGCCGCCGAATACTACCTGGGGAACTAACACCACAATTGTTAATAAGGGGGCAACACTTTGACTTGGTGAAATTGTTGATACTAACAAGCCTAATACCATGCTGCCAAATGAGGCTAAAAACAGACTACAATACATTCCTATCAAAATGTTATTGACTTGGGGAATGTTCACTGCCAGCACCATACAGATCAATAGCACCAGCGACTGGTAAAGTGCCAACATCAATGCTAAGTGCAGTTTAGATAAAATATAAGGAAGTACACCCAACCCTGCACTACGCTCACGGTGAAAAATTGCTCTCTCTTTGGCAATCTCTGGCATGGTAGCTAATGCTCCCGACATTACCGCCATGATCACTGTGACAAACAACATCGTAATTGCTTGTCCTGCATTCCAGTTTTTGTGCTGAATAAATCTGATTTCCACAGAGCAAAGTTCAGTGATCCCAGAATCGGCGCACCCAAAATTATCAGTGCCAAGCTTACCCTGTTTTTGAAGAGAATATTCAAATTACGCTGACACAATACTGTTAGTTGTTGATTAAAGTCCGGCTTTTCTGCTGATGGGCTGTTGTTTTGTGGAATCGTTTCTAGGCGATCGCTAATGAATTTTTTGTAGTAACCGGACAATACAAAATTTTTTTCCCATTCTTGGGGTGTGAACTGACGCTCTACTTTATCGTAGATAGCATCGAAATCTTGAACTTTGAAATACTGCAATGCCAGTTTCGATGGGCCAAAGTATGCCAATCTTCCACCCTTGGCCAAGAATATTACCATATCGGCAATCTCTACATTCTTAGTAGCGTGGGTGATCAACACTACGGTACTTCCAGCATTGGCTAAACTCCGTAGCAGTTCCATGATTTGCAATTCCGTGCCAGGATCTAAGCCTGATGTGGCTTCATCTAAGAAAAACAAGCGAGGATTACTAATTAACTCAACCCCTATGGAAACTCGTTTGCGTTGTCCTCCACTCAATCTGCCGATGGCTACATTCTGCCGTTGCGTCAGTTGCAATTGTTCTAGTACCTCTTGCACTCGCTGTTTCCTTTCTGCTGGCGATTGCGATGGCAACCTTAGCCGGGCCGCATAGCTGAGTGCTTCCACAACACTTAACTCTGGGTGAACTATGTCATCTTGTGGCACGTAGCCAACTTTATCTTTGAATGCACTGAAGTTAGTGTAAAGATTACTACCATTTACCAACACTTTTCCTCTGGCTCGGCGTTGTCCGTTCAGTGCATCCATCAAGGTAGACTTACCACCGCCACTGACTCCAGCTATTACAACAAACTCTCTGGGTAAGATGGATAGTGAGATATTATTGATTAGTGTTGTACCAAACAATGGACGACTGGATTTTCTTAAGTTAATTGCGTCTAACCTAAAGCCTGATTTGGTCTGCGATGTAGAATTTATGACTTGGGTTGGGGTAGTTGATGGAGATACTATAGTTGTTTTTGTTGTGGTAATTGTTACTTCAATAATTACATTACCAACTTGTACTAAAGATTCATTGGATAAAAGATAAACTTGCTTGGGTTGTAGTTTATCAGCCCCTAGTCTTGTACCTTGAGTAGTGTCTAAGTCCGCTAAATAGTATTGATGATTTTTTTTGAGA
This sequence comes from Nostoc sp. CMAA1605, assembly GCF_021596505.1. Taxonomy (GTDB): domain Bacteria; phylum Cyanobacteriota; class Cyanobacteriia; order Cyanobacteriales; family Nostocaceae; genus Trichormus. The sequence goes on along the minus strand of NZ_PJIZ01000010.1, from coordinate 22,342 downwards.
ATAACGGCATGACGTACATCTATACTGGCATCGCTTATTCCTATTTGACTATCTTGACCACTACCAATAACTAAACACTTTTCGTCAACAAAATACGTATTATCAAATGAGTATTCCCGAACTGGATTAGTGTAGACAGTAAATTTGAGGGTCTGCATAATCGCATTTTTGTGATTTTTATCCAACTCAGAAGATGATACTGTCATTCAATTAAATGTATCAATCATTCAAGTATTTTTCTCATTTATTATTTTTGAAATCTGATCAAACAAATAAAATAGCCATTTTTCATGACCTGAGAAGAAATGATGTAAGTAGGTGTGTGGATAAAAATCAACTACATAGATTTTCTGACGGGGTGACAAAGGGGCTGAAGCTTATTCAGTAGAGGAGCGTGACCGTTTTAGGGTAAAAAAAGATAGGTCAAGTATTGTCAACAAGACCTACCAAATGATAATGATACCTAAATTCTGCACTAGCTGCTGTGAAAAGGTACTGACACCGACACAGTATAAGAAGTTAAGATTTTAACCATTTTCGCCAATCTACATTCGATTCTTGGCATAAAATCCAAAATGGTGTTAGCTGCTCTTACTTTAACTGTTCATGGGCAGCTAAAATAATTTTTTCTGTTTCTTCCCAACCGATACAGGGGTCAGTTACAGAAACCCCATACTTGAGTTCCTCTTTGGGACAATTAATTGGTTGATTGCCTTCAGATAGATGTGATTCTAACATCATCCCCACAATAGATGTGTTACCATCAATAATTTGTTGGACGACGTTTTCTAACACAGACGATTGTAATTTGTAATTTTTATTCGTATTGCCGTGGCTACAATCAATGACAATACGCGGCGGTAAATTAGCCTGTTTTAATTGTGTTTCTACCTGTTGTACACTCTCAGCATCAAAGTTAGGTTGACTACCCCCGCGTAAAATTACATGACCGTAAGCATTACCTTTAGTTTCAAATACACTCACCTGTCCTTTAGGATTAATTCCTAAGAAATTATGGGGAGTTCTAGCAGAATGCAAGGCATTTAAGGCAACTTGAATGTTGCCATCTGTACCATTCTTAAACCCTACAGGCATTGATAACCCACTGGCCATTTCGCGGTGAGTTTGGGATTCAGTTGTGCGTGCGCCAATTGCTGACCAAGTAATTAATTCGCCAATGTATTGCGGAATAATGGGATCTAAGGCTTCTGTAGCACTAGGCAATCCTAATTCTGACAATTGCACTAATAGTTTCCTCGCAATTATTAGTCCCTTTTCGACATGGAAAGAATCATCCATATTAGGGTCATTAATTAAGCCTTTCCATCCTACTGTTGTTCTGGGTTTTTCAAAATAAACCCGCATAATTAATAGCAGCTTATCTTGGACGCGATCGCTTAAATCTTTCAGTCGTTTTGCATACTCTAATGCCGCTTCTGGATCATGAATTGAACAGGGGCCAACTACTATAAATTTACGTCTATCTTGAAAGTCTAAAATTTGTTCTATTTCTTTGCGAAATCGCCAAACAGTTTGTTCCGCAGTTTTTGTTAAGGGTACTTTAGATTTTATTTCGTTAGGGGTTAAGAGAACGTGGCAATTTTTAATATTGGTGTTAAATAATTTGTTGTGCATGGAGAAGTTGTCTTGATGGTTGAGATGGATTTTTGAGTCCGATTAGTATCCATATTGTAAATGAAACACAGGATACAGATTCATTTACTTTTTTGGCAAGTCAGAAAAATCAGACATAACAGCTAGGGTTACGGCAATAAAAAAGGGAGAGTATTTCCTCTCCCTAGAAGTTGAACCTGAGATTTCGGTATATTTTATTACTGCCAAACGAATACTTTGGCTTCGTAAGGCCCAATATCAGTCATAATCCCATCATCACCAGCTTCTACGTCATAATCTCCTGTCCACTCGTGCCATGTACCACCACAGGGGAAATTAGGAACGTGATAACCTGCAAGGAAATTTTCGGAGAAATTCGCAACTACAACCACGCGAGAACCTTCTTCATTCCAACGACTGTAAGCTAATACCTTAGCTTCGTGATTTTCGTGAATAAAATCAATATTTTCTGTGTAGAGAGCGTGGTTATTTTTACGTAATTGAATCAAGCCTTTGTAGTATTCAAATAAACTACTATTTAGGTCATTACCTAAGAGTTGCCAATCTATTTTTGCTGATTCCTGCTGTTTAGGTTTGTATTCCCCAAATTCTTCACCCATCCAAATTAGGGGTACACCGACAGATGTTAATAGGATAGCTACGCCGAGTTTAGCGCGTTTAAAAGCTTCTTCGGCAAAAATATTGCGATCGCCTAACTCCACCATGAGATGATGATGGTCATGGTTAGTCAAGTAATTCACCACATTAGTTGCACCTAAAAAGCCTTGACGCTTACAGTCAATCACATCTTTGAGGTTCTCTAAGTCAAAGGTATCGCCGCAAATATGAGCTTTGATGGTGTGATAGAAGCTATCATGCCAACAGCCATCCATCGGCCCGTCAACATTAGTAATGCTAGTAGTTTCTGGGATGTGTTCTGCCACATTATAAAATGGTTTTGCACCGGCAGTTTTTTTAGTTTCCTGCACAATCCAGTGCATAAAATCATAGTTACCTAGTTGTCTAGCCGCATCATAACGAATGCCATCTATATGATATTCTTCAATCCAAAACCGCACCGTATCACCGATAAATTTTCGGGCTGGATAGATATCTAAATTTTCATCATAGAGTTCATAATTAAATTCTGGCCCCCAGTTATTATCAGGGTCACGGGGTGCATGGTGGTACCAATAATCATGGTCAATTTGTGTTAAGGGACTAGAGGCTTCTGAGTGGTTATAAATCCATCCATTAACACACGAATTCCCCGGTGATGACACTCATCAATTAAACGTTTTAAATCTGCTGTTGAACCATAGCTAGATTCTGTTGCAAAAAAATAGCGGGGATTGTAACCCCAACTATAATCACCAGGATATTCTTTCACAGGCATTAACTCAATAGCGTTGATGCCTAATTCACATAAGTAATCTAATTTCTCAATAACGTGTTTATATTTTCCCCGTGCATAGGGATCATCCTCACCACCAGAAAAATCACTGACGTGTAATTCATAAATTACTAATTCATGGTCGGCTGGTAAAGGTTGATCATCATATTGCCAGACATAAGTATCAACAATAATTTCCCCATCTTTGATGCGGATAACACCATTATCTTTGCCGCTTAATTCATCAATATCAGTTGCATAGGGGTCTGTGACATCAACCCACTGATCATCTTCAAAAAACCAAGAGTTTGTCTGTACCCGAAATTTATATTGATAAGTGCCATCTGCTAAGTCAACATGGGTACGAAAATAACCATCATCGCCTTTTTCCATAGGAATTTCCTGCCAATCTGAGAAATCCCCTATGACAGCCGCGCCTTTGTTATAGGGTGCAAATAACTTAAATTCAATGGAATTTTTCATGAAAATTTATCAAATTATGAAAAGTCAGTCATGATTATTTTCTAACTAATAATCAATTTGCAAATCAATCAGAGGATATAATTAATAGCTGAGTTCCTCTATCCTGAGTTTGAGTCTGTAATATATCAATAGGTCACTTATTAATCTATCTTCAAACAATTTTTCCTGAATCAGATACTCAGTAATTGTCTACTACCCACAGATATATATAAAAGCAAATATTCGGTAGCCATTTTATAGCATGATCACAACTTCTCAAATATGGAGCGCATTCTTTTGAAACTGTGATATTTACCGAATATTTGCTTTGATTAATTATTTACTTTGATCAATGGTTTGCTGCAAATGACTCAATAACCAATTAGCAGCAGTTGCTCTGCGAGTTTCCCGTGGTGTAAATGTGCCAATTTTGTACCCCTTAAAACCCAGCTTTTCCTTCGTAATTTGTTTATATTGTTGAGGAATAGAGCGAGTTAACTTCATAGTAGCAGGACGGCTATCTAAAAAATTGGGTGGTTCTGGATACTCATCTCGCCATTCTGCTGTAACCAAGCTGTTATCCCACTTGTCTGTTGTAGAGTCATAGCGATAACCCAAGTAATACCAGACTAATTGCATGACTGTTGCATCATCAATTTGATCATTGAGAATACCCCAGATAGTATCTGTATTGAGTGGTGGTAGTTCAGACATAAGCAACGCAGAATTGAAAATTTTACATTAGCAGTTTTAATTTAAAATATCAGTTCCTCAGTCACAAACCATGTAGACTGGTGATTGTAAAGTATAGATTGGTCAATGCCAAATCCTACACCACAAGCAAAACTAGTTCGCGCTCACGTCTTCATTTCCGGTAGAGTCCAGGGAGTAGGTTATCGTTACGCTACTGTCGAGACTGCTAGCCAGTTGGGTTTAACTGGTTGGGTGCGAAATCTTCCTGATGGACGCGTAGAAGCTGTATTTGAAGGGGCGCGGGAGGTTGTGGAAGAGATACTACGCTGGTGTCATGCTGGCCCCCCTGCGGCAGTGGTGCAAGATGTTAAAGTCGAATATGAACACCCGGAAGGCTTGCGGGTTTTTGAGGTGAAGCGCGTTATTGAGTAAAAAGCAATCATTCAAACTTGTGCATCTTTCGACTGACAGGATCAAAACCCTGAGAAAAGCGGGTGCTGTCATCGTAATAAGCACCTGTTAAATCTGCTCCATACAACTTGGTGAGATGAAGTTTAGCACCGCGCAGATTTGCCTCATTTAACTTCACACCGCATAAATTCGCTCTAGTCAAATTAGCATTAGCTAAATTGGCTCGACTTAAGTCTGCTCCCCAAAGTTTAGCTCTCGCGAGGTTAGCACCACTCAAGTCTGCTCCCCATAAATTTATCCCTGGTAAATAAGCTCTTATCAACTTAGCTCGAATTAAGTTGGCGGCGGGAAAATATCTCTCCCCTGCTGTATAACGCCGTTGAATATTCTCCGCATCCATAGATAATGTGTGGCTGTTGATTAATGAGTAATGAGTGCTGAGTGCTGTTAGCGGAAGTGGGGCGTTTAGCCCGTGCTGAGTAATGAGTAATGAGTAATGAGTAATGACTAATGACTAATGACTATTGACTATTAACCACTACTTTCCTTTACTCTACAACTAATACGGCTGAACCCTCAATTTTGCTGCTACGCAGCGCATCTAAGGCCTCATTTGCTTGAGTTAAGGGAAAGGCGTTAACTTCAGTATGTATGGGAACTTGCGGTGCTAAAGCTAAAAACTCTTCCCCATCTTGACGCGTCAAATTAGCTACAGACCTTAACACCCTTTCCTCCCAAAGAATACTGTAAGGGAAAGAGGGAATATCACTCATGTGAATTCCAGCACAAACCACCACACCACCTTTAGCCACAGCCCGTAAAGCCGCAGGTACAAGCTTCCCGACTGGTGCAAAAATAATGGCTGCATCTAGTGGTTCTGGCGGTAATACATCAGAGTCCCCCGCCCAGACTGCACCTAATTGACGGGCAAATTCTTGTCCTGCGATATCACCAGAGCGAGTAAACGCAAATACTTGGCGATTTTGATGATGGGCGAGTTGAATGAGGATATGCGCCGACGAACCAAAACCATAAAAACCCAACTTTTGCGCCTCACCAGTCATTCTATAAGCGCGGTAGCCAATCAAACCGCCACACAGCAAAGGCGCAACTTGCAAGTCGGAATAACTGGGGTCTAGAGGGAAGCAAAAACGATGGTCAGCTACAGTATATTCCGCATAACCGCCGTCTAGATTGTAACCTGTAAATTGAGCGCGATCGCACAAATTTTCCCGATGAGAAAGACAATAAGGGCAAGAATTGCAAGTATATCCCAACCAAGGCACACCCACACGTTGCCCAATTTGGAAGTTATGAACATCACCTGCAATCCCCTCTACAGTACCAACAATTTGATGTCCCAAAATCAAAGGTAATTTAGGGTGTGTCAATTCCCCATCAACTATATGCAAATCAGTCCGACACACAGCGCAAGCATGAACCCGAATCAGCAACTGTCCAGCATTCAAACCAGGTATTGGTACGTCAACTAATCGCAGTGGTTGACGCGGTGACTCCAAAATCATGGCACGCATATTGGGGAATGGGGAATGGGGAATAGGGAATAGGGAATTAATATTTCCCATATTAATTAAAGATTAATCCAGTATTCATATAACCTCCGCACTATTTCCCCATGCCCAATGCCCAATGCCCAATACCCAATGCCCCATTCGCAATGCCCTATTTACGGAATATCTCAGCGAAAAATTGCTGCATTGCTTGCCAGGAACGTTGGTCAGCTATGGGGTTGTATTCTGCACCTTTAATTTCACCTTTGGCATCTGGGTTGGTGAAACTATGGACTGTCCCACCATAGGAAATTAATTGCCAGTCTACATTAGCTTGACGCATTTCCGTTTCAAAGGCTTTTAGCTGTGTCTCTGGGATAAATGGGTCATCAGCACCATGTAATACTAAGACTTTCGCTTTGATATTCTTCGCATCGCCGGGGTTGGGGGTGTCTAAGTTGCCGTGAAAACTTACCACTCCGGCAATATTGGCACCGCTACGCGCTAACTCTAAAACAGTCCCACCACCAAAACAATAACCAATGGCGGCAATACGTTTGACATCGGTTAGGGGATTTGATTGTAAAACTTTTAACCCGGCATTAACTCTTGACCTTAATAAAGGTCGATTTTGACGGTATAGTGTCGCCTGTTTACCTGATTCTTCCGTAGTTTTGGGTCTAATACCTTTACCGTAAATATCAGCAGCAAAAGCCACATAACCCATTTTTGCTAATTGTTCAGTGCGTCTTTTAGCATAGGATTGTAAGCCATCCCATTCATGCACCACCAACACACCAGGACGTTTACCTTTAATGGCATCGTCATAGGCTAGATAGCCTTCTAAAACTGTATTCCCGTCTTTATATTCGATAGTTTTAGTTTGCAGTGCGGCTAACGCCTGACCAGAAGCTAAAAGTACGGCTATAGGTGTCAGTAAAACAGAGAGGAGTAATTTCATTTCTCAGCACCCAAGGTTATATCGGTATTGATTATCTCTGGAAAAGTGTCAAAACTCTATACCGTTTCTGTGACTTTGTGCTAAGTGTTAACACAGTTGATTGCCGTTATCACTACATGAAAAATAGAAAAAAATTACATTACAATCGATTTTTATCCTTCAACTGCTGCTCAAAATAAAACCATGAGTGCAAATACTTCTATTCCTAAAAATCCTCTACTCAAAGGTTCTGGCTTACCTCCGTTTGCTGACCTCACACCAAACCAAGTCATACCAGCCTTTGAGCAGCTGTTGGCAGAACTCGACCAACAACTTACCGCTTTAGAAGCTAATGTCCAACCCACTTGGAATGATTTAGTAGAACCCCTAGAACATCTGGGTGAAAAACTATCTTGGAGTTGGGGCATAGTTAATCATTTAATGGGTGTGAAAAATAGTCCAGAATTGCGTGAAGCTTATGAAACTGTACAACCCCAAGTTATACAGTTCATGAACAAACTAGGCCAAAGTCAACCTATATACAATGCTTTTAAACAACTCCGCGCTAGTGATAGTTGGCAGACTTTAGAGTCAGCACAACAAAGAATTGTGGAAGCAGCTATTCGTGATGCTGAACTTTCTGGCGTGGGCTTAGAAGGAGAAGCACGGGAACGTTTCAACGCTATTCAAATGGAATTAGCAGAACTTTCTACTAAGTTCTCTAACCATGTCTTAGATGCTACCAAAGCCTTTAGTTTAACCCTGACCACTAAAGAAGAAGTTGACGGTTTACCCCAAAGCTTACTCAGTTTAGCCGCACAAGCAGCACGCGCAGCAGGAGAAGAAACCGCCACACCAGAAAATGGCCCTTGGCGCATTACATTGGACTTTCCCAGTTACAGTCCTTTCATGCAGCATAGTACCCGCAGGGATTTGCGTGAAAAAATCTACACAGCCTACATCACCCGTGCTGCGTCTGGGGAGTTAGATAATCACCCCCTCATCGAACGAATTTTGGAATTACGCCAAGAACTAGCGAATTTATTGGGTTTTGAGAATTTTGCCGAATTGAGTTTAGCTAGTAAAATGGCTCCCAATGTCGAGGCGGTGGAAGCACTCTTAGAAGAGTTGCGTAGTGTCAGTTATGACGCTGCTACCCAAGATTTAGCTGCTCTCAAAGCTTTTGCTGCTGCTAAAGGTGCAGCCGAAGCCGAAAATTTGCGACACTGGGATTTAAGTTTTTGGGCGGAGAGACAACGGGAAGAAAAATTTGCTTTCACAGCCGAAGAATTACGTCCTTACTTTCCTCTCCCCCAAGTCTTAGCAGGCTTGTTTGGTTTAGTAAAGCGGCTATTTGGCATCACCGTCACCCCGGCTGATGGTCAAGCCCCAGTTTGGCATGAAAATGTCCGTTATTTCCAAATTGCGGATGAAACAGGTAGCCCCATCGCCTACTTTTATCTAGACCCCTACAGCCGTCCTGCTGAAAAGCGTGGTGGTGCTTGGATGGATGTCTGTATCAATCGCCGCAAGATTACGGACAATGGTGTAACGTCTATCCGCTTACCAGTGGCGTATTTAATTTGTAACCAAACGCCGCCAGTGGATGGTAAACCCAGCTTGATGACTTTCTATGAAGTTGAAACCCTGTTCCACGAATTTGGTCACGGTTTGCATCATATGTTGACTAAGGTTGACTACAGTGGAGCATCGGGTATTAATAACGTCGAGTGGGATGCAGTTGAATTACCGAGCCAGTTTATGGAAAACTGGTGTTATGAGCGCACCACTTTGTTTAGTATGGCGCAGCATTATGAAACTGGTGAACCGCTACCAGAGCATTATTATCAAAAACTGCTAGCAGCGCGCAATTACATGAGTGGTAGTGCCATTTTGCGGCAAATTCACTTTAGTAGTGTAGATATAGAATTACACTCTCGCTATCGTCCAGGTGGGAAAGAAACCGCCGCCGATGTGCGTCACCGTGTAGCTAAAACTACGACTGTGTTACCCCCACTTCCAGAGGATGCGTTTTTGTGTGCCTTTGGGCATATTTTTGAAGGTGGTTATGCGGCAGGTTACTACAGTTACAAGTGGGCTGAAGTGCTAAGTGCAGATGCTTTTGCAGCCTTTGAAGAAGCGGGACTAGAAGACGAGGAAGCGATTAAAGCCACCGGTAGACGTTACAGAGATACTGTACTAGCTCTTGGTGGTAGTCAACACCCCATGCAGGTGTTTCAATCATTCCGTGGTCGTCAACCAAGTACAGCGTCTTTACTCAGACATAACGGGTTGTTGGAAAATAGGGGTGTAGGGGTTTAGGGGTGTAGGGGTGTAGGGGAAATAATCAATATAAATCCTCACACCCTTACACCCTCACACCCTCACACCCTCACACCCCTAAAAATAAAAAACCCCTACTTTCGGGTAGGGGATTGGTCATTAGTCATCACTTGTTAGCGATCGCCTCCAATATATTGGTTTTTCGGATGATGGCGATCGCATCACAACTTAAAGAATTATAACAATAATCTTCATCAAGATGTCAAAGTAGATACAACATCAAGAACTTAGCTTTAGGACTCATATTTAACTTTTCAGCGATAAATCGCAACTACAAACCCCTCATTTATATTTAATACGTCAGACCACTAAATTTATGAAGTATTGAAAATGAATGTTAAATATTGATGCAAAATCGGAATTTCTCTTGAATTTATTGCGGGATTTTTCAGATGATATCCTCAATCATCAAAATAAATGTCAGGAGCTTATTCAGGTGTTAACTTCAACCTTACTCGCTGCTGCAACTGCGCCATTGCAATGGAATCCCTCAATCGGCATTATCATGATTGTTGCCAATATCATTGCCATTGCCTTTGGTAAATCCAGCATCAAACATCCCAGTTCAGAACCCGCTTTACCTTCTGCTAATCTCTTCGGTGGCTTCGGTTTACCTGCATTATTAGCAACTACTGCGTTTGGTCACATTTTAGGAGCAGGAACAATCTTAGGACTGCACTATCTAGGTAGATTCTAGTACAAAAAACCAAGAAATAAACACTCCAACCGCAAAAGTTTTTTGCTCATTTCAGGTGGTATCTCTACTTACTCCATGCTGAACTAAATAATTTAGTTATTGATTGTTGTGTCTGTATCTATGAACCAGAGAAAATATTCCCTGGTTCTTTTTTTGGCAATTGATTTTAATGTGAATTAAAGTCTTGTAATTCTGTAGACATTTGTAGGGGTGGGTTCACAGAGATCATCGTTAATCGTTCGTTAGGGACTTCCAGATAAAAAAATATCTAAACTGTAGGGTGCGTCAGTTGTGGTGCGTCTGCTACGGTAAGGTCAATCTAAACTTGGTTGACTAGAGAGCGATCGCTGTGGTGTAGTTTGCTTCCTATAGGCTAGAGGAACTAAAATGATATCGCACGCAACATACTCTAAAAATTATACGACTTTAGTGTTTGAGATTTAAGTAGATGTAAACCTAAATAAAGGGTATAAAAACGTTAAAATTATGGAATTTTCTGATTCTTCCACAAATCATCATCCCTTAGTGACTGTAATTATCCCTACCTATGGGCGAGAAGAACCACTGCGAGATAGCATTGCAGATGTTTTAAATCAAAATTACCCAAATTTTGAAGTTTTGGTAGTAGATCAATCACCGACGCATCAAGCAGACATACAAAGCTATCTGGAAGAATTAGCCGCAAAAGCAAAAATTAAATGGTTTCGCTTAAGTTGGGCGAGTTTACCAGGGGCGCGAAATTATGGGGTGAGAAGGTCTGCGGGTGAAATTATTATTTTCATTGATGATGATGTCAAATTAACGCCTGACTATATCTCAAATCATGTCAAAAATTATCTGCAAAGCCCAGAGATAGGGGCGGTAGCTGGACGGGTGTTTGACAGAATGAAATTAGGTGAGTCTAAGGGAGAGTTTGAGATTGAATATTTACCCCCAGAGGCCATGAACCCTGGGATTGCTTGGTATCATATCGATTTAGTACATACCATTAAGCCCCAACAAGTGTTAAGTGCGAGGGGTTGTAATATGTCTTTCCGGCGGGAAATCTTCACTAAGTATGGACTGCGGTTTGATGAGAGATTTAGGGGTAGTGCTGTCCGAGAAGAATCAGATTTTTGTCTGAGGTTCCGCCAGACAGGATATAAAATTTGGTATGACCCAGAGGCTTGTTTAGTCCATTTAGGAGAAGAAACAGGGGGGTGTCATGATATTAGTATGCGATCGCTCGAATATCAATTCACCTTCTACCACAATCATTTCCTGATGGCGATGAAAAACCTCACCGTTAGCCAAGCGTTACGTCTATACGCCAGGTTATTTGATTGTCACGTCCTTGGTCGTCCCCCCTGTCATAAAAGTGGTTCACCAATTAAAGTTTTAACCCGTGGTATTTTCTATATCTTGGGTTTTTTCAATGCTTTACGGAGTCTTATCCGATCTCTTTGGGATGATGGACAAATTTATAGTCGTCTTGATCAAGAATCAATAACTAAGAGTTCAGAGTCATTAGTCATTAGTCGTTAGTGAAAACTAAGTAATTCGGTGCGAAAAAACCAAACTACATTAAGCAATGTAAAAATTGGGAAATTCGTTTTGTAGTAAGGACTTTAGTCCTTATTTGTTTGCGGAGTGTCTCTAAGAGAGGACTGAAGTCCTCACTACCAACCCTAACCTTTAATTATTTCCACCGTTCTACTTAATTAAGTATTGACAGCTAAATAGTAGTAAATATTTATGAGAATCTTAGTTGCAAGTCATACGTATATTGTAGACCTCAACTGTGAAAAGTTGCGTGCCTTATCTCAGTTAGAACCAGGGATTGAAGTAACAGCTGTAGTTCCTAAAGTCTGGAAACCTGGCGGTGTACAAAATAAAGTCATTGAAACTCAATATCGGGATGAAGGGAAATTTAAAATAGTTCCAGTTACTAACTTTAGTCAAAATCATCAAGGCTTACTAACATTTGGTGCTGATTTAATCTCCTTGTTGCGACAATTTCGCCCCCAGATCATTCAAGTAGAACAGGGTTCTAGGAGTTTAGCTTATACTCAGATGATTTTCTTAAATCAGTTATTAGGACTAAAGGCGAAAAATATCTTTTTCACTTGGTGGAATTTACCTTACGAATTAAAACCACCAATAGCTTTACTAGAAAAATATAACCTCAATCATAGTCACGGTATTATTTCCGGTAATCAGGATGGGGCGGAAATTTTGCGACAAAGAGGTTATCAAGGTGCAATTAAAGTCATGCCACAATTAGGTGTTGACGAAACACTATTTACACCCAAATCACAACCGGAATTAGCCGCTAAGTTGGGTATTGCAGCGAATGATTTTGTTGTCGGGTTTGTGGGGAGATTTGTACCTGAAAAGGGTTTATTAACACTTTTGCAGTCTTTAGTAATACTAAAAGATAAAAATTGGAAATTATTGTTACTAGGGCGTGGCATTTTAAAAGAAGAGTTAGTGCAATTAGCAGCCGAAAATAATCTACAAGATAGAGTGATATTTGTAGAAAGTGTACCTCATGATGAAGTTGCTAATTATATTAATTTGATGAATACCTTAGTGCTACCATCAGAAACCACCTATCAATTTAAAACCCTGACTTCCGTTGGTTGGAAAGAACAATTTGGTCATGTAATTATTGAAGCTATGGCGTGTAAAGTTCCTGTGGTTGGTTCTGACTCAGGCGAAATACCTTATGTAATTGGTGAAGCTGGTATGGTATTTCCTGAAGGTAAAGCAGAAGCTTTAGCAGACTGTTTATTACAACTAATAGAAAAGCCAGATTTAGCACATAAATTAGCTGAATTGGGATATCAAAAAGCAATGACTCAATACACAAATAAGGCTTTAGCCAAGCAGCAGTTTGAGTTTTATCAGTCAATAGTCAATAGTCAATAGTCATTACTTATTACTCAGCACTCAGCACCGGCTAAACGCCGCGCTACCGCTAACAGCACTCAGCACTCATTACTCCTCCCTTGTCTAAAGATGAAAATTTTACAAATTGTTCCCTCTATTTCTTTGGTTTATGGTGGCCCTAGTCAAATGGTTTTGGGATTAGCACCTGCTTTAGCTAAGGAAGGTGTGAAAGTTACGGTAATAACTACAGATAGTAATGGTGATACTGGTCAAAAACCTCTAGATGTACCTTTAAATGTTCCCATTTCACAGGATGGGTATGAAATTATCTATTTTCGCTGCGCGCCATTTCGTCGCTATAAATTTTCTCTAGATTTACTCAAATGGTTGAAAAATCATGCTAGTGAGTTTGATATAGCGCATATTCACGCTTTATTCTCGCCTGTAAGTAGTGCGGCGGCTTTAGTATGTCGTCAGGAAAATTTACCTTATATTTTACGTCCTTTAGGTACACTTGATCCGGCTGATTTATTAAAGAAAAAACAATTAAAAAAGCTATATGTAGAAATTATTGAAAAGGGTAATTTAGCTAATGCGGCTGCGATTCATTTTACAAGTGAGCAAGAAGCGAAAGTATCAGCAAGATTTGGTGTTAATACAAAAGATTTAGTGATTCCTTTGGGTGTAATTCCGCCTCAAATTTCCCCTGAGAATGCTAAAACTTTCATCAGTGGGGAATGGGGAATAAAAGAGAATATCCCTTGGGTGCTATTTATGTCACGGCTTGACCCAAAAAAAGGGCTAAATCTGCTGATTCCAGCTTTGGAGAAGCTGCTAGAGTTAGGAAATAATTTTCATTTTATTTTGTCTGGTGCGAGTCCCCAAGACCCAGATTATGAACAAAAAATTAAAGACCAAATTGCTAATTCGCCTTTAAAATCTCACACTACAATTACAGGTTTTGTCACTGGTGAATTAAAAACCAGGTTATTACAGGCGGCTGATTTATTTGTTTTACCTTCCTACTATGAAAACTTTGGTATTGCTGTTGCTGAGGCAATGGTAGCAGGAAAACCCGTGGTAATTTCTGACCAAGTACATATTTGGGAACAGGTGCGAGATAGTGAATCTGGTTGGGTGGGAACAACAAATGTAGAATCGTTGGTGGAATTACTACAAACAGCTTTGCAAAATCCCCAAGAATGTCAGCGTCGGGGTTTGAATGCGAGAAATTATGCTTTAGAAAATTTTAGCTGGGATGCGATCGCACGCCAAATGATTCAAGCTTATAATCAGTTGACCGTAAAAATTTAGTCATTAAATTGTTGGCGTTCTGTTTTCATCACTTTTCCTTCTGCATCAAAGTGTATTGTAAAGTCAAACCACGCAAAATCACCAAATGGTGCTGCACCATCTTCACCATAATGCCATGAACCGCCATCTTCTGATGAATACTTCGGTGTTGGTAAAATTTTCGATACTTCAAATTTGGTCATTCCTGGTTTGATACTCTCGAACTTCTGCACTGTAAAACCTGGAGGTGATTGAGTATCAATTAAAGGATAGAAGATAAACTCACTTTCTGAGCCAGTGAAGAAAATCCCTACAAATAAAACGAAGATTACGAAAAATACTATCAATCCTTTGGTTAATTCCATTTTTAACTCACATCACGCAATTCAAAAATTAGGGGTTTAAGTCCACGACTTCTATCAAGCAACCAGTGTTATGACTCTTTCTAAATTCCCGTTACAATACGGAAAAAGCGTTAGCGTAGCGGGACGTTAGTCCATTGCGAATTGCGAATTGCGAATTGCGAATTTCCCTAATTCGCCCTTTCCCATTGACGTTGAATTTCTGTAATTGTTTTACTATCAGGTGGTGGAAGAATTTTCACACTCGGCTTGACTTCTACACCAGGAATATTGTGATTCCACGGACTATTCGGTACAGTCTTTAAGTCAACGTTATTATTCATCGGACGAAAACCATACTGAACAAATACAGCCTGTTGTTCTGGTTGGGTGAGAAAGTCTAAAAATCTTTTGGCGGCTTTTGCTGTCCCTGCGTCTACGTCTCGCCTGACAATTGCGGCGGTGGCGGTAGTTTCAATTGACGGGTCTAAATAATAAACTTGGTATGGTCTACCTTTACTGACGGCTGATTGTTGCCAACGATATAAAGCTACACTTTCATATACAGTAGCGACATCAGCATCATTAGCACCTCTCACAATAAATTCTTGTAGGAGAATATCTGTAGAACGAGGTGGTTGATAAACTGATTTTTTGATTAAACTAAATAGCGTTTGTATTGATGAATTGTTAAAACTATCGGCGTTAATAGCACCACCTAATTTTGATTGTGTCCACAAGTTTAAAGTCAACTGACCGCTACTAGACCGCGTGGGGTCGGTGGTGACAAAATCAAAACTACCCCAGTTACTTGCACCGCCAACTTTTCCCCAGTTACCAGCTTGCATTGCTTGTTCTAGTTTTGACCATTGAAAGCGTCCATTGGGAAAAAGAACTTTACCCCTTTCCGGCCAAGCAATACCTACAAGTAGAGTTTTAGCTAGTGGTTGAGGAGTTTCATAAAAGGGTTCGTTTTGGGTGGTAGTGCGGAGGCGATCGCCCAATTCTGTTAAAATTTCTCCATTGGCTGGAATTAACACCGCAGGTTTAAAATCATTTTTCTGGTCAACATAATTGTTTATCATATCTTGTGAACCCTGAAACTTGAGTTCTAACTTGATATTGGGGTTTTCTTGCTCAAATTTAGCTTCGAGTTGTTGTAGTGGTTCTTGTAGTTCTGTCCCGCTAACAATGACCACTGTTTGCTGTAAACCAGGAATTGGGGCGTAAGTTAAACCTAATGCTGCTGCGATAATCGTAATAGAGGTAAAAACTTGTTTTTTGCGCTTGAATTGAGATTTTTTGCTTTTCATATTATTTTGTTTTACTGAAGAAGTAACTAGCGGTAACTAGCGTCAACACAAATATAATCAGAGTAATCAAAGAGAATAAAGCTATCGAAAAGATAATAATAATGTTGAGACCTACTAAGGTTGTCAGAAAATCTAAAGCACTCAAATAAGTATCTTTAACTGTGATTTCTAGGGATGCTTGACCATTATTGCTTAGTAGGGTTTCCAGCCGTTGTTTATCTGTTAATGCCATTTTTAAATTACTTCCGTAAAAATATAGTTCTTCTCCTTGATTATTGGTTTGGAGATAAATATAAGTCCCTTCAGGTAAATCTTCTTTAAAGACATACTCTTCTAGCTCCACGCCAGTTAATCTAAATGATGTAGGCGTATTTGACCACAAACCATATAAATGGCTAAACTGCTGCTGACATTTGACATAATTCGGCTCAATTCGTTGACATTTTAAGTTAACTGATTTACCCAGCGTCAATACCAACATAGGGATAACTATCAACGACTCTGCAACGACGACAGCAAAGGTAAATTTTTTGAGAGGGCTGATTTTCTTCTTCATGTATATTCTGAATGAAGGTGAAGAATCCCAGGGTTATCAATACAAACAAATTTTGCGGTTAAAAAATTAGATTTTCGATTTTGAGGGCTAAAGCCCTTACTACAAACTGAATATAATTATTGTCTTACTACTAAATATAGATTTTCTGCAAGGCTATTGAGTTCATCAGCAATTAATTGCAAACCATTAATTTGCTCAGAGTCAGTTAAATCAGATGTACGTAATCTTGTTTGCAGTTTTTGCAATACACCAGCAAAATCTTGAATTAGAGTAGCAATATTGATGACTCTAGCTAGACGACTATCTTCACCTTCTTGTGCTAACTGTATGTTACGTTTTAAACTCTCTGCTAATTGATTCAGATGTCGTTTAGCAACACCAGAACTATTTGGTAATTTGGTTTTGACTTCTGTAAGTTGCTGTTGTAAAGCTTCGATAGAAAGGAGTGAATTTGTGTGATGTAGACTAACTCCTAATTTATCAAGTTTACCAGGAAGTTCGGCGGCGCGATCGCAACTCATTAAAACCGTTGTCAATAGTTCCACATGAAAGGTATCAGTTAATAGTTTCTGCACCTCTAAGCGCATAGCATTAGCTTGATTAGCTAATGCCAAAGCCGATGATTTAACTGTTAATATTTCCCGTTCCAACGCTGGGTTATCTAACTCTAATATTTCACCTTCACGAGACTTGAAAAAACTCGCACCAGCCACCGCCACACCAGTCGCCACAGGTATCATTACCAAACTAGACAAATTCCCCAACCGCACCCCAACAAATAGAGTTAAACCACCAACTAAAACAGCCACCGGATAATACAACGGATTCACTAACTTCACCATAAAAAACTCCGCGTACCTTTGCGTTTAAAACTCCACCTGCAAATCAGACATCAACCGCGAAATCGTCTCTGGATTACCTTGAGAATAATACCCCCCATTCGATTCAGCAATTTTTTTCAAAGCATTAGGATTAAACTCACCCTCTTGACCATAACCAATTGTAAAAAAGCCAATTCTTTGGTCAGTAGAAAAACCACTTTTTTGCAATTCAGTTGATAGTTGTTCTAAAGAAGTTTGCGAACCAGAATCCTCACCATCCGTTAAGATTAAAACCCCATTAATGGCATTTTGACGACGATTTTTTTGTAACCAATCGCGTGCATAAATTGCCGCATCATATAATTTTGTTCCACCATCGGCTCTTAGTCCACTGATAAATTGCAGACCGCGATCGCGCCCTTGGGGTGTACCATCTACTAACACTGGGGGACGAATATCAGAATCAAAGTCTATAAGGGCAATTTGCTCCTTAACTCCCAAGTTCTTCACATAATTTAATAAAGTGTTTTGTACTGCTGGTAGCTTATTTCCTTCCATTGAACCGGAAGAATCGACCACTACCACCACTAACGATGGTTTCTTAGACGCTTCTTGCCAAGACTTCAACATTGCATCCACCACCTCTGGTTTTGGTGGTCGGAGGGAATCATACTTAGCTTGAGAGTCCACACCAAAATCTGGCGCAAACTTTCCACCCAAAGCCACACCAGGAGTTCCCGGCCTTAAACCCAAATCGGTAGCAATTTTTTGAGTTTCCGGCGATCGCCAGTAGGTGATAAACTTTTCTGCGGCAGCTTTTTCATCCCCACTCACCCAAGGCGCATTCGGTATAATTGCCCGCATATTAGAAGTAAACGTCACTTTGGGATACACGGCTGTATAACGCTGTTGTCCTGGTTGTAAGCTAGAATTCGCCGTAATCACACTAGACTCATACACAGACCCCACAGAAGCCCAAAACGGCCCATTTTTTACCATCGCTTGGGCTAGAGAATTAGTAGAAACCCCGTAACGGGTAATCTTACTTTGAATTTGCTGAATTTGCGCCTGAAACTTCTGCACATCAGCAACTGTCAACTCTTCTGGACGTTTACCCGATACACTGGCATATTGAGCGACCAAGGTTTGTAACCCAGAATTAGAACGTGTTGGCGCGGTATGGACATAGTTAACTGTTAACGCTGGTGCAGTTGGGTCAATATCTTTGTGAGTTTTCGCCGTCACCAAAGCCTGATAAGGATCAGCGACTTTCTTCAACCCTTCAGCCACATCTGGCTGCGCCATAAACACCATTGGCGTGTTTGCTATTAACTGGGCATCGGTAATTTCTGGAATATAATTTTGCCCTGGATACAGTTGGTTAATGCGGTAAATTAGCTGACTGTGATATATATCTCCATCCAGAGAAATAATCGTGGGTAATTCCGGCGCATCTGCTGATAAAGTACCATTTT
The DNA here is from genome assembly GCF_021596505.1 of Nostoc sp. CMAA1605. GTDB lineage: Bacteria > Cyanobacteriota > Cyanobacteriia > Cyanobacteriales > Nostocaceae > Trichormus. Next base: position 3,608 of record NZ_PJIZ01000010.1, on the reverse strand, counting down.
TCAACTGAGTAGCAGAATTAACTACCTGGGTAACTACGTCGCCGCTACCCTGCGCCTCACAACTTACCCGAAATGCTGTCCCGTTATCTAACTTCGGTTGAGTCGCATTAAAATTTTTTGCGGCTTGGGTGCAAAAATCACCCAAAGCACTACCCACCAAAAGCTTAACTTTCAAACCCGTAAAATTATCATCAGAGTTGGCATTACCATTACAAGCGGTTAGTAACAGTACACCAAAGGCTGCTGTCAAACGCTTAATTGACCAAGACCCTTTGAAAATCATGTATTTATTAGGGAATAGGGAATGGGGAATGGGGAAGAAACTGTTTTGATTTTTACTGATGTATTGTAAAAGTCAAATAGGTATCCCGCATCACTGACTTTCGATGATTACATACCTCTACAAACCACAAACCCTATGCAGACAATTCCCGAAAAGGTATCAAATTATTTAGTTCACGGTGTAGAAAAAACAAATACATCCCATTTGTGCAATAATCAGAATCCGTGAGTTATCGTTCCCTATCTGAAATAGCCTTTTAGCTGCGAAAAAGTTAAAATTTTGTTACAAAGCACTAAAAGCCGATGGGGAAACCGATGTTGTGTCATGACGACACGGTAAAATACATAAGCCTTACTTAACTACAGGGAATCTTATATGGCTCTCCGTCTTGGTGATACAGTACCCAACTTTACACAAGCGTCTACACATGGCGACATAGATTTTTACACATGGGCTGGTGATAGCTGGGTAGTGCTGTTCTCTCACCCTGCTGACTATACACCAGTTTGTACAACTGAATTAGGTACAGTTGCGAAACTCAAACCAGAATTTGACAAGCGCAATGTGAAAGCGATCGCTCTCAGTGTTGATGATGTAGAATCTCACAATGGCTGGGTCGGTGACATCGAAGAAACTCAAAGCACCACCCTTAATTACCCCATTTTGGCAGACGCAGATCGTAAAGTTTCCGACCTTTACGACATGATTCACCCCAACGCTAACGCAGCTGTCACAGTGCGTTCCGTATTTGTAATTGATCCCAACAAAAAACTGCGTCTTTCCTTCACCTACCCCCCCAGCACCGGACGTAACTTTGATGAACTGTTGCGGGTAATTGATTCACTACAACTCACCGATAACTACAGCGTAGCTACCCCTGCTGACTGGAAAGATGGTGATGATTGTGTGATTGTACCTTCTCTCAAAGACCCAGAAGTATTGAAAGAGAAATTCCCCAAAGGCTACCAAGAAATTAAACCCTACTTACGGATGACTCCTCAGCCTAATAAGTAATGAGTGCTGTTAGCGGTAGCGCGGCGTTTAGCCGGTGCTGAGTAATGAGTGCTGTTAGCGGCGTTTAGCGCGTGCTGAGTGAAAATCAGTATTCAGTGTTGAGTAGATGAATTTTTACGTAGTTTCTTATATAAGACGCAAAGCTTTATCTTTGCGTTTTTTTGTATTTACGTAAGAATGGAAAATAAAGTCGGATGTTGAACTATGATGCTGTCATCTCCTTTTGTGATCCAAATGCCACCATCAATGCAAATGACAGATGAACAATTCTTTGATTTCTGTCAAGTAAATCGTGACTTACGCATTGAAATGAATCAGTTCGGAGAAATTTCAATTATGCCGCCTACGGGTTCAGAAACAGGAAATCGTAACTTTAATGTAGCTTTACAGGTAGGAGTTTGGTCAGAAAAAGATGGTACAGGTATTTGTTTTGACTCCAGTACAGGCTTTACATTATCCACGGGTGCAAAACGCTCTCCTGATGCTTCCTGGATGAAATTAGAACGTTGGAATGCTTTATCATCAGAACAACAACAGGTATTTGCACCCATTTGTCCTGATTTTGTCATTGAACTGCGATCGCCTAGCGACAACCTCCAACCCCTGAAAGATAAAATGGCAGAATATATGCAAGAGTCAGGGGTACAGTTAGGTTTTTTAATCGACCGCAAACACCGCCGAGTTTATATTTATCGTCCTGGTCAACCTGAAGAATGTTTAGAAAATCCTGAGACAGTTAGCGCAGATCCAATTTTACCAGGATTTTCCTTGAATATGTCTAAAATTTGGTAGCAATATTATTATCCTAATCGGTTAATAATTGTTGTGATATTGCAAGCAATATAACCAATTGTTAAAGGGGATTTATTATTTAAAAGTAATAGAATTTGCTGGAGATTTTGTACGAGATTTGCCCCATAAATCTGCCAGAGTTTTTCTTGTAGTTGATGCAAAATGCGATCGCCTACAATATCATCGCTACCCGGACGCAATAACCAATGGGTTCGCAGAACTTTAAAATCAGCGATATTTTGACTCTGCACCACCTGAATTATCTCTTGAGTCCCACGTTCTACTAATTCATCGGTGACAATTTTCATCACCAGTGGTTGTAAGGTAAAAGCTGGTGCATCACTACAAATCCATTTTTCTAAAAGCGATCGCCTTTCTAAACTGACAATAGCATCTAAAATTGTAGCTGGGTCGAGAGAAATCAGTAAATGAGTTTGCAAGCGGCTAAAAGAGATTGGTTGTTGCCAAATTGCTAACCAATAGAGAATATTTTGTTCTAAATCACACAGTTGCTCAAACTGTTGCTTCAGGATAACACGCAAGCGATCGCCAATTACTATCGCATTTTGACTCAGAAAAGCCGCAATATTCCCACCAAACACTGACTGAATCAACGGCGTAACAAGCTTGAGTGCCAAAGGATTGCCGCGATAAAGTTGAATTAGGGGTGATAATCCGATTTCCTTACCTGTAAATCCTCTGGCTTGCAATAGTTTCACCGCATCATCTTTTGGTAATCCTGTTAACGTGAGACTGCGAACCGTTTTAGTATTCGATTCAATAATATTTGGTTGTTCTCGACTGGTGAGGATAATGCAACTTTGATGATGAGCGCGGATTAATTGCTGGATAAATTGATGATAGTGTTTTTCTGACTCATCCAACCCATCTAGAATCAACAAACACCGACGCTGTTGCAGATGATGGATGAGTTTTGCGGTATCTGAGAGAATATCATCAACCGGAGTTTGCTGAAAGGTGTGGAGGAGTCCATCCAAAAGGGAAACTAGGGATGGTGTAAAGTGAAGAGTTTTCCAGATTAACCCATCAAATTTTAACTGAATGCGGTCAGCTAAAGCCAGAGCCAGAGACGTTTTGCCAATGCCAGCAATCCCTGTGATGATGATTAGTTTACAGCGATCGCCTAAAATCCATTCTTCTAACTGAGTTAATTCTTGATTACGTCCGTAAAAACTTTCAACATCAGGTGCTTCATCCCAGTCGAGGTATTGTGTAGAAGTTTCCTCGAAGTCTGCATTAGGGATTTCTACGATACTTTGCCAATCGTTAATGCCAACAGCGTGACAAATAGCGATGAAAATTTCTTGCTGAATGCGATCGCCCTGCCAAAATCGCCGTAAAGTAGCTCTAGAAGTATGAGCATCTTGCCACCAACGCGCCGTACTAGTTTTCGTCCAGCCAAGACGTTTCCGCGCCTTGTCTACAATTCCCAGTCCAGTTGTTGATGCTTTGAGCGAGTTTGACATATATCTGTTAACTGAGCAGATCGTCTCTATTT